>NZ_JBQEPH010000004.1:0-148269 GCF_052045555.1 Labrys sp. 22185 | reverse complement strand
TCCGCGCTCCAGGATTTCAATGCCCGATCATCCACTTGTGACGCGTGGAGGGCCCCTTCTTGCCGACCTTGCAGATTCCGCAGCCGCAGCCGGCGAGGTGGGCCTTCTTCACCACCTTCGGCTCGGTACCGCTCTTTTCGGAACGAGCAAGAGCGCGGCGCAGCGTGCCGTTCATCAGGCTGAGCTGCGGGGAGGCGACGTCGCGCTGGCCGGGCTCGCTGCAATTGGGGCAGGCGCAGGCCTTGGCGGCATCCGCCATCGGCACCCATTCGTCGAAAGGGCCGCAATCGTCGCAGACATAATTGTAAAGCGGCATGGTTCTCTCCAACCGATATGCGGAAGATGCCGCGGGGCGTACCCCGCGGCCGGTTCACAGCTTGCCTTCCAGCAGCAGCAAGCCCGGGATCCAGCCGGTGATGATGCCGGAGGCTACGGTGGCCAGCCCCGTCACCTTGAGGATCGGGCGCTTGAGCGCCAGCAGCAGGAAATACATGAACCAGAGCACGGCCCAGATCGCCCAGTTCAGGCCGAGCCAGGTATCGGTGAGGCTCTGGGCCGAGGTCAGGCCCTGGAAGGCGATGGGCACGACGGTGACGGCCACGAACAGGCTGAACCAGCCTAGGCCCCGTCCGTCGACCGTCACCACCCGGTTATAGGCGACCCACAGATAGGTGGTGGTGAACAACAGCGTCAGAGCGGCGGCCTTGATCGAGGCGGCATCGGCCTTGGTGCCGAAGGCCGACGACAGGGCGACGCACAAAGTGACGAAGCCGGAGACGACATTAATGACGACGATCTCCTTGTCGTCGATCCTGCCCATGAGCCACAGGCCATTCAGGAACAGGACGGCACCCACGTAAAGCAGTGCAAATCCGAGCAGCATGATCGCGTTTCCTCTCCACGCAACGCGTCGACCGGAGATGGCATTCCGGCCGAGGCGCAGGTTTCATGATGTATGCGAGGCGATGATCAGCTGGTCCTGGCGACGTCGGCGCCCGACACCTTCTTGGTCGGCCCCGAGGCATTCGGATTGATGTCGAAGTCGAAGATGGCCGTGGGAATGGCCAGCGTCGCGCAGACATTGGGAATGTCGACGATGCCGGCAATGCGCCCTTCCACCGGCGCCGTGCCCAGGATCGAATAGGCCTGTTCGCCGGAATAGCCGAACTTCTTGAGATATTCGATGGCGTTGAGGCAGGCGCGCCGATAGGCGACATGGGCGTCGAGATAATATTGCTCGCCCGTATGCTCGTCGACCGAGATGCCCTCGAAGATGAGGTAGTCGTCGAAATGCGGGTCGATCGGGCTCGGCTTGAAGATCGGATTGATGATGCCGTATTTGGCCATGCCGCCCTTGATGACGTCGACGCTGATGTCGATCCAGCCGGCCATCTCGATGGCGCCGCAGAATGTGATCTCGCCGTCGCCCTGCGAGAAGTGGATATCGCCCATCGAAAGCCCGCCGCCCTTCACATAGACGGGGAAGTAGACCTTGGAGCCGCGTGACAGGTTCTTGATGTCGCAATTGCCGCCATGTTCGCGCGGCGGCACCGTGCGCCAGGCCTCGGCGGCCGCCCTGTGGGCGGCATCGCCCGTCATCTGGCCCATCAGCGCCGTATCGCCGAACGGAAGCGCGGCGAGCGGCGGCACGCGCTCGGGATCGGTCGCAACCAGTTCGGCCTCGCGCCGATTGGCCTCGGCGAGCAGCTTGTGGTCGGGCAGGCAGCCGATCAGGCCAGGATGGATCAGGCCGGGATAGCGCACGCCCGGCACATGGCGCGAGGTGGTGTAGATGCCCTTGAAATCCCAGATCGATTTGGTGGCGTTGGGATAGTGCTCGGTGAGGAAGCCGCCGCCATTCTCCTTGGCAAACAGGCCGTTGAAGCCCCATTCGGAATCCGGCAGGGCGCCGATGTCGAGGATATCGACGACCAGGAGATCGCCGGGCTCGGCGCCCTCGACCCCGAAGGGACCGGAGAGATAGTGCACGCGGGTGAGGTTGACGTCGCGCACGTCGTTGGCACTGTTGTTGTTGCCGATCTGGCCGCCGGTCCAGTCATAGCATTCGACGCGGAAGACATCGCCGGGCTTGAAGGTCTCGACCATCGGAATGTCGGGATGCCAGCGATTATGGGTCTTGATCGCCTGGTCCTCGGGCGCCTTTTTCAGATCGACGGAGAATACGGTCTTGGGCATCGGTTCCTCCTCCTGGGGCCGGCCTGCGGGGAACTCCGGGCCGAACCGTCACGATGTTCTGTGCCGGCGCCGCAAGGGACAGCCTGGCCGTTCGTGCAAGGGGAGCCTAGGCGGGCCCTGTAACCGCCATGAATCGTCCGACCACGGTTTGTGTAATTTTTTGTAACCAGGAAGGCGAAGATGCGCCGCGGATCGATGATCCCTTCGCCATACCACCCGGTTTTCCAGCGAAATCGGCACGAAAGCCCCGATCGCGGCCTTGTGCGCCAGTCGTCATGGCCTTGTGCCCGTCTCGACCACAGGCGGCATTGCGACTATCCTGCCGCCATGCCAGCCACCGACGCCAAGTCTCGCGATACCAAGCCTCGCATTCTCGTGGTCGATGACGATCATCGGCTGTGCCGCTTTCTGGAGAAATTCCTGGCGAGCGAAGGCTTTGCCACTGCCAGCGCCAATGAGGGCCGGGCCATGCGCCGCGCCATGGCGGACGAGAGCTTCGACTTGGTCATCCTCGACCTGACCTTCCCCGCCGGGGAAGACGGCCTCAGCCTGGCGCGCGCCCTGCGCAGCCAATACGACCTGCCGGTGATCATGCTGTCCGGCAAGAACAGCACCATCGACAAGGTGGTCTGCCTGGAACTGGGTGCCGACGACTACATCACCAAGCCTTTCGAGCCGCGCGAATTGCTGGCCCGGGTCCGCACCGTGCTGCGCCGCTTCGCCCGCCGCATCAATCTACCCGAAACAGTGGAGCCTAACGCCTCGCCCGCCATTCGCTTCGCCGGCTGGCAGCTCGATCCCTCGCGCTACGAGCTCTCCTCACCAGAGGGCGAGCGCGTACGCCTGACCAGCCAGGAGTTCCAGATCCTGTCGGCCCTGGTCGAACGACGCGGGCGCATCCTCTCGCGCGACCAGATCCTCGATATCGTCGCCAACCGCAGCTGGACGCCCTATGACCGCAGCATCGACGTGCTGATCGGCAAGATTCGCCGCAAGCTACGCGACGATGTGCGCGACGCCCAATATATCAAGACCATCCGTGGCGTCGGCTACATGTTCTCGGCGGAGGCCCGGGGCGAGTAGGCCCCTCATCCCCCTGCCGGGACCTCTAGTCAACTCAAGAGAGTTGACGACACCCGCAAGGGGAGAAGGAATTTTATCAGGTGAGCACAGTGCGAATCAGCGGTTGCGCCCACCGGCCGCGACCTATGGCATTTTGGCCCCTTCTCCCCTTGCGGGAGAAGGTGGCGGCAGCCGGATGAGGGGTTTCTCAACCTCCCTCCCGCCTTGCCTGCGGCAGATAGAGATTGATCGTGGTACCCTCGCCCGGCGCGCTGACGATGCCGAGGCGCCCGCCGGCCTGGCGCACGAAGGCATCGACCATGGCGAGGCCGAGGCCGTTGCCTTCGCCGGACGGCTTGGTACTGAACAAGGGTTCGAGGGCCCGGCGCCGGACCGCCACCGGCATGCCTTGCCCTGTATCGGTCACCGCCAGCAGCACATAGGCGCCCGGCAGCAGGCCCGAGGCCACGCGGGCATCCTCCGGCGGCACCAGGAGATTGCTGGCCGCAAAGGTCAGGCGCCCGCCTTCCGGCATGGCGTCGCGGGCATTGAGGGCAAGATTGAGCAGGCTCGATTCGAGCTGGCCGGTCGGGATCTCGACCGGATGGAGATCCGGTGCGACGTCGAGGACAACAGCGACCTTGTCGCCCAGCGTGCGGGTGAGGACGCGCATCAGGGGCGGCAATTCCGTACCGAGAGCGACGACCGCCGTCTCTTCCATGCGCTTGGCCCCGAAGCGCAGCAGGCGCGACGCCAGCTCGGAGCCGGACCTGGTGGCATCAAGGGCATCGGCAACGAGTTCGTGCAGCTCCGGCTGGCTATCGAGCCGTTCCTGCAGCCAGCGCAGATTGGAATAGAGCACCGCCAATATATTGTTGAAGTCGTGGGCGATGCCGCTGGCGAGCTGTCCCATCGCCTCCAGGCGCTGGGTCTGGCGGAGGCGCTCGGCAATCCGGCTCTTCTCTTCCACCAAGCGGATACGCTCGAAGCAGCGATCGAGCAGGGCCAGCAATTCCTCGGTGTAGAAGGGCTTGGAAAGGTAGTCATAGGCCCCTGCCTTGAGGGCCTCCACCGCCGTCTCGATCGAGGCATAGGCCGTGACCATCACGCAGACGAGATCGGGATTGCGCTGGCGCAGGGCGCGGACGAGATCGACGCCGTCGCCGAGGCCGAGGCGGACGTCGACCAGCGCCACGGCGATACGCTCGCGACCGAGCATGTCGAGGGCCGCCGCGGGATCGTGGGCGATCGGGGTGTGATAGCCTTCCAGGCTCAGCAGGCCGGCGAGACTGGAGGCGAAGTCGACATCGTCGTCGACGATCAGCACGCAGCGCGTACCGGCCTCCTCGCTCCCGGGGGAAGTTCCCGACGCGCCGATGATATCCGCCGGCAGCTCGCTGTCCTCGTCCTTCATGGCCGGGCCGCCGGAATGCAGGGCAGGGCCAGCGATATCAACGTGCCCTCTCCGGCTTCGCTCTCGACCCTGACTTCGCCGCCATGCTGTTCGAGGATGCGCTTGACCAAGGGCATGCCGAGCCCGACGCCGAAGGCCTTGGTGCTGAACAGGGGCTCGAAGATGCGGGCAGCCACCTCGGCGGACATGCCGCTGCCCTTGTCGGCAATGGCGAGTACCATCCGCTCCCCTTCCCGGCGTGTGGAAATGGTGATGGCACCCTCGTCCTGTGCCCGGCCCTCGCAGGCCTGCACCGCATTGACGAGCACGTTGGAAAAAGCCTGGCGCAGCCGCTCGGCATCCGCCGGCACGGCGCAATCGGCTTCGAGCCTGAGCGTGATCAGGGCGCGGGTTCCCGCATCCTGCTCGCTGGCCTGCTGACGGACCCAGGCATCGATGGCGACGGGCGCGAGCACCAGAGGCCGCTTGCGCGAAAAGTCGAGCAGGTCCTCGATGATGCGCACGCAGCGCCAGGCATTGCGCTGCAGGCGCTGCAGCTCGCCCATCACCGGCTCGCCGGCATCGCGCAGCGAACGCCTGAGCACGTCCGCCGAGGTCACCAGCGTGCCGAGCGGATTGCGCAATTCATGGCTGACCGTGGCCGTCATCTGGCCGATCGCGGCCAGGCGTTCATTGCTCGCCAGTTCCTGCTGGGCCTTGTGCAGGCGCTCCAGCGAGGCGACCAGGTCACGCTCGGCAAGCTCGCGGCTTTCGTGCGAGAGCACGATCCACCAGGCACCGATGCCGAGCAGCGGCAGGAGAGCCAGAAAGACCCTGAGCAGCAGGGCGCCACTGTCGAGATGCGGCTCCTCGGCCCCGGGTTCGATCAGGCGGTAGGTGAGCAGGAACACCGCGGCGGTGACGATGGTGAGCGCAAATCCGACGCCCCCGACCTTGAGCAGGCGCTGGCCCATATGCGGGGCGATCTTGCCGATCAGCGTGCGCCCGAAATAGCGCGAGCGCTGATCCTCCAGCACGCCGCCGGGCGACTTGCAGACATCATGGCAATGCGAATCCAGGCTGCAGCACAGCGAGCAGATCGGCCGGTCATAGAAGGTGCAATGCACCATGTCGGGGCGCTCATAGTCGAGACCGCAGATCTCGCAGGTGACAATGGCCTGCCGGCGGGCGGCGACTTCCTCGCGCGGGCGTGCCAGATAATAACGCCCCCCGGTCGCCACGCCGATCGCGACCGCGCTGGTGAGGGCCGTGAAGAAGGCGATCGGCGCCGCATAGGCTTCCGCCAAGGAGCCGAAGCTCCCAACGAAGCAGAGCACGGCGACGATGGAAGCGAGCGCCATCGAGCCGCAGCCGACCGGGTTGAAATTGTGGAGATAGGCCCGCTTGAACTCGGTGAAAGGCGGGCTGACCTTGAGCGGCTTGAGAATGGCGAGATCGGCGAAGATCGAGCCGATCCAGGCCGAGGCGATGATGGAATAGACGGCCAGCACCAGCGCCAGGGTCTGGAAGATGCCGAGCAGCATCAGGAGTAGCGAGATCAGGATGTTGAAGATCAGCCAGACCACCCGGCCCGGATGGTAGTGGGTGACGCGCGAGAAGAAGTTCGACCAGGCGAGCGAGCCGGCATAGGCGTTGGTGACGTTGATCTTGACCTGCGAGATCAGCACGAACACCACGGCGGCGGCCAGCACCACGGCCGTATCGGCGCTCACATACTCATAGGCCTTGATATACATATGCACCGGCTCGAGCGCCGTCGCCTGCGGCAGGCCCGAACTGACCACCAGCACCGCCAGGAAGCTGCCGCACAGGATCTTGAACCCGCCGACCACGATCCAGCCCGGCCCCGCCGCGATCACCGCAGTCCACCAGCGCCAGCGATTTTCCTCGGTCTTGTCCGGCAGGAAGCGCAGGAAGTCGACCTGCTCGCCGATCTGGATCGACAGGGCGCCGAGCACGCCGATCGCCGAACCGAAGGCGAGGAGGTTGAACTCCCCGCCCCCCGTCGCACTGCCGGCGAAGGCGACCCATTCGCCGAGCGTGCCGGGATGGTCGATGGCGATATAGACGAAGGGGAGCAGATGCAGGCCGATCCAGACCGGCTGGGTCAGCATCTGCAGCTTCGAGATCATGGTGACGCCCATGAAGGTGATCGGGATGATCACCAGCGAGGAGATGATGTAGCCGAGCACCAGCGGCACATTGGCGAAGAGCTTCAGCGCCTGCGCCATGATCGCCCCTTCGAGGGCGAAGAAGATGAAGGTGAAGGTGGCGTAGATCAGCGAGGTGATGGTCGAGCCGATATAACCGAAGCCGGCCCCGCGGGTGAGCAGGTCCATGTCGATGTTGTAGCGGCTCGAATAATAGGCGATCGGCAGGCTGGTCACGAACACGAACAGGCAGGTGACCAGGATGGCCGGAAAGGCGTTGGCAAAACCATAGCTCAGCGTGATGGTGCCGCCGATCGCCTCCAGTGCCAGGAAGGAGATGCCGCCAAGCGCCGTATTGGCGATGACAAAGGGGGACCAGCGCCGGAAGGATCTGGCTGCATAGCGCAGCGAATAATCTTCCAGGGTCTCGTTGGCGATCCAGGAATGGTAGGATCGCAAAGCAGGCAGGCGCGGAATGTCCACTAGCCACCCCGCCCGCAAAGGCGCATGCGCCTCAGGCCGACCGTATCAGACATGCCTCTCCCCTCCCGGCCCGGGCACCGCTTTCATGCGGCGGCAGCGAGCTCGATACGGTCCGCGATCCCGGTGTTACCGGATTGAAGCGGCCGAATCTCCTTCGCTCCGACAGTATCATCCCTCGCCGTCGGTATTGTGATCCGCCCCCGCCGATACCGCAAGGCGGCGCCCGCCATTTCCGGAAGCGCGGAGAAGGCGTTCATAGGCACTGACTTGAGGGGTTGGGCAAGATGAGGCGGTTGGAGATGAAACTCGACATATGAGCCCCCTCGCCCCGTTCTTACGGGGAGAGGATAGAGGTGAGGGGCTGCTCCAAGGGTGTAATTTATGAGGTCGAGCTGCCCCTCATCCTTACCTTCTCCCCGTAAGGACGGGGCGAAGGGGCGATTGGCGTCGCGCCCCTCGCCTCAAGTTAACGCCTACGGATGACGTCCGCCCTGCTGGAAACCCAATCTTGGATCTTGACGAAACGTCTCGCGCCTTCTATAAATGAGCATGTACTCACTCAAATGAAGTCGAACCGTGGCACGCCCCCTCAGCGAAGCAAAGCGCCAGGCGATCCTGGCATCCGCCACCCGGTTGGTGGCGGCCATGGGGATCGGCGCGCCGACGGCGAAGATCGCCCAGGGTGCGGAGATCGCCGAGGGCACGTTGTTCAAATATTTCGCCAACAAGGACGAGCTGCTCAACCAGCTCTACCTGACCCTCAAGACCGAGCTCGGCGGAGCCATCATGCAAGGCTTCGTTTCGAATGCCAGCATCAGGGAGCGTGCCTGGCACATCTGGAGCCATTGGATCGACTGGGGCGCGAAATATCCGGTGAAGCGCAAGGCCATGCGCCAACTCGGCGTATCCGAGCGCATCACCCCGGCCAGCAGGCAGGCCGGCAGTGCGGCCTTTCGGGACGTCAGTGCCGCTTTCGAACAGGCCCATGCGCTTGGCCCGCTCAAGGACCAGCCCATGGCGTTCCTGAGTGCCTCCTTCGAGGCACTCGCGGAGACCACGCTGGAATTCACGGCGCGTGATCCGGAAAGACGGGAAGCCTACAAGCAGGCCGGCTTCCAGATCTTCTGGGGCGGCCTGGGCAGCTAGGACACTCTTAGTCGCCGAACTCTTTTACACGTTAAATGAGTGAGTGCACACTCTTTATTCACCGAAACGGGAAGTGAACCATGTCTAAGATTTGGCTGATCACGGGCGCCGGCCGCGGGCTGGGGCGTTCGATCCTCGAAGCGGCGCTGGCCGCCGGCAACAAGGTGGTGGCGACAGCGCGCGATCCGGAGCGCCTTGCCGACCTCAAACAGCTTTATGGCGACAACCTGCTCAATCCGGCGCTCGACGTCACCAATCCAGCCATGGCCCGCCGCGCCGTCGACGTTGCCGTCGCGGCCTATGGCCGCCTCGACGTCCTCGTCAACAATGCCGGCTTCGGCCATCTGACACCCTTCGAACAGACCGAGGAGGAGGATTTCCGCTCCCAGGTCGAGACCAATTTCTTCGGCGTGGTCAACTTGATCCGGGCGGCCCTGCCGGTGATGCGCAGCCAGCGATCCGGCCACATCATCAACATCTCCTCCGTCGGCGGACGCGTCGCCACCCCCGGTCTCAGCGCCTATCAGGCGGCCAAATGGGCGGTGGGCGGTTTCACCGAGGTGCTGGCCCAGGAGGTCGCGCCCTTCGGCGTCAAGGTCATCGCCCTGGAACCCGGCGGCATGCGCACTGATTGGGGCTACACGGCCCGTGACGCCGCCAGCGACATCCTGCCCGACTACGAGCCCAGCGTCGGTGCGGTCCTCAAGCGCATGAAGGCTTATGTCGGCAACGAGGTCGGCGATCCCGAGAAAATCGCTCGGCTCGTCGTCGATATCTCCACTCGAGAAACATTGCCGGCTCACCTGCTTCTCGGCAGTGACGCACTCCATGTCTACCGCCAGGCGGAGGCGGCCCGGCAGAAGGCCGCTGCCGACTGGGCCGAGGTCAGCGCCTCCACCGATTTCGACGGCGCCGAACTTCCGGCCCTGCTGAGAGCCTGACACCATGAGCGCAACCAGCGCGGCCTGGACTATCCGTGACATGCCGCCCCAGAAGGGGCGGCGCGTCCTGATCACCGGCGCGACCGGCGGTCTCGGCTACGAGACCGCCCTGGCCTTGGCGCAGGCGGGCGCCGATGTGCTGCTGACCGGGCGCAATCCGGCCAAGGGGCAGCAGGCGCTCGCGCGCATCCGCGCCCATTGTCCCGCTGCCACCATCCGCTATGCCGATCTCGACCTGGCGGATCTCGGCGCCGTCACGGCCTTTGCCGATCGCCTGGGCAACGAACAGGAGGGGCTGGATCTCCTCGTCAACAATGCCGGGGTGATGACACCACCCATCCGGCACGAGACCCGGGACGGCTTCGAATTGCAGTTCGGCACCAACTATCTCGGCCATTTCGCCCTCACCGGCCGATTGCTGCCCCTGCTGCGCCGGGGCAAGGCCCCACGTGTCGTCAATCTCAGCAGCGGGGCCCACCGGCTGCTGGCCGATATCCATTTCGACGACCTGCAATGGCGCACCAGCTACAAGCCCTGGCGGGCCTACGCCCAGTCCAAGCTCGCCATGATCCTCTTCGCCTTCGAACTGCAGCGGCGCAGCAACGCCTTCGATTGGGGCCTGCTCAGCAATGCCGCCCATCCCGGCTATGCCGTCACGGATCTGCAGACCAGCGGTCCACGCCTCGGCCGCAGCCGCCCTCACCCGATGGCCTGGCTGACCCGGCTGATGCAGCCTTTGATGTCCCAATCCGCCGCCGAGGGGGCACTGCCGACCTTGTTCGCGGCGACAGCAACCGAGGCCAGGCCGTCAGGCTATTACGGCCCGCAAGACATGTTCGAACTCAAGGGGCCGGTCGGGGATGCCAGTGTCGGCGACAAGGCCCGGGATCCAGCCCTCGCAGCCCGACTCTGGACCATCTCCGAGAAACTGACAGGTGTGATATGGCCGAACCATCAGCCGAGCTTCGTTTGACCGATCCCGGCACGTCCTGTGCCGATTTTTCCCGCTTCTTCCGAGCCTGGGTGAGCAACCCGCTGCGCGTGGCCGCGGTCGCGCCCTCCAGCGACGCGCTTGCCCGGGTGATGACCCGCGAGATCTCCCCGGCGCTCGGCCCCGTGCTGGAACTCGGGCCCGGCACCGGCGTGTTCACCCGCGCTCTGCTGGCACGCGGGGTCGCCGAAAGCGACCTCACTTTGATCGAGTTCGGTGCCGATTTCGCCCGCATGCTGGAGCGCCGCTTCCCGCGCGCCCGCATCCTTTCGATGGACGCCGCCCATCTCGCCCGGCACGCGCTCTATCAGGGCAGTCCCGTCGGCGCCGTGGTCAGCGGCCTGCCCCTGCTGTCGATGCCGCCCGACAAGGTGGCGGATATCGTGGCCGGCGCCTTCCATTATCTGCGCCCGGACGGCGCCTTCTACCAGTTCACCTACGGCCCGCGCTGTCCCGTTCCGCGTGCCGTCCTCTCCGATCTCGGCCTTGAAGCCAAGCGCATCGGCGGCGCACTCTGGAACCTGCCGCCGGCCGCCGTCTATCGGGTCACCCGAAGCGACGGGAAAGCCTGAGGACCGGCAAACCTCAGGCGACAGCCGGCTGACCGCCCGGGCTCACTTGTGAGCCCGGGATCACCACGGTCTGCATCCCGTCGGCGAAGCGGATGCCGGCGGCCTGCAGGGCGGCCTCGATGCGCTTATAGGCTTCGGCCCTGACGTCGAACTGCTTGCCCGGTGCGGTCTGGAACTTGCAGCGGAAGATCTTGATGCCGGGATCGATGCGATAGAGCTTGGCTTTCAGCGGCTCGCGGATCATCGGGCCGATATCAGGATCGGCCTGCATACCCTCGCCCACCTTCTTGATGATCTTGCGGACCTGTTCGGAATCCACGCTCACCGGCAGCGGCAGGTTGAACTTCTCGATCACCCAGTCGCGCGAATTGTTGCGCACGGTGCCGAGCGAGCCATAGGGCACGAAATGCAGGGGTCCGTTGTGGTGGCGCAGCGCCACGGTGCGCAGGGTGATGCGCTCCACCGTACCCTTGGTGCTCGAACCGCTCTCGATATATTCGCCGATGCGGAAGACGTCCTCGACCAAGTAGAAGATACCGGCGATAATGTCGCGCACCAGGGCCTGGGCACCAAAGCCGACGGCGAGCCCGAGCACGCCCGCGCCGGCCAGCAGCGGCGTGATCTCGATGCCGAGGGTCCAGAGGGCGGAGAGCACCAGCAGTACCAACAGCACGATGGCGCTGGTCATGCGTAGCAGCGGCAGCAGGGTGCGCAGGCGCGCATTGGGCCCGGGCTCGGCATGGGGATCGAAGGGCCCGATGCTGCGCAGGCGCCGGTCGATCAGTTCGCGGATGGCGACCCAGCCGACATTGATGACGAGCGCCAGGCCGGCGACACCGAGCAGGTGCAGGACGAAACGCATCAGCGGGCTGTCGCCTCCCGCCATGTTGCGCATCGGCGCGTCGAGGGCGATGAGGGCGGCGGCGATGCCGGTGAGCACCACGCCATAGCGCGACAGCGACAACACGATGTTGGGAATGAGGCCGGCGCCGATGGTGCTGCCGTCGGGCGTGACCTCCTCCGGCCAGAAGAAGAACACCCAGCGCCTGAGCCGCGTCTGCACCGTCGCGACGATGGCCAGGATCGCCAGCAGCGTCGCGAGCGTCGAGCCGGCCGCCAGCCAGACGCCGTAAATGCCGAGGATCAGCGCGGCGGCGAGGAAGCCATAGGGAAAGCGAGGCAGCAGCCGGCCGCTGGCGCTGGCCGTGGCGCGGCCCCGTCTCAGACCGATCAGGACACCGGCCAGCACGATCAGTGTGATGAGCGTGGCCGAGATCACCCGCACCGCCGAAGCCGCATGCGGGGCGCCGGCGACATATTCCAGGAGTTCGGGCAGGAGGTGGCTGAGGGCGAGCAGGAAGGCCATGCCGACAAAGGCGGCCACGAAGCGCTGGGCATGGGCGGGATCGATGTCGCCGAGCCGCAATTGCGGATGACCGGGTGCGGCGATGATATCAGCCATGAGCCAGGCCAGGCGCACGAACACGATGAGCAGGATCGAGGCGATCACGAAGCCGTCGAAGCCGGACGGCCAGTCGAAATAGGCGGCGGCGCCGACAATGCTCACCACGAACAACACCAGGCCGAAGGCACGCAGGCCGAGGCGCCGCATGGCGAGGCTGAATGCCGCGCGGCGGCTCGTGACGGCGGCAGCCTCCAACGCGATCACCGCCGGCGTGGCATAGGTCCAATAGAGCCATTCTGCCCCCGCCCCGACGATGAGCAGGATGAGGCCATAGGTCAGCGTGACGATGCCGTTGCCCGTCGGCATTGCGGTGGAGACGTCCGAGGCAAGGCGGGCGAACTCACCGGGCGCCAGGGTGAGACTGTCGGCGATGCCGGCGAGGCGATGCTTGGCGGCCTGCAGCAGGCTGGCCACGAAGGCCGAAAGCTGCCCCTGCTGGACCGCCTGGTCCTGGATCAGTGCGGCGGCGGCAAGCGTTTCCGCCTGCGCCCGCTGCAGGACCAGGCCGGCGGCCGAAGCGCCTGCCAGGATGGAAAGGACGCTGCGTGTGCTCATGGCGCGGCCTGCGACGGGATGGGCTGTGGTATCACCCCGCCGGCCGAAGCTGCCGTCCAGCCTGCAGGGTCACGCGCCGCGGTGACGTCGGCATAGGCCGGACGCAGGCGGCTGATCGAAACGCTCTCGCCCAACAATCGGGCCTGGCAGGCGAGGCGCTGGCCGGCACCGGCGTGAATGCGCGCAAGCGTCGCCCGTTCGTCGACACCGATCGGCGACAGGTTGGCCTCCCCTTCGTCGACGGCGACCACACAGGTCCCGCACCGGCCCCGGCCGCCGCAGACATGGGCATGGGGAACGCCGCTGGCCAGGCTGACCTCCAGCAGGGAAAGGCCGGGCCGTCCCTGGCCGAGGAGATCACCGTCATAATGCACGCTGACCACTCGCTGCCGGTTCCCCAGCATACGGCTCAGCATCACGCCGCAAGCCAGCAGCACCAGGCCGGCATAAGCCAGCAGGGTAGCGTCGCGGATGGCGCCGATCTCGGCCTGCGCCGCGCTGAAACGCCCCATGCTCGCAGCGATCGCCGCCTGCCATTCGGGCTCGGCGGCGAGCCTGGCCATGGCATCCTTGCCGCCCTGCACGAAACCGAGCAGGGCGGCGACCGGCAGGATGAAGAACAGCGGCGTCAGGATCAGGCCGAGGCGCCGCCAGGCCGGCTTGAGCACCAGCCAGGTATAGAGCCCCACCGCGCCATGCACCCAGACCACCACCACGGCAAGCACCTGCAAGAGGGCATTGGCCGGGGCGAAGTGCCAATAGGCCGCCAGCACCAGGCCGAAATCGGGCTTGAAGTCGGCATCGATCAGGCTGAACACCTGTGCGAACAGGATGTGGTTGATCAAGAGGGGCGTCGCGAGCAGGCCCAGCCCGATCTGCACCCAGTCCGTGCGCGACAGGGCCAGGCTCCGCCGCCTGGCAATCGCCATGAGGCCGAGGGCGCCATGCACCAGGGCCGCGGCCGACAGCAATGCCAGGCCCGGCATGGTGCGCCAGGGCAGTTGCAGAAACGGCTTGGCCTGTTCCATGGCCTCGATGGAGATCAGGCCGAGGGCCGCATTGACGAGGTGCATCGTCACGAAGACGAGCAGGACCAGCCCGGCGATCAGCCGCAACCGACGCTGCAGCGAGCGCATGTGCTGGGAAAAGGGAAGCGCCGACAAGGGACCCGCCTGCCGCTTGAGTTCATTGCCGACATCATCCTACGAAATCCGTAAGATTCAATGATCCCTGTCGGAGACTGGGACGCTCCTGTCCCCCAGCCATTTTCAGGTGGTGCGCCGATAGAGAAAATAGCGCCCGGACGGCACGCCGGCCGGCAGGTCGAGGTGCTGGAGCGTGGCATGCTGCAAGGGAAGGCCGCTGGCGACGATGCCGCCGGGCTGCAGCAGATCGGTCGCCAACGGTGGCAGCCAGCGCATCGTCTCGGCGTCGACCTCAGCGTAGTTGGTCTCGATGTCGGCATGCACCAGTGCGGCGCCGATGCCTGTGAAACGGGCGGCAGTCTCGAGGATTTCGCCGAGCACCAGGTCTTCCTCAGGCGGCACCGAGCTCTTATGGGCGCCCAGGGCCCTGTCGAAGGCGACGATGCGCCGGCCGGGCAGTCTTTCACGCAGATGGTCGAAGGTCCGCCCATTGCCGAGTCCGAGTTCGAGCACGGGGCCGGGCAGGCTGGCGATCAGGCCGCAGACATGGTCGAGCACGTCACGCTGGGCGCAGACCCGGCGGATGAAGCTGTCGAGCCGGCTCACGGACGCTGCCCCGCCAGCACCGGTGCCGGCACGGCGGCCGCGCGGGGGCCGGCCAGCACGCCATCGAACTTGCCGGCCAGCACGGCAATGCCCGCTTCGAAGGAAAAAGCCTCGCGCACGCGCCGATAGGCCCCCTCGCCCAGGCGCTGGCGCAAGGCCGGATCCGTGGCGAGTGTCCACAGCCCCCCGGCGAGGGCTTGCGGATCGTTCGGCGGCACCAGCAGCCCTTCCTCGCCCTCGCGCACGAATTCCGGCACGCCGGCAAAACGCGTGGAAAGGATGGGCAGGGCCTGCGTCGACGCTTCCATGATCACGTTGGGTAGCCCGTCGCGGTCGCCGCTTTCGCCTTCCTTGCAAGGCAGCACGAACAGATCGGCGGCGCGCAGGGCCTCGATCACCTCGCCTTGCGCCAGCGCCCCTCGCCAGATGATGCGATCGGCCAGGTCCAACCGCTCGGCCTGGGCCTGCAGCGCCTTGCGCAATTCGCCGCCGCCGATATGGGTGAGGCGCCACGAGAGGCTCGGGGGCAGTTGCGCCAGTGCCGTGAGCAGGTCGTCGAAGCCTTTCTTGGCGACGGCGCGTCCCACGGTGACGAATTCGACCGGCGCTTCGGCGCTGCTGCCGTCGCGCCACGGCCGTTCGGCCGGCGGCATAGGAAAACGGCCGAGATCGAGGCCGTGATAGACGAGGCTGACCCGATCGGGATCATCCGCCGGCGCGAGGCGCTGCAAGGCCTCGACCCCGCCGCGCGTGCAGGTGACCCCCCATTGGCTGTCGGCGATCTTTTCGCGCTTCTCCCAATCCTTGGTGGTCCAGATGTCCTTGGCGTGCGCGGAGAAAGAGAAGGTCCGCCCGGTCAGCAGGGCGGCATAGCGCGCCACCGAGGCCGGCGTGTGCAGGAAATGCACATGGAGATGGCGGATGGCCGGATCGAGCTCGCGCGCCATCACCAGGGCCTGGCCGAGGCGGCGGCCGCGGCTGGCGCTGAAATCGCGTCGAAGATCACGCAGGAACAATCCCATCAGCTTGAACAGCCCAGGGCGCTTGAGGGCACTGAGCGCCCCTGCCAGCACCCGCAGCGGCGCATGATGCAGATATTCGGGCAGATAGACCGGCCGAGCCTTGATCTGCCGGTTCAGCATGTGCACCGCCCCGTCCGTCGGCTGGCGCAGCGACCAGATCTCGAAGGCAAAGCCTGCCTGCTCCAGCGCCAGGATCTCCTGGGCGATGAAGGTCTCGGACAGGCGGGGATAGCCCTTGACGACGATGGCAATGGGAGAGCGGCTGGAAGACATCAAGATCCGGTCGGAGAGAAACGTGTTGGTCATCGCTCGCGTCGACAGGAACCTCCGGGTGCACGGGCATCCTACCCGTTCTTCCCATCCTGCCAATGCAGCGTATCCAGGAACGGGCAGGATGCCCGTGCACCCGGAAAGGGTCAGGTTCCGGCCACGCGGCCGAGCGGGACGGCGTTCAGCCTGGCCTCGAACCAGGGCGTCGCCAATTGCTCGATACGGTCGAGGCCCTCGAGCAGGTGCGGCAGGAAGGCCTTGGACGGCAAGGACTGGCTGGGCAGGTTGCGGATGGCCTGCGCCATCTCCAGCGGATCGCGGCGAGCGCCCGGATTGAGGTTGTTGCCATCGAGCATCGAGACCAGCCCGAGACGGGTCGCATGCTCGGCCCGAATCGTCTGCTCGCGGCGGGGCGTGGTACGCGGCACGATCAGCGCCCGTTTGTCGAGCGAGAGAATCTCGCAGAAGGTGTTGTAGCCGCCCATCGAGACGATGCCCTGGGCCTTGACCATCAGATGCTCGATCTTGGCGTCGAAGGTGATGGCGTCGACATTGGGCAGGCGGGCGATGCGCTCCATGAAGGGGCCACGGCGGTCTCGGGCGACGAAAGGCCCGAATACCAGCAGTGCGGGAGTCGGGATGCCGGGATCTCGCTCATAGGCGGAGAGCACCCAGTCGACCAGCTCATGCCCGTCGCCGCCACCGCCGGTGGTGACCAGCACGAAGGGTCCCTTGGTCAGCTTGGGATAGCGGATCAATTGCGGTTGGGGCGGCAATTCGCGGCGCAGGAAGCCGGTATAGACGATGCGCCGGCGGACATGGTCGGGCAGGTCGAGTCCGGCCAGCGGCTCGTAGATCTCGCGCAGGCCATAGACCCAGATGTCGTCATAATAGCGCACGAGGGCGTCGACGGCGCCCTTGCGCTCCCACTCCGGCGCCAGCACCGAGGGTTCGTCCATCACGTCGCGCACGCCGAGCACGATGCGGGCACCGGCCCGGTGCAGTTCCTCGAGCGCCGGCAGCAGTTCGCCACGAAAGCCCGTCGGCTCCTTGTCGACGATCACCAGGTCCGGCTTCAACGCGCGGGCCGTCTGCAGGATGATGCCCTCGCGCATCGCCACCGCCTCGTCGAGCGACAGGTTGAGGCTGAGGGTGGTGTAGTTGCCGTCGGCATGTTTGACCACGCCGGGCACGCGCACATAATCGACCCCGTCGCCGAACTCGAAGCTGCCGATCACCGGCGAACCGGAGATGATGACGATCGAGGCGTCCGGGTGGCGTTCGACCAGGCGATTGGCGATGGCGCGCGAGCGCCGGAGATGGCCGAGGCCGAACGTATCGTGGCTGTAGATCATCACGCGCGGGCCGCCGGAGCCGCGTTGCGCGCGGCGGGACGGTCCCGGCCCGGGCTGATGCAACATGACGACTAGCCCCCCGAGCTTTTGCTGGATGCTTTACGCATTAAGACCTGATTCTCGCCTGATCGGTTTGCCGGATCTCGACACAAATGAAGCGGGGCGGCGCAGCGCCGATACCCGCTGTGGTTTCATCATAAACATACCGCGTCGCAGCGACAACGGGCAGATAGCTGCTTTCCCAGCCTCCCCGGAGGGGAGGCGATGCCCGAGCACCCCTGCCGTATCGCCGCGCCGATACGGACGCAACCCACAATTTAGTCACGGATTCATAACAAGCTTTTGTCAGTTCCAAGCAGTCGCTGCGTTGACGGACGGCTTGCAAGCTCTTAACTCCACGACACTGGAAACAGGTGTCACCCGTTGGACCCTAGCCTTTTTCGATATGTCTGGCGGCATTCGCGAGGCGAGCAGATCTTCCTGCTGCTGGTGATTCTTGCGTCCTTGCCCTTCTATTGGATCTCGCTGGAAGTCCCCAAGCACATCGTCAACCAGGCGATCCAGGGCGGCGCCTTCGAGGGTGGCAAGCAGACCGCGCGCCTGTTCGAGATGTCGCTTTCCCTGCCTGATTTCCTCGGCGGCACCACCTGGCGGATCTTCGACGGCATCGAGCTCACGCGGGTGCCGTTCCTGTTCGCCCTCAGCCTGTGGTTCCTGGTGCTGGTGCTGATCAATGGCGCCTTCAAATATGTCATCAACATCCGCAAGGGCATCTTGGGCGAGCGCATGCTGCGGCGCCTGCGCTTCGATCTCTTCTCGATCCTGATGCGTTTCCGGCCCGAGGACATCGCTCCTTTGAAGCCGGCCGAGGTGGCCGGGATGATCAAGGACGAAGTCGATCCGATCGGCGGCTTCATCGGCGATGCCTTCATCCAGCCGATCTTCCTGATCACGCAGGCCGGCACTGCTTTGCTCTTCATCATGATGCAGAGCCCGAGCCTCGGCCTGGCCGCCCTCGTCGTCGTGCTGGCGCAGGCGATCATCATCCCGATCCTGCGGCGTGAGCAGATCCGCCTCGGCCGCGAGCGCCAATTGGCGTCACGCCAGCTCGCCGGGCGCATTGGCGAGGCGATCGAGACGGCACCCGCCCTGCATACGTTCGGCGCCACGCGCTACGTCGAGGCCGAAATCGGCGACAGGCTCGGCGGCCTCTACCGGATCCGTGCCGACCTGTTCCGACGCAAATTCGCGGTCAAGTTCCTCAACAACCTCCTGGCCCAGCTCACGCCCTTCATCTTTTATGCAGCGGGCGGCTATTTCGCCTTGATCGGCACCGTGAGCATCGGCTCCCTCGTCGCCGTGATCAATGCCTACAAGGATCTTCCTGCGCCCATCAACGACCTCATCACCTGGGACCAGCAGCGCCAGGACGTGCAGGTCAAATATGAGCAGGTCTCGGCACAGTTCTCACCGGAGCGGCTGCTACCGCCGGCCAACGGCAAGGCCGCGGCGATCCCTCCCGCCGACACGCCCATCCAGCTCACATCGGTGAGCGTGCAGGATGCCCGCGGTGTCTCGCTGCTCGACCGCCTCTCCCTCACCCTGGAACGGCCTGGTCATATCGCCCTGGTCGGACCGGCCGGTGCCGGCCGCGACATCCTGGCCCGCATCCTCGGACGCCAGTTCCTGGCCTATCAGGGCAGCGTGAAGATCGGCGACGCCGAGATTTCGTCCTTCTCCGACCTCGAACTCAGCCAGATCCTGTCCTTCGTCGGCCCCGATCCCCTGCTCTCGCCCGGTTCCATCCGCGACAACATCCTGTTCGCCGCCCAGCGCCGCCCACCGACCCTCGGCGACATTTCGGTGCTGGTGTCCGACAATGCCCAGTACAAAACCTTCCTGGAGGCTCGCCGTTCCGGCAATCCACTGGTCTCCGCCGACGCCGACTGGACGGACTACCAGGCGCTGGGCATCGCCGGGCCGCAAGAGGTCGATGCGGCGATCCGCAGGGCACTCGACGCCGCCGGCGCCTTCGCCGATATCAACCGCTTCGGCGTACGAGGCCGCTTCGACGACAGCCATAGCGACGCCTTCCTCGAGCGTTTCGTGCGGGCGCGCCAGGTCGTGCGCGAGCGCCTGGCCAGCAAGGGCATGTCCCATCTGGTCGACCCCTTCGACCCGCAGCTCTACAATGCCGGCGCTTCGGTCGGCGAAAACCTGCTCTTCGGCGTGCCCAAGGGCAAGAAGCTGCATATGGACAGCCTGCAGCGCAACCCGTTCATGCGCTCCATCCTCGAGGCTGAGGCCCTGCTGGAACCCCTGATCGATTTCGGCCTGCGCGTGGCGGAAATGGCCGTGGAGACCTTTGCCGGCCTGCCACCGGAACACCCCGTGTTCGAACGCTATTCGGCGATTCGTCCCGAAGATCTGCCGCGCTTCCAGGAAATCGTGGATTCCGTGCATGCGCGCGGCACCACGCGGGCCCTCTCGTCCTCGGCGCGCACGCGGCTGCTCGGCGCGGGCCTGGCCTATATCGAGCCGCGTCATCGCCTGGGCCTGATCACCGAGGCCTTCACGGCACGGGCGCTGCGGGCGCGCCACAGCTTCCGCAGCCACCTGCCATCGCAATACAGCGACGAGATCGAGTTCTACGATCCCGCGCGCTACATGCGCGCCGCGCCGGTGGGCGACAACATCCTGTTCGGGCGCATCAGCTACGGCATCGCCAATGCGCCGGAACGCGTCTATGCGCTGGCGCGCGGCGTGGTCGAGGAACTCGGCCTCGACAAGGATATCTTCGCCCTGGGGCTGAATTTCGAAGTCGGCAAGAATGGCTGGCAGCTGCAGCCGGCCCAGCGTGCCCGCATCGCCATCGCCCGGGCCCTGGTCGCCAATCCCCAGATTCTGGTGATGGAGAACGCGCTTCTGGCCTTTTCCAGCTCGGAAGCGGAGGAGCTTCTCCACAGCGTACGCGGCGCCATGCAGGGGCGCACGCTGATTGCAACCGTTGCGAGCGCCAGCCAGGCCGAGGGATTCGACCGGATCATCGAATTCGACGGGCCAAGAATCGTCACTCGCGATATTGTTACTCTTGCGCAGAGTGCCTAAATGATGCTTGGATTGCATCTGGATTTTGCCTCGATTGCTCAACGAGGGGTTGCTAAAGCGTTTTGCGATGTGAGGGAGTCACCTCGAATCGCAAAGGCGTGTCGGAACAAGGAGCTAGAGCAAATGGGCGTTCACACTTGAACGCGCTTTGCTCTAGGGTTGAGCGGGGAGAGGGACCTTGGATCTCGATCTGGAAGTCAAAACCATCAGGAACGCGCCGATCTTCACGGGCATCGATCCGTGCAAGATGCGGCTGCTCGCCTGCATGAGCGAGCAGTTGACCTTCGAGAAGGGCGACTATCTCTTCAAGATCGGCGAGATTCCCGATGCTGCCTACGTCATCCTCAGGGGCGACGTCGAACTGCTCGCCCAGAATGGCGAGAACCTCATCGCCATCGGTACCGAAGGTCCGGGCGCCATGATCGGCGAAGTCGCGGTGCTCTGCGACGCACGCCGTTTCACTTCGGCGCGGGCCCATACCGACATTTCGGTCATGCGCATCAACAAGGACTGCCTGCTTCGCATGATGCAGGACAATCCGCAGTTCTCCATGTCGATCGCCAAGGAATTGGCGCGCCGCGTCATGCAGATCGCCACGCAGGATGCCCACGTCCTGACGCACTGAATTTCCGCACAGGCGGATACGACCTGCCGGCGCAGCCATGCGGCAGCCGTTGGCTGTTTGCCGAGTGTACCCACAATCGCTTGAATCGTAAAAAATGGGCGGGCAAGGCTCGGTTGTGCCTGTGCGCCATGCCCGCCCCTCCTGCCGAGCGCATCTACAAGCCGCCTCCATCCGATTCCATTTCGACGCATCTTTGCGATTCGATGCCTCCATCCGATCGAAAGATGCCCGAGGAGCCATAATGACCCTTGCACTCGACCGCCTTCGTGCCGAAACCCCCGGTGTCGCCAACCGCATCCATCTCAACAATGCCGGCGCAGCGCTCATGCCGACGCCGGTGGTCGATGCGATGACCTCCTATCTGCGACGCGAGGCCGAGATCGGCGGTTACGAGGCCGCCGAGGAATCGGCAGCCCGGCTCGACAGCGTCTATGACAGCCTGGCCCGCCTCGTCGGCGGCGCGCGCGACGAGATCGCCTTGACGGAGAATGCCACCGTCGCCTGGCAGATGGCATTCTACGCCCTCCCCTTCCGGCCGGGTGACCGCATTCTCACCACCACGGCCGAATATGGCGCCAATTACGTCGCCTTCCTGCAGGTCGCCAAACGGACTGGCGCGGTGATCGAGGTCATTCCCGACGATGCCGACGGCGTGCTCGATCCCGCTGCGCTCGAGGCCATGATCGACGACAGGGTGCGCCTGATCGCCATCAACTGGATCCCGACCAATGGCGGCCTGGTCAACCCGGCCGCCGCCGTGGGGGTCGTGGCCCGGCGCCATGGCATTCCCTATCTGCTCGATGCCTGCCAGGCCGTGGGGCAGATGCCCATCGACGTCGAGGCTCTCGGCTGCGACATGCTGTCTGCGACAGGCCGCAAATTCCTGCGCGGGCCGCGCGGCACCGGCTTCCTCTATGTCCGCCGCAAGCTCTGCCTCACGCTCGAGCCGCCAATGGTCGACCATTTCGGCGCAATTTGGGTCGACAAGGATCATTATCGCCTGCGCGATGACGCGAGGCGCTTCGAAAGCTGGGAGAACAATTACGCCGCCCGGCTCGGGCTCGGCGTCGCCGCCGATTATGCCCTTGCCGTCGGCATCGAGGCGATTCACGATCGCTGCCAGGCGCTGGCACAACGGCTGCGGGCGGGTCTGCGATCGCTCCCGCGCCTGCGCGTCTTCGATCTCGGCCCACATCCGGCAGCCATCGTTTCCTTCACGGTCGACGGCCTGGAGGCGGACGAGGTCCGCAGGCGCGCCACCGAGGCCGACATCAATCTCAGCATATCCCGGCCCGGCAGCACCTTGCTCGACGCGCTCGCCCGCCATCTGCCGATATTGGTGCGTGCATCGCCGCACTACTACAACAGCGAGGATGAGATCGACGCCCTGCTGGCGCTGCTGGAGAAGATGCATTGATGGCAGGCTCGGACCGGAACACCCCGAGGACGGTGCCACGGATCGCAAAGTCGCGTCGAAACAAAGAGCTAGAGTAAAACTGCGTTTTCGCTAAAACGGGCTTTGCTGCCAGGCCCGCATGGGCTCTCCCCTTTGACCGACTGCCGCATCCCGGCACTCATCTTCACGAGTTCGACCGCATGAGCGACACCGAGAGCGCACCCGGGCAAATCGAATGGCGATTGCCACGGGAGCGCGAGTTGCGGCTATGGGCCGGCGTCGTGCTGTTCGCCTTCGTGACCACCCATCTGCTCAACCACGCCCTCGGCGTGTTCGGCGTGACGACCATGGAGGCCGTGCAGCGCTGGCGAATCTGGGCCTGGCAATCCTATGGCGGCACCGTGCTCCTCTATGGAGCATTGCTGACCCATGCGACGCTCGCACTCAAGCGCCTGACCACGCGGCGCATTTCGCGCATGCCACTCGAGGAACTGGTGCAGATCGCCCTCGGCCTGGCCATTCCCTATTTCCTGATCTCCCATGTGCTCGGCACGCGCATCACCTCCCTCTACGGCTACAGCGAAAGCTATGGCGAGGTGCTGGCGCGGATCTGGCAGGGCGGGCCGGCCAAGCAGATCCTGCTGCTGCTCTGTGCCTGGACGCATGGCTGCATCGGCATCGGCCAGGTGCTGCGCAGCCGCTCCTTCTATGCGCGCTGGCGTGACCTGCTGATTCTGGGCATGGGCATGCTGCCCACCCTGGCGCTGGCCGGCTTCTTCTCCGCCAGCCGCGAGCTCGAGGCGGCCGGACGCACGCCCTCGCCGATCGCGACCGACCACACCATGGCCCTGCTCGTCGCGGGGCAATGGCTGCTGCTCGGCCTTGCCGCCGTGATCGCCTTCGTTGCCTTCGTGATGATTCTGCGGGTCGTGCTGCGACTTCGGTCGGGCACGGTCTCCATCCGCTATGTCGGCCACGGCACCTTCAAGATCCCGCGCGGCACCACCGTGCTCGAGGCCAGCCGCGCCAACGCCATCCCCCATCCGGCCCAGTGCGGCGGGCGCGGGCGCTGCTCGACCTGCCGGGTGGCCGTCACCTCGGATGCGAGCGCCCTGCCGGCCCCGAGCAAGGCCGAGCGCACCATGCTGGAGCGCATCTCGGCACCCGCCAATGTGCGCCTTGCCTGCCAGCTTCGCCCCGACCACGACATCTCCGTGCAGATCCTGCTGCCGATCGTGCCGTCAGGCATGCGCGGGCGTAGCGGCGACGATCTCTATCGCTGGGGTGCCGAACGCGAGATCACCGCCCTCTTCGTCGACATCCGCGCCTTCAATGCGATGACGAGGCTGCAGATCCCCTACGATATCGTGCTTTTGATGAACCGCTTCGTGCAGGAAATGACCCAGGCCGCCGAGGCCCATGGCGGGCGCGTCGATGCCTTTGCGGCCGACGGGCTGATCGCGATCTTCGGCCTGGGTGACGAGCCCTCCCGCGGCGCCGCCGATGCCATCCGGGCGGCCCGGGGCATGCTCAAGAGCGTGGAAGGCCTCAACACCGAATTCGGGGCCGCCCTTTCGATCCCCCTCAGGGTGGGCATCGGCATCCATTCCGGCCCCGCCATCATCGCCCGGGTCGGCGACAGCGAGCGCGGCATGCGCCTGGTCGCGCTGGGCGACACCGTCACCATCGCCGGCCGGCTGGAAGCCGCCACCAAGGACTACCTCACCGACTGCCTGATCTCCGAAGAAGCCATGCAGCGTTCGGGCATGTCGCTGCGCCGCCAGAACGGCAAGCATCTGCACATCGTCGGCCGCGACAAGCCGATCACGCTCTATACGCTCGACGAGACGCCGGTACCGGCCGAGTGAAGGGTCACGCCGGCCCTTCAGCGCAAGCCTTCCCGGATCGTCGCCGGGAGCGGCGTATAGGCTGGAGCGGGCTTGGACGGCGTCGCAGATTGCAGGGGTGAGGCAGGCTGCGCGGTGCGCGGGCGACTGCGGGCCTCGGCCGCCCGTCGCTGGTTGGCATCATACTCCCGCCGGGCCCTGCGGCCCTCCTCTATGCCCCATTGCCGCGCCGTGCGGACCAGCCAGGCATCGGCGGCAGCCTTGCCGTTGCGCAACACGCGGCGGCGGTATTCGGGTTCGATCTCGCGCATCTTCTGCTGCACGCGCGCCGGATTCGGCCGGACGGGAATCGCCTGCGCGGACTGAGCATGAACCGGAGGAACAGCCAATCCGGACATGCCGGCGAGGCCGACGAGCGCAGCCATGGCCAGCAACGGGATCTGCCTCTTCAGCTGCATTCCTCTTCCTTCCGGACCGGGACCGACAGGATTGTCGCCTCAGATTCCCTGAAGTCGTCGCCATCGTCAAACCCGGCTGGGATCCGGTACGGTCCCGACGGGATTTTTCCGGCATCCGACACGCCATATCCTGCCGGAACCGCCATCACTCGAATTTGAGCGCGGCCTGTCGCACTCCCGCCAAATCTGCGCTACACACGGGCTCAAGCCACCGGCCTTGACCCGGTGTGCCGGATGGAGAAGACCGTGCTTGACCTGACTGCGATTGGAACCAAATCCGCCGCCCCCAAGCTGCTGCACCGCATGCGTGACAAAGTGACGGACCAGATTCAGAAATCGCCCCTGGCCCGCAAGGCGTTCACCTATGCCGCCAGCCATATTCCGCTCAGCTATTTCAAGAAATTGCCGACGATCATCGTCGTCGACGTCACCAATTCCTGCAATCTGCGCTGCCCCGTCTGCCCGGTCACCTTCGCCATGACGCGTCCGCGCGGCCTGATGAAGATGGAGATCTTCCGGCAGATCGTCGACGATTTCGTCGACGAGCCGCTCAAACCGGCGATGTATTTCAACTTCTCCGGCGAGCCGACCATGAACAAGGCGCTGCCCGAGATGATCGCCTATGCCAATGAGCGCGGGCACGACACCTTCGTCTCGACCAATGCCACCAAGCTTTCTTCCGAGCTGATCGAGAAGATGCTCCAGGCCGGGCTCGGCCGCATCAACCTGTGCATCGACGGCTTCGACGCCGAGGCGCAGGAATCCTACCGCGTAGGCTCGAAGTTCGAGCAGGTGAAAGCCAATATCGAGAACTTCCTCGCCATCAAGCAGCGCCTCGGCAACACCAAGACGGTGACCGTGCTGCAGACGCTGCTGACCTCCTATTCGGAAAAGCAGATCGACGCGATGGTGGAGTGGGCGGACAATATCGGCTTCGACCAGGTACGCTTCAAGACCTTCAGCCTCGGTTCCTACACCGACGACGACCAGCAGACGAAATATGGCCACCTCGTGCCGAAGAACCATGATCTGCAGCGCCACCAGAACGAGAAGATCAGCCTGCTCTGCGACGTGCCGCTCTATCAGACCGTGGTGTTCTGGGAAGGTGACCTCGGCCTGTGCTGCATCGACTATGACCGCATGATCAAGCTGCCCAATGTCGACAAGGTCGGCTTCAAGCAGGCCTATCTGTCGGACGAGGCGGCCAAGGCCAGGCGCCACGGCTATACCAAGCAGTTCGATATCTGCCAGAGCTGCTCCTATTCCAATGCCGACAATATGGGCTTCAAGATCAAGCTCAACAAATTGCGCCGGCAGAGGGCCGCCGAGCTGCAGAGCAAAGCGGCGTGAACGCCCGGTTGCGCAGCGTCGCCGGCGCGAGCTTCGCCGTCGCCGACGACAAGGACGGCTTCTGGGACAAGGCCGAGAGCGGGGCCTGGGAGCCCGAGACACTGGCGAGTGTGCATGCGCTCGCCGGTCCCGGTACGTTGTTCATCGATATCGGCGGCTGGATCGGACCGATCACCCTGACGGCCGCCGCACTCGGAGCCGATGTTCTCGCCTTCGAACCCGATCCACGCGCCTTCGAGCTCATCAGCGCCAATGTCGCCGCCAATCCGGTGCTGGCATCGCACATCCGCCTCCACCATGCCGCGGTGTCGCCGACGCCGGGGCGCGTCAGGCTGGGTTCGCCCAAGAAGCCCGGCGACAGCATGGGCAGCATCCTGGCCGCCGACAGCGGCGCCGCGCTGTGGGAGGCGGAGGCGATCCTGCCCGCCGACATCGCCCCCATGGCGAAGGATGCCGAGCGCATCGTGCTCAAGATGGACGTGGAAGGGGCCGAGTATCAGCTCCTGCCGCATCTGGCCTCCCTCCTCGACCCGCGCACCGTCGCAGCCCTGATCGCCTTCCATCCCCGCCTGCTCGCCAAAGCCGGCCGTTCGGCCGCTGAGATCGAAACCCTGACGGCGACGGCCCAGTCGGCACTTGCCGCCTACACGCTGCGCAGCCTTGATTGCGAGGGCGCGCCAATATCCCGGCAGGCCAATTCCACCGTGCTGGCAACGCGAAAGTAGCGGCTTGCCGATACGGGGCCATTGACCGGCTCTTCCGCCTGTGTCGTGAATTGGTGGCAATCCAGTCGGCAGCACGCGCTATGTGCGACTGCCTGACGGCAGCGGGAGCAAGGCGGGTTCGCGGCTGAAGGCTCGTTTGCGCCAGCTCTGTGTTTCCAGCCAATCCGGCGGGATTGGCTATAGCGTCTTTGCGATTCTCGGCGTAGCCCGCAAATCGCAAAACGCCTTGGGAGGACGTTCGTCTTGAGACTGCCTGGCGGGTTGCGTTGGCTCTTCGTGGTTTTCGCCTTGGCCGCCTGGCCGTGCTGGGCGCAGGGAACGCCGTCTCCTGCCGCTCCCGCGCCTCCCGCCATGAGCCAGCAGCAGATGGACACGATGGTCGAGGCCATCAGCCAATCCGTGATGAAGAAGCTGCAGGCCCAGGGCGCCCAACCTGCTCCGCCCAGCCCCGACGGCAGCGGCATGCAGATGGCAAGTGCCCAGCAGACCGAGATGTTCATGCATGTCGGAGGCCTCGTCACCGGCCTGCCGGCTCTCTGGGCCGAATTGGGCAAGCTCGTCACCAGGCTCGATGCCGATTACAACGATGGTCGGGGCCTCGGCCGCTATTTCCTGCTGCTGATCGGCGCGCTGGTGGCAGCCCTCGCGGCAGAATGGGTGGTCCGGCTGCTGCTGACGCCACTACGGCGCCGGCTGGTGATCCGGATGCACGGCCTGCATGGCATCAGGGCGCTGCTCGGCCTCGGGGCCCTGGAACTGCCGCCCCTGATCGCGCTGTGGATCGTCGGCAATGCCAGCGAAGCGGCTCGCTTCATGGGTGACCTGCCGCAGACCCGCTTCTCCATCGCCATGCTCAAGACCATGCTGATCTGGCGCCTGCTCCAGGCCGTGTTCCGCTTCACCCTGCAGCCCCGCCTGCCCGAGGCCCGCCTGCCCGATCTCGGGGACGCCGATGCGCGCGCGATCTACCGTGGCGCTTCCTTCGCGATCCTGCTGCTTTTGTTCAACGCCGTGCTCGCCGATGTGCTGCGTGCCCTGCAATCCCCGCCGCTGGCGGTCGGAACCGCCCAGCTCTATGGCGCCGTGGTCATGATGCTGGGCATGGTGGCCGTCTGCATCCGCCTCAACGGCCCGATCGGCCGCTGGTTCATCGGCGTCGCCAATCCCGCTCAAGCCAGCCCGGTCAAGACCGCGATCGCCAAGCACTGGTTGTTGGGGGCCCTGCTGCTGTTCGCCCTGTTCGTCACCGCCGATATCTACGCGGCCGTGGCCGGCCAGACGCGCATCTCCGGTGCCCTGATGCTGACGCTGGCGATCCTGGTGGCCCTGCTGGTGGTCGAATCGCTGGTGCACCGTATCCGCATCATGCTCCAGCACCAGACCGACGGCGTCCGTCTGATCCATCCAAGGGGTGCGGAAGCGCTGGCGCGCTGTGCCCGCTTCGGCGTGCTGATCCTGGCGATCGGTGCCCTCGGCCGCACCTGGGCCGTCGATGTCAGCGGCGTCATGGCCGGCGATGACTTCAACCGGGTGGCGCGTAACCTGTTCTCTGCCGGACTGACGGCCTTCGCCGCCTATTGCGCCTGGGAGTTGGTGCGCTACATCACCGACCGTTATTCCGCGGGCCGCAGCGGCCCGGCCCTGCCGGGCGCAGCTGATGCCGAGGACGACGCCCCGGTTTCCACCGCCTCGCGCATTGCCACCATGATGCCGGTCTTCCGCATCGGCCTGGCGATCGCGATCTCCATCCTGGCCGTGCTGACCGTCCTGTCCCAGCTCGGCGTCAACGTGACGCCGCTGATCGCCGGCGCCTCGATTTTCGGCCTTGCCATCTCCTTCGGATCGCAGACGCTGGTGAAGGACGTGGTGTCGGGCGTCTTCTTCCTCATCGACGATGCCTTCCGGGTCGGCGAATATATCGATGTCGGCAAGGCCAAGGGTACCGTCGAGGGGTTCACCCTGCGCTCGCTGCGCCTGCGACACCAGAACGGCCCGGTGCATACCATCCCCTATGGCCAGCTCGGCCAGGTCACCAATTACAGCCGCGACTGGGCGACCATCAAATTCCCGCTGCGCTTCGCGCGCGAGACCGATCTGGAAAAGCTGCGCAAGGCGGTCAAGAAGATCGGCCAGGACATGCTCGAGGATCCCGAGATGAAGGAGGAGTTCCTCACCCCCCTGAAGATGCAGGGCGTGTTCGACATCACCGACAACGCCATCGTCGTCCGCTTCAAATTCACGGTCAAACCGAACAAGCCGACCTTCATCCAGCGCGAGGCGCTCAAGCGCCTGGTCCGCATCCTACCCGAACAGGGCATCGAGTTCTCCACCGGCACCGTGGCGGTGCGCACGCTCGACGGGGAGGGCCGTGCCGGCCTCGGTGCCGCCGTCGCCGCCAATGCAGCGTTGGCCTTGCCTCCGGCCGCAGCCGGATAGGCCCGTAAAGATAGGAGGTGAGGAGGGCTGGCGCCACCTAACCCTTTCCCAAACGCGCATCCGGGTGTAGCAGACACCTACTTGATTTGTGCTGGCGGATTGTCGCGATGACGTTTCTACCCGATCTCCATACGCTTGCCCTCTATTCGGCCGCCTGCATCTTCCTCTTCATCACGCCCGGTCCCGATATGAGCCTGTGGCTGGCCAAGACCATCTCCGGCGGCCGGCGCGGCGGCACCGCCGCCATGCTGGGCACGCAGGTCGGCTGCCTGTTCCATACCTTCTTCGCCGCGGTCGGCCTGTCGGCCGTGCTGGCGGCCTCGGCCACCGCCTTCACGGCCCTGAAGATCGTCGGCGCACTCTATTTGCTCTGGCTTGCCTATGGCGCCATCCGCTCCGGTTCGGCCCTGAACGTACGCGATGAGGGCAAGCAGGAGGCCGGATTCTGGCCGACCTTCATGGTGGGGCTCGGCATCAACCTCACCAACCCCAAGGTGGTGCTGTTCTTCCTGACCTTCCTGCCGCAATTCGTCGACGCAGCCGACCCCCATGCCTCCCAAAAACTTTTCTTTTTGGGACTCTATTTCATTGCCATCAATCTGCCGTTTGCGTTTCTATTGATTCTCGGGGCTGAGAAGGTGGTGTCGTGGCTGAAGGCCCGCCCGCGGGTCTTGCGAGGCATCGACTTCACCTTCGCCGGTGTCTTCGGGCTTTTCGCCTTCAAGATCCTGACCACGCAGACCCGCTGACGGAGTTCGCCTAAAGCGTTTTGCGATTTGACCGAATCGCTCCAAGTCGCAAAATCGCTTTGAATCAAAGAGTTAAAGTAAAAGCGTTTCTGCTCGAAATGCGCCTGGCTCTGGGGAGTTGTTGCTTGCCGTCGTTCCTGCGCCGAGCCCTGCTGGGCCTGGCAATCATCGTCGCTCTGATCGGTTCGGCCGTTGCAGCCGAGGCTGCCTGCGAGGACATGACCTCGAAGGGGCGCAGCTACATTGTGTGCCGTTTCGATCTGTCGAACGACAGTCTGGCCCTCTATTGGCGCGGTGCCGACGGCACGCCGCTCGGCAGTCCGGACCGGCTCGCCCAGGAACTGGACACCCAGGGCAAGAAGCTGATCTTCGCCATGAATGCCGGCATGTACGACAAGGCGCTCGGCCCTGTCGGCCTCTATGTCGAGAATGGCCGCATCCTGCACAATGCCAATACCCGCAACGGCTTCGGCAATTTCCATCTCAAGCCCAATGGCGTGTTCTATTTCGGCGACGGCAAGGCCGGCGTGATGGAGACGAGCCGGTTCCTGAAAGCCCGCATCAATGCCCGCTTCGCCACGCAATCGGGCCCGATGCTGGTGATCGACGGCCAGATTCATCCCAAGATCCAGCCGGACGGGCCGTCGGAGAAGATCCGCAATGGCGTCGGCGTGCGCGACGGCAAGATCGTGATCTTCGCCATCTCGGCCGAGCCGGTGAGCTTCCACGATTTTGCCGAGCTGTTCCGCGACCGGCTGGGCACCCAGAACGCCCTCTTCCTCGACGGCTCGATCTCCACCCTCTACGCGCCGCCCATGCCGGCGATCGGCGGCTGGACCACGCTGGGGCCGATGGTGGGCGTGACGGAAGGACCGTAGCGCCGGCGCGACGCGCTCCTGCTTGCCGCAAGGCTGTTAGTTTTTACACTCTTTTCCAGACGGGCATTTTTGACTACATCAGCCGTCAAAATCGCGTCACACTCTAGGAACAGCCATGGCTCCCCGCACGCTCTATGACAAGATCTGGGACGATCACGTCGTCGAAACCTCCGCCGACGGGACGAGCCTGCTCTATATCGACCGCCATCTCGTGCATGAGGTGACCAGCCCGCAGGCCTTCGAGGGCCTGCGCGTTTCCGGTCGCCAGGTGCATTCGCCCCAGCGCACCTTGGCCGTGGTCGACCACAACGTGCCGACCTCCGACCGCTCCAAGGGCATTGACGACCCCGAAAGCGCCATGCAGGTCAACACGCTGGCCCAGAACGCCAAGGATTTCGGCGTCGAGTACTACTCCGAACTCGACAAGCGCCAGGGCATCGTCCACATCGTCGGCCCTGAGCAGGGCTTCACTCTGCCCGGCACCACCATCGTGTGCGGCGACAGCCACACCTCCACCCATGGCGCCTTCGGGGCGCTGGCCCACGGCATCGGCACCTCCGAGGTCGAGCATGTGCTCGCCACGCAGACGCTGATCCAGAAGAAGGCCAAGAACATGCGGGTCACCGTCGACGGCGTGCTGCCGGACGGCGTGACCGCCAAGGATATCATCCTGGCCATCATCGGCGAGATCGGCACGGCGGGTGGCACCGGCCATGTGCTGGAATATGCCGGCGAGGCCGTTCGCGCCCTCTCGATGGAGGGCCGCATGACCATCTGCAACATGTCGATCGAAGGCGGCGCCCGCGCCGGCCTGATCGCGCCCGACGAGAAGACCTACGCCTATCTGAAGGATCGCCCCAAGGCGCCGAAGGGCGAAGCCTGGGATAGGGCCCTGGCCTATTGGAACACGCTCTACACCGAGGATGGCGCGCATTTCGACCGCGAGGTGAAGCTCGACGCCGCCGCCCTGCCGCCGATCGTCACCTGGGGCACCAGCCCCGAGGACGTCGCCTCGATCATGGGCAAGGTGCCGCATCCGGACGATGCGCCGAACGAGCACAAGAAAGCCGCGATCCAGCGTGCCCTGGCCTATATGGGCCTGCAGGGTGGTGAACGCATCCAGGACCTGACGCTCGACCGCGTCTTCATCGGCTCCTGCACCAATGGCCGTATTGAGGATCTGCGCGCCGTCGCCGGCATCGTTGCGGGCCATACGGTCAACGCCAACGTCAATGCCATGATCGTGCCGGGCTCGGGCCTGGTGAAGATGCAGGCCGAGGCCGAGGGTCTCGACAAGATCTTCCGGGCCGCCGGCTTCGACTGGCGCGAGCCGGGCTGCTCGATGTGCCTGGCCATGAATGCCGACAAACTCAAGCCCGGCGAGCGCTGCGCCTCCACCTCGAACCGCAATTTCGAGGGACGCCAGGGCTACAAGGGCCGGACCCACCTGGTCTCGCCGCAGATGGCCGCCGCTGCCGCCATCGCCGGCCATTTCGTCGACATCCGCGAATGGGAAAAGATCGCGGCCAACGCGTAAGCGGGCAGCGCCCTCCCGCGCTTTCCCCATATGCGGGAAGAGAGCAAGGGTGCGTCCGTCAAAAAGGGGGGCTGAATTGGCTCCGACATTTGTCATTGCCGGGCTTGACCCGGCAATCCAACCCCTTCCCCGCAGGCGTCGCAGACGAGGCCTCTGGATGCCCGGGTCAAGCCCGGGCATGACAAAGGTGGCGTTTCAGTTATTTCTAGGCGAGACCTAGAGCAAAACGCGTTCAAGTGTGAACGCTTATTCACTCTAACTCTTTGTTTGGACGCGTCTTTGCGATTCTTGGTGACGCCGTCAAATCGTAAAACGCTATAAGGGTGAGGGGCGGCGCGACCGTGCACGAACAAGTCCTCATGCCCCATCTCTCGCCCGCCGATGCCCGTCGCCTGCCGCCCTTTGCCCCGGGGATGACCATCGGGCTGTTCGGCGGCAGCTTCAACCCGCCCCATGAAGGCCATCGCCATGCCAGCCTGGTGGCGCTGACGCGGCTCGGGCTGGACCGGGTCTGGTGGCTGGTGACGCCGGGCAATCCGCTCAAGGACAACCGTGCCTTGCCCCCGCTCGAGTTACGGGTGGCCGCCGCCCGCCGGCTCGCCGATCACCCGCGCATCGAAGTAACCGGCATCGAGGCCGATATCCACACCCGCTACACCTATGACACCATTGCCTGGCTGCAGCGCCGCTGCCCGGGCGTGACCTTTGTGTGGATCATGGGCGCCGACAATCTCGCCGGCTTCCACCGCTGGCAGCAATGGCAGGCCATCGCCTCGCGGGTAGCCATCGCCGTGGTGGCCCGCCCCGGCGCCACCACCAAGGGCCCGCTTGCCAAGGCGGCTCGTGTGCTTGCCGCCTATCGCGTCCCCGAATATCAGGCCGCGACGCTGAAATATCGCCGAGCCCCTGCCTGGATCTTCCTGCACGCGCCACTCGACGCCAATTCCTCCACGGCTTTGCGGGCCAGCGGCCAGGGCTTGCCCGTAAGGTAAAAATTAACCACTTATTAACCATGTCGGAGCAGGCTTAATTCTATTGGCGTCATTGAATCGACGCGATGGCTTGCTAATATTGCGGAGCGAGTGGAATTCGCGGAGGTCCGCGAATCAATGAGCAAGAGGGTGTGCCCCTGACCACGTTGGTGAGACGCGAAGCGGACGTGATTCCGCTTCATCCCGTGAGCCGAGCGATCCGCCCGGACGTTGAAGCTACGGTTCGCCTGATCCTCAATGGCCTCGATGACATGAAGGCCGAGGAGATTGTGGAAATCGATCTGCGCGGCAAGAGTGCAATCGCCGACGTCATGATCATCGCGACAGGCCGGGTGGCCCGCCATGTCGCCGCGATCAGCGATCGCATCGCCAAGGATCTCAAGGAAAACGGACACGGCAATCCCCGCATCGAAGGCGTCCCGGTCTGCGACTGGGTGCTGATCGATACGGGAGACGTCATCGTGCACGTGTTCCGCCCCGAGGTCCGCGCCTTCTACAATCTCGAGAAGATGTGGTCGTCAGGCCGCCCGAACGAACTGCTTCCGAGCTGACCTGAATGCGCCTATTGATCTGCGCCGTCGGCCGGCTCAAAGCCGGCCCGGAACGCGATCTCGTGGCCCGTTATGCCGAGCGGCTGAACGCCAGTGGCCGGAGCCTCGCCCTCGGCCCGCTCGACATCATCGAAATCGACGAAAGCCGCGCCCGGCGGCCCGATGACCGCAAGGCCGAAGAGGCCGACAAGCTGCTCTCGGCCGCCGGCCAGGCCTCCATCATTGCCCTGGATGAAACCGGCAATTCGCCCGGCAGCGAGGCGTTTGCCGCCAAGATCGCGGGCTGGCGGGACAGTGGAACCCAATCCCTTGCCTTCCTGATCGGCGGCGCCGATGGTCATGGTGACGCGATCCGGTCGCGCGCAATCCTGTCGCTGTCCTTCGGCAAGATGACCTGGCCTCACCAGATCGTGCGCATTCTCCTGGCCGAGCAGCTCTATCGCGCTGCCACCATCATCGCCGGCCACCCCTACCACCGGGTGTGACGCACGCTCGCCCCGAGACCATCTTCCCAAAAGACCCCCTGACCGTGCCGGCATTTCCAAAGCCTGGCGCGAAGGCACAAAGTCGCCGAGGCCAATGACTGGGGCCGATCTCAACCACCGCCGTCGCGAACGCCTCCCCCGCACATCGTCCTTTTGTCGGCGATCCGTGGAGTTCGAATAAATAATGCAAGGTACCTTGCATTAAAAGGTACCTTGCATTATTCTCTATCTCGAAGCATAGGGAGGCCATGACCGATTCCATCGATATCCAGCTCAAGAAGGGCGCCCTTGAGCTCTGCGTCCTCGCTCTGCTGCACCGGCGTGAAAGCTATGCCTATGAGATCGCCAGCACGCTCACCGAGCGGGTCGGCATGGGCGAAGGCACCATCTATCCGCTGATGCGCCGGCTGCAGACCGAGGGACTGGTCAGCACCAGGCTGGAAGAATCGGCCAGCGGCCCGCCGCGCAAATATTACCGTCTGACGCCCGCCGGCCAGGCCGCCTATGCGGCCCGCCAGCGCGAATGGCGGGATTTCGTCACCGCCGTCGACCGACTAATGGAAGGCATGCCATGACCCGCCAGGACTTCTCTCGCCAGGAATTCCTCGACGCGTTGAAGGCCGGTCTCGATGGGCTGCCGCCGGCGGAGATCGAGGACGTCCTGCGCGACTATGCCGCCTATTTCACCGATGCGCAGGAGGCCGGGCGCAGCGAGGACGACGTGGTGCAGATGCTCGGCGATCCCGTCCAGCTCGCCCGGGCGCTCAAGGCGGAAAGCGGCTTGCGCCAATTGCAGGCGCGACCGAGCCCGTCGACCGTGCTGGGCGCGATCGCCGCGCTCACCGGCTTGGCCATGCTCGACCTCTTCGTGCTGCTGCCGGTTCTTTCGATCCTTCTGGTGGTCTTTCTCGTCCTCGGCCTGGTCGCCTTCGCCCTGGCGCTCGGCGGCTCGGCGATGGTGCTCCATTCGGCTTTCATGTGGGATGGCGCACCCCTTCTCGCCCATCTCGGACGGGCCTTCATCGGCTTCGGTTTCATCGCCATGGCGGTGTGCCTGAGCTGCCTCTTCCTGCTCGGTCTCAATGCCGGACTGAAGGCGATGGCCGCCCATGCCCGGCGCTATACTCGCTTGCTCACTTCCCCTCCACGCTCCGTCGCCACGCCGTGACAATGTTCGCGCCCCGCAGGCGCCATGGGAGGCACCATGCCCTCGAAACTCGGAAAACTGGCGGCCTTCTCCTTCCTGATCGCCTTGGCCTGCCTGTTCCTCGGCACCAGCCTTGCAGGCCCGAATTACGGCTCACCGTGGCGAGGCTGGCACCGAGCGGCGCTGACGGGATGGGGAAGCTGTCCCGAAACACCGCAAAGCAGCGATGCCAAGGCCGGTTCGGTCACCTTGCCTTGGGACAATGACGGCTCGCTCGTCATCGCCGTTCCGGCCAGCGTGAGCTATGCTCCCGGCTCGCAATCCAGCGCCGTGATCAGCGGTGATCCCGCCCTGATCGGCCATGTCCGCCTTTCGGCGGGCCGCCTTGAGCTGGACGAGGACTGCGATCTCCCGGACGGCGCCATCACGGTGCGGCTGACAGGTGGCACCGTCAGGGACTGGACGGTGAATGGATCCGGCGAACTCCATCTCGCGGCGATCGCGCAGGATCGACTCGATCTTCGCCTCCATGGCAGCGCGCAGGCGACCGGCGAAGGCTCGGTGGACCAGCTGAACCTGCGCATCTCCGGCTCCGGCAACGCGGATCTGGCCAAACTCTCCGCCAAAGCGGCCGAGATCCGCATCAGCGGCAGCGGCGAGGCAGGCATCGCCGCCAGCGAGAGTGCCGACGTCACTCTTTCCGGCAGCGGCAATGTCACACTGCGCGGCAAGCCCAGGCTTACGACACAGATCCACGGCAGCGGCCGGATCGAGGCAATTCCCTAAATCACAGTGTGACTAGACGGAATCACCTCGACGCAAGGAGCGGGAACAAGCAAGTGCCGTCACCAGAACGCGCTTTGCACTAGCCGCCACGACTCAAAGCACTGATTCCTTCCCGTCGCCTCCAGCGGCGTCGGGGATGGCTGTCCCTTCGCGCCCCGCGTCCACGGGTAAACCCGTGGAATTCCAGGCTTATTCCGGTCGAAGTCTCGCTGTTCCCATCTCCCCGTCACACCTTGCAAGGAGGCGCTCATGCGACCCCATAGCTTTTCCGTTGCCTTGGCTATTCTTCTGACCGGCATGACCACGGCCGGGCTGTCGGGCCCGGCGGAGGCCCAATCGACCTGTGGCGCGCCCGGGAAGGGCAGCGAGGGATTGGGCACGTCGGGCTGGCCGGTCGCCGCGCCCGACGATGTCGGCCTCGATCCACAAAGCCTGTGCACGCTCGCCCAGAGGCTCGACTTGGCGAAGGAGGACAATGTCCATGCCGTGCTGATCGCCCGGCACGGCAAATTGGTGTTCGAACGCTATTTCACCGGCTCCGATTCCCATTGGGGCCAGCCCGAAAAGGACGTTACCTTCGGGCCGGACGTTCCGCACGATCTGCGTTCGATTACCAAGAGCGTGGTGTCGCTGCTGGTCGGCATCGCCGTGGGCGAGGGCTGGGTCGCCTCGATCGACCAGCCGGTGCTGGGGCTGCTGCCCGCTTATGCCGATCTGAGCACCCCGCAAAAACAGGGCATCACGCTGCGCCATCTTCTCACCATGTCGCCGGGCCTGGCCTGGAGCGAGCAGCTCCCCTACAGCGATCTTCGCAATAGCGAGAACGGCATGGACATGGCCAAAGATCCCTGCCGCTATGTGCTGGAGCAGCCCGTGGCCCATGACCCCGGCACGGTATGGACCTATAGCGGCGGCACCACCGGCCTGCTTGCCTGTGTGCTGCGCCAGGCCACCGGAAAGCCTCTTGACGCGTTCGCCCGCGAAACCCTGTTCGAGCCCTTGGGCATCACCAAGGTCGACTGGGCGCGTTATCCGCAAACTGGCGAGCCGGTTGCGGCTTCGGGCCTGCGTCTCCTGCCGGCTGACACCTTGAAATTCGGCCAGCTCGTGCTCGACAAGGGCGCCTGGAACGGCAGGCAGATCGTGCCGGCCACGTGGATCGAGATGGCAACGGCGCCGCAGGTCAATGCTCCCAACGCGATGTTCTACGGCTTCCAGTTCTGGCTCGGGCGCTCCCTGGTCGACCACCGCACCATCGAATGGATCGCCGGCTTCGGCTATGGCGGGCAGCGCCTCTTCATCGTGCCGTCGCTCGACCTTACCATGATGGTGCAGGCAGGGCGCTATGGCGGCCAGGACGAGGGCGGATTCGCCGCCGCCATCCTCAACCGCTACGTGCTGCCGGCTGCCAAGCCGTAGGTCGCACGGAGTGTCAGGACCCGATCGCCGCCCTGATCAGCGCCTTGGCATCCTCGCTGGCCCACTCGGCCGGGCCGGCCATGGCGCCGATGCGGCAGCCCTGCTTGTCGATCAGCACCGAGGTCGGCAGGCCCTGGCCGAGGCCCTCGTTGCGCAGGCTCTGCAGGATGCCGGTCGAGGGATCGGCATAGCGATGCAGCTTGTCGATCTTGGTCTCGTTCAGGAAGGCCTCGACCCGCTCGGGTCCCTGCGTGTCGATATTGACGGCCACGACCTCGAAATCCTTGCCGCCGAGATCGGCCTGCAGCTGATTGAGAGCCGGCATTTCCTTGCGACAGGGCACGCACCAGGTCGCCCACAGGTTGAGCAGCACGGTCTTGCCCTTGAAATCGGCCAGGGTCGTCTTGCTGCCATCTGCCTTCTGGAAGCTGATCGGCACCAGCGGCTGGGGCGCCTTGGAAACGGCGAGGGCCGCCACCTCGCCCTTGGCCAGGGGGTCGACGCGAGCGGCAATCGCCGCCGAAGCAGGGCAGGACGCGCTTTCCTGATTGCCCGAGCCGCCCTTTGTCCCGTATACCGCGGCAACACCCACCACGGCTCCCGCCAGGATTGCCGCGCCGATCAGCCAGCGCCGGTTCGATCCTTGCGGTGGCTGACTCTCAGAATGTTCCTGCCGACTATTCTCGTTCACTGAAAGCCTATCCGGATGAGCAACAAAATGTGGGGCGGCCGGTTCCAGTCGGGACCGGACGCGATCATGGAAGAGATCAACGCCTCGATCGACTTTGACAAGCGCCTATGGGCCCAGGACATCCGCGGCTCTCTGGCGCATCTCGCCATGCTGGAAAAGCAAGGGATCGTCGCCGCCGCCGATGCCAAGGCCATCGCGGATGGTCTAGAGGCGGTCCGCGGCGAAATCGAGAGCGGCTCGTTCACTTTTTCGCGTGCGCTCGAAGACATCCATATGAATGTCGAGTCGCGCCTGGCAGCGATTGCCGGGCCGGCGGCCGGCCGCCTGCATACCGCCCGCTCGCGCAACGACCAGGTCGCCACCGATTTCAAGCTGTGGGTGCGCGACACCATCGACGATCTCGACGCCCAGCTGAAAGACCTGATGACCGCGCTCGCCGAGAGGGCGCTCGCCTTCGCCGGTGCCGTGATGCCGGGCTTCACCCATCTGCAATCGGCCCAGCCGGTCACCTTCGGCCATCATTTGCTCGCCTATGTCGAGATGCTCGGCCGTGACCGCGGCCGCTTCGCCGATGCGCGCCGTCGTCTCAACGAATGCCCGCTCGGCGCCGCCGCGCTCGCCGGTACCTCCTTCCCGATCGACCGCCATGCCACGGCCAAGGCGCTCGGCTTCGACCGCCCCACCGCCAATTCGCTCGATTCGGTCTCCGATCGCGACTTCGTGCTGGAGGCGCTCGCCGCCGCCTCGATCACCGCCATGCATCTCTCCCGCTTTGCCGAAGAGATCGTGATCTGGACGACGCCGCAATTTGCCTTCGTGGCGCTGTCGGACAAGTTCACCACCGGCTCGTCCATCATGCCGCAGAAGCGCAATCCCGACGCAGCCGAACTGGTGCGCGGCAAGGCCGGCCGGGTCATCGGCGCGCTGGTCGGCCTGATCACCATGATGAAGGGCCTGCCGCTTGCCTATGGCAAGGACATGCAGGAGGACAAGGAACCGGCCTTCGACGCGCTGCAGACCCTGTCGCTGTGCACGGCGGCCATGGCCGGCATGGTCAGGGACATGGTGCCCGACCTCAAGCGCATGAAGGCGGCGGCTGGCTCGGGCTATGCCACCGCCACCGACCTTGCCGACTGGCTGGTACGCGAGCTCAACCTGCCCTTCCGCGAGGCCCATCACGTCACCGGCCGCCTGGTCGGCATCGCCGCCGAAGCCAAGCTGCCGCTGGAGAAGCTCTCGCTGGCGCAGATGCAATCGGTGGAGCCACGTATCCATCAGGGGCTTTTCGCCGTACTCGGCGTGGAAAAGTCGGTCCGCAGCCGTATCTCCTATGGCGGCACGGCGCCGGCGAACGTCAAGGCCCAGGCCAGGAAGTGGCTGAAGGCGCTGGCGAAATAGCCGGAGCGCGGACATCACAGCAACATGCTTGCATGTTGCGATGTCCGCCCTTGGAACCACCATGCCGACAGGATAGGAAGAGCGGACAAGATGTCCGCGCTCCAAAGAACACCAAATCAAAATTCGTGCTACACAGCGTCAAACACTGGAGTTCCCCATGGCTGGTAATGCGTTCCGCATCGCGCTTGCTTTGACGCTGGTCACGACCCTCGGCCTGGCTGGTTGTGGCCGCAAGGGCAAGCTCGAGCCGCCGCCCGAGCAGCATGTCACGACTGGCGATGGCAATGGCTACAACAAGAAGAAGGATCCGGGCTATGTGAAACCGGACCGCAAGCTGCCGATGGACTTCCTGTTGAACTGATTTCGAACCGAACCGACCATGCATCACTTCACTTATCGCAACGGCGTGCTTCATGCCGAAGATGTCGCACTGCCGGCGATCGCCGCCGCCGTCGGCACGCCCTTCTACTGTTATTCGGCCGCTACGCTGCGCCGGCACTACAAGGTGTTCGCGGGCGCCTTCAGCGATGTGCCCTCGCTGGTCTGCTTTGCGGTGAAGGCCAATTCGAATCTCGCCGTGCTGCGCCTGCTCGCCAAGCTCGGCGCCGGCATGGACGTGGTTTCGGAGGGTGAGCTGCGGCGCGCCCGCGCTGCCGGCGTGCCCGCCAGCAAGATCATGTTCTCGGGCGTCGGCAAGCTCGTGCGCGAAATCGACTATGCGCTCGACGAGGACATCCTGTGCTTCAACGTCGAGTCCGAGCCCGAACTGGAGCTCTTGTCGCAGCGCGCCAGCGCCAAGGGCCGGATAGCCCGAGTGTCGCTGCGCATCAACCCGGACGTCGACGCCAAGACCCACAAGAAGATCTCCACCGGCAAGTCGGAGAACAAGTTCGGCATCCCGATCGCCCAGGCCCGCGCCATCTATGCCCGTGCAGCCAAGCTGCCGGGCATCCTGGTCACCGGCGTCGACATGCATATCGGCAGCCAGATCACGGCGCTCGAGCCCTATGATGCCTCGATCGAACGCCTGGTCGGCCTGGTCAGGGACCTCAGGGCCGACGGCCATGTCATCGATCACATCGATTTCGGCGGCGGCCTCGGTATTCCCTATCGCGACGACAACGAGCCGCCGCCCCATCCCGACGACTATGCCGCAGTGGTCAAGCGCTATGCCAAGGATCTCGGCGCCACGCTGGTGTTCGAACCCGGCCGCCTGATCGCCGGCAATGCCGGCATCCTGGTGAGCGAGGTCGCCTTCGTGAAGGAGGGCGAGGGCAAGACCTTCGTCATCGTCGACGCCGGCATGAACGACCTGATCCGCCCGACGCTCTATGAAGCCTATCATGCGATCTGGCCGATCAAGGAACGCCCGCTCGGCGGCGCCATGGTGACGGCCGACGTGGTCGGCCCGGTCTGCGAGACCGGCGACTATCTCGCCCTCGACCGCGATATCCCGGTGGTGGCGCGCGGCGACCTGGTGGCGGTGATGTCGGCTGGCGCCTATGGCGCCGTGCAGTCGGGTACCTACAACACCCGTCCCCTCATCCCGGAAGTGCTGGTGGATGGCGACAAGTTCGCGGTGATCCGGCCTCGCCCGAGCTATGACGAACTGCTCGGGCTCGACAAGGTGCCGGACTGGCTGTGATCCTGCGACGGGAACGCGTTCCCGGGAACAGAGAGTGTTTCCGGGAACAGCCCGCTTCCCGATCCTGTCGTAAGGTCGTCATTCCATCTGGAACTCCGAGGATCCATGCGCAGTCTCGTTGCACTTTCCCTTCTCGCCAGCGTCGCCGCGGCCACGCCCGCCTTGGCGGACGCCTATCGCTGGCAGCTTCGCCAGTCGCCGGAATCGGTGGTCGTGGCCTATGAGGTGCCCGACACCGACGACCAGCCGCTCGGCCTTTTTTGTGAACCCGAGGGCAAGGCCTTCTCGATCACCTATCGGCCTGGCGCCGACAAGATCCGCAAGGGCTGGAGCGGGGTGGTCAGTTTCAGTTCCGACGGCGGGCAGGTCGATGTGCCCATGCAGGCGGTCGAGGACGAACTGAGCGGGCTCACGTTGGAAGCCAAGGCAGCCTTCGACCCGGACTGGACCGTCGTCCTCGGCAAGGGCCGCACCCTCAAGATCGCCTTCAGCGGCCAGAGCGAGAGGATCAAACTGGCCGGCGTCGCCAAGGGAGCCGCTGCGCTGGCCAAGGCCTGCGGTCTGTAGGAAGATTGCTTTGTAGCGCAGTGCCGCCCTTCACCCGTACCATCCCCCCGTAAGAACGGGGCGAGGGGGCACGGGCGTCGCGCTCGATCCTCAGACCCTTCACCTCGCCCGGCGGTTGAGCGAGACGATCGGGGTTGTATATGAAATACGCGATCACAGTCCCCTCGCCCCGTTCTTACGGGGAGAGGATACGGGTGAGGGGCTACGCTACCCCCGACAATTTCTGCGGGAAATGGTCCCTCGATCAGCCCTTTTGATCCGCACTTGCTCCATGCTCACCTGGCAATGCCGAAGCATTTGGCCAGTTTCGCCGCGACGGCGTCATAAGTCGCCGCTTCCTTGGCTGGATAGGTCAGGCGGAAGGCGCGGATGGTCTCGACCGCGCCCTTGGCGTCCTTCTCCAGCAGGAGCTTGCCATAGAAGATCTCGCCACCCTTCCGGCCGGAGACCACCACGCCGTTCTTGGCCGCACTGCGATAGGTGATCTTGCCGTCATCGGCGATACCAGCGACGATCGCATCGATGTCTTCTTCCGCAGCATTGTAGGAACCCCAGACCCGCAGGCTCGCGCCGGAAGGGGCCGAGAAGACGCGTCCGTCGCCATTGTCGGCCTCGGGTTCCGCCGTCATGAGGTCGGACGGATAGCAGATGCGGTAGCCGAAACGCGCATTGGCGTAGTCGCTCCAGTCACGCGCCGCCGCCGGCCCGGCCGCAATGGTGAGGCTCAGGAGCGGGGCGATCAGGGCGCAGAAACGGATCAGGCGGCGCATCGGCCTCTCCTTGCGATATGAACGCCATCGCGGCGGGGAGGCTCCGCGCGATGGCTGTCCTGTCTTAGGTTGCTTGGCCCGGGCCGGCTGTTCTGCAGGGAACCAGCGCGGCCGGCTCAATGCCGGCGCCGGCGGCGCACCTCTTCGCCACCGCCTGCCTTGGGTGGGGCGACCAGCGGACCGATCTCGGCGATCACCTTGGCCGCATCCGGGCGCTCGGCGCGGACATGGCCGTCGATGGCCTGGCGCATGGCGGCAAGATGGGCCGGCGAGGTGCCACAGCAGCCGCCGATGATGCGCGCGCCTGCATCGATGGCGAGCCGCGCATAATTGGCCATCAGCTCCGGCGTGCCGGAATAATGGATATGGTCGCCATGGAACTGGGGAATACCGGCATTGGCCTTGGCAATGACAACCGCCTCGGGATTGGCCTCGGTCATCGACAACACGGAGACCAGCAGGTCGGAAGCCCCGACGCCGCAATTGGCGCCGACCGCGACGGGGTTGGGATCGACACCACCGGCAACCTCCGGCATAGCCGAGGGCGGAATGCCCATCATGGTCTTGCCGGCCGTGTCGAAGCTCGCCGTCACCGTATAGGGCATGCCGGCCTTGACCGCCGCCTTGGCCGCGGCGCGCATCTCCTCGGCGGCCGACATCGTCTCGATCCAGATCACGTCGGCGCCGCCTTCCTTGAGCCCTTCGATCTGCTCGACGAAGATCTCGACGGCCTCGTCCTCGGTCAATGGCCCGAGCGGCTGGAAGAGGTCGCCGGTCGGGCCGACCGAGCCGGCCACCACCACCGGGCGGCCCGCGCCGTCCGCAACCTGGCGTGCATTGCGCGCCGCCGCGGCATTGAGTTCCTTCACGCGCCCGTCGAGCTTGTGCAGCACCAGGCGCCGGCGATTGCCGCCGAAGGAATTGGTCAGGATGATATCGGCCCCGGCATCGACGAAGGATTGATGCAGGGCGTGGATGCGGTCGGGGTGGTCGAGGTTCCACATCTCCGGCGGATCGCCCGACATCAGGCCCATCTCGAACAGATTGGTTCCGGTGGCCCCATCTGCGAGCAGCACGGGCTTTTGAGCCAGAAGTTCGGTCAGGCGCATGGCGTGTCCTTCATCGAGAAACCATGCTTCCACATAGGCCTTTGCGGCAACGATTCAAGCAGGAATGTCCGGGAACGGCCTCGTTCCCAAAAACAGCAACGCCGGGACAAGCCCGGCGCAAAAGTCATCCCGGACGCGATGCGGCACGAAGTGCTGCGGCGCAGATCCGGGATCGCAGGAGGAATAAGGCACTTTCGATCCGATCCCGTGTCTGCACCGCACCATTACATGGTGCGACGCGCACGGGATGACGAAGCCTACGGCTTCGTCAGTTCGGCACGCCCGCCTTCGGATCCGGCGGGAAATAAGCGCTCTTCTGCACGCCATGCAGCAGGTCGATCGCCTTGTTGAGCTGGGTATCGTCCTTCTCGTTGGCGGGCACATAGGCCGAGGAGCCGCCCTCTTCGGTCTTGTCCGCATCCGGATTGGCCAGATGGCCCTTCAGGCCGGACTCGCCCTTGGTCTGATCCTTGCCCTTGAGATCGTCCGGCACGTTCTCCTGCACCACGATCTCCGGATCGATGCCCTTGGCCTGGATCGAGCGTCCGGACGGGGTGTAGTAGCGCGCCGTGGTCAGGCGCAGCGCGCCATTGCCCTGCAGCGGGATGATGGTCTGCACCGAGCCCTTGCCGAAGGAACGCGTGCCCAGGATGGTGGCCCGCTTGTGGTCCTGCAAAGCGCCGGCCACGATTTCCGAGGCCGAAGCCGAGCCGCCATTGACCAGCACGATCACCGGCTTGCCATTGGTCAGGTCACCGCCACGGGCGGAATAGCGCTGCACGTCATCGGCCTGGCGGCCGCGCGTGGACACGATCTCGCCGCGCTCGAGGAAGGCATCGGAGACCTGGATCGCCTGGTCGAGCAAGCCGCCGGGATTGTTCCGGAGGTCGATGATGTAGCCCTTGAGCTTGTCCTGCCCGATCTCCTTGCTCAGCTTGTCGATATTCTTCTTCAAGCCGTCGAAGGTCTGCTCGTTGAACTGGGTGATGCGGATATAGCCGATGTCATCGCCGGTCTTCTTGGCCTTGACCGACTGCACCTTGATGATGTCGCGCACCACCTTGATGTCGATCGGCTCGCCCTTGTTGCGCAGGATCTTCAGGGTGATCGGCGTGTTGACGGCGCCGCGCATCTTGTCGACGGCCTGCTGGAGCGTCATGCCCTGCGTCGCCTCGCCGTCGATGGCGGTGATCAGGTCGCCCGCAAGCACGCCCGCCTTGGAAGCCGGCGAATCATCGATCGGCGAGACCACCTTGATGGCACCGTCTTCCTGGGTCACCTCGATGCCGAGACCGCCGAACTCGCCCTTGGTCTGGACCTGCATGTCCTGGAAGCTCTTGGCATCCATATAGCTCGAATGCGGATCGAGCGAGGTCAGCATGCCATTGATGGCCGCTTCGACCAGCTTGCCGTCCTCAGGCTGCTCGACATAGTCCGAACGCACCCGCTCGAACACGTCGCCGAACAGGTTGAGCTGCTTGTAGGTGTCGGTGACGGCGGCGTTGGCACCGCCCATCAGCAGCAGGTGGGGCTGCGTTACCGCGATCGTCGCGATCGCGCCCATGGCCACGCCGCAGAACAGAATGGGAAGCTTGCGAATCATCCGCGTGCCTTCTCGCCTTGATTGGCCCACCACGGGGTGGGGTCTATGGAAACACCGTCTTTGCGAAACTCTATATATAGGGCGGGTTGCCTTGCGCTTGAAGCACCGCCAAACGCCGCAGCCGTCGCCTGCATTCCCGTATCTGTCTTACCCAAGCCCGCCTGTGATCCCGGATCGGCATCCGATCCCAGAGACGGACCTGAACCCATGGCGGCAACCGGCTCGCCCGTCAAGACAAACTGGCCCAGCCCCACATTGATCTTATCCATGCCGGCCATCACGATATGATACCCGCCACCGGCATTGATGATCAAGAGTTGGCCGTAGGAGCGGAACTTGCCAGCGAAGACGACCCAGCCGTCGCAGGGCGCGGTGACGCTGGCGCCGGGCGTCGCCGTCAGGGTCATGCCCTTGGCCGCGCCGCCATTGCCGTCATCGGCACCGAAGCCGCGCAGCATCGCGCCGGTTACCGGCAGGCGCAGCAGGCCCTTGGCCTGGTCGAAGGGCATGGCCGGGGTCAGGCGGCTCGGATCCTGCAGGGCGGCAAGGGACGGCCGAGCCTGGTTCGTCGCCGCATCGGCCGTGTCGGCGGCACGCTTGGCCGGCGCCACCTCGCGCTCCATGCGGGCGATCAAATCTTTGAGATTGGCCGCTTCCTGCGCCAAAGCGGTGGCATGGGCCTGCTCGGTGGCGAGGGTATTCTGCTCCTGGGCCAGCACCTTCTGGCGCTCCTCGACCAGAAGCTGGGTGCGGGTGCGTTGCTCGGCCAGGGTGATCAGCGCCTGTTTGAGCGTGTCGCGTTCGACGGAGATCTCCCCGCGCACCCGGGCCAGTTCCTTAAGATCGGCCACGAGGGCCTGCATTTCCTGGCGCATTTCCGGCAGCACCGCACCCAGCAGCATCGCCGTGCGCACCGCTTCCAGCGCGTCGTCCGGACTGACCAGCAGGGCCGGCGGCGGATTGCGCCCCATGCGCTGCAGCGAGGCCAGCACCTCGATCAGCAGGCCGCGCTTGGAATCGAGCGAGACGCGGATATTGTCCTCGTTGCTGTCGAGCGAAGCCAGCCTTGCCTCCGCCCCCAGCACCTTGGCCTCGGTCTCATGCGTCTGGTTGCCGGTCTCGACCAGTTGCTGGCGCAGCTTCTCGCTGTCGGCCCCGATGGCCTGGATCTCCTTGCGCAGGCGGGCCAGGGTCTCGTCGGACAGTTTGATCTCGCCCTGGATGCGTGCGAGGTCCTGGCGCTTGGCGGCCGCCCCGTCGGTGGCGGACGGGGCCGCAGCCGGAACATCCTGGGCCGCTGGCGGCGTCTCGGCTCTTGCCGACGGCAAGGCCACGAACAGCGCCAGCAAAGCCCCGGCAAGGACGGAGCCGATGATCGAGTTTGCGCTGTCGTGGTTCATTCCAGATTGATGCGACCAATATGGTTAACGAAGTTTCAATCGTTAACGATTCTTCATTGTTGTCGAGGGATAGTGGCGTGTCATCCAGTCTTTTCTGGGGCAGGCCGGCCATGCCACCGGGAAATGGCCTGTCGCGATGTCGTGCGAATCGCGATTTTTTTCCAATTTGGCGCTTTGACGCATTTTCTCAACCAAAAATGCTGTAAGGGGCCTCATCCTGCCGCGAACATGCCGCAATCGCACTGCCGTCATGCCCGCCTGCCATTCAACCATGCAGTCGCTTCGGTGGCTGCATCGAACAAGGTGCGATTTCCTTGGATCATGCCTTGTTCAAATTGCCTGTTTGACGCGCTTTCTTAATCGACAAGTCTGTCAACTTTTCAGGAAAGCGCTTTAGGGACGATCATGCTGCGCCGCTTCTACGACTGGATGATCCGCATTTCGGAAAGTCCCCGGGCCGTCTGGGCCCTCGGCATCGTTTCCTTTGCCGAAAGCTCCTTCTTTCCCTTTCCGCCCGACGTCATGCTGGTGCCGATGGCGGTCGCCAAACCCAAGAGGGCCTGGCTTTATGCCGCCGTCTGCACCGTCACCTCGGTGCTGGGCGGCGTGTTCGGCTACATGATCGGCTGGCTGCTCTACGACACCGTCGGTTCCTGGCTGATCCGGGCCTATGGCTATGAGCACGGCGTCGAGCAATTCCGCTGCCTCTATGCCCAGTATGGCAGCTGGATCATCCTGATCAAAGGCCTGACGCCGATCCCCTACAAGATCGTCACCATCACCTCCGGCTTTGCCGGCTACAGCCTGTTCTGGTTCGTCCTGCTGTCCCTGCTCACGCGCGGCGCCCGCTTCTTCATCCTGGCCGGCATCCTCAACCTGCTGGGCGAGCGTATCCGCACCTTTATCGAGAAGCACCTGACGGTCGTCGCCATCGCCTTCGTGGTGGTGCTGGTCGGCGGGTTCTTCGTCGTCGAACATCTGATGCCCACCGGTGGTAGTGCCACATGCCAGTAAATTTCAGTTCCCGGGCCGCATTGGCGGCCGGATTGATCGGCCTCGTCGTCATCGTCAGCGCCCTGGTGCTGCAGCATGGCTTCGGCTACGCCCCCTGCCCGCTCTGCTTGGAGCAGCGCTGGCCCTATTATATCGGCGTGCCCATCGCCTTCATTCTCGCTTTCATCGGCGACAGACTGCCCCGGAAGGTCATTGCCGCGGCGCTGCTGCTGCTCGCCATCCTCTTCGCCTATGGCTGCGGCCTCGGCATCTACCAGGCGGGCGCGGAGTGGGAATATTGGCTCGGTCCGGCCAATTGCGCCGCGGGCAATATCGGCTCCAACCCAGCCAATGTCGGCGGGCTGCTCGATGCGATCGACAGCTCCACCGTGGTATCCTGCACCAATCCGAGCCTGCGCATCCTCGGCCTCTCCCTGGCCGGCTGGAACGCCATCGTCATGGCCGTGATGGTGCTGATCTCGCTGAAGGGGGCTTTGAGCGCGGCCAAGTCTGGCTGAGGAAGCGCTGTCATCCCGAACGCGGCGCAGCACGAAGTGATGCGGCGCAGATCCGGGATCGCCTTCCCGTTCGAGCACCTTCTTCGTCTTACGATCCCGTGCGCGACGCAGCATTGCGTGCTGCATCGCGCACGGGATGACCACATTTCAGATCACGTTGAGCTCGAAGACCGGCCTGTTCTCGATCACGCGCGAATAGTCGAATACCGAGAGGTCGAGCGTCTGGAAGCGGCCCGTCGTGATCAGTTCGGCAAGCGCGCGTCCGGCGGCGGGTGCCTGCTGCAGGCCGTGGCCTGAAAAGCCGTTGAGGAAGAAAAAGTTCGGCATGGAAGGATGCGGGCCGATCACCGCATTCTGGTCGAGCGTGTTGTATTCATAATGTCCCGCCCAGGCACGCACGAGCTTGAGCTCCTCCAGCGCCGGGACCTGGGTGGCGAGCGCCGGCCAGACCGCCTCCTCGAACAGGCTGTAGTCGACCTCGAAATCGCCATCGGCCCGCTTCTCGCCGCGTTCGTCCTCGGCACCGCCGCAGATATAGACGTCGCCTTCCGGCCGGATATAGATGCCGCCCGGCTCGACCAGCAGCGGCATGCGCGGCAACTCGGTCTTGCAGCGCACCACGAAGACGGAACGCTTGCGCGGCTCGACCGGCAAAGCGAGGCCGGCGAGGGCGGCGACGTCGCCGCCCTGCGGCCCCGCCGCGTTGACCAGCGTGCCGCAGGCGATGCGCCCGCCCGATTTCAGCCTGACCGCCTCGGCCTTGCCATCCCGGTGATCGATGCCAACCACCTCGTCCTTGACATAGACGGCGCCGGCATCCCGGGCCGCCTTGCGGAAGAGATCGAGCAGGGAATGGGCATCGAACCAACCCTCGCCCCGGCGGCCATAGGCACCGGCGGCGATGCCCTCGACATTAAGCCAGGGAAATTCATGGCTGAGGGCCTCGGGGCCGAGCAGTTCGATCGCCGTGCCCTCGGCCTGCTGGACCTGCCAGTTCTGCTCCAGGATCGCCTTGCCCCCCTCGCTCGCCAGCAGGAGGTAGCCGCCCTCATGAAAGCCGATATCGGCGCCCGGCCCGAAGCGCTCCTTGAGGCTGCGCATGATCTCCAGCCCGAACAGGCTCATGCGGATGTTCTCGGGCGTGGAGAATTGCTGGCGGATCGAGGCCGCCGAGAGGGTGGTGGAGGAATGGGCGTAGGTGGGATCCCGCTCGATCACGGTGACGGTGCCGGCAAAGCCGAGCTGGACCTTGAGGAAATAGGCGGTAGCGGAGCCCATGGCGGCGCCACCAACGATGACGATGTCCGAGAAGGAAGGGATCACGAGAAACTCGCTGGCAGAAGGGGCGATTGCACCCGGGGGTCGGCCTTTCTATGATCGGAGACGGGATATGTGCAACGTCCTCGAGCAAAGCGCGTTCAAGCGTGAACGCTCATTTGTTCTATCTCTTTGTTTCCAAGCCAATCCGAGGGATTGGCTCGAACGTCTTTGCGATTAGCGGCGACTCCGTCAAATCGCAAAACGCCATGGGAGAGTGTCTGTGAGTTCCTGGCGGCCGCAGCCTGCAAGCGACCTGCCCGACGGGCTGATCCTGTTCGACGGGGTCTGCGTGCTGTGTTCAGGCATGGTGGCCTTCGTGATCCCCCGCGATGCCGTCGGCCGGTTTCGATTCGTCGCCGTCCAGAGCGAGGCGGGCGCCGCGCTCGCCCGCCGCTTCGGCATCCGGACTGACGATCCCGAGGCTGTCGCCGTGGTCAGCGACGGTATGGCCTATTTCAAGGCGGACGCGGCCATCGCCATCGGCCGGGGCCTGCCGGGCTGGCGCTGGGCGATCATGCTGAAGGCTCTTCCCCGGCCCGTGCGGGACTTTCTCTATGACCGCATCGCCCGCAACCGCTATCGCCTGTTCGGCAAGCGCGAAAGCTGCCTGATGCCGACCCCGGAGATCCGTTCGCGCTTCATCGCCACCTTGCCCGATCTGGCGAGCGCGGCATGATCGAGGCCGACATCACCGTCCGGCGCGCCGGCTTCACGCTCGAATCGGCCTTCACCTCCGATGGTGGCATCACCGCCTTGTTCGGACGCTCGGGCTCGGGCAAGACCACGCTCCTCAACGCCATGGCCGGGCTGATCCGGCCTGACAATGGCCATATCCGCCTGGATGGGCAGACGCTGTTCGAAGCCTCCACGCGCATCTTCCTCGCCCCGCATCGGCGCCGGATCGGCCTCGTCTTCCAGGACGCCCAGCTTTTCCCGCACCTGACCGCCCGGCAGAATCTCCTTTATGGCCGATTCTTCAACCGCCGATTCTTCAACGTCGCGGCCGGCCCGAAGCTCGATTTCGACGCAGTGGTCGGCGTGCTCGGCATCGGAAAGCTGCTGGAGCGCCGCCCAAATGCGCTTTCGGGGGGCGAGAAGCAGCGCGTCGCCATTGGCCGCGCTCTGCTGGCCTCCCCTCGCCTCCTGCTGATGGACGAGCCCCTCGCCGCCCTCGACACCCCGCGCAAGCTCGAAATCCTGCCGCTGATCGAACGCGTGCGCGACGAGATGAAAGTGCCGATTCTCTATGTCTCGCACGCGGTGGAGGAGGTCGCGCGCCTCGCCGCCCGTGTCGTGGTCCTGGAAGCCGGCAAGGTCAGCCGCATCGGCACGCCGCAGGAAGTGCTGGCGCCGGCTCCAAATTCACTCCTTGGCCCGCTCTCCAATCAGCGCTTCGAGACGGTCTCGCTGCTGGAAGCGCGGGTGCGCAGCTATGACGAGCATTATGGCCTCTCGACCCTGGATCACCCCGCCGGCCCGATCAGCATTCCCGGCCGCGCCGGCACGCCCGGCGCCAAGGTCCGCGTGGTGGTGCGCGGCTCCGACGTTTCGCTCGCCATGAAGCGCCCGGGAGCGGTGTCGATCCGCACCATGCTGGCGGGTGAGGTCAAGACGATCGATGCCGATGATGGTCCGGTCGCCCGCGTCGATCTCGCGCTGTCCGGCGGCGACATGCTGTCCGCTTTCATCACCCGCAACGCCGTGGATGAACTGGGCCTGGGCCAGGGCGACACCGTGCTGGCCATGATCAAGGCCGCCTCGATCGATGCGCGTTGAGGGCTAGCGGGCCTTCTTCACCTCGTCCAGCCAGCGCCGGGCCGCTTCGTGATGGCGCGGCTGGATGGCGCCGGAGACCATGCGGATGGCGGCATAGAGGATGGCGGCATCGTCGGTGAAGCCGAGGCCGACGATGAAATCGGGAACGACGTCGAAGGGCAGCACGAAATAGGCAAGCGCAGCGGCCAGCGTCGCCCGTACCTTGAAGGGCGTATCGCGATCGAGCACCGCGTAATAGGCGGCCAAGAGATCGGAAGCGAAGGGGACATGGGCGAGCGCCAGCTTCAGCTTGGGCAGGAAATCGGCCTTGAGCTGCTCCTTGCGCCGCTCGAAACGACGGCCGGCATCGTCATACATACGCGACTGTGTGACCATGGTACCCTCCTCAACGCGAAAGCATGTGGCCCCGCCTTCAGCGGTTTCAAGCGCTACATACCCTTACGTCATGAAAATATTTCGATCTGCATGGCTGCTCTGCGCCCAAAATCCGCCAGGATCTCGGGATTCGCGTTCTAATCCATTGCACTGAGCCCGCCGACAGGATATCGCATCGCAGCAAGATTATAACGGGTCGAAACTGGAGGTCCTTCCGATGGCCGATCCAAACGCGTCCGCCGGCAAATCTGGTCTGGCTGATTCGCGTCCCTTGTCGCCGCATTTGCAGATCTATCGCTGGCCGATCACCATGACGATGTCGATCCTGCACCGCGTCACCGGCGGGGCTCTCTATGTCGGTACCTTGCTGCTCGCCTGGTGGCTTCTGGCCGCGGCGACCAGCCCCTCGGCCTTCGCCTGGGTGCAATGGGTGATCGGCAGCCCGATCGGCCTCCTGATCCTGTTCGGCTATACCTGGGCCCTGATGCACCACATGCTCGGCGGCATCCGCCACTTCATCTGGGACTTCGGCCACGGCCTCGGACCGGGCGAACGCGATACCTATGCCTGGGCCAATCTGATCGGGTCGGTGGTGCTCACCGTGCTGATCTGGCTCATCGGCCTGCTGGCCTTCTGAGGATCCGACATGAGCAAGAGCCTCAAGACCCCTCTCGGCCGCGTGCGTGGCCTCGGTTCGGCCAAGTCCGGTACCCATCATTTCTGGCTGCAGCGCCTCACCGGCGCCGCTATGGTGCCGCTCACCATCGCCTTCGTGCTGACGGTGGTCTGCCTTGCCGACGCGAGCCAGGCCACGGCGATCGCCACCTTGTCGTCGCCGCTCGTCGCCATTCTGCTGTTCCTGTTCATCATCGCCGGCATCGTCCATATGCGGGCCGGCATGCAGGTGATCATCGAGGATTACGTCGAGACCGAAAGCCTGAAGATCCTGGCGGTACTCGCCAACACCTTCTTCTCGCTGCTTGTGGGGGCTGCGTGCCTCTACGCTCTGCTGAAATTGAATTTCGGGATGTAACCCAGTTTCGGGGTATTTATTTATGGCCGAAGGCACTGTTAACAATCCCTCCGCCCTGGGCATCGCCTATCCCATCACCGACCACACCTATGACGTCGTGGTCGTCGGTGCGGGCGGTGCGGGCCTGCGCGCCGTGGTCGGCTGTTCCGAGGCCGGACTGCGCACCGCCTGCATCACCAAGGTCTTCCCGACGCGTTCCCACACCGTGGCCGCCCAGGGCGGCATCGCCGCCTCGCTCGGCAATATGGGCCGCGACGACTGGCGCTTCCACATGTACGACACCGTCAAGGGGTCGGACTGGCTGGGCGACCAGGACGCCATCGAATATCTGGTGCGCAACGCGCCGGCCGCCGTCTACGAGCTCGAGCATTGGGGTGTGCCCTTCTCGCGCACCGAGGACGGCCGCATCTACCAGCGCCCCTTCGGCGGCATGACCACCGATTTCGGCAAGGGCATCGCCCAGCGCACCTGCGCCGCCGCCGACCGTACCGGCCACGCCATGCTGCACACGCTCTATGGCGCGGCGCTCAAGCACCAGGCCGAGTTCTTCGTCGAATATTTCGCCCTCGACCTGATCATGGACGAGGAGGGCCGCTGCCGCGGCATCGTGGCGCTGAAGATGGATGACGGTACCATCCATCGCTTCCGCGCCCACCGCACCATCCTGGCGACCGGCGGCTATGGCCGTGCCTATTTCACTGCGACCTCGGCCCATACCTGCACCGGCGACGGCAATGCCATGGTGCTCAGGGCGGGCCTGCCGCTGCAGGACATGGAGTTCGTGCAGTTCCACCCCACCGGCATCTACGGCGCCGGCTGCCTGATCACCGAAGGCGCCCGCGGCGAAGGCGGCTACCTCACCAATTCGGAAGGCGAGCGCTTCATGGAGCGCTACGCCCCCTCGGTGAAGGACCTCGCCCCGCGCGACATGGTCTCGCGCGCCATGACCATGGAAATCCGCGAGGGCCGCGGCGTCGGCAAGCGCAAGGACCACATCTTCCTGCATCTCGACCATCTGGATCCCAAGATCCTGGCCGAGCGCCTGCCGGGCATCTCCGAATCGGCCCGCATCTTCGCCGGCGTCGACCTCACCAAGGAGCCGATCCCGGTGCTGCCGACGGTGCACTACAATATGGGCGGCATCCCCACCAATTATCACGGCGAGGTGCTGACCAAGAAGGGCAACGATCCCGATGCGATCGTGCCCGGCCTGATGGCGCTGGGGGAAGCGGCCTGCGTTTCCGTGCACGGCGCCAACCGCCTCGGCTCCAATTCGCTGATCGACCTCGTGGTCTTCGGCCGTGCGGCGGGCCTGCGTTGCGCCGAGATGCTCAAGCCTGGCGAGAAGCATGCCGACCTGCCGGCCGATTCGGCCGAGAAGGCCCTCTCCCGCTTCGATCGCCTGCGCTATGCCAAGGGCGGCACGCCGACGGCGGAGCTGCGGCTCTCGATGCAGCGCGTGATGCAGAACGATTGCGCGGTTTATCGCACCGGCACCTCCCTTGCCGAGGGCAAGGAGAAGATCCACCAGGTCTGGCAGAGCGCCGACGACGTCCGCGTCAGCGACCGTTCGCTGATCTGGAACTCGGACCTGATCGAGACGCTGGAATTCGACAATCTGATCAGCCAGGCCGTGGTCACCATGGATGGCGCGGAGAACCGCACCGAAAGCCGCGGCGCCCATGCGCGCGAGGATTTCCCCAACCGTGACGACCAGAACTGGATGAAGCACACGCTGGCCTGGGCCGATACCGAGAAGAAGTCCGTCAGCATCGACTACCGGCCGGTACACACCTACACCATGTCGAACGACGTCCAGTACATCGAGCCGAAGGCACGCGTTTATTGAGAAAGGCAGCTCGCTGACGCGAGCCGCCAGCCTGACATCATCAGACTTATCCGGGCGCCTTGCCGCAGCCCACGAGAGACCCGAAAATGGTTCAGCTCACACTTCCCAAGAACTCCCGCATCGTCGGCGGCAAGGTCTGGCCGAAGCCGGAGAACCAGAAGAATCTGCGCGAGTTCAAGATCTATCGCTACGATCCGGACGGTGAGACGAACCCGCGCACCGATACTTATTTCGTCGATCTCGACGATTGCGGCCCGATGGTGCTGGACGCCATCATCTGGATCAAGAACACCATCGATCCAACGCTGACCTTCCGCCGCTCCTGCCGCGAAGGCATTTGCGGCTCCTGCGCCATGAACATCGACGGCGCCAACACGCTCGCCTGCACCAAGGCGATGGACGACATCAAGGGCGTGATCAAGATCTATCCGCTGCCGCATATGCCGGTGGTGAAGGACCTCGTGCCCGATCTCACGCGCTTCTACGCCCAGCATGCCTCGATCGAGCCCTGGCTGAAGACCGACACGCCCCAGCCCGAGAAGGAATGGCGCCAGACCCATGGCGACCGTGAAAAGCTCGATGGCCTCTACGAGTGCATCCTGTGCGCCTGCTGCTCCACCTCCTGCCCGAGCTATTGGTGGAACGGCGACCGCTATCTCGGCCCGGCTGCCCTCCTGCAGGCTTATCGCTGGCTGATCGACAGCCGTGACGAGCGCACCGGCGATCGCCTGGACGAGCTGGAGGATCCCTTCAAGCTCTATCGCTGCCACACCATCATGAACTGCGCCCAGACCTGCCCCAAGGGCCTGAACCCGGCCAAGGCAATCGCCGAAATCAAGAAGATGATGGTGGCAAGGCAGGTGTGAGGGGGCGGTTCACCCCTCATCCGGCTGCCGCCACCTTCTCCCGCAAGGGGAGAAGGGAATTTACTTGGCTCGGGAGGCGGTACTTCGGAGCCATTCAGCCCACCTCGATCTAGACCACTGGAGCCCCTTCTCCCCTTGCGGGAGAAGGTCCCGGCAGGGGGATGAGGGGTGCAGGCGCTCTTCAGCAAGGTAGCCCTGCCCTTGCCAGAATCGTGTCCTGCACGATCTGCGGCGTCTTCAAAATCTCGACATTCCAGAAACGCACGATGGTGAAGCCCTGCGCTTCCAACCATTGGTCTCGAACTTGATCATGGACGCTTTCGGCATGCTGCGAGCCATCCGCCTCGACGATCAGCCTATGCTCGAAGCAGACGAAATCGACGATATATTTCCCGATCGGCACCTGGCGCCTGAACTTGAGTTCAGCAAGCCGGCGCCCCCCTCAACAGCCGCCAAAGCCTGGCTTCCGCGTCGGTCGATTCAGCTCGCATTGAACGGGCGAAGCCGAGTTGCTCCTGCTTCACGATCGAGGCTCGTTGAAAAAGGAGTAGCGAATTACTCCCCTCATCCCCCTGCCGGGACCTTCTCCCGCAAGGGGAGAAGGGGCTTCATCCAGCTTGGCCCACTTTCGCCCTCACCGCACCGGGCCGGTGACGTCAACGTCTTCCACCGGCGGCTGCCGGCCGAGTTCGTTGCGATCGAGCCGCGGCGAGGCGGCGGCCGGCACCGTGGCGGGCGCGTGGAGCGTGAGCTTGGGCAGTTCGAGATTGCTGTCGACGCGGCCGATCGGAGCGGCTGCAGACGTCATCGTCGACAGGGCAACCAGCACTGCAACGGCGCTTGGGGCAGCCATGGGGTCTCTCCGGGACGTGTGACGTTCGGGCCACACCTTGGCGGAATTGATTTAAGCAAGCCTTAAGATCATCCGGCCTATCAAAGAATCGACACAGAACCAGCTCAACAGGGTCGTGCATTCTCGCTATCCGACTTCCCCTACGGTATGCGGGATTGTCCGGCCGATTATCGCATGCGGCATTACGCTTCTTGCTGTCGCCACCTGCCTCGATCTGATATTGGCAGTACCTGTTAACTCTGACTGGGACCGGATGGACCGATGAGATTTTCCGCGCTGGCAATTCTACCCTGTGCCCTGCTGCTGGCGTCGTGTGCGTCATCCACTCGTCTTGGCGACGCTTTCGATTTCGGCAGTTCCCAACGTCCCCCGCCGGATGCCGGCCGGCCCGTACCGGCGCCGGAGCCGCTGATGGCGGCACCGACGGAGGACGTGACCTCTCAGCCTTTGCCGCCCGCCGGCGGCGAGGCGACGCCCGGCGGCACCGCTGCTGCGCCTTCCACTTCGCTTGCCCCGCCGAGCAACCAGGTCGCCGCCCTGCCGACAGCACCGCGCCCCTCCTCTACCGGCAGCATCTCCGGCAGTTGGAAGATCTCCGATGCCGCACGCGGCAGCTGCAACATCTCGCTGACGCGCCAGGCCCTGCTCGACGTCTACCGCGCCTCCCCCTCGGGCTGCCAGGCCGGTTCGCTCGCCAAGGTCAATGCCTGGCAGCAGCGCGGCCAGGAGATCGACCTGCTCGAGCCCGGTGGCCGCACGGCGGTGCGCCTGTTCCCGACGGGCGACGGCGCCTATGAAGGCGCTGCCACGCTGTCGGGCGCCAAGATCCGGATGACCCGCTAGAGAGGGCTGCTTTCAGCAAGCAGGCGTCCCGGGGCAGGCTCGCAGCCTGCCCTTTGTCTTTGTAGATCCCGGCGGACGAGCCGGCCCTGTCCGACTCATCCCTGCACGGGAGCCCGCCCATAGGGATGGATCAGCGTGTCGTGCTCGGTGATGAAATAGCGCCGGGCCACATCCCAATAGCCGTCATAGACCAGGCCGCCATTCTCGCGAATCACCCGCTCGCGGTTGGCGCGATACCAGGCCGGGATCTCGTACCAGGGCATCATCGGATTGTCGTGATGCACGACATGCAGATTGTTGTAGAGGAAGAGCAGCCCGAAGACCGGCGCATTCTCGACGATGGCCGTACGCTCCTCCACCTCGTTCTCGGCACGGTGCTCGGCGAAGGAACGCACCAGCATCAGCGCCGTAGCCGGATAGACGATCGCCGCAAAATAGATCAGCGGATTGAGATCGCATATCAGCACCAGCCAGGCCAGTACAACCAGGAGTTGCAGGGCATGGCTGGTCCAGATTCGGCGATGCATCGGCTCGCCATTCCACACGGCGCGGGCTTCGCGGGTGAGGAAGGTCGACATCGCCCGCGCCGGACCGATGGTCATCCGGCCGAGGAAGGTGGAATTGGCGCGGATCGCCCAGGCATGGAAGCGGCCGAGCCGGTCCCACTGCTCCTGCGTCCAGTAATGTGATTCGGGATCATCGAGCGGGTCGGTCAGCCGCTCGTCCCGGTGATGCAGCAGATGGCTGATGCGATAGGATTCATAGGGCAGCCACAAGAGCAGCGGCCAGCAGCCGATCCAGCGGTTGAGGGCGCGGTTCGCGGTCGGATGGCCGTGAATGACCTCGTGCTGGAGGGAGGCGTGCCAAGCGACCGTCCAGGCCCCGAGCGGGATCCAGATCCAGAGCGGGATTGCCGCATGAAAATAGGTCAATAACCCCCAAAGACTATAGATTATAGACGCAAGAACGACCGTCGGCCACTCGACCGCCTTCCGTCTCCACCGCGCCTGAATCTCAGCCTTACGCATTCAAATCACTCCACAATTACAGTGATGATGCGGTGAAAGCCCAAATCACACAAGGATTGTGTTGTCGCATAACATTGACATTTGTCGTCTAATGCTCTCTCTTGTAGATTATTCCATTATTTGTTGACCAACATAAACATCTAGGGCAAAAAATGGCGCATCCCTCCGCGGCGCAGAGCTTTCGTGACCGACTCGAACGGGTCATCGCCCAGACGGGCCTCAACCAGGCGGGCTTTGCCCGCCATGTCGGCATCGACCGCTCCACCCTGTCGCAATTGCTCTCGGCGGAGAACGACCGCCTGCCCCGGGCCGAAACCTTGGCGGCCATCGCCAAGGGGTGCCGTATCTCGATCGACTGGCTGCTGGGCCTGAGCCAGCGCGAGCAGATCGGTGCGGAACTGGTGGAAGCCGTGCTGACCATCGAGACCCAGGCCCACGCTCCCTTCAACGAGCGCTTCCTGCGCTGGCATGCCGAGGCAGCCGGGCGCAAGCTGCGCACCGTGCCGATGAGCTTTCCCGACTTCCTGAAGACCGACGAAGTGATGCAGTTCGAATATGCAGCGGCGCTCGGCCCCGATTCAAAGCCGGCACTGGCCGAGCGGCGGCGGCTGACCATTGCCTCCATCCGCGATGGCGGCGAGATGGAGGCCTGCGTCTCCGTCCAGGCGCTGGAACTCTTCGCCAGGGGCCACGCTCAATGGGAGGGGTTCGATGCCGCCGCCCGCAAGGCCCAGTTCAACACCATGGCCAGCCTGGTGGACGAACTCTATCCGACGTTGCGGCTCAATCTCTACGATCTCAGGCAGACCTATTCGGCCCCCTTCACCATCTTTGGCAATTCCCGCGCCGCAGTCTATCTCGGGCCGACCTACCTGGTGCTCAATGCCAGCGAGCATATCCGCATGCTGACGCGCCGTTTCGAGGACATCGTACGCACCGCCACGGTTCAGCCCCATGTTGCGGCAGCCTATCTGCGCGATCTCGGCGCCTCTCTCGACTGAGGGCCCGACGGGCGCATCCTCCACGCAAGATGAACGCCACGTGAACGGGTGCTTGCATGATTGTTCACACTAATCCGGTTATGGTCCGCCTCAAGTCAAGGGCATTCGCGATCGAATGCTCGTCTGCGCCAACGTTTCGTCTCGACGTCTCTTTGCGACCTCCGGTGATTCCGACCGGTCGCAAAGCGTTCTAGCATCTGGTCTGGAGAAGCTTCATGCCCTGCCGAGCCCTTTTGGGGGTGATTGCCGGTCTGGCCCTGCTGACCCTGGGCCTTCAGACCGACGTGAACGCTGCTTTCGCACAAAATTCGCTGAATAATTATGCCCAGACGCCACAGCAGGCACCGGCGCTGGGGCGCAATCGAGGCCTTCCCCAGGCTCCCGACGAGATCGGCCAGGGACCGGACCAGGGACCCGACATGGCAGGCAATCCGCGCCTATTGCCACCGCGCGCCATCATTTCGAGCCTCGCCGGCCGGGGATACCACAATGTCGTCATCAAGCGGGTACGCGGCGACAGCTATATCGCCGAGGCGGAGGGTTCGGAAGGCGGGCGCGTGCTCATCGTCATCGACGGCCATACCACCGAAATTACGGGATTGCGGCAATTGGGCTGGGCTCGCCCGCCCCGGCAATGGGACAACGACAGTTGGGTCCCACCGCGTCCCTGGAGTGGTCCACGCTGGTAGGCTCGAGCCGAAGTTCAGTTCCTGGCTCGATAGCTCGGCGTGCTCCGGAGCGGTCCGGCAGCCCGCCTGCGCCCTCGGCGCGGGCGGGCTCGTTATTTGACGCTGCCGCGGCAAAAAATGCTAAGGAGCAAGTCATGCTCCAGCCTACTGGCCCCCGGCTCCACGACAGCCCAGACAATCCCTGCCCGGCCGGCGCCATCGTCGAGGCGCTCACCACCCGGGACGGCATCACTTTGCGCACGGCGCGCTGGCCCTCGCTGTCACCGCATCCCAAGGGAACGGTCTGCCTGTTCCAGGGGCGCTCCGAATTCATCGAGAAATATTTCGAACTCATCCGCGAATTGCGGGCGCGGGGCTTTGCCGTGGCAACCCTCGATTGGCGGGGGCAAGGCGGATCCGACCGTCTGCTGCGCGACGGGCGCCTCGGCCATATCGACGATTTCGGCGATTTCGGGCCGGATCTCGATGCCTTCATGCGCAAGATCGCCTTGCCCGAATGTCCCGGCCCCTTCTATGGGCTGGCCCATTCGATGGGCGGCGCCATCCTGTTCGCCAATCTGCCGCCCGGCTCGATCTGGTTCGACCGGCTCGTCGTCACCGCGCCCATGATCGAGATCGACCGCAAGCCCCCCGGTGCGCGCTGGCTCGCCCGTTTCCTCGGCGGGCTTGGGCTGGGACGGCTGATCGTGCCGGGCTGGTCGCCCCGCCCGGTCGGGCTCAAACCTTTCGACGGCAATCCGGTGACCTCGGACAAGGCCCGCTATGACCGCGCCGCCCGCATCGCCCGCGACGCCCCCGAGCTTGCCATCGGCGGGCCGACGATCGGCTGGGTCCGGGCTGCCTTCCGGGTGATGGACCGGCTGGCCGACCCGCGCTTCGGAGCAGATTGGCGGATCCCCACCCTGGTCCTGCTGGCGGGCGACGATCACGTGGTTTCCTCGCCGGCCGCCCAGCATTTCGCGGCCAAGCTCTATGCCACCCGGACCCTGACCCTGCCCGGCTCGCGCCACGAGATCACCCAGGAACGCGACGCCATCCGCGAGGCCTTCTGGGCTGCCTTCGACGCCTTCGTGCCGGGCACGCAGGCGTAAGTCCGGGACCGCAGGAGATCCTCAGCCCTGTGCCTGCAGCAGGGAAAGCGCCGCCGCATGCACGCGCGCATCGCCCGCCGCGACGATGCGGCCGCCGGCCTGGGCTGGACCGCCATCCCAGGTGGTGATGACGCCGCCGGCGCCTTCCACGATCGGGATCAGGGCCGTGATGTCGTAAGGCTGCAGGTTGGATTCGATTACCAAGTCGACCAGGCCCATCGCCAGCATGGCATAAGCATAGCAGTCGCCGCCATAGCGCGAGAGCTTCACCTTCTCTTCCACGACGGAGAACAAGGCCCGATCGGCCTCGGCCATTAGGCGGGGGCTGGTGGTGTAGAGCACGGCATCGGCGAGGCCTGCGCAGGAGCGGGTGCGCATGGCGCGCTCACCACCGGGGCCGCGATATTTGGCCGAGCCGCCATCGCCCGAAAAACGTTCGCGCGTGAAGGGCTGGTGCATCATGCCATAGCAGGGCTGCCCATTGCGCAGGAGGCCGATCAGCGTGCCCCAGCCGACCATGCCGGAGATGAAGGATTTGGTGCCGTCGATCGGGTCGAGCACCCAGACGAATTCGGCATCCAGGCGTTCGGAGCCATATTCCTCGCCCATCACGCCATGGCTGGGAAACATCGCCCGGATCTTCTGGCGGATCACCGCCTCGGCGCCTCGGTCGGCCTCCGTGACAGGATCGAAATTGCCGCCGCCGGACTTGTCTTCCGTGGCCAGGGCCGAACGGAAGAAAGGCAGGATCGTGGTGCCCGAAACATTGGCGAGTTCATCCACGAAGGCTTCGAAATCCACCGGTGCCATCTTTTTCTCCGCGCGGCCAGAGCGCTTCGTCTGCGCCGGTCTCCCCTAGAGCAAAACGCGTTCAGGCGTGAACGCTTTTTTTCTCTAGCTTGTTGATCCGACGCGTCTTTGCGATTCTTGGTGATTCCACCAAATCGCAAGACGCTTTAGAGGCTTTTGCGTTCCGGCGAAATCGCCGGGGCACGCAAAGGCATGTCAACGAGGAGTTGGAGCAAAGCGCGTCTCAGTCTGAACGGGCTCTGCTCTAGAGCAGATTCCCGCCGGAGCAAACCGGTTTTTGAAAATGAAAACCCCGCCTCGCGGCGGGGTTCCGGGGCCCGGCTGCCAGCCACCTGTCGGGGCCGGTGCCGGGACGCTACCGTGATATTCGATTAGCGGCAGACGCGCACGCGCTCGACATGATAGCCGTAGTCGTACTGGTTCGGCACGCGCTGGCGCTCGAACCAGCAGCGGGGCTGCACATAGACCGGAGCGGGCTCGTAATAGCCGTCATCATAATCATAGCCGCGATCACGGTTTGACAGCGCGCCGCCGAGGAGCAGGCCGCCGACGAGGCCGGCTGCCGCACCGCCGGCGAAGGCGCCGCCACGGCCATAGCGAGCTTCGGCGGTGCCGGTGGTCGCCATCGAGGCACCGGCAACAGTGGCAACAACCAGGGCCGATGCGAGAATTTTCTTCAACATGATCAATTCCTCACGGAGGGGCGCTCCAGAAGCGCCACCATCGGTAGCTGCTTTGTGCCCTTGAACTCATGGGGTGCACTTTAGGGGGTACAAGCTGAATGGACTATGAACGCTTCCGTCAGCTTTCGGACGGGTTTTGCGGGTCCAGCGCGATGATGTCGACGGCCGGTCCCAGGCGTTCACGCGCGATCTCTATCACATGGCGGTGGTGGGTGAACAGAATCTTCTGGAGCCCCGATTCCTTGGCCGCCAGCACCTGCAGCGCAGCGGCGACGCGCTCCTCGTCGAAGGTCATCACCAGATCGTCGCCGACGAAAGGCGGCACCTCGCGTCGCGCCGCCATGGCTTCGAGATGGGCGAGGCGTAGCGACAGATAGAGCTGGTCACGCGTGCCCTCGCTCAGGCCGCCGATGTCGGTGGTGCCGCCATCGGGGCGGCGTGCGGCAAGGCGCAGCCTGTCGGCCTCGTCATAAAGCGTGGCGATGCCGGCAAAGCCGCCGGCGGTGATGGTGGCGAACAGGCCGCCCGCCCGTGCGAGCAATGGCCCCTGCTCGGAGCGGAGCTGGCGCTCGAGCCCCGCCTCGAGCAGCAGGGAAGCCGCCTTCAGCACCAGATAGTCACGGGTGATGCGGGCAAGGTCGCTGCGGGCATCCTCCAACGCCTGGGCCGCCCCGGCTGCGCCGGCTTCCCGCTCGATCGCCTCGCGCCGCCGCCGCAATTCCCCGAGGGCCAGGGCCGCCTGCTTGTCCGCTTCGATCAGGCCGTTAAGTTCGGCCTGCACTGCCTCGCTCTCGCCCGCGGCCTCGTCGACGCCGATCTCGGCCGCTTCGGCCCTTAGAGCCGCCTCTTCCAAACCGTCGCCCTGTCCGCCCAGTTCGGCCCGGGCCGCCGCGAGTTCACGGTCGAGGCCGGCGCGCAGGGCGAGATCGGCCGCCAGCGCGGCAAGCGCTGCTGGTTCGCGGCCGGCCGTGGCGGCCAGACCGGCAATGGCTTCGTCATGGCCTGTTTGAGCCGCCTCCGCCTTGGCCAGCGCGGCGCGGTAGCGATCCAGGCCCTCCCGTGCGGTGCGCCGCCGGATCGCCGCGTCGCGGGCCGCCGTCAGCGCCGCCATCAGGCCGAGAGCCGTCTCCGCCGGCTCGCCGCTCGCCTCGGAGGGGAGCCTGTCGACGAGGCCGGCAGCCCGCTGCGCGAAGGTGGTGCTGTCGTCGAGAATGCTGGCGATGCGGTGCTCCAGGCTGCCGAGCTGGGCCAGCTTGCCCTGCACGGCGATCCAGAGCTCGCTCGCCTTGGCTGCTTCCTGGGGACTCGCTTCCGGCGCCAATCCGAGAACGGCGAGAGCCGCTGCCCAATCCGCCTGGCTGGCGTCGCGGGCGGCCTCGGCCGCCTCTCGCGATTTTTCCGCCCGGGCAAGCTCGGTGCGGCTGGCTTCCAGCTGGTCGGCGAGAGAGCGGGCCTCGCGGGCCCCGAGTTCGAGCGCAGCGAGGCCATCCTCGATCAGCCGCACCAGACTGGGCAGGCTCTGTGTCGACGTGCCCGCAATGCCGATTTCGGCGGCAAGGGCCTCGAGGCCGGGCCGCTCCCCGGCCAGACGTCGCTGGCCCCGCTCGATCCTGAGCTCCAGATCCCGCAGCGCCTGGCGTTCCTCGCGCAGCCGCGCCAGTTCCACCAGAAAGCGGCGCATCGCCACCGGCGTCTCCGCCTGGCAGCCCAGCGGTGCGAACAGGGCCTGCCAGTTTTGACTGACCTGCTCGCTTTCACGCAAACGCGCCGCGATCCCGACCTCGGTCTCGGCAAGAGCCGCGGCGTCCCTGTCACGCGTCCGCCGTACCACCTCCCGGCGAGCCAGATGCTCGGCCTGCGCCAGCCTGCGGTCGGCAAGTTCGTCCACGGCAGCGACGATCTTGCGATAGGCCTTTGCCGCCGCCGCCGAAGGTTGGCTGAGGACGGCATCGAACAAGGCATCGCGCTCCGACCGTTCGCGGGCCAGCGTGGCATCGTCGATCAGTCCATCCCTGTCCCCCGTCTGGGCCAGGAGCGCGTCGGCTTCCGCCAGGGCGTCACGCAGGCGCCGGACTTCGGCTTCCTGTTCCCTGGCCGTGCTCTCCAGCGCCGCCAGGGCCCGTTCGGCCTGGGCGATCGCTTCCTCGGATGGCTCGCGCCAGGCCCAGAGCCTGTGCTCGTCCGCCACCGCCGGCGACAGCCGCGCCAGCCTTTCCTGCTGCAACGCGCGGCGGCGCGCCAATTCGCCTTCCTGCTCTTCGATGGTGCCGGCTTCCGCCAGGGCCGGCTGCATGGCCTTCAGCCGCTGGCGCAGGGGACCGGGATCGGCGCTCGCCTGGAAGGCAGCCGCCTTGCGTTGCAGGGCCTCGATGGCTTCGCGGGCCCGTTCGGCGGCGCGGGCGTTTTCGCCCGCCTCCCGCTCGATCTCGCGCCGGCGCTCGGCCAGCACGCGGATACGTTCGAGAGCGAGATCGTCCGGGCTCAGGGCCGAAAGGGCGGCCCGGTTCTTCTGGCCGAGCCGCCGGGCGAGGTCGTCGAGCTCATCGGCTATTTCCCGTGCCTCTGCCTCCCGGCGCGGCAGGTCCAGCATCGCCTTGGCCAGGGCGGCGCGCTCCTCGTTGAGAGCCGTGATCGCCTCGCCCGCCGCCAGCACATCGTCATCGACGATGATCGCGGCCAGGGCCCGCTCGGCATCCTCGACCTCCCGCTCGAGGCGCGCCAGGGTCTCCCGCCCCGCCTCGGCCCGGGCCAGCGCCACCTCGATCTCGGCGGCAAAACCGTCGGGCAGATCCGGCAGGGCCTCGAGAGCGGCCAGGGCCGACTCGGCCTTGCCAATCCGGGCGAGCAGGGGCGCGACGCGGCGGACGCGATCGATGCGGGCGCGCCGGATGCCGGCCTGGCGCAGCTGCTCGGCCAGGGCGCGCGCCCGCGCCTCGCCGGCTTCGATCTCGGCTTCGAGGGCGCGCACGTCATCGGCCCGCAGTGATCGCTCGCGCAAGGCACGGCGGGCCTGGTCGTAGCGCTCCTGCGCCTCGTAGAAGGCGCGCTTGCTCGACTTGCGCGCGCCGAACAAGCCGTCCGCCTCGCCCTCCAGCCCGGCACGGACCGAGACCAGGGTCTTCAAGCCGGAAGCGGCGGCGAACAGGCTTTCACCCACCTCGCCCTCGGCTGCCAGCATCTGGCGGGCGCCTTCCCGCAGGCCGGCCTGGTCGAGCCCGAAGGCGGCCAGGAAGACCTCGCGCGAGATGCCGCTCAGCAGCGGCTCGAGCAGCCCGTCGTCGAGCGGTGTGTCCTCGGCGTCGGTGAGGGAATGCTTCAGCCGCTTGCGCCGCCAGAACCGCAAGGCGCTGCCATCGGCTTGCTGCAGTTCGGCGCCGACCTTCAGATCCTCATAGCGATGCCTGAAATTGGCGGGGCTGCGCGGCTCAAAGCCATAGAGCAGGTCGGTGATCGCCGACAGTGCCGAGCTCTTGCCGGCTTCGTTCGGGCCATAGACGATGTGCAGGTCGGCATCGGGACGAAAATCGAGACGTGTCCCGGTGAAGGGGCCGTAGCGGTCGAGATCGAGACGGGTAAGCTTCATGCCGCCTCCCCGGCGCCGGCCCTGCCGCCGCGGCGCAGGCGCGCCAAGGCAACGGCGCGCGCCTCCTCCACCAGTGCAGCGCCGATCTCCTCGCCACGCACGGCCTGGCGGACCTCATCCGGCAATTTGGCGAGGATGTCCTCGACGATGCCGGCCAGCGCCTCGCTGAAATCCGGCTCCGTCTCCAGCCCGGCCAGCAGGCCCTGCGGATCGGCAAAGCCCACGGTCTCGTCCACCGCGATTTGCGGGGACGTGGTCGCAAGCTCGATGCGCTCGATATAGAGCCGTTCGCTCACCCGGTCGGCCGCCGCCTGGATCTCGGCCCGCAAATGCTGAGCATCCGCAGCAAGCCCGTCGTGGACCGGGGTTTCGCCCGTCAGCGTCAGGCGCAGAGCGAGCGGGCGTTCGCCCGCCGCGTCGATTTCCTCCCGCAAGGCAGTCTCGACCCGCACCAACACCTCGGCCAGCGTCGTGGCCTCGCCGATCGCCACGCGGCGATGCCCCCAGCGCGCCTTGTCGAGCACCAGGGGCGTGAGCGCGGCGACGGTGCCATCCTCGACCTCCACCAGCATGGCGCCTTTCGGCCCGCTTTCCCGCACATGGCGGCCCTGGAGATTGCCGGGGAAGACGACAGGGGGATCGGTGGCGACGATTTCGGCGGCATGGATATGCCCGAGCGCCCAATAGTCGTAATTGCGGGCCTTGAGATCGGCGAGGGTGCAGGGCGCATAGGAAGCATGGCCCGCCCGACCATCCAGCGAGGTATGGAGCAAGCCGAGATTGAGCCAGCCCGGGCGCGCCGGCGGAAAATCGCGCACGATATTGTCGCTTAGGGAGCGCTCGGCGAAGCTGCGCCCGTGCAGGGCGACCTTGAGCTCGGGCAGCTCCATGGTCTCGGCCTTGCGGGTGCCGAAGGAATGCACCAGGGGCGGCAGCGTCACCTTGCGCGAGATCTGGCTCTCGGCGTCATGATTGCCCTGGATCAGGTAGGTGGGAATGCCGGCGCGCGACAGCCGTGCCAGCTGTGCGGCGAAGAACAGGCCGGTGTGATAGTCGCGCCAGTCGCCGTCATAGACGTCGCCCGAGATCACCAGGAAGGCGGCCTGCCGAGCCAGCACCTCGTCGATCAGCACCTCGAAGGCCTCGCGCGTCGCCCGGGCGAACAGCGCCGCCAGCTCGGGCTGGCGGGCCGTCAGGCCATGCATGGGGCTATCGAGATGCAGATCGGCGGCGTGGACGAAGCGAAAGCGCATCACCGCTTTTAGGATCGATTGCGCTGCTTTGTCGAGGCGACCCGCCTGGGCCCCTGGCCCGTCAGTCGAACAGCGGGCCGAGATAGTCCTTCTTGCTCAGTTCCACGCCGTTGGCGCGCAGGATGGCGTAGGCGGTGGTGGCGTGGAAGAAGAAATTCGGCAGGGCGTAGAAGTTGAGATAGTCGTCGGGCTTCAACTCGCGCTGCGTGCCGGCGATCTTCAGGCTGATCACGCGTCCGCCGCCAGCCTCCACATCGGCCTGCGGCACGGAGCGGATGAACTCCAACGTCCTGGCGATGCGCGAGCGCAGCTCGGCGAAATCCTTCTCGTCATCGTTGAATTTCGGCGCCTCCACGCCGGAAAGCCGCGCCACACACAGCTTGGCAAAATCACAGCTCGTACTGACCTGGCGCGAGAGCGGCAGCATGTCGGCGGTGAGCCTGAGCCCGCACATCACCACCGGATCAACCTTCTTGGCTTCGGCAAAAGCAGCAGCCTTGTCGAGAATGGCCGAGAGGGCGTCCAAGGTGTGCACGAAAACCGGCACGGTGGCCTGATAGTATGAGAGCGACATGGGTTCCTCCGAGCCTGTTTTGGCATTGGGGATGTTCTGGGTGGAGGTGTTTTACTTGGCTCGGCGACCGATGGCCACGGCTTCTTCGCCTCACGCCCCGAAGATCGACCAGCCCATGCGGCGGGTGAGGGCCTCCAGGGCGATACGGCCGAGATGGGAATTGCCGTTGGCATCGAGCCCCGGCGCCCACACCGCGATCGAGGCCTTGCCCGGCGCCACGGCGAGGATGCCGCCGCCCACACCGCTCTTGCCGGGCAGGCCGACGCGATAGGCGAATTCGCCCGAGCCGTCATAATGGCCGCAGGTCAGCATGATCGAATTGATGCGGCGGGCCCGCTCGGCCTGCACCACACGGTGGCCGGTGGAGGGATTGAGGCCCTGCCAGGCAAGGAAGCGCCCCGCCATCGCCAGTTGCCGGCAGGACATCGCAATGGCGCAATGATGGAAATAGACGCCGAGCGTGTAGTCGACGGGATTGTCGAGCACGCCGAAGGATTTCATGTAGTTGGCGAGAGCCGCGTTGCGGAAGCCGGTGCGCTGCTCGGACGCCGCCACTGCCTCGTCGATGGCGATCGAGGGATCGTCGGCGAGAAAGCGCATGAAATGCAGGATCTCGCCCAGGGCCTCGCGCGGCTGGTGCCCGGAGAGGATCAAATCGGTGACGGCGATGGCGCCCGCATTGATGAAGGGATTGCGCGGGATGCCCTTCTCGTTTTCCAGGAGCACGATCGAGTTGAAGGCGCTGCCCGAGGGCTCGCGTCCCACCCGCCGCCACAGCCGGTCGCCGGCCTTGCCGAGGGCGAGGGTCAGGGTGAAGACCTTGGAGATGCTCTGGATCGAGAAGGCCATGTCGCCGTCGCCCCCGACATAGGCGTTGCCCTCGGCATCGATGACGGCGATGCCGAAATGCTTGGGGTCGATGCGGGCAAGCTCGGGAATATAGCTCGCCACCTCGCCGCGGTCGCTGTAACAGGCCATCTCCTGCGCGATTTCGGTGACGATCTCATCAAGCTGGGGCAAGGCGGGTCTCGGGTTTCGTGTCGGTCTTCTCCCTTAGCGCAAATCGGCGGCGGTTTGGGAAGAGGTGACTTTGGGAGGGTGACGTTTCACCCCTCATCCCCTTGCGGGTGTCGTCAACTCCCTTGAGTTGACTGGAGGTCCCGGCAGGGGGATGAGGGGTGAAACACCCTCTTTCCTTGACTCTCGCCCCCATATCCCCTACATCCCGCCCCGTTCTTACACAGTAAGACGCCCTTCCGCCGACCATCCCGAGAGGATGGAGGCCAACGCCCGTCAGCGCGATGCGCCCACGGGCGTGTTTTGCGTTGTGCGCCTTGCCTTGCGGGACGATGGCTCCGATATCTTTCTCGAAGCCAAACAGGAAAAGACGAATGTTCGATGGTCTCTCCGCACGTCTGTCCGATGTGCTCGACAAGCTCACCCGGCGTGGCGCCCTCACCGAGGCGGATGTCGGCGAAGCCATGCGCGAGATCCGCCGTGCGCTGATCGAAGCGGACGTCGCGCTCGATGTCGTGCGCTCCTTCACCGACAAGGTCCGCGCCCGTGCCGTCGGCGCCGAGGTGCTGAAATCGGTGACGCCCGGCCAGATGGTCGTCAAGATCGTCAACGACGTCCTGATCGAGACCCTCGGCGGCGAGGGCCAGGCCATCGACCTGCAGGCGGTGCCGCCGGTGCCGATCCTGATGGTCGGCCTGCAGGGCTCCGGCAAGACCACCACCACCGCCAAGATCGCCAAGCGCCTGACCGACAGGTTCGGCAAGAAGGTGCTGCTGGCCTCGCTCGATACCCGCCGTCCCGCCGCCATGGAGCAGCTTGCCGTGCTCGGCAAGCAGGTCGACGTCTCCGTGCTGCCGATCGTCGCAGGCCAGTCCGCCGTGCAGATCGCCAAGCGCGCCATGGATGCAGCCCGCTTCGGCGGCTACGACGTCGTCATGCTCGACACCGCCGGCCGCACCACGGTCGACGAGGCGCTGATGGCCGAAGCCGCCGAGGTCAAGGCCGTCACCGAGCCGCATGAAGTGCTGCTGGTCGCCGATGCCCTCACCGGCCAGGACGCGGTCAACACCGCCCGCGCCTTCGACGGGCGCCTGGGCATCACCGGCATCGTGCTGACCCGCCTCGACGGCGATGGCCGCGGCGGTGCGGCCCTGTCGATGCGCGCCGTCACCGGCAAGCCGATCAAGCTGGTCGGCACCGGCGAGAAGGTCGACGCGCTCGAAGATTTCCACCCCGCCCGCATCGCCAACCGCATCCTCGGCATGGGCGACATCGTCTCCCTGGTCGAGAAGGCCGCCGAGACGATCGACGCGGAAAAGGCGGCCAAGATCGCCGCCAAGATGCAGAAGGGCGCCTTCGATCTCGACGATCTGCGCGAGCAGCTCGTCCAGATGGAAAAGATCGGCGGCATGTCCGGCATGCTTGGCCTGTTGCCCGGCATGGGCAAGATCAAGGACCAGCTCGCCAACGCCAATCTCGACGAGAAGCTGTTCAAGCGCCAGCGCGCCATCATCGAATCGATGACGCCCGAGGAGCGCCGCAAGCCGGAGATCCTCAAGGCCTCGCGCAAGCGGCGCATCGCCGCCGGCTCCGGTACCACGCCCGAACAGATCAACCGCCTGCTGAAGATGCATATGCAGATGGCGGACATGATGAAGAAGATGGGCGGCGCCAAGAAGGGTGCGCTCGGCAAGATGGCCTCGATGTTCGGCCTCGGCGGCGGCATGCCGCAATTGCCGCCCGGCGCCATGGACGCCCTCGCCAAGGGCCAGATGCCGCCAGGAATGCCTTCTGGCCTGCCCTCCGAAATGCCCAAGCTGCCGCCCCAGATGCCGAATTTCGGCCCGGGTGGCCCCAAACTGCCAGGCTTTCCCGGCCTCGGCGGACCGAAATTGCCGGGCGGCCTGCCGCCGGGCTTCCCCTTCGGCGGCAAGAAGAAATAGCCGCCCGAAACCTTTTCACCTCACCGACGAACAAACTGACAAACGGAGTTACCCATGTCCCTCAAGATCCGTCTCGCCCGCCGCGGCGCCAAGAAGCGCCCGTTCTACGCGGTCGTCGTTGCCGATTCGCGCTCCCCGCGCGATGGCCGCTTCATCGAGAAGCTCGGCACCTATGACCCGATGATCGCCAAGGATTCGGGCAAGTCGCGCTGGACCGTCGACCTGGAAGCCGCCAAGGCCTGGATCGCCAAGGGAGCCCAGCCGACCGACCGCGTGCTGCGTCACTTCGCCGATGCCGGCCTGCTGGCTCGCGAAGCCCGCAACAACCCGGTCAAGGCCGTTCCCGGCAAGAAGGCGCAGGACCGCGCCGCCGAGAAGGCCAAGAAGGCCGAGGCTGCTGCCAGCGCAGCCGCCGAGTAAGCTGATCCTGCTCCCCTCTCCCAAGTTGGGAGAGGGGTCGGGGGTGACTCAAGAACCGCTTGCGCGTCATTGAATGCGCAGCAAAGCAATCCAGCTTGTCAAAGGCCAGGAACCCGATTGCTTCGCTGTGCTTGCAGTGGCGCGATTCAACGAATCGAGGCCTGATCCCTCCCCTACCCCTCTCCCCACTGGGGAGAGGGGATCCCGCGCCCCTTCGCTAAAGGCTCCCCATGCCCCCTGCCCCGCAAAACCTGGTTCTTCTCGGCGTTTTCGGCGCAGCCCATGGGCTCAAGGGCGAGATCCGGCTGAAATCCTATACCGAGGAGCCGTTGGCCATCGCCAATTACGGCCCCCTGCTCACCAAGACCGGACGCCGGATCAAGCTGGCCACTGTGCGCCAGGCCAAGGACGTGCTGATCGCCCGGGTCGAGGGCGTCGGCGACCGCACCGGTGCCGAACAACTCGTCAATCTCCAGCTCTTCGTCGAGCGCGAGGCATTGGGCACGCCCGATGACGAGGACGAATTCTTCCATGCCGACCTCATCGGTCTCGTCGCGCGCGATGAGGACGGCCACAAGATCGGCATGGTCACCGGCCTGTTCGATTTCGGTGCCGGCGACATCATCGAGGTCACGCCCGAAGCCACCAAGGAAGCGCCTGGCAGCGCCAAGCCCCTGCTGCTGCCCTTCACCAAGGCCGTCGTGCCCGCGGTGGATATCAAGGCCGGACATATCGTCGTCATCCTGCCTGAGGAAGGTGGGGCGGCTGATGAAAACGAGGAGACAGGCGACGATGAGCGCTGACCACAGTTCCACCGGCAGCCTGGACGGCGATTTCAGGCAGCTCGCCGGCGCGCCGGTCGCCGGTCTGATCTTCGACATGGACGGCACGCTGGTCGACAACATGCATGTCCACAACGATGCCTGGGAAACCTGGCATCAGCGCCATGGCCTGGCCTTCGACCGCGAACGCTTCTTTCGCGACACCGCCGGCCGCGCCAATCGCGAAGTGGTCGGCATGGTCAAGCCCGATGCGAGCGAATACGAGCTCGACACGCTGGGCCTGGAGAAGGAAGCGATCTACCGCGAGATCTATCGCAGCCAGATGGCGCCGATGCCGGGCCTGATGGCACTGATCGCTGCCTGCGAGGCTCGCGGGCAGAAGATGTCGGTCGCCACCGCCGCCACGCCGGAGAATGCCGCTTTGGTGCTCGACGGGCTCGATCTGCGCCGCCATTTCGTCACCGTGGTGTCGCCCTCCATGGGCTATCGCGGCAAGCCGCATCCCGACCTCTTCCTCGCCGCTGCCGAAGCGATGGGCCTGGCGCCCGGCCAATGCGTGGTGTTCGAGGACGCGCCGCTCGGCATCGAGGCCGCCCGCAATGCCGGCATGCGTGCCGTAGGCGTCAAGACCATGCTGGACGATGCGGCACTTGACGGCTCGAACACCGTGTTCTCGATCAAGGACTTCACGGACGAGAGGCTGAAGGGGCTGCTCGAAGGGTAAAGTATGAAACGCAACTCGCCTTCTCCACGCAGTGGGGAAGTCCGTAACATGTTCGCGAGCGAACATGTTACTGCGCCCGACGAAGTCGGGTCGGATGGGGTGCAGCCCGCTAGCGGTGCCCCTTCCGGATAGAATGCACTAGCGGGCCGCACCCCATCCGTCATTGCTGCGCAATGACACCTTCCCCACTGCGTGGGGAAGGCTTTCGCGCCCGTACCTCAAGCGAGATTGTCCATGTGGCGCGCCTCCATCCTCACCCTCTATCCCGAGATGTTCCCGGGGCCGCTCGGCGTCTCCTTGTCGGGCGAAGCCCTGGCAACCGGCACCTGGGCGCTGGATGTCAGCAATATCCGCGATTTCGGCCAGGGACGCCATCGCTCCGTCGACGACACGCCGGCCGGCGGCGGCCCGGGCATGGTGATCCGTGCCGACGTGCTGGCGCAGGCCATCGATGCCCTCGGTGATGACGGCCGCCCGCGCCTTTTGATGTCGCCGCGCGGCCTGCCCCTGCAGCAGGCCCATGTACGGGCGCTGGCGGCCGGGGACGGCGCCGTGATCGTGTGCGGGCGCTTCGAGGGCGTCGACCAGCGGGTGATCGAGGCGCGCGGCCTCACCGAGGTCTCGATCGGCGACTATGTGCTCTCGGGCGGCGAGCTTGGCGCCATGGTGCTGATCGACGCCTGCGTCAGGCTGCTGCCCGGCGTGATGGGCGGCGCCACCTCCGGCGACGAGGAGAGCTTCGAGAACGGCCTGCTCGAATATCCGCACTACACCAGGCCCCTCACCTTCGAGGACCGCGCGATTCCCGACATCCTACGCTCGGGCCACCACAAGAACATCGCGGCCTGGCGCCGGAGCGAGGCGGAGGCGCTGACGCGTGAGCGCCGGCCGGACCTGTGGGCGGCCTATGAGGCGCGCCAGCCGCCGCCGAAGAAGAAGAGAAGGTAGGTACCTGGTCATCCCGCGCGCGCCGCGGCACGAAGTGACGCTGCGCAGACGCGGGACCGCCAGAGGAGACAAGCGCCCCGCCTGACAGCGGTCCCGGATCTGCATCGCATCATTGCATGCTGCGATGCGTCCGGGATGACAGCATCACCGAATTCGGTGGACTCGCCTTCCGTAATGGCGTATTGGCACGCCTCCACTTCAAGTAAGAGCAAGATGCGTCCTTCGGGTACGCGCGGAGATCGAACATGAACCTGATTCAGACTATCGAGCAGGAAGAAATTGCCCGCCTTTCGGCCGGCAAGGACATTCCCGAATTTCAGCCCGGCGACACGGTCATCGTGAACGTCAAGGTGAAGGAAGGCGAGCGCACCCGCGTTCAGGCCTATGAAGGCGTCTGCATCGCCCGCGACGGCGGCGGCCTGCAGGAGAGCTTCACCGTCCGCAAGATTTCCTACGGCGAAGGTGTCGAGCGCGTGTTCCCGCTCTACTCGCCGATGATCGATTCCATCAAGCTGGTCCGCCGCGGCAAGGTCCGTCGCGCCAAGCTCTATTACCTGCGCGATCGCCGCGGCAAGTCTGCCCGCATCGCCGAGCGCGTCGACTACAAGAAGTAAGTCCGACGCCTTTGACGGATTTCGACGCCGGCCCGGCAACGGGCCGGCGTTTTGCGTTTCCCAGGGACCGCCGGCTTCCAGCCGGCTCTGGGAGTCAAGAAGAGCCGGCTGGAAGCCGGCGGTCCCTGGAAACTACGTCTTCTTGGCCCACCACAGATCAGGAATGCCCCGGTCGTAGATCACGCCGGGATCGCCATGCTCGAACTCGTCCCAATAGGCCAGCCAGTGGTTCGGGCGGTTGTACATCGGCACCCAGTAATAGCCCGCGCGCAGCACGCGGTCGAAGGCGCGGCACGCCGCGACGAGCGCGACCCGGCTGTCGGCGGCGGCGATGGCGTCGATCAGGGCATCGAGCACTGGATCGGCGATGCCGGAGATATTGCTCGAGCCAGGCACGGCGGCCGTCCGGCTGGAAAAAGGCCCGCGCATGTCTTCGCCCGGGGTCAGGCCGTAAGTGGCACGGCGGGAAATGATGTCATAGTCGAACGCGTCGGTGCGGCGCTGATATTGCGAGGAATCGACGGCGCGGAAACTCGCAGCGATGCCGAGCCGGCCCAGGCTCTGGATGAAGGGGGCCGTGATCTTGTAGAGGAAATCGCTCTCCTCCAGGAACTCGATGGTGAAGACCTCGCCCTTGGCATTCTTGAGGACGCGGTTGTCGAGGCTCCAGCCGGCCTCCTTGAGGAGCCCCAGCGCCGTGCGCAGATTGGCGCGGTCGAAGCCGCTGCCATCCGAGACCGGCGGCAGCAGGGCTTCGCCGAAGACGGCATCGGGCACCTTGCCGCGATGCGGCTCCAGCAGGGCGATTTCGTCCGGCCCGGGTTTGCCCTCGGCCTTCAGCGGCGAATTCTCGAAGATCGAGGCCGTACGCTGGTAGGACGAGTACATCACGTTCCGGTTCACCCATTCGAAATCGAAGACGAAACCGAGGGCCTGGCGCACACGGGGATCGGAAAACTTGGCGCGGCGCGTGTTGAAATACCAACCCTGGGCGCCCGAGGGCGTGTGGTCGGGCACCGTCTCGCGCTTGATGCGGCCGTCGCGCACGGGCGGGATGTCGTAGCCCTTGGCCCAGTTCTCGGAGCTCGTCTCCTCGCGGAAGCGGTAATTGCCGGCGCCGAAGGCGATGAAGGACACCGAGGGATCGCGGTAATAGTACCAGGTCAGGCGGTCGAAATTGTTGGTGCCGACCTGGGTGGGCAAGCTCTCCCCCCACCAATTCGCCACGCGCTCATAGCTGATCGCTTCGCCCACATCGACCTTGCCCACCTTGTAGGGCCCGCTGCCGAGCGGGGCTTCCAACGTGGATTTGGTGAAATCGCGGCTCGACCACCAGGCCTTCGAGAAGATCGGCAGGCCGGCGACGATCAGGGGCAGCGAGCGCCCGCGCCCGGGCAGCAGCGTGACGCGCACGATGTCGGGGGCCTCCGCCACCGCCTCCTTGAAGAAGCGCAGCGGCTCGGTGATGAAGGGATGCCCCTTCTCCTTCAATGTGTTGAACGACCAGGCGCAGTCCTCCGCCGTCAGCGCCGAGCCGTCATGGAAGCTGAGGCCGGGGCGCAGGCGGAAGCGATAGGTCTGCCTGTCGGCTGAGACGGCCACCGATTGGGCGGCATAGCCATACACCGCATCCGGCTCGTCCACGGCCCGCGCCATCAGCGTGGCGAAGGTGGCGTCCACCCCCACCGCGCCCGTGCCCTTGAGGATGTAGATGTGCAGGCTGTCGAAAGAGTTGAAGGACTGGTTGTAGCCGGTCTGGTAGACCAGCTGCGAGAAGGCGCCGCCCTTGGGCGCGTCGGCGCGCACATAGTCGAATTTCTTGAAGTCGGGCCCATATTTCAGGTCGCCGAAGGTCGACAGGCCATGGCTCTCGACCTCCTGCCCCCAGGCGCCCGCCGGCAGCAGCGCACAGGCTGCGCCGAAGAAGCCGGTCTTCAGAAGCGTGCGGCGGTCGAGTTCGGCCATGGGCGGGATCCTTATGGGTGTCGTCATCCCGGACGCGCTGCAGCACACAGTGGTGCGGCGCAGATCCGGGATCGCAAGACGAAAAGCGCTCCTTTACCCGGAGCGCGGTCCCGCGTCAGCGAAGCAGCATTGCATGCTGCATCGCGCGCGGGATGACTAGGCTATTTGGCCGCGCCGGTCTTGGCGGCCAGGGCCGGGTCATACCACCAGACGGTGGGGAAACCGCCGGTCGGGCTCTGCGTGGGAAGTACGGCCGGCTGGCCGAAGCGGTTCCAGCGCAAAGTGTGCCATACATCGTTGTACCACATCGGTACCACATAGTTTCCGGCGAGCAGCACCCGGTCCAGCGCCTTGGTGGCGGCGACCAGCTCGGCCCGGTCCTTAGCATAGACGATGCGGTCGGCCAGCGCGTCGATCGCCGGATCCTTGATGCCGATGATGTTGCGCGAGGTCGGCTTGTCGGCGGCGTCGGAGCCCCAATAGTCGCGTTGCTCATTGCCGGGCGACTGGGTCTGGCCCATGCCGAACAGGATCATGTCGAAATCGCGATTGTTCTCGCGCTGGTTGAACTGCGTGTCGTCGACCACCCGCACCGAGGCCTCGATGCCGATACGCTTGAGATTTTCGACATAGGGCAAGGCGACCCTGGTGAAGGTATCGCTGGAGAGCAGGATCTCCACCTTCATCACCTCGCCAGTCTTCACATTGGTGAGCTTGCGGTCCTTGAACTCCCACCCGGCCTCCTTCAGGAGGCCGATGGCTGCGCGGATATTGGCGCGCTGGACCTCGTCGCTGCCATTGACCGGATTGGCATAGGGCATGGTGAACACCTCCGGCGGCAGCTTGTCCTTGACCGTTTCGAGGATGTCGCGCTCTTGGCCCTCAGGCAGCCCGCTGGAGGAGAGTTCGTCGAGCCCGGCGAAATAGGAGCCGATGCGCTTGTATTGGTTGAAGAAGATCGTGCGGTTCAGCGTCTCGAAATCGAAGACCAGGTTGAAGGCCTTGCGCACCCTGACATCCTGGAATTTCGGCCGCCTGAGATTGAAGGCGAAGGCCTGCATGCGGCCAACGGTGTTGGACGGGAAGTCCTGCTTGACGATACGCCCTTCCGCCACCGCCGGGATGTTGTAGAGCGTCATCCAGTTGGCGATGATATTCTCCAGGCGGAAGTCGTAGGAATCGCTCTTGAACAGTTCCGGAAGCTGCTGGGTGTTGGTGTAGTAGTCGTAGCGGATCTCGTCGAAATTATAGTGGCCCTTGGCGGTGGGCAGGTCGGCGCCCCACCAGTCCTTGACCCGCTCATAGACGGCCCCGCGCCCGGCCTCGAAGCTCTTGAGGCGATAGGGGCCGGAACCGAGCGGCGGCTCGAGCGTGGTGTTGGCGACGTTGCGCGGCTTGCCGTCGGGCCCATTGGCCAGCCACCAATGCTTGGGCATGACATAGAGCTGGCCGAGGATCTGGGGCAGCTCGCGATTGCCCTTGGTGGAGAAGGTGAAGGTAACCTGGTCGGGCGCGCTGACCTCGGCCTTGGTGACGTCGTGATAATATTGCGCGGTCTGCAGATTGTTGGCCTTCTGCACCTCGAAGGACCACACCACGTCTTCCGGCGTCAGCTTGGTGCCGTCGTGCCAGCGCGCCTTGGGATTGATGCGGAAGGTCACCGAGGAGATGTCGTCGGGAAAGCGCACGGCATCGGCGATCTCGCCATATTCGGTGGAAGCCTCGTCCTGCGCCGAGGTCATCAGGTTCTGATAGACATTGGTGACACCGGCCTCGATGTTGCCCTTCACCGAGACACCGTTGATCGCCATCAGCGCGATGTTGAAATTGTCGAAGGTGCCACTGATCGCCAGCCGCACCTGGCCGCCCTTGGGCGCATCCGGATTGACGTAGTCGAAATGGTCGAACGCCTCCTTGTGTTTGGGCTCGCCCAGCAGGGAGATGCCGATCCGCCAGGGTGGTGCCGCGCCCGCCGCCGCGCCGGCGGAGGCTTCGGCCGGCTTGGCCGCCTCCTCCGCCAGGACCTGCTGCGAGGCGAACATCGCCAGTGTCACGAAAGCGGCGAAGGCAGCCGAAGCGAGCGGGGAACGGACGAGGCGCATGGGATCTCCGTTGGTTTCCCTTGCCATCGGCAGGGAGGCGGGCCTGGGGCGGCCGGGACTTGCGGGCACGGCCTGCAGGCGCCGCTGGCGGGCAGCGGCGGCAAACCATCGAGGGTAGGAGCCAATGCGGCGGAAATACAGCTGATTCGGCAAGATGACATCGTGTTCACCTTGCAGGGCATTCGGCACTTGGTCCACGCCCGCCCGATCGCAAGGATGCATCGAACCCAGGGAGCGAGACCGGCCACGCTCGTGGCTGAACATGCCTTGCCCCCGCAACAATCTGCCAGGAAAGCACGTGCCAACACGCTCGGCCGGGCTTATCCTTGTGACCGCATCTCGCATGGCATGGCGGCGCCCTCCTCGGCGCGGGCCGATGCAGCGGGACTGCAAGAGGCGCGATCCGGAGGCACCGTCATGCTGGGAGCAAAGCTCGCCGTCGCCACTTTGCCCGTGCGCGACCTCGCCACGGCCCGACGCTTCTACGAGGACCTGGTGGGGCTGGAGATCGCCTTCGAGCACGCCGGCAGCGCCATCGCCTACAAGGCCGGCCCCTCGATCGTGCTCGTCTACGTCTCCGCCAATGCCGGCACCAACCACGCCACCGCCGTGACCTGGGTGGTGGGCGACGACATGGCCCGCCTGGTCGAGGCGCTCAAGGCCAAGGGCGTCGCCTTCGAGCATTACGAGATCCCCGGCACCACGCTGGACGGCGACATCCACCGCACCGGCGACCTCGAACTCGCCTGGTTCCGCGACCCCGACGGCAACATCCATGGCCTGGCAAGCGGGTGAACCCCGGGTGCACGGGCGTCTCGCCCGTTCTTCCCTGCCAGCACGCGCGGCGCTCCCAAGAACGGGCGGGACGCCCGTGCACCCGGAGAAAGCCCGCAATCGCGGATTGACGCCGCCTCATCCCTCGCTATAGTGCCGGCCGCGTTGCCCCTATGGCGGAACTGGTAGACGCGTCCGACTCAAAATCGGATTCCGCAAGGAGTGCTGGTTCGATTCCGGCTAGGGGCACCAATCTCACTTCATGCTGATGGACGTGCCGCCGCGATCAGTCACTCGCGCCACAATCCTCGCCCTTCCCTCCCGCTCCCACCCGTGACACTCTCCCGGTTCAGCCAATCAGGGAGTTCTCGCCATGTCCTCGTCCCCCGCCATCATCGTCACCGGCGCCGCCGGCAATCTCGGGGCCGCGGTGGTGCGCGAGCTTGCCAAAGGCAGCGCTCCGCTGGTCCTGATGGAGCGCTCGGCCGAGAAGCTCGAGGCGCTGGTCGCCTCGCTGCCGGCGGGGGTCGAGGTGCTGTCGATCGCCGGGACGGACATGACCTCGCAGGAGGCCTGCGAGGCGGCGGTGGCGCAGGCAATCGCTAAGTTCGGGACGGTCGGCGGGCTGGCCAACACGGTGGGCGGCTTCGCGATGGCGCCGGTCGCCAAGGCGCTTGCGCAATGGGATGCCATGCTCACCGGCAATGCCCGCACGGCGCTGGCCATCAGCGCCGCGGTGCTGCCGGCGATGCAGGCCGCGCGCCAGGGCCGCATCGTGCATGTGGCGGCGCTGGCCGGGCAGAGGGCCTCGGCCGGGATGGCCGCCTATGCCGCCTCCAAGGCGGCGCTGCTCCGGCTCACCGAGGCGATCGCCGAGGAATATCGCAAGGACGGCATCACCGCCAATTGCGTGCTGCCCGGCGTGATCGACACGCCGCCGAACCGCGCCGCCATGCCCAAAGCCGATACCAGCACCTGGGTAGCACCGGAGGCGATCGCGCGGTTGATCGCCTTCCTGCTCTCGCCGGAAGGCGGCGTGGTGACGGGCGGGGCGATTCCGGCCACGGGCGTGCCGGCGGTTTCGGCGTGAGGCCGTAGATCTGCTGCCTGGGAGCGAGCACGTCTCCGGCCGCCCTTGGAAACGCCCAGCGTACGGAAAGGAAGAGCGGACAGGATGTCCGCGCTCCCAGGAGCCGCCGGATGTCGCCTCAGGGCAATTGCCCGGCAATCTTCCGGCGCTATAGTTGCGCAAAATCCTGCCGGAGGAAGAAGCGCATGCCGACCCCTTTCATCCGTCTCGCCAAGACAGCCCTGCTCGCACTACCCCTGGCCCTCGGCCTCGCCGCGGGGGCCACGCCGGCAGCAGCAAAGGGCTGCGAGGACCTGGCGGCCGGGCGCTGCAAGGTGAAGCTGCCCGGCGGCATCACCATGGCCTATGTCGAGACCGGGCCGAAGGACGGGCCGGCGGTACTGCTCATCCATGGCCTCACCGACAATATCCGCTCCTGGTCGACGACGATGGCCGCGCTGCACAAGCGCGATCCCGGCCTGCATATCCTCGCCATGGATCTGCGCGGCCACGGCCAGACCTCGATGCCACCCCGGGCGGCCTGTTCGCCCGCGCCGGAAAAATGCTTCCGGACCAGCGATTTCGCCGGCGACATCGTCGCCTTCATGAAGGCCAAGAAGATCGCCAAGGCGACTCTGGCCGGCCATTCGCTCGGCAGTTTCGTCACCCAGGAAGTCGCGCTGGAGCACCCCGAACTGGTCGAGCGTGCCGTACTGGTGGCGAGTTCCACCAAGGGCGTCGACAATGTCGCCCTGCGCGACTACGTGCTGAAGGAGCCGGTGGAAGGCTCCTGGAAGAAGGCGCTGGAGGCCAAGGGCTGGAAATATCCCGCCGGCTTCTACATGCTCACCCCGCTGAAGGCCGATCCCAAGGCCGAGGACTGGATCGCCAAGAACTGGGTGGTCGACCCGGCTGCCGATCCCGCCTTCCTCAAGCCCTATGTGCCGGAGACCGCCAATGTGCGGCTCGGCACCTGGATCGGCGCCAGCAAGGCGCTGCTCGCCACCGACAACACCGAGCGGCTGAAAAGCTTCTCGGTACCCGTGCTGGTCCTCTGGGCGACGCAGGACAGCATCTTCCTAGAGGCCGACCAGACCTGGCTGAAGCAGTCCCTCTCCGAGGCAGCCAAGACCAAGGGCATCCCTGCCTTCTGGAAGCGCTACGGCGTGATCCCGCTGCCGGCTTCCGGGGCGCAGGTCAGCGATATCGGCCATAACGTGCAATGGGGTGCGCCGGACGCCGTCGCCGCCGACATCGATGCCTTCATCAAGACCGGCGCGCCCACCAGCGATCTCCTGCACAGCGACAAGCCGCCGGCGCTCGACCACATCGTCACCGAGCCCGGTAAGGCGGAAGTTATCAAGCTCGGCCAGCCGGCTACGGCGAATTGAGGGCAGAGACCGCCAGGTTCGGCGACAAGGGTAACGGGTCCGGGCCGGTCTGGAGAGACTGACGCAACAATCGCAACGAAGCCGGGAAAAGCTCAATTTTGTCATGCCCGGGCCTGTCCCGGGCATCCAGCTACCGCTGTTCGTTGAGGCTGCGGCCCTGGATTGCCGGGACAAGCCCGGCAATGACAAAAGTCGAGTCCCATCGATTTTCGGCCACACCGGGCCACCGGGGTCGCGGATCCAAGTTCACTTTATGGCTTGTTAAGTACGGCAATTCACTTTATGACTTGTTAAGTGAACTTGCCGAGGCCCTGATGAAGCGTGCCGACGATCACACTGCCGACAGCGGCGCCGCACCCAATCTGGAGGCGCGGCGCTCCAGCATTTTGGGCCAGCGCGTCAAGGCCTTCCGCACTGCGCGCCGGCTGACCCTGCGCGAGCTCGGCGATCTCACCGGCACCACGGCCAGCTTCCTCTCCCAGCTCGAACGCGGGCTTTCCGGCGCCAACACCTCCACGCTGATGGGGATCGCCAACGCCCTCGGCATCAATGTCGCCGACCTCTTCGACGAGGGCGAGGCTCTGCCGCACAAGGTCGTCTCCCGCTCCGAGCGCCCGGCCTTGCCGGCCAGCGGCGGCTGCCACAAGACCTTGCTGTCGCGGCGCCCGCTTCGCGACCTCGAAGTCTATTCCGGCGAGTTCGACATCGGCGGCTCCACGGGCGACCAGCCCTATACCCATGGCAATTCCCACGAAATGTTCCTGGTGCTGCGCGGACGCCTGCAGCTGACGCTCGGCCAGGAGAGCTTCATCCTCGAGGCAGGTGACAGCATCGAATATTCGTCCTCGACGCCGCACAAGACGGTGAACATCGGCGACACCCCGGCCGAGGTGGTGTGGATCATCTCCCCCCCGACCAGCGGCGCCGCCGATCTCGACCAATATGTGATCCGGAAATCGCTCGCATCCGGATCACCAGAACAAACAAGCGAGTCTTCAGAGGGATAACGGGATGACAACTGCAACGGCATTTGCCCAAAGATCTTGCGCTAAGGCATTTTGCGCCGGCCTGGCCGGCGCTGCCTTCGCCCTGCTGGCGGCCTCGTCGGCCCTGGCCCAGAACGCGCCGCCCGCCGGCACCATCGCCGAGGGCTCGCTGAAGGGCAAGACGCTGACCTTCGTCTCCTATGGCGGCATCTACCAGGACGGCCAGAACGCCGCGCTGAAGGAATTCGCCGACAAGTCCGGCGTCAAGCTCCTGAACGACGGCCCGACCGAGCTCGCCAAGCTCCAGGCCCAGATCGAATCGGGCAATGTCAGCTGGGACGTCGTCGATACCGGCGACCTCGCGCCCTTCGCCTATTGCGGCAAATATTTCCAGAAGCTCGACTTCACCAAGATCGACGTCTCCCACATTCCGCCCGGCCAGGTCGGCCCCTGCAGCGTGCCGGCCATGAACTACGGCATCGTGCTGATGTACAAGACCGACAAGTTCAAGGACCATCCGCCCAAGAACTGGAAGGACTTCTTCGACACCAAGAACTTCCCGGGTACGCGCGGCATCGACGGCAGCGGTGACCCGCCGGTCGGCCTGCTCGAACAGGCGCTGCTGGCCGACGGCCATCCGGTGGACAAGATGACGCCTGCGGACATCGACACGGCCATCGCCAGGATCAAGGCCCTCGGCCCCGACACCGTGTTCTGGAAGACCGGCGCCGAATCCCAGCAGCTCGCCGAATCCGGCGAGATCGACATGCTGCTGATGTGGACCGGCCGCGCCATGACCGCCGTCAAGAACGGTGCCAAATACACGCCCGTCTGGCAGGACTGGCTGGTGGTCAAGGACCAGCTCACCATTCCGGTCGGCGTCAAGGATCCCGCCGCCGCCCATGCGCTGATCAACGCCTATCTCGGCAAGAGCGCGCAGGAGGCCCTGACCCAGAAGACCTCCTACTCTCCGGTCAACAACGAGTCCAAGCCGCAGGTCGACGCCCAGGTGCAGGCCTTCCTCACCAACACCCCCGAGCGTGTCAAGCAGGGCTATGGCTTCAACACGGCCTTCTGGACCGAGAACTTCGAGGCCCTGAACGAGAAATGGGGCTCCCTGCTGGCGGGCAATTGAGGCGGAAAGTTCGGCTCGCGCCACAGGCACCGGTAGGCAGTTCGAAGGTTCCACGGGGGCGGCGACGCCCCTCACCCTTACCCTCTCCCCGTAAGAACGGGGAGAGGGGGGACTTCGAACAAGCATCCTATGCCGATAGCGCGCCACCTCGCCCGACCGCCGGGTGAGATGGGAGGTCCGAGGATCAACCGCCACGCCTGTGCTCCCTCGCCCCGTTCTTACGGGGAGAGGGTAAGGGTGAGGGGCAGCGCGACCTCGAAGTACAGCATGAGTCGCTGTGCTTCGGAGGCAAGACTTAACTCCGGTTCCCGTCTGTCCCAACCGCCACCTCGCCAAAACGGAGCTTTTGCGCGTGACTGACACCATGCAATCCTCCATGGCCATTGCACGGCAACGCAGGCTGAGGCCGCTTTCGGCCTATCCGTCGCTGCTGGCGGTCCCGGCCGTGCTGCTGCTGATCCTCGCCATGGGCTATCCCCTGCTGACGGTGGTGGTGCGCAGCTTCGCCGAGCCGAGCTTCGGCCTGCAGAACTATGTCTGGTTCTTCTCCACCCCGGCGAACCTCACCGTGCTGGCGCGCACCTTCTCCATCGCCGCCTGGGTCACGCTGGTCTGCGTGATCGCGGCCTATCCCTATGCCTATCTGATGACGGCGGTCGGGCCGAAATGGCGCCTGGTGCTGATCCTGTGCGTGCTGGTGCCCTTCTGGGTCAGCGGCGTGGTGCGCACGCTCGCCTGGGTGGTGCTCTTGCAGGATTCCGGCGTGATCAACACCGCCCTCCAGGCGCTCGGCTTCGACGGCATCAAGCTGATCCGCACCCCGGTCGGCGTCGTCATCGGCATGGCGCAGGTGCTGCTGCCCTTCATGATCCTGCCGCTCTATTCGGTGATGCGCAGCATCGATTTGCGCCTGATCCAGGCCGCGCGCAGCCTCGGCGCCAGCCCCGTCAGGGCCTTCTGGCAGATCTATCTGCCCCTGTCACTGCCCGGCGTCTTCGCCGGCGCCATCATTGTCTTCATCCTGTCGCTCGGCTTCTACATCACCCCAGCCCTGCTCGGCGGGCCGCGCAGCACCATGCTTTCGACCCTGGTGCAGAACCAGGTGCTGAGCCTGCTGGCCTGGGGCCGCGGCGGCGCCATGGGCGTGATCCTGCTGGTGGCGACCTTCCTGCTGCTCGCCATTGCCGCGCCCCTGATGCGCCAGCGCCACAAGCAGGCGTCGAGGAGCTGACGATGAAACCTGGTTGCTCACGAAGTCATCCCGGACGCGCTGCAGCGCGCAGTGATGCGGCGCAGATCCGGGATCGCAACCCGGATAAAGCGTGTTCTCGTCTCGCGATCCCGTGTCTGCGACACAGCATTTCATGCTGCATCGCGCACGGGATGACCCAATGAGGAGCTGACGATGAAACCGCTGCGTCTCTTCCTCGCTTTGTTCTGCCTGCTGGTCGCGATCTGGCTGGTGCTGCCGACCCTGGTGATCATCCCGATGTCGTTCAACCAAAACAAGTCGCTGGCCTTCCCGCCATCGGGCTTTTCCTGGCAGTGGTACGAGAACTTCCTCACCAATCCGGACTGGTCGTCGAGCTTCGTCAATTCGCTGCGCATCGCCACCATCGTCGCCCTGATCGCCACGCTGATCGGCACGCTCGCCGCCCTCGGCCTCAGCCGCATGAAGCATGCCGGCGGCGGCATCCTGCGCGCCCTGCTGATCACGCCGATGGTGGTGCCGGGCGTGGTGCTGGCGGTGGGGATCTATTCGGTCTACCTCACCTACAAGCTGGTCGGCACGGATCTCGGCTTCGTCATCGCCCACACCATGCTGGCGATCCCCTTCGTGCTGATCGCCGTCTCCGCCAGTCTCGAAATGTTCGACGTCAGGCTCGAAAAGGCGGCGGCCAGCCTTGGTGCCAACCGTTTCACCACCTTCCGCACCATCACGCTGCCGCTGATCGCCCCCGGCATCCTGTCGGGCCTGCTCTTTGCCTTCGTGACCTCGTTCGACGAGATCATCGTCGCGCTGTTCATCACCAATCCCTACCTGAAGACGCTGCCGGTGCAGATCTTCACCTCCATCACCCGCGACGCCGATCCCACGGTCGCCGCGGTGGGAACCATCGTCTTCCTTGCCACGACATTGCTGATCGCCGCCGGCCTCCTCCTCGGCGCGCGCTCGAAGAGGAGCTGAGATGTCCAACGCAGCCGCCATTACCAGCTCCGCCGCATCAGCCCCGGGCGCGGCCGGCGCCGCCATCGACATCCGCAATGCCAGCAAGCATTACGGCAGCTTCACTGCGCTCGACGATGTCAGCCTCCATATCGAGCCGGGCGAGTTCATGACGCTGCTCGGCCCCAGCGGTTCGGGCAAGACGACCACGCTCAACGTGGTGGCCGGCTTCACCGAACTCTCCAGCGGCACGCTCGCCGTCGGCGGCGAGGACATCAGCGGCCTGCCGGCGCACAAGCGCAATATCGGCGTGGTCTTCCAGCACTATGCCCTGTTCCCGCACATGACGGTCGGCAAGAACGTCGCCTACCCCCTCGCCTTGCGCGGCGTTCCCAAGGGCGAACGCGAGGCGCGCGTCCGCCGCGCCCTCGACATGGTGAAGATGGCCGATTTCGCCCATCGCTATCCGAGCGAACTTTCCGGCGGCCAGCAGCAGCGCGTGGCGCTGGCCCGCGCCATCGTGTTCGATCCGCCACTCCTCCTGATGGACGAGCCGCTCGGCGCGCTCGACAAGAAGCTGCGCGAATGGCTGCAGCTCGAGATCAAGCGCATCCATCGCGAGCTCGGCACTACCTTCGTCTACGTTACCCACGACCAGGAAGAGGCCCTGGTGCTGTCGGACCGCATCGCCGTGTTCAACCACGGCCGCATCGAGCAGGTCGGCACCGGCCGCGAGCTCTATGACGAGCCGGCCACTTTGTTCGTCGGCAAGTTCATCGGCGAATCCACCACCTTGCGCGGGGCCGTGGAGACCTCCGGCAGCGAGACCTGCCTCACCATCGCCGGGCAGAAGGTGGTTTCGCGGGACAGGCTCGCCGACGGCCGGCAGCCGGTCATGCTGCTGCGGCCTGAGAAACTCTCGCTGGTGCCGGCGGCCACCGGTGTGCGCGACGGCCACAACAGCCTGTCCGGCCAGGTGAGCGAGGCGATCTATCTCGGCTCCAGCTCGAAATACCAGGTGGTGCTGGCCGACGGCTCGGTCGCCATCGTGCGTGCCCCGCTGGAAAGCCGGCCCTTCGCCATCGGCGAGGCGGTCGATCTCACCTGGGCGAGCGGCGATGCCAAGCTGCTGGCCGACGACGAGCGTGCCGACCTGACCCTGACCTGAATCGGGGGGCGGGTCTTCAGACCCGCCGCTTTTCTATCTAGCCCCGCGCTTCCGGGCCGGTCTGAAGACCAGCCCCCCATACCATTCCTCATGCGAGACCCATCATGGACGTCAAAGTCAACGGCAACATCTCGTTCTGGTACGCCGATATTGGCGGCGTGCCCGGCTATCGCCCGGCGCTGCCGGGCGACCGCAGCGCCGATGTCTGCATCGTCGGCGGCGGCTTCACCGGGCTGTGGACGTCCTATTATCTGAAGCAGGCCAATCCCAGCCTCAACATCGTCGTGGTCGAGAAGGAATTCGCCGGCTTCGGCGCTTCCGGGCGCAATGGCGGCTGGCTCTCGGGGGGCTTTGGCTGGTCGCGCGAGAAATATCTGAAGACCTCCTCGCGCGGTGCGGTCGTCGACATGGAAGCGGCGATGCACGGTTCGGTGAACGAGGTGATCGCCGTCACCGAGCGCGAGGGCATCGACGCCGATGTCCGCCGCAACGACACGCTGACGGTAGCGGTCAACCAGGCCCAGCTCGGCCGCATCCGCCAATCCTACGAGTATGAGAAGGGCTGGAGCGTCCCCGATGCGCGCATCAGCCTGATCGGCCGCGAGGAGATGCGCAAGCGCATCGAGATCCACAATGCCGAGGGCGCCCTGGTGCACCACGACACCGCCCGCGTGCAGCCGGCCAAGCTGGTGCGGGGCCTCGCCGCCGTGGTCGAGCGCCTGGGCGTTTCCATCTACGAGCAGACCGAAGTTGTCAGGATCGAGAAGGGCGCGGTGACCACCAAACGCGGCACCGTGCGCGCGCCGATCATCATCAGGGCGACGGAGGGCTTCACCGCCGGCATTCCCGGCTTCGAGCGCCTGTGGATCCCGATGAACAGCGCCATCCTGATGACCGAGCCGCTCAGCGAGGAGCAGTGGAGCCGGATCGGCTGGAACGGCTATGAGCTGTTGGGCGACGCCACCCACGGCTATTGCTATGCCCAGCGCACCCGCGAGGGCCGCATCGCCATGGGCGGGCGCGGCGTGCCCTATCGCTACGGCTCGGCCACCGACGTGCGCGGGCAGACGCAGGACCAGACCATCGCGCAGCTCTATGCCATCCTGATGCGCCATCTGCCCCAGACCAAGGGCCTGAAGATGGAGCATGCCTGGTGCGGCGTGCTCGGCGTACCGCGCGACTGGTGCACCACCGTCGGCCTGGATCGCAAGAACGGCATCGGCTGGGCCGGCGGCTATGTCGGCCTGGGCGTCTCCACGTCCAATCTATCCGGCCGTACCCTCGCCGACCTGATCCTGGAGCGCGACACCCCGCTGACCCGCCTGCCCTGGGTCAACCGCTCCGTGCGGGAATGGGAGCCGGAGCCCTTCCGCTGGCTCGGCATCCATTCGATGTACCAGCTCTATCACATGGCCGACCGGCGTGAGGCGGCAGGCCTCCAGCAGACCTCGCGCCTCGCCACCTTCGCCAACAAGATCACTGGGCGCTGAGAAGCCCCGGTTCCAGCTCTTTCAACGTGTCTGCATTGGAATGACCATGATCGACAGCAAGACGTTCGCCGATCTCACCACCCTCGATCTCGGCCCCTTCGGCCCCAAGCCGACCACCCTCAGCGAAGGCCAGGTCGAGGCGGCCAAAACCCTGTGGAAGTCGGAGGACGGGCTGATGGAAGTCGGCGTATGGGAATGCACGCCGGGCCGCTTCACCGCCTCGCGCGAGCGCAATTCGGAAACCTGCCATATCGTGTCGGGGCGGGTGTCGCTGCATGACGCCGGCGGCCAGACCCGCGAGGTACGGGCCGGCGAGGCGCTGGTCCTGCCGAAGGGCTGGAAGGGCGAGTGGACCATCCACGAGACCACCCGTAAGCTCTACATCATGCACTACGATGCGGCCTGAATGCGTTTGTGGCGCCGCTCGGCCAGGATGGCGTTGATCTCTGCCCCGAGCAGGAAGGCCAGCGCCACCAGCCACAGGAAGAACAGCGCCGCGAAGACGCTGCCCAGGCCTGCATAGAGCTTGGAGTAGGCGGCAAAGTCGCTGATATAGATGCTGAAGGCGTAGCCGCCGGCGAGCCAAAGCCCCATGGTGATCAGCACACCGGGCCAGATCACGCCGAGCGAGGGGCGGCTCGCCACCAGGAACAGGTGTACCAGGATGATGGCGCCGCCGAGCACCGCGGTGGTGATGCCGTAGCGCGCAATCTCGATCAGCGGCTGCAACGGTGCCAGCACCGGCGTGAAGCTGATGGCTGCCTGCCATATCACCGGCCACAGCACCACCAAAAGAGCGAGTGTAACCAGAGCGAGCGAGGCCAGCAGCACGAAGAACAGGCTCTGCAGCCGGCACCACCAGAAGGACCGCGTCTCGACCAGGCCATAGGCCCGGTTGATGCCGACGCGGATGGCCTCGACGCCATTGCTGGCCAGCACCACCGCCACGATGGCGCTGACGGTGAGCAGGCCGGGCCGCGCCGTGCCCAGCACGCGGGTGACCTCGCGGGCGATCGGCTCGGAAACTTCGTGCGGCCAGGTTTCGAACAGCAGGCGCACGATCTCGTTCTGGAGGTCGGCGGTGCCGAGCACGCCGGCCAGGGACGCCACGAAGATCAGGAAGGGAAACATCGCCGTGAGCAGGGACAACGCCATATGGCTCGCCAACGCGTAATCGTCATGCTCGGTGACCCGTTGGGTAAGATCGGAAATGAATTTGTACGCCCGCATGCGGCAACCATGCCATTGCATCGCGGGATTTGCCAGAAAGGGCGGACCGGCATCCCGCGGAAACGGTGGATGCAACGCCGGGCGAGGCCACGGCAATCTCTCGATATCACACCCTTTCACGAATCGCGGAGGTGCCGCTTTCTCACCACTGTGTTACTCGCCCGTTCATCTTCGATGGGCTATGGCTTGCGGGTGTTTCCCACCGGAGCAAGGCGGCTTTCAACCAGAATATGCCTTGCTCGCCTGCCCTGTTTCAACTTGTCCTTGCGATTGCCGGTGGTTCGGCCGGGTCGCAAGGCGCTTTAGGCCCGGACGAGATCGATGCGGCAAAACCTGGTTGCAGCTCTGTTGTTGCTGGCCGCGAGCGGCCCGGCGATGGCGCAGCCGCGTGCCGTGGTGGAGCTGTTCACCAGCCAGGGCTGCTCGTCCTGCCCGCCGGCGGACAAGATGATGGGCGAGCTCGCCCGCGATCCCAGCGTCATCGCCTTGTCCCTGCCGGTCGACTACTGGGACTATGTCGGCTGGAAGGACACGCTGGCCGACAACACCTTCACGCGCCGCCAGCGCGCCTATTCGGAGGTGCGCGGCGACAGGGCCGTCTATACCCCGCAGATCGTGGTGGACGGCGTGCAGCATGCCGTCGGCTCCAATGGGGAAGAAGTCCGACGGGCCATCGAGATGGCCGCCACCCATCCCAGCGTCCTCAGCGTTCCCGTCGCCATTTCCGGCAAGAACGGCGCCTACAGCATTTCGCTGGGCAAGAGCGCCCACAAGGGCGAGGTCTGGGTGGTTCCCATCGAGACGAGCGCGGAAGTCAAGATCGAGCGCGGCGAGAATACCGGCAAGACGGTGACCTATTCCAACGTGGTGCGCTGCTTCCGCAAGATCGCCGACTATGACGGTAATGCCGCCACGCTGGCGCTGAAACCGGACGTCACCAATGCCCCGGGCGCCGACAGCTTCGCCGTCCTGGTACAGGCCAATGCCGCAGGCCGGCCGGGTGCCATTCTCGGCGCCGCCCTGCGCAAGCCGTGAGGACCGTGGGAGCGTCGACCTCCTGATCGACATCCCTCTCCTGCACACGCGACGTTTCAAGAATGTCGGCCCGGAGGTCGACGCTCCAGCGCAACCCGATCTTGGAACCGGCGCGACTTGCGGTTAGGAAGGAGAGATTGGCAGCCTGCCAGCCAGGCCTTCTTTTCCGCCGGAATCCATCATGATTGACCAGAACGATATTCGCGCCGCCTATCAGCGCGTCGCCTCCCATATTCGTCGCACCCCGCTTCTCGACACCCAGGCCGGCACCTTCGGCCTCGACCATGGCGTGCAGCTCAAGCTCGAATTCCTGCAGCATGCCGGCTCCTTCAAGCCGCGCGGCGCCTTCAACAACCTGCTGTCGCGCGACGTGCCGGCGGCCGGAGTCGCCGCTGCCTCGGGCGGCAATCACGGCATCGCGGTTGCCCATGCCGCCCGCGCGCTCGGCCACAAGGCCCGCATCTTCGTGCCCGTGATCTCCAGTCCGGCCAAGATCGCGGCGATCCGCGCCCGCGGGGCCGACCTCGACATCGGCGGCGAACGCTATGCCGATGCCCTGGCCGCCTGCGAGCGCTATATTGCGCAGACCGGTGCGCTCTCCGTGCATGCCTTCGACGCCTGGGAGACCATTGCCGGCCAGGGCACGCTCGGGCTGGAATGGGAGGAGCAGGCCGGCGGCGCGCTCGACACCGTGCTGGTCGCCACCGGCGGCGGCGGCCTGATCGCCGGCATCGCGGCCTGGTTCGCCGGCAGGGTCAAGGTCGTCTCGGTGGAGCCGGAAGGCTCGCAATGCCTCAAGGCGGCGCTGGACGCCGGCGGCCCCGTCGATGTCGGCGTGGAGAGCGTGGCGGCGGATTCGCTCGGCGCCCGCAATTGCGGCGCCAAGGTCTATGCCGTCGCCAGCCGCCATGTCGGCGAGGCCGTCACCGTGCCCGACAGCGCCATCGTGGAGGCGCAGAAGCGCGCCTGGGCCGATGCCCGCCTCGCCCTCGAGCCTGGCGGTGCCACCGCCCTGGCGGCCCTGGTCGGCGGCGTCTACCGTCCCAAGCCGGGCGAGCGCGTCGGCGTGCTGGCCTGCGGCGCCAATGTGGATCTGACGACGATCGCGGGTTAAGCGGTTCAATCCCTATCGGGCGCGCCGAGCGGAAAGAGCTTGCGATAGGGGCGGGCCTCGTCGACGGCGCGCTTGACCGAGGCACGTGCAAGCAGACGCGAGCGATAGGCCTTCACGGTCGGGAAGGCCTGGCCGATGGGATGCGTCCAGTCGGCATAGAACAGGAACGGTGCCGCTGCGCAATCGGCCATCGAAAAGGCCTCGCCGGCCGCCCAGTGCCGGCCTCGCAGCCGGGTCTCGAGCCAGCCATAGGCGGTTTCGAGCAGGCGCTTGGCCTCCTCCACGCCATAGGGATCGCGATGTTCCGGCGGACGCAGCGCGTTGTAGACCACCCGGCTCTGGGGGGTCGAAACATAATTGTCGAAGAAGCGGTCCATCAGCCTGACTTCGAGTGCCGCGTCGGGATCATCCGGCAACAGCCGCACCGGCCCCGGATGATGGAGCTGCAGATATTCGATGATGATGCTGGTCTCCAGCACCACATGTCCATCATCCTCCAGCAAGGGAAATTTCTTCAGGGGGCAGAGCTTCTCGAGGGCTGCCATGCTGGCGGGATCGGCCAGCATGCGGAACTCGAAGGACAGGTCGTTCTCATAGAGCGCGATCAGCACCTTCTGGCAGTTGGAGGAAAAGGGATGCGCGTGCAGGACCAGGGACATTGCCGTCTCCTTCGATGGCATGGGGCGTCAGCGCGTGCGGCGGTAATGCAGGATCACGGCGCCGGTGTCGAGCGGGCGGTTCTCGATCAGTTCCAGCCCGAGCTGGGGCAGACCCGGCTCGAACAGGCGCTTGCCGTCCCCGAATATCGTCGGCGTCACCATCAGGCGATATTCGTCGACGAGATCGAGGCTGACGAGGCTGTTGGCCACGCCGGCACCGCCGAAGCAGTAGATGTCCTTGCCCTCGAGGCTCGACTTCAACGCCCCGATCGTGGCGGCGAGATCCGGCCCAGCCAGGGCGGCGTTCCAGCCGGGGTCACCCGACAAAGTGGAGGAGACCACCGTCTTGGGCAGGCGATTCATCACCGCGGCATGGGGAATGCCGGCGGCAGGACTGGCGGGATCGGTTTCGGCCGGGCTCCAGAAGTCCTTGTTGAACAGGAAATTGGTGCGGCCATAGACGAGATGGCCGGCGCGCTCCAGGGCATAGCCGGACCAGTGGGTTTCCAGGTCGCCCGACCACGCCGGCGGGACGAAGCCGTTCGGACCCTCGATATAACCATCCAGACTCGTGAACATCGCCAGGACCAGCTTGGCCATCGTCATTCCTCCCATGCATACCAGTTGCAATAAGCAAGCAGTTGCCTTCTAGCTCAACTGATCCTATTTTGCAAGCGGTATAGCGTTTGTGATTTTGAGGCGGCGCAAGGATACTCCGGCCCATGCGTGGCATTGGCTTGGAAACCACGAGCCGGAGCGGACGAGCCTTGCTCCAGGCTGCCCATCTCGACGAGGGTCATTCGCGGGCCTCATCGAGATGGGTTGCCCCTGTTTGATATCTTGCAGGCCTTTCTCGATCGCGCCCCGCCGGCCGATCAAGAGGGATCTGCCTGGGAGTGCGACGATGAACATGGCCTATCGGTCGGGCTGTCCGATCAACCTGACCCTGGAAATGCTGGGCGACCGCTGGAGCCTGATCGTCATCCGTGACGTGATGTTCGGCAACCGCCGGCACTATCGCGAGCTCCTGACCCATTCGGAGGAGAAGATCGCTTCCAACATCCTGGCCGACCGGCTGAAGCGGCTGGTCGAGGTCGGCCTGCTCAGCCGGCGCGACGATCCCAGCCATAAGCAGAAGGCGATCTACAGCCTGACGGAGCCATCCATCCAGCTGGTGCCGCTGCTGGCGCATATGGGTGCCTGGGGCCGCCGATACACGCCGGTCTCGCGCCCCTTGTCCATCCGCGCGCAATTGCTGGAGGAGGGCGGCCCGCCGCTGTGGGAGGCTTTCATGGAAGAATTGCGGGCCTTGCATCTGGGCACGCCTGCGCCCGCCCGCTCGGTCCTGGCCGAATTGCAGGCAGCCTATCTGGCCGTGATGGCGCAGGAGGAAGGCGCAGCCGACACCCTCAAGGCTTGATCGGATCGACGTCCCGCTCGGGATCGGCAAAGCCGATCAGATCCTGCGGCTTCAGCCTGTACTGGCGGGAATACCGGGCGGGCGCGTCGAGGATTTCGGGCGCATGCCCCTCCTCGACCTCGGCGATCCAGGCGAGCAGGCGGGCCTTCAAATCGTCCGATATGGCGCGGAAAGCCGTCATGCCGACGAGGTTCACCATCTCGTAGGGGTCGTTCTCGATGTCGTAGAGATAGCTTTCGCGGTAGACATCCGAGCGGGGGGCTTCCTGGTCGTATTCGGAGGTCACCCCATATTTCCAGCGATGCGTGCGCAGCGCCCGCCCGGTCTCCGTCTCGCTGATCTGGATGAGGACGTCCTGCCGCCAGGGCTGCCGGGCGTCGCGGATGACCGGCATGATCGAGCGCCCCTCCATCGTGGCGGGTATGTCGAGGCCGGCGGCATCGAGCAGGGTGGGGGCGACGTCGATGGTGCTGAACAGGGCCCGTACCTGGCCGCCCGACATGAAACCCGGCCCGGTGATCATGCTCGGTACGCGGATCGCACTCTCATGGCAGGAGCGCTTATATTCGCTGTTGCGCGTCTTGAAATGGCAGGCATGGTCGGAGGTGAACATCACGATGGTATCATCGAGCAGGTCCAGGCTCTTCAGGGCATCGACGAGCCGGCCGAAGGCCTCGTCGAGACGTTTCACCATGCCGTAATAGCCGCTCAGGTGCCAGGCACTGCTCCCTTGCAGGCCGACGAGATCCGGCGGCGTCCACTGGCTGGCGGCCATGGCCTCCCGGTAGCCGTCGGGCGGGGGATAGTCGTCGACGTGGTTCTGGTGATGCGGCTCCAGGAAGGAAACGAACAGGAAGAAGGGCTTGTCCTGGTGCTCGTCGCAATAGCGGATGGCGGCATCGGTCAGCGCGTCAATCCGGTATCCCGGCAGTTTGCGGCGCTTGTCTTCGGTATCGAACAGCACCGCATCATAGGCGTCGGACACGAATTCCAGCAGGTTGGCCGCAAGCCAGTTCTGATAGCCGCCGCGCTCATGCTTGGGCACGGGATCGGTGTCGCCCAGATGCCATTTGCCGATATAGCCGGTGTCATAGCCGTTGCGGGCGAATTCCCTGGCGATGGTGACGGCGTCATCGGGCAAGGGAATTCCGTTCCGGAATACGCCGGTCTGCGTGGCAAAGCGCCCTGTCTGCATCGAGGAGCGCGCCGGCCCGCAAAGAGGCTGGCTGGTGAAGGAATTGTAGAGATGCGTCCCTGCCCGGGCGAGCCGGTCGAAATGGGGGGTCAGACCCATCGGATTGCCATGCACACCCGTGGTGTCGTGGCGCTGCTGGTCCGTGAAGAAGACCACGACATTCGGCTTTCTCATCAGGTCTCGCTCCCATCCGCCCACTTTTTGGCTCGCCGTCCTGGCAGGAGGCGAAGGCCGTAGGGATGGTTTAGCGGCTCGATTCAGGCCCGAAAAATGATATTAACTTACCCCCACCATAACTTGATGGAATATCGCAACGGCCCGAAAGCCGGGAGCGTCTGCGGTTTGGCGGAATCGCCAAGGATCGCAAAGACGCGCCGAACTCATGAGCCAGAGCAAAGCAGCGTTTCCGTTTAAGCGCGCTTTGGTCTGACTCATACCGGCGTTCCCTGCTCGTCCACCAACTGCGAAAGCAGGTCGAGCGAGCGGGCGAGGATCGGAAACTCGCTGGTCGAGCGGCGAAAGCAGGCACCTGAGGGAAAACGCCAGAACGGGTCTTCGAACAGGAGCTTCTTCAGGCCGGCGGCCTTGGCCATAGCCTCGACCTGCACCGGCGCCAGGGTGAAATAGGAGGTCCCGCTGATGATCCGGAAGCTTGCCGCCAGCGTCTCCACTTCCATGACGATCTCGGGCGAGCGCAGCCGCCTGTCGCGGAAATAGGTCTTCAGGCGTTCGACCACGGTGCCGTCGCGCTTGTAGACGATCCAGCGGTGATCGCTGAGGTCGCGGGCGGCGATGCTGTCCGATTGCGCCAGCGGATCGTCGCTGCAGCAATAGACGCACATCTCGACATTGAACAATTGTCGGGTCTCGATGCCCTCCGGCGGTTCGCCGCGCAGGATGCCGAGCAGCAGGTCCACCCGTCCCTCCAGCAGTTGCGGAAAGGTCGTATCGGCCAAGTTGTAGTCGAGGGTGAAGCGCGTCTGCGGGAATTCGAGACTCAGCCTTTTTACGAGGTCCGGGGCGATCGCCATCTGGTAGGACATGCCCGCCGCGATGGTGAACATCTCGACGCTGCCCTTGCCGAGCGCCCGGATCTCCTCGCGGGCGTGCCGATGATGGGTTTCGATCGCCCGCGCGCGTTCGAGCAATTTCCGGCCGGCAACCGTGAGCTCCATGCCGCGCGTGGTGCGATGGAAGATCTGGCTGCCGAATTCGAGTTCCAGCCGGCGAATGGTCTTGGTGAGCGCGGGCTGCGACAGGCCGATCTTTTCGGCTGCCGCCGTGAGATTGCCCTCCCTCGCCACCGCCAGGAAAGCCTTGAGATTGCGGTCCATGCCATTCCCGAAAGTTATGGATAGGTGCACTCAATATCATTTTCCAAGCTCAACGGCAGTACCTATCGTGCAGTCCGAAGCGGGGCCGGTTCCGATCACGGGCAGAGCCTTGCGGCAGGCTCCCGGCGGAGCGCTGACAAGGGAGAACTCCAATGAGCCATCGGCATGCCAAACACGCCATCCTCGCCGTGCTGTGCCTGTCGATGTCAGCCACAAGCGCGGCAAAGGCCGAGGCCCCCTTCGTGGACGTCGGCAAGCAGGCGCCGATCACGGTCCTGATCAATGCCTCGCCCTGGTACAAGGGCTTTGAAAAGGTCGTCGAGCTCTATGAGGACCAGACCGGCAACGTGGTCAATCTCGAGGTGACGCCCTTTGACGGCATGCTCGAAAAAGCCCGATCGGCTGTGCGCAATGGCGGCACCAGCCCGCTCGATCTGGTGAACATGAACGGCCTGTCGGCGGTAGAATTCTATGAAGGCGGCTTCCTGACGCCATTCACGGATATAGACCCCGATTTCAAATGGCCGAAGGAAGTCTATACCTATGGCGACAGCAATTGCTGGGACGCCGGGAAACGATATCCCGATTGCAGCACGGGCAAGGTGATGGGCTTTTCGCCCAACGGCAACGTCCAGCTCTATTATTATCGCAGCGACATCTTCAAGGAGAAGGGCCTCAAGCCGCCGGCGACCTTCGACGAGGTGCTCGCCGACTGCAAGCTGTTGCACAATCCACCGGCCACCTATGGCTATCTGCAGCGCGGCGAGAAGGGCAACGGCATCTTCTATGACTGGATGGCCTATATGCTCAGCTATGGCGCCAAGGCCGAGGCCGATCCTGCCCATGGCGACTACACCGTGACGATCAACAGCCCGCAGGCCAAGGCGGCGCTCGACAAGTTCATCGAGGTGAGCCGGAATTGCGGCCCCGCCAATTACGCGAGCCTGGGCCAGGGCGACGTCATCCAGCTCATGCAGACCGGCAAGGGCATGCAGGGGCATGCCGTGGTCGCGGCCTTCCCGAATTTCGACGATCCCCGAAAGTCCGCCGTGGTCGGTCAGATCGATGCGGCCATCCTGCCCAAGGCGAGCGCCGAGGCGGAACCCGGCATCGCCATCGGCAACCTGATCCTGGCGGTGCCCGCCAATGCCTCGGAAGCCGGCAAGAAAGGGGCGGTGGCCTTCGCCAAATGGTTCCTGACCTATGGCGCGCAATATGCCTATGCCGAGGCCGGCGGCATTCCGGTGCGCGGCGACGTGCTCTCCTCCGACCTCAGGAACCGGCCCGAGTTTCGCTGGATGGCAGCCTATCAGGACTCGCTGAAACATGGTCGCCAAGTCTTCTTCTATGCGGAAGGCACCACCATCAGCAACAATGTCGGCCTGCGCATCAACCAGGCCCTGGTCGGGGAGATGAGTTCGGCCGCCGCCCTCAACCAGATCGCCCGGGACATGAAGGCCCTCTTCGAGAAGAACGGCCGCAAGACCGGCATGCTGCCACCCTTGCCGGAATGAGCCTGGCAATCGCACAGGGGACGGGAGGAGGCGGCTTGCCGTGAGAAAGGCGCCGCCATTCTGGAAAGGGGAAAGCGTGCCCGATTTCGTCGACCGCCACCTCGCCTGGTTCATGCTGGGGCCGGCCATGCTGGTCCTGCTCGCCTTGACGATCTATCCCGTGCTCAACCTGATGGCGATGGCGTTCGCCGACATCCGCTTCGAACAGGCGCGGGAAATCTGGACCTTCCGGCCCCTGGATAATCTGCGCCAGCTCGCTGGAGACGAGGTCTTCCGGCGAGCCTTGCTCAACACCATCGTCTTCGCCGTGGCGGCCGTCTGCCTGGAAATGCTGATCGGGCTGGCATTGGCCATTCTGGTCTCTTCACTGAGCGGCCTGAAGGGACTGGTGCGGACCACCCTCATCCTGCCCGTCCTGATGCCCCCCGTGGCCATCGGCTCGATGTGGAAGCTGATGTACAATCTCGATTTCGGCGTGCTGAATCAAGCCGTGACCGCCCTTGGCCTGCAGCCGATCAACTGGCTCGGTTCGAGCTCCCTCGCCTTGATATCGGTGATCATCGTCGACGTCTGGCATTGGACGCCCTTCGTCTTCCTCATCCTGTTCGCCTCGGTCGAGGGCATCTCGAAGGAGATCGTCGATGCCGCCAGGCTGGATGGCGCAGGCAATTGGGGCATCGTCACCCGTATCATCGTGCCCTTGATCTGGCCGCCGCTGCTGGTGGCCGCGCTGTTTCGCATCATCATGGCCTTCAAGGTGTTCGACCAGGTGTTCCTGCTCACCTCCGGCGGCCCCGGCAATGCCACCGAGGTCGTCAGCCTTCATCTCTACAAGGTCTATTTCCAGGAGAACCAGCTCGGCTACGGCTCGATGCTGTCGCTGGCGATCATCCTGGCGCTGCTCTGCTTCATCTGGATCAGCCGGCGTGCCGGAAAAGCCATGGAGCCACGCTGATGCTGGAGCTTCGCGGCCACTCCCGCGCCATCGGCTACGGCCTGATCGCCCTCGGCGTTTTCATCACCATCGCCCCCTTCCTGTGGATCGCCCTGCAATCGCTGAAGAACGAGATCGATATCCTGCGCGGAAGCTGGCTGTTCGCGCCGAACGGCTTCAACTATGCCGACGTGCTCTATTCCAGGCGCTCGGACTTTCCCGTCAATATCCTCAACAGCCTCATCGTCGCCTCGAGCTCCACGATCTCGGTGCTGGTGATCGGCACGCTTGCCGCCTATGCGCTGACCCGGTTGCAGGTGAAGCCCTGGGTCTCCCGGCTGTTCCTGGGCTGGACGCTGATCTTCAACATGCTGCCGACCCTGACCCTGGTCGGCCCCTGGTACCTGATCTTCCGCCAGATCGGCCTGGCAAGCTCGCTGACGGCCCTGGTGCTGACCCATATCGCCCTCAACCTGCCGATGACGATCTGGATGATGATGGCCTATTTCCGCGAGCTGCCGCAGGAGCTCGAGGATGCGGCCCGCGTGGATGGCTGCCGCCAGATCGATGCCTTCTGGAGGATCCTGCTGCCCTTGACCACGCCCGGCCTGATTGCAGCGGGCGTGCTGGCCTTCGTGTTCTCGTGGAACGAATTCTCGGTCGCGCTGACATTGACGGACCGCGCGACCGCAACGGTGCCGGTGGCCGTCGCCCGCTTTGCCCAGCAGTTCGAGGTGCAATATGGCCAGATGGCTGCCGCCTCGGTGCTCTCCACCATCCCCGCTTTGGTGCTGATGTTCTTCGGCCAGCGCTTCGTGGTACAGGGGCTGACCATGGGCGCGGTGAAGTGACGGCACCTGCCGAAGACTGACAGGTGCTGGAGAGAAGACGGCCCGATCGCCGTCCGCTTCATGCAAAGGCTGGGCTCAGCCCTTGTTGTTGGCCTTGTAGCGCTCGATCGCCTCGAGGATCATCGCCTCGGCTTCCTTGGCGTCGCCCCACCCCTCGACCTTGACCCACTTGTTCTTCTCGAGGTCCTTGTAGTGCTCGAAGAAGTGCTCGATCTGCTTGAGGGTGATCTCGGGCAGATCGGTGTAGTTGTGCACCTTCTCGTAGCGGCGGGTCAGGCGCGGCACGGGCACGGCGATGATCTTCTCGTCGCCGCCGGACTCGTCACGCATCTTCAGGACACCGACCGGGCGCACGGCGATCACGGCACCGGGAATGATGCCGCGCTGATTGGCGATCAAGACGTCGATGGGATCGCCGTCATCCGACAGCGTGTGGGGTACGAAGCCGTAATTGCCGGGGTAGCGCATCGGCGTGTAGAGGAAGCGATCGACCACGAGCGCGCCGGAATCCTTGTCCATCTCATATTTGATGGGCTCGCCACCGACGGGAACTTCGACAATGACATTCACCTCGTGCGGCGGATTGCGTCCGGTCGAGATCGCTTCGATACGCATCGTAGATCACATCCTGGTTGGGCCGGCTCTGGCGCAGGATGCCTCCAGACCCCGATCAGACTGCAGCCTTAGGCGGAACACGCATGGGTTTCAACCCGAAGATCACAAGAATATGATGCTGGTTTCACGAGAAACACAGTAAACGGCTCATCCCGTCATGGCAGCGTCACAACGGAAGCCGGCGCGGCAACACCGATCTATGCTTCGAAGACATGGGCCGGTCCGGCCACGCTCAAACGTACGCGCGTGCCGGTCGGCGGCAGATCGAGGCCGGTTCCGCTGATGCGGAGCCGATTGCCATCGGCCAGCTGCACCGTCACGGCCCGCAGGGCACCACCGAATTCGACGTCCACCACGCTGGCAAAGCAGCCCTGCGCGGCCTCGTCCGCACTCGGGGTGAACTTGACCTGCTCGGGGCGCAGCATCAGTTCGATGTCTCCCCGCTGGCCATGCGTCCCAGCCGCGAGGCGCCCGAGCACGCAATCGACCCAGCCGACCCCGGCCTGCCCCTTGAGCAGGATGGCCTCGCCCAGGAAGAGCGCCGTCTCGCGGTCCCGCGGCCGGCGGTAGAGATCGTGCGGTGCGCCGGCCTGTACCAGCCGGCCCTCGCGCAGCACGGCGACTTGGTCGGCAAAGGACAGCGCTTCGGTCTGATCGTGGGTGACCAGGATGGTGGTGACGCCGGCTTCCTGCAGTAGCGCCGCCACCGCCTTGCGGGTTGCCTCGCGCAGGCCGGTATCGAGGGCCGAGAAAGGCTCGTCCAGCAGCATGAGCTTGGGCTGGCGTGCCAGCGCCCGCGCCAGCGCCACGCGTTGCTGCTGCCCGCCGGAAAGTTGGTGCGGCCGGCGCTCCAGCAAGCGCGGATCGAGATCGACGGTACGCATCAGTGCGCGAATGCGGTCGTCCCGGCCCGTCGCACCCCGCTCCAGGCCGAAGCCGATATTGTCGGCGATGGTGAGGTGGGGAAAGAGCGCCCCGTCCTGTGTGACGAAGCCGATGCCGCGCCGATGGGCGGGCACGATGGCGGGACCATCCGCCAGGACGGTACCGTTCAGGGCGATGCGGCCAGCATCCGGTCCCTCGAAACCGGCGATCAGCCGGAGCAGCGTTGTCTTGCCGGATCCGGAGGGGCCGACGATGGCGGTGCGGCTGCCCGAGGCGACCTCCAGGCTGACATCATCGAGCGCCACCATGGCGCCATAGCGCTTGCCGGCCTTGTCTATGCTCAGGAAACTCATTGGCCGATCGATCGCCTGGACTGGTAGTGGAGCAGGAGGGTGAGAGGCAGCGACAGCAGCACCATCAGGAGTGCGAAGGGCGCCGCCGCCACATAGTCGATGTCGTTGGTCAGTGACCAGAACCGCGTCGACAGGGTGACCGTGCCGTTGGGCGCCAGCATCAGGGTCGCGGTCAGCTCCGTGGTAATGCCGAGGGCGACCAGCGCCATGCTCGCCGCGACGCCGGGGGCCGACAGGCGCATGGTCACCTGCCAGATCGCCTTCAGCGGCGGGCGCCCCAGCGCCATCGCGGCCCGTTCGAGCTCGACCGGAGCCTGCGCCAGGCTGGCCCGCAGCCCGACCACTGCCCGCGGCAGGAACATCAGGCCGTAGGCCAGCAGCAAGGTCGTCATGGTCTGGTAGAGCGGCAGGGCGACGCGCACCGTGATCGTCACCAGCGCCAGCGCCACCACCACGCCCGGCAGCGAGCCGACATAATAATGGCAGGCTTCCAGCACCTTCTGCAGGCGGCCCGGCGCGCGCACCGACAGCCAGGCCATCGGCAGGGCGGCCAATGTGGTGGCGGCGCCGCCGAGCAAGGCCAGGCCGAGCGTCTGGCCGAGCGCGGAGCCGATGTCATCGGAGGACCAGGCGGCCGCGCCACCGAGATAAAGCCAGCGCGCCAGCGTCAGCAGCGGCACGCCGAGCGACAGGAGCGCGAGACCGAGCGGCAGTGCCAGCCAGACCAGGGTGCCACGGCCGAGCCGGGCGCGGGCCGCCGGACGCGCGGCGCCGGAACCGACGCGGGCATAGCGCTCCTGGCCGCGCAGCCGGTTCTCGAGCCCCAGCAGCACGAGGCAGGCGAGTACCAGCACGCCGGCCAACATGTTGGCGGCCGGGCCGTTATAGGCCGACTGGAACTGGTCGACGATCGCCGTCGAGAAAGTGTCGAACTCGATCATGGCATAGAGGCCGTATTCGGCGAGCAGGTGCAGGCCGACCAGCAGCGAGCCACCGCAGATCGCCAGCCGCAATTGCGGCAGGATCACCCGGAAGAACACGCGCGAGGGCGGCTGGCCCAGGCTTGCCGCCACGTCCTCGAGCGCCGGGTCGAGCCGCCGCATCTGGGCCGCCACCGGCAGATAGAGGAAGGGCAGATAGGCCATGATCGAGACGAGCACACCGCTCCACAGGCCGCGCATGCCCGGAACGAGGCTGATCCAGGCATAGGAATGTACGAAGGCCGGTACGCCGAGCGGCGCCACCGCCAGCCACGACCAGAGGCGTGCGCCCGGCAGGTCGCTGCGCTCGGTAAGCCAGGCCAGCGCCACCGCCAGCACGATGGCGATGGGAATGGTGACGGCCTCGAGCAGGACGGTATTGACCAGCAATTCGCCGACGCGCGGGCGCACCACCAGTTCATAGACGGTCTGCCATCCCGTCTGGGCGGTGATGAAGACCACGAAGCCGAGCGGCAGCAGGGCGACCAGGGACACCAGCACCGCAGCCAAGGCAACGGCGTCACGCCCGGTGAAGCCGGGGGATGATACGCGCAGACTGCCGATTTCGGGCTGGGATGACGACGATGACACGAGGTGTCCTGAAATGCGAAGGCCTCCGGCGCAGAGCCGGAGGCGCGATGATGTCAGGTTTGCGACGGCCGCGCCATATCGGGGCGGCGCGGTGTTCCGTCGCTCAAAGCAGGCCGGCCGCCGTCATCAGGTCGGAGACCTTCTTGGAGTTGAGCTGGGCCGGATCGAGCTTGGGCGCATTGAGGTCGGCCAGGGGCACCAGCTTGGGGTTGGAAGCGGCATCCTTGCCGACAGCATATTCGAAGGACGTACCGGTCTTGAGGATCTCCTGGCCCCCCTTGCCGGCGATCCACTTCACGAAGGCCTCGGCTTCCTTCTTGTGCTTGCTGGAAGCGAGCACGCCACCGCCCGAGATGCTGACGAAAGCGCCCGGATCCTGGTTGCGGAAATAATGCAGCGCGACGTTCTTGGAATTCTCGCCGGTCTTGGCCTGGTCGCCGAACCAGTAATACTGGTAGATGATCGCGCCCTCGACCTCGCCGTCATTCACGCCCTTCATGGCGATGCCATTCTTCTTGAACGGCTTGACGTTGGCCTTCATGCCCTTGAGCCAGGCCGTCGTGGCTTCTTCGCCCTTCAGGGCCAGCAAGGCGCTGACGATGGCCTGGAAATCGGCACCGGCCGGTGCTGCGCCCCAGCGCCCCTTCCAGGCCGGATCGGCCAGATCCAGCAGGGACTTCGGCAGCTTGTCCTCGGTCAGCTTGGTCTTGTTGTAGGCAAACACGGTGGTGCGGGCTGCGATGCCGATCCAGCGGCCATGCGAGGGCTTGTAGGCCTCCGGCACCTCGGCCAGCGTCTCGGCCGAGAGCGGTGCGAACAGCTTGGCATTGTCGACCAGCACCATGGCCGGCGAATTCTCGGTGAGGAAGACGTCGGCGGGCGACTTGTCGCCCTCCTGCACCAGCTGGTTGCCGAGTTCGGTGTCACCGCCATTGCGCAGCGTCACCTTGATACCGGTCTCCTTGGTGAAAGCCTCGGCCCAGGCCTTGGTCAGGCTTTCATGCTGCGCATTATAGACCGTGATGCCCGCATCCTCGGCCTGGGCGGCCAGGGGAGCAGCGATCAGGGCGGCGGCAAGGGCGACGGCCCCGGCCAGCGCTGCACGGCGATGCGGCAGGAAAACTTTCATCAGAACCTCTATCGGTTGGCTTCAGCCAAGGGATGATTGAACACCCGTTCTCTAGGCTCACCGAGAAGTTCCCGTCAAACACTTTAGATTAGAATTAGAATTATTAAAAACTATAAAGAGGATCTGTTTATTTCGGGAATGACATCAGGCTTCTCTGAAATGGCGAGAGAAAAACTTTCACCTTGCCGGCGGACATCGAATTAGACATCGGATTTTCTATTGGCCAGCACCGCCAGATCCAGGATTACAAATACGTAACAGGCGGCGACTGACCTGACGCTCCGCTCGCGCCAGGATTCGCCACCCGGCCTGCTTGCCAAAGGAGGGACAACCAAGGCGCCATTCATCGCTGGCCGCCGGGCTCGCATGACGGAAATTGAACGGATTGCGCCATGGCGAGGAAGCGAGGCAGAAAGTCCAGGCTTGGTTCAGGCGCCCCAGGCGAAAGCGATCTTCTGCAGCTTCACCTCGCCGAAGCGCTCCACCATGCTGTCGACGGATTGGCCGCCGAGGCGCCGGTAGAAATCGCAGGCCCGCACATTGTCGGCCAGCGCCCAAACCACCATGCCCTTGACGTCGTGGCCGCTGAGGTCGCGGCGAACCGCGTTGAACAGCCGCTTGCCCAGGCCGATGCCCTGATATTCGGGCCGCAGATAGAGCTCGAAGATTTCGCCTTGATAAGGCAAGCCGACGGCCCGGTTGCGGCCATAGGTGGCATAGCCGGCGATCACGCCGCCAAAGGACATCACCACGATGCGGGTCTTGCGGTCGATGGCATAGCGCCACCATTTGGCACCGCGCCGCTCAACCAGGCGTTCAAGCTCCCGGCCGGGAATCACGCCGCGATAGGCATAACGCCAAGCGGCGTCATGCACATCGGCGATGGCGTGGGCGTCGTCCGGGCGAGCCAAACGGATTTCGATGGCGTCGGTGCTCATGAGGGGAGGATAAGCGGGGCTGGCCGGTTCCTGCAAGTGAATTGCTCGTAGGAATGCGCTTCGCAAAGCAACGCGCGTCGCGACGGCCCTACTGTTTTCCTTCAGAACCCTGTTTACACACGCCTTTCGATTCTGGCGATCCCCCGATCGCAAAGCGCCATGGGGTCGCGCCGACCCGCCGCAGCGCACAAATCTGTTGCAAGCCGGACGCCCAGCCTGTTGAAAGGCCTGGAAAGGACCCGGCATGACTTCTCACCTCGCAAGCGCCCTTCCCGTTCCGGCGGATCATCCCGTGGCGGCCAGCGGAAGAATCGGCGTTCTCCTGGTCAATTTGGGCACACCGGACGCGCCGACCTACTGGCCGATGCGGCGCTATCTCAAGGAATTCCTGTCCGACCGGCGGGTCATCGAGGTCTCGCGCCTGCTGTGGTGGCCGCTGCTCAACGGCATCATCCTGACGACGCGGCCCGGCAAGAGCGGCGCCAAATATGCCTCGATCTGGGACAAGGCCGAGAATGCGTCGCCCCTCCTCGTCATCACCCGGCGCCAGACCGAAAAGCTGGCGCAGACCTTCGCCGCCGATTCTCGCGTCGTGGTGGATTTTGCCATGCGCTACGGCAATCCCTCCATCGCCTCGCGAATCGACGCCCTGCGCGCCAAGGGTTGCGACCGCATCCTGATCGTGCCGCTCTATCCCCAATATGCGGCAGCGACCAGCGCCACGGTCTGCGACAAGGCCTTCGAGCACCTGATGACCCTGCGCTGGCAGCCGGCCGTGCGCATCGCGCCGCAATGGCATGACGACCCCGTCTATATCGAAGCCCTTGCCGGCTCCGTGCGCCAATCCCTCGCCAAGCTCGACTTCGAGCCGGAGGTTCTGCTGGCCTCCTTCCACGGTGTGCCCAAGAACTACCTGATCCAGGGCGACCCCTATTACTGTTTTGCCATGAAGACGGGACGGCTCCTGCGCGAGGCGCTCGGCTTCAGCGAGGACCGCTTCAAGATCACCTTCCAGTCCCGTTTCGGCAAGGAGGAATGGCTCAAGCCCTATACGGACGAAACCGTAGAAGGGTTGGCCAAATCGGGCGTGAAGCGCCTCGCCATCGTGGCGCCCGGCTTCGTGGCCGACTGCCTGGAAACGCTGGAAGAACTCGGCGAGGAGAACAAGGAGATCTTCCAGCACAATGGCGGCGAGCATTTCGCCTATCTGCCCTGTCTGAACGACAGCCCCGCGGGCCAGCGCGTGCTCGAGCACGTGGTCGGGCGCGAATTGCAGGGCTGGGTCTGACGGGCGGCTCGCGACTTGGTGTCATACCAACGGTATTGACGCTGACCGCTCAAGTACCGTCATTGCGAGCGTAGCGAAGCAAGCCAGAGCTGGAAACCGTGGCGGTCATGCCTCCTGGATTGCTTCGCCATGCCAATCCTGCGGATTGGCAGAGCTCGCAATGACGCGGGGGTCAAACATCGCGGCCGTCGATATTATCTCACTTCAGGATGGCGGCCGCCCGGTCGAGGGCCGGGCCGAAGCCCTTGAGCGAGACCGTGAAAACGAGCGGCTTCACACTGTCGTCGACCGACTTGGCCGTGAGCTTGAGCTGCTTGCCGGCCTTAAGCGCCGTGATGGTGTTGGCATCGAGCGCCAGCGGCACCAGGCAGCCGGCCGGGATGCAGGTCTTGTAGTTCAGCGGCTTGCCACTGGTCCCGGCATCCAAGGCGAGGGACACGCCAGCATCGAATTGCAGGCCGAACGGCATCACGAGATTGCCACTGGTGCCGCCATCGGCCGTGGGGTTCAGCTCGACCGCCAGCACGCGCTGGCCGGTCTTGGTGTCGCTCTGCACCTGCTGGACCGCACATTGCTTGGCATTGTTGACGACATTGCAGAGCACCCGCCAGTCCTCATAGCTCTCCTGGATGGAGGAAGCCCCGCCGGGCAGCGGCGATTTGGCAGGCGCGGGGTCCTGGGCCTGAGTCTGGGCCTGGGCGGCGCTCACCAGAAGGGCAAAAGCGAGACTAAGGCTGGACTTCAGCATCGATTCCTCACGGCAGAAAGGCCTCATGCCCGATAGGGGCAACGGCCGCAGCCATGACACGAATATCGGCGTCTGGCGATAGGCTCCTGCTGAAAAACCCGACGCTTTCGACACTCGATATGCCGCTGCGGTAGCATGGCACGCCCCAGCCTCCCAAAGCCAGCCCTTTCTCCTTGACTTGCCACGCCTTCGCGATCCAACTGGCTAGGGGAAAGATCCGGCGCAGCTTGCACGAGGTGACGACCATGGACGTCGACAAGGCCATTGCACTGGTTTCCGCGGCCGGTATCGAACTCACCGATCGACGCCGCAACGGCAGCGATGACGGCTGGTCCCTCAGCTTCTCCAACGGCGCGGGACTGGAGGTCCGGGACAATGGCGAGGTTTCCGCCACCGGCAAGGGCGCCGAGGCCGTCGCGAGCCTGCTCGGGCTGCCGGCGAAGTCGGCCGGTAGCTGACGCAAACGAACCGGGAACCGGCCTGCCAGTTCGGCTCAAGCCTTCATTTTGCCGGCTCGTAGCCGTCGGTCAGCGTACCGAGAAAGACCACGACATCGTCGATCTCCGCCGGCGTCAGGGCGGGTTCGTCGCCGGCCTTGCGGTCGAAGGGCGGATCGGTGTTGATGTTCGCCTTCGTTGCCTCGGGCAGGTCGTCATATTTGTCGATGCTGCCATCGGCCTTGCGTGGATACCAGCGTTCGGGATGGGTCTCGCGCTCGACATAGAAGCGCACGGCATCGCGCAGGGAATGCATGGCGCCATTGTGGAAGAAGGTCTTGCGCAGGGCGACGTTGCGCAGGGTCGGCGTGCGGAACAGGCCGCAATAATCCTCGCGTTTCAGGTAGTCGGTGCGCAGCGGCCCGCACAGGCCGAGATCGTGATAGGCCGGATCCTTGTTGGCGGGAATGTCGGGGTTGCGCGGCACCGCGAGCGCGATCTGGCCGTAATCGGTGAATTGGGGCGGCGTGCCGTCATTGCCGCGCTGGCTGATGTGGCAGGAGGCGCAATTGCCCTTGTCGGCCGCGTTGAACAGATCGAAACCCCGTGCCTCCTGGGGCGTGAGCTCGGCCTTGCCGGCGAGCACCGCGTCATATTTGCTCGAATAGGGATAGAAGGTCCGATAGTCCTGCTGGAACACTTCGAGCGCCTTCAGGGCCGTCTTGTAGACGAGGTCCGGGTCGCCGGCCGCCTTCGGCCCGGCAATGGCGGCGATGGCCTTGCCATGACCGGCGGCGAGCACGCGGCGAGCCACTTCCGCCCCATCCCGATTGCCCATCTCGAAATCCGAAAGCAGCGGAATCCTGGCCTGATCCGCACCGCGATCGACCCGCCCATCCCAGGTCAAGCCGCCCGTGGGACCATTGTCGATACTTTCGTCGGCCTCGTCCTCGGAATCGTAGAAATGCTCGGTGAAGGGCGGCACCACCTGCAGATATTTCAGCGAAGGTACGGCGCGCATGCCCGGCTGATGCATGTCGCCGCCCCCGAGCTGTACCGCGTGGTCGTTCACCGGCCCGAAGGCATGGGCGGGATCGTGACAGGAGGAACAGGCCAACTTGCCCGAGCCCGACAGGGACTGGTCAAAGAAGAGGGTGCGGCCGAGGGCACCGAGCGCCTGCGCCTGCTGGCGCACCTGCGCACGTGACATCTCCTGCCCGGCCTGGACCGAGGTCATCGCCAGCACCGGCAGGGCGAGCCCCATGACGACGCCCCATTGCCTCACACGTCTGTTGCAAAGAAAGCTTATGGCTACATTCCTTCATTGCGATCGGGGGTGGCGTCTTCAGCCGGCCCGGCTAAGATGAGGGGCTGTGGGGGACGATAGCAACAAGCAAATCGAGGCAGGAGACCCAGATGCGCATGAAATCGGCGGCGGTCGTGTATGCGTTGAGCCTTTCCATCGGTGCCTTCGGATCGGCGCTGGCGGCCGAAAGCGCTTCGGGCCAGAAGGCCAAGCCTGCACCTGGAGCGTCCGAGGACCTGAAGCTGATCGACACCGTGGTGGTGATCTATGCCGAGAACCGCAGCTTCGACAATCTCTATGGCAGCTTCCCGGGTGCCAATGGCGTGGCGAAGGCACCGGCGACCGCGCGCATCCAGCGTGACCGCGACGGCAAGCCCTTCCGCGAATTGCCGCCGATCTGGGAGGGCCTGACCGCCAAGGGCGTGACGCCGCCGGTGACCCAGGCCGAGACCGAGCATTTGCCCAACCACCCCTTCCACGCCGACGATCCCAAGGGCTTCAACCTCGGCTACGGCACCATCACGCGTGACCTCTGGCATCGCTATTACCAGAACCAGATGCAGATCAATGGCGGGCGCAACGACAAATTCGTTGCCTATGCCGATTCAGGGGCGCTGTCGGTCAGCCTGTGGGACGGCTCGAAAACCGCCATGTGGAAGGTGGCCCAGAAATATGTCCTGGCCGACAATTTCTTCATGGGCGGCTTCGGCGGTTCCTTCTTCAACCATCAGTGGCTGGTGTGCGCCTGCGCCCCCTACTACCCCAATGCCGACACCAATCCGGCCAAGCCGTCGATCGCCGTGGTCGAGCCCGACGGGGTGACGCTCAAACCGGCCGCCAATTCACCGAAATCGGCGATGGACGGCATCCCGAAATTTGCCGGCGACGGCAACCTCACGCCTGATTTCTATGCCGTGAACACCATGCAGCCGCCCTATCAGCCGAGCGGCAACGAGCCGGCGAAGGACGGCGACAAGGCATTCGCCGATCCTTCCAAGCCGACGACGCTGCCGCCGCAGACCGAGCCGACCATCGGCGACCTGCTCAGCCTGAAGCATGTGACCTGGGCCTGGTATGGCGGTGCCTGGCAGGACGTGCTCGACCATGGCAACAAGACACCGATCCCGAACTTCCAATATCACCACCAGCCGCTGAACTATTATGCCAGCTTCGCACCGGGTACGCCGGCCCGGGCCGAGCATCTGCGCGACGGCGGCCTGGCGGGCGTGGAATTCATCAAGGCGATCGACGCCGGCAAGCTGCCGCAGGTCTCCTTCTACAAGCCGCAGGGCGACCTCAACGAGCATTCGGGCTATGCCGACATCCAGGCCGGCGATGCGCATATCGCTGATGTGATCAGCCATCTCGAGAAGAGCCCGCAATGGCCGCATATGCTCGTCGTCGTCACCTATGACGAGAATGGTGGCCTGTGGGACCACGTCGCCCCGCCCAAGGGCGACCGCTGGGGCCCCGGCTCGCGTATCCCGGCGATCATCGTCTCGCCCTATGCCCGCCGCGGCTTCGTCGACCATGCGCCGATGGACACCACCTCGATCCTGCGCTTCATCACGCGCCGCTTCGAGCTGCCGACCCTGCACGGCATCACCGTGCGCGACACCGCAATGGCCGCCCGCAAGCAGAAGCCCCTCGGCGACCTGACCAGCGCGCTGGTGTTGAAGGACAAGTGACGGCAGCGGCCTATCGCGGCTGTACCGAATGAGACGCGAGAATCCCTTCCCGGTTTCGGGAAGGACGCACACAGCTTGTACGTGCTGGCACGACTGGAGCGAGATCGGGTGGGAAGAGTAGCGCGAGTTCGCTTTTACCGGCCTGATCCGCGCCCCTCTTTCCCAAAGTCGGGGCGGCAATTGATCATGCGCCATAGAGCGGGATATTCGACGACGAGGCCGAACTCGCTCACGCTCAACTCCGCCCGATATTTGTGCAGTGGCGAGTTGTAGTCATAGGTATTGGCATGCAGCCGGCGATAGACCTGTGGCAATGCCTTTACGCTCCAGTCTTCCGTGTCCAGCCACACGGCTACGGATTCGGCCTGCAGACCCTTTTCCAAATTCATTCGGCGGATCGCATTGGTATTGCTTGCCGGGGTGAAGCCGAGGTCTATGTCCACCAGCCCGCGAAAACCCACGTTCTTTTCGCCATTGACATACCAGTCCCCATCCGCTGCCCGCTCGATCAGAATGTTAATGTCCCGCGACCCTATCCAGCCACCGATAGTTGCTTTCCGGCTCACCCATGATCGATCGCAATTCAGATGATAGGTCAGATTCGCAGCGTCTCCTTGATGGTCGAAGACCGCGTTGCCCTCGATATCCCAGCCATCGTCGCACTCGACAATTCGACAGGCGTCATGCCCTTCAAGGTCCAGGCGCTTCCAGAGGATTGAAGGCATAGGATCTCCTTCCTCGACCTCACCGCTTTTCTACCCCGCCGCCGCCAGGAAGCTCTTCACCTCCTCGTCCTTCGTCGCGAAGGAGGTGACCAGGCGCACCAGGTCCGCATCGTCGGCGGGCCGGCGGTCGGCGGCCAAGCCGTGTACGGGCCATTCATAGAAGCGGGCGCCGGCCTGCCTCAATTGGGCGATCACGGCTTTCGGCAGGATGGCGAAGACTTCGTTGGCCTGCGTCTCATAGCCGAGCCGATGACCTGCCGCGACGAGGCCCTGCGACAAAGCCGTCGCCATCGCATTGGCGTGGCGGGCAAGATCGAGCCAGTGGTCGTTCTCCAGCATGGCCAGGAACTGGGCGGCGATCGGCCAGGCCTTGGAAACGACGTGGCCGCTGCGCTTGCGCAGCCATTCGAGCTCGGCGGCCTTCTCCGGCTCGAACAGCAGGACGGCCTCGGCCATCAGGGCACCGTTCTTGGTGAGGCCGAAGGCGAGGGCATCGACGCCGGCCTTCCAGGTGATGTCGGCCGGGCTGATGCCATCGGCCTTTGCGAGGAAGGCGAAGGCATTGGCGAAGCGCGCGCCATCCATATGCACCTTGAGGCCGCGTGCCCGGGCGATCTCGGTCAGGGCCGTGATCTCGCCGCGGCGATAGACGGTGCCGCTTTCCGTCGCCTGGGTGATCGACAGCACGGCAGGCCTTGGAATGGCAGAGCCCGAACCGGAGCCACGCGCCAGCGTAGCCTCCAGCCCGGCCGGCGTCAGCTTGCCCCCGGCGCCGGCGATCGGCACCAGGCGCGCACCCTGGGTGAAGAACTCCGGCGCGCCGGCCTCATCGCCGACGATATGCGCCTCCTCATAGGCATAGACAGCGCCATAAGGCGGGCTGAGGGCGCTCAGAGCCAGGGAATTGGCGGCACTGCCGGTGGCGGCGAAGAGCACGCCGACCTCGCGGCCGAACAGATCGGCCAGGCGTGCCTTCAATTCACGGGTGAGATCATCCTGCCCATAGGCAGGGGCGATACCATCGGCGCCGCGGGCAAGCGCCTCGATGATCCTGGGGCTGGCTCCAGCCCAATTGTCGCTGGCAAAATTCATGCCTTGAAGTAGAGCGCTCCGACCCTGATGCGCAAGGGGGAAGAGGCAAGCGCTCCGGTGCGACGCGTCAGCGCTCCCAGCCCTTGCCGCGCGGCCAGGGCAGCAGGACGAAGCTGGCAATGCCGGCGGCCAACAGCACGATGATCACCGCAAACACGGGCAGGTAGGGATCGGCATCCCGGGCCGCAGCGAAGGATCCCACCAGCCCCGTCAGCCATTGCATCACGGCGACGCCGAGGAAAATGGCGGTGTTGAACACGGCGAAGGCCCGGCCGGCGACCGCCTCGGCATAGGCGGCGCGGACATCGGCATATTGCAGGATGAAATAGCCGGTCATGAAGCCGAGCATGACCACCGCGGCGATATCGACGAGGCTCGACGACTGTCCCGCCAGGGCCGCAAAGGCGGCCATGTAAAGGGCCGCGCTAGCGACGATCCAATAGCGCCGACCGCGATTGCGGGGCTTGAGCAGGCCGAAAACGGGCGGGCCAAGCAGGGCTGCGAGCGAGGTCGCCAGCATGATGTGGCCACTGACGACGAGGCCGAAGCCGTGCCGGTCCATCAGCATCGGCACGGCCCACAGGCCGCGCAAGGTGAGGAAGGCCGCATAGGAGACACCGCCGAGCAGCAGGATGCCAAGCGTATGCCTCTGCGCGAGAAGCGGCCCGATCTCAGCGAAGGCGACGGACAGGTTTGGGCGGCCACGTCCTGGCGCAGGCGCTTCGTCGCGGACGAGCAGGACATTGGCGGCCAGGGCGAGGATCGAAAGCGCGGCCAGCGCCAGGAAGCCGGCCCGCCACGACCAGGTTTCCACCACCAAGGCGAGCGGCGTGCCGGTCATCAACATGCCGATGCCGCTGAAGCTCAGCACCAGACCGGAGAGCCGCGCAAATTGCCTGGCCGGATAGCGGTTGGCGACGAAGACGATGGCACCAAGGAAGGCCGGCGCGCAACCGACGCCGATCAGAACCTGGCTGGCAATCAGTACTGGCAGATTGGGCGCGAGGGCGGAGACCAGCGCACCGAGGCAGGCGAGCAGGAAGGCGGCACAGACGGTACGGCGCGGTCCGAACAGGTCGAGGGCCACGCCGATGGGGATCTGCGCCAGCGCGAAGGACAAATGAAAGGCACCGGCGAACAGGCCAATCTCCTGGGTGGAGGCCCCAAATTCCAGCTTGAGTTCGCCGGCGAACAGAGTTGCGACGGTGCGGAACGCCTGGCTCATGGCCGCCACCGCCGAGAGAGCCGCCAGCATCGCCCAGAGCGGGACGCCAGCCCCGGCACTCGCGGTCTCCGCCTGCCGGGGAGGCGTCCCCCCCAAAGCGCGGCCGTTTCCTGTCAGTGCGGCGCTGGTGTCGCGGTCCATGGCGCCCTCCTCGCGGTGGGTTCGGTGTCTATATAACCATCATGATGGTTAGTATTGTCGAGCCGGCCGCGTTGACTGTCAACCCCCAAGGCGGTTAGAACTCCTTCAGGCTTGCCGTTCCCGTGTTCCGGCCAGCCGGAACCGACCTGGGCTCGCAGGGATGCCATGACGTTGATTTCACCGGTACGCGATGACCTGTGCATCGCCTTCGCGAATACCCGTTCCTGGCGAGGACGGGAGACGCCGGTCGAGCGGCTGCACGGCGTGGCGGATCTGCTCGCCTGGACGAAGCGGACCGGTGGAGAGGCGGGCGAACGCATCGAACAGGCCGGCCGCTGGGCCGGTGAACATCCTGATGATGCCGACCGCCTCTTCGACGAGGCGATCCGGCTGCGCGAAGCCCTTTATCGTGCACTGGCCGCAATCGCCGAGAAACAAGCCGTCGAGGAGCGCGACTTCGCCGCTCTCGCCCAGGCCATCGCCCAGGCTCCCACCCGCAGCCGCCTGGTGCGCACGAAGGACGGCTATGCCTGGCATGTCGGGCCTTTCGCAGCTTCGCCGGCACATCTGCTCGCCCCGGTGCTGTGGTCGGCCGGCGATCTCATTCCCGCCACCGCGCGTTACCGCATCCGGCGCTGTGCCAATCCCGAATGCCGTTTCCTCTTTCTCGACGAGAGCAAGAGCGGGACCCGGCGCTGGTGCGATATGGCCACCTGCGGCAATCGCGCCAAGGCCAGCCGGCACTATGCCAAGGTCAGGCAGGATGCAGGCTGATTCGGGTGTTTCCGACAGCTGACCGGTGATTGCTCATCCCCGCCCACGACGGTTGCGCAGCCCCTCACCGTACCTCTCCCCGCAAGAACGGGGCGAGGAGACCTCGGTCGGTCACGCCTTACCGAAAACGTGCTGTCTCGTCCAACCGTCGGGCGAGATGCATGGTCTGAGCATCGATCGCAACGCCTGCGTCCCCTCGCCCCGCTCTTGCGGGGAGAGGTACGGTGAGGGGGCAGCGCGGCACCAACGAGACCACGGTCCCCCGGCAGCCATCAGCAGGCCCCCGCCTCAGGCGAACGAGACTTTCCGGCCGGTCCAGCGGGCGATCAGGGCGTCCAGGGAAAGGAAGCCGCCGCCGAATTTGGCGAGATAGAGGGCGCAGACCATCCAGGGCAGATGCTCGTTGTAATGGTCGGGATAGACGAAGAGCTGGATCACTAGCGCCATGCCGAACAGGCCGAGGCCGCCGAGCCGCGTCGCCAACCCGAAGATGACCAGGATGGAGAACACGCTTTCGCCCAGCAGGGCCAGATGGGCGGCGAGCTCAGGCGGCAGCAGCGGCAGCTTGTATTCCTCCTGGAAGAGATAGACGGCGCTGTCCGACAGGGAAAACAGCGTGCCGTCGGCCACCTTGGTGCGCGCCGACCACCAGAACACCCGGAACAAGGCGATGCGGGCGATCAGGGCGATCAGCCAATGCGGGATCAGCGTGAAAAGATGGATCAGCCGATCCGCCAATCCCGGCGCTGCCGGGTCGGGAGATGCGAATGTCGTGCGGGTCATGGCAACACTCTCCGGCAGGTTCAGATCTCGAAGCGGCAGGCGATACCGGCCGCAACCAGCCCCGCAATGGCGGCGGCCAGATTGAAATCGGGGGTTTCGGCGAAAGCGGCCTCCGCCGCCGCCTCCAAGGGGTGCCCGGTGCGCAGGGCGGCCAGGAAGGCATAGCCCCCCGGCGGCAGGAGCTGCACCTCGACGTCGAGCCTGGGGCGGGTCACCAGCACGTCCTCGCCGGACCAATCCACGATCTCCCGTGCCTCGCCGCCGGCATTCATCTGCCAGATCGTCGCCACCGGAAAGGCCGAGCGCAGGAGGCGCACCGCCGGATGGATCTCGACCCGCACCTCGTGCAGACGAGCAGGATCGAGGCCCTTGAGCGCTGCCGGCGAGGCCGGCTCGGCATCGGCGGCGTGATAGGCCTGCGCCCTGGCAATCTCCAGGCGCATCACATCCGGCAGGTAGGCGACCTCCCGCGCCGGCTCGAAGGCTTCGGTGAAGGCCGGCAGTTGATCGCCATAATCGAGCAGCAGCGGCGAGCGCGGCGGATGCTCGCGCGCAAAGCGGATGGCCAGGGCCCGGAAGAAGTCGGCACCGACGATGGCGATCGAAGCCGGAAAGCGGCTCTCCAGCGCCGCAGCGAGGCCGAGCGCGACATTGTCGCGATAGATGGCGAAGCGCCGGTTGGGCGTCACGCCATTATGGGCGGCCAGCCCCTGCGGCAGCGCGGCGGCCGGGTCGAGCACCGCCTGCCGGAATGCGGATTGCGTGTTCGCGAGCATCAGGCGGCCCTCGCTCGCATGACCCGCGCCATCGCGGCCTCGGCAAGCGCCGCCTCGCGGGCCAGCACCGGCCAGTTCGGCACGTCATTGTCCCATTCGATCAGGGTCGGCAGCCGCCCGGCTTGGGCGATGACGCGTTCATAGAGGACCCAGACCGGATCGGCGACCGGCCGGTCATGGGCATCGATCAGCAGCGGCGCACCGGCATCGTCCACTGTCTCGGCATGGCCGGCGAGATGGATCTCGCCGACGAGGCCGAGAGGGAAGCGGTCGAGATAGGTCTCGGGCGAAGTCGCATGATTGGTGGCGGAGACGAAGACATTGTTGATGTCGAGTAGCAGGCCGCAGCCGGTACGCTGGGCGATCTCGGCGAGGAAATCGGTCTCCTCGATGGTGCTCTCCTCGAACAGGAGATAGGTCGAGGGGTTCTCCAGCAGCATGCGCTGGCCCAGCGTCTCCTGCACCTCGTCGATATGGTCGCAGACGCGCCGCAGGGTCTCGGGCGTATAGGGCACCGGCAGAAGATCGTTGAGGAAGACTTCCTCATGGCTCGACCAGGCCAGATGCTCGGAAAAGCTTGCCGGGCGATAGCGCTGTTCGAGCGCCTTCAGCCGGGCGAGATGCTCCTTGTCGAGGGGCCGGGCCGCGCCGATCGACAGGCCGACGCCATGCAGCGACAGCGCGTAGTTTTCGCAGATGGCCCCGAGCTGGGCATGCGGCGGGCCACCGGCGCCCATGTAATTCTCGGCGTGGACCTCGAAGAAGCCGATGTCGGGCCGGGTGGCGAGAATGGTCTCGACATGCTCCGGCTTGAGCCCGGCGCCGGCGCGCAATGGCAGGGTCGTGCTGGCGGGATGGGTCATGGCGTTCTCCGAAGGGGCAGAGGGAAGGCGGGAGCCGCCGCGCCGTAGCGGGCGGCCCTCGCATGTCTCGTGCGAGCTATCAGCTCTTGACGGGCGTCAGCGAGCCCATACCCGTCGGCGTCTTCATGGTGACGCAGCTTCCCTTGGGCACCAGCTTGAAGGACTGGCCGTCATAGTCGATCGTCGAGGTACCCGCACAGGAATGGGCACCGGCCGCACAGTCGTTCTGGCCCTTGAGGGCGACGCCGTAGCATTTCTCCTTGGAGTCGTCGGCCTTGGCGGGAGCCGACAGCAAAGCGGCGGCGCTGGCGACGGCGCCGGCAAGAGCGAAAGCAGTGCTGGCCTTGGTGAACACGGACATGGGAGTTTCCTTCTGTTGCAGGATATGGCGGAAACGGCCGGTTGCCGCTCCGCATGGCCTTGACTATGACCCGCTCCGGCATCGGAGCCAAATCAAGTGAGCGTGCCGAAAACCACACTTTTTGCGCTAAAACATGTGATTCCAGCCGCTGTAACGATATTCGTCACTACGGCGTAGGTTGTTACCCGCCGGATTTGAAAGTGATGGCAGCGCCGCGATTTCGGGACGCCCGTTCTTCCCTCCCGGGAAGCACGGCGATTCCAAGAGCGGGCGAGCCCCCCGCGCACCCGGAATGCGCTCCAGCATTGACAGTGACACCTCTTGCTCCGATATAGCCAGCGTTCCCGACAGACCGCCTCTCCTCAAGGAGGACCAGACATGGCCGCCCTCTCCGATCTCGCCGAAAAGCCGCACCAGGCCGGCGCCGTGCGTTCCGTCTTCATCGACGGCGAAGCCGGCACCACGGGCCTCGGCATCCGCGAGCGATTGGCGTCGGTGGCGGGCGTTGCCCTGCGCAGCATCGCGCCCGAACTGCGCAAGGACGTCGCGGCGAAGAAGGCGCTGCTGGCCGAGGTCGACCTCGTGGTGCTCTGCCTGCCCGACGCGGCCGCCAAGGAAACGGTGGCGCTGATCGGCGAGCTCGACGGCCGCAAGCCCAAGGTTCTGGACGCCTCGACCGCCCATCGGGTCGCCCCCGGCTGGGTCTATGGCTTTGCCGAACTGGCGCCGGGCCAGGCCGAGGCCATTGCCAAGGCGAGCCACGTCGCCAATCCCGGCTGCTATCCCACCGGCGCGATCGCCCTTCTGCGTCCCCTGGTCGATGCCGGCGTGATCCCCCAGGACTATCCCGTCACCGTCAATGCGGTCAGCGGCTATTCCGGCGGTGGCAAGTCGATGATCGAGGCCTACGAGGCCGGCACCGCCCCCTCCTTCGAACTTTACGGCCTGACGCTGGAGCACAAGCACGTGCCGGAACTGCAGGCCTATACCGGCCTGACTCGCCGGCCGATCTTCGTGCCGTCCGTCGGCAATTTCCGCCAGGGCATGCTGGTCTCCGTGCCGTTGCATCTCGACACGCTGCCGGCCAAGCCGAAGGCTGATGACCTCCACGCCATCCTCGCCGACTATTATGCCGGCGCCAGGCTGGTCAGCGTGGAGCCGCTGGACGGTGCTGCCAAGATCGAAGCGGAAGCGCTCAACGACACCGACCGGCTGGAGCTTCGCGTGTTCCCGCACGAGGCCCATCGCCAGGCCGTGCTGGTGGCAAGGCTGGACAATCTCGGCAAGGGCGCCTCCGGTGCCGCGGTGCAGAACATCCAGCTGATGCTGGGCGTCTGAGCCGGCGGTAGCGACTGCTCCTTCTCTACGCTCGGTGGGCGTGCATCGCGACGTGGCAGGAAACGGCAATCTCGTGCCCTGGGACGGCAACGAGCGCCTGACCCGGTCTCAGCTACTCAGAGAGCAGCCGGCAATAGGCGTCCAGCGCCTCCTCGTCAGTGGCATCGAGCACCGTGTCGGTCCAATAGTCGACCAGACAGAGCGGCTCAATGGCATTCAGCCGTGAGAGAGCCTCTCGGAAAAACCCGAGCCGTACCTCGTCCGGCGAAGACAGTTCGAAGAAGATTTCCCGAATGACGCCGGCATCATGGATACATATCAGATAGAAATCCGCATCGTGACCGAAACATAGGGCATCCGAATTGTAATAGCCCCATTCGTCATGTTTCTCGAAACCGGCCGATGCGGTGGCGTTGAACTGCATCACCCGGGGAAGAAAAGCCAGAGCTGCGCCGAAAGCCTCCGGCGTCAAGATGGCGAATTGCGCCTGCTCCTCGGGAGCATTGGCAATGACATGCACGTCCGTCCAGCCCGTGCCGCCAGGCGCAGCATGATCAACGGCGTGTTGGGCGGCCTTGTCCAGGTCGGTCCGGTAATGGGCAAGGGCCAGCAAGGGATGAAGGGAGCGCATCCCCCAATCGTCCTCGTGGATATGGATCTTGCCGGGGGTCAACTTCTCTCCCCAATGCAGCCCGCGAGCGTTGGGGCAATGCCTGTGCCGCTCTATTTCACATATTCCCGCGCGGCCTGCTCGAGTTGGCCATGCAGGTAATCGGTGAAGGAACGCCAGACCTCGACGTGGAAGTCGTTCGCGCCCTTGCGCCACAGCACGATTTCCGCCTTGGCGTAGAGCGTTCGGGTGGCAGTGCCGACGGGAAAGGCCTTGGGGTCGAGGTCCAGCATGACGCCGGCATTGAGCACGTCGGCAGCCAGCGAACCCGAGACCAGGATGCCGATATTGCGGTGGCTGACATCCACCAGCGAATGCGGCTCCTGCACGGCCGCCTCGATGGCGGCGTAGGCCTCGGCCTCGGTATTTTCCGGCGCTAGCAGCAGCCACTCGTCGGGGCCGAGCTTGAAGGCGGTGCGGGTGCCATCGGTAGTGGCCGTATTGAGAGCCGTCGGCAGCGCCAGCCCGAAGGCCTGGCCGGCCGCGACGGCAGCGCTGTCAGGCCCGCGCAACACCAGGCGGGCGCCCCGCGGCGCCGCCTCGATGGTGAGGCGGCTGCGGGCGGTGATCGGCGCGATGCCGTCGAGCGGATCGCGGCGGGTTGCGATATCAGCCATTGAGCCGCGCTCCTTCCTTGTCGATGAAGATAGGATCGACCACCTTTACGGCGATCGAGCCGCCGGGCATCGGCACATAGACCGTCTCGCCATAGCGCGAGCGGCCACGCTCCAGATTGCACAAAGCGATGGAACGGCCGAGATTGGCGCTCCAATAGGCCGAGGTGACGTGGCCGAGAGCATGCTCGCCGAGGGCGGGCTGCGCCACCTCGGTGATCTGCGCGCCCTCCTCCAGCACCACGCCGGGATCGATGGTGAGGAGCCCGACGAACTGCTTGCGGTTGGGATCCTGCAGGTCCGGCCGCATCAGGCCACGCTTGCCGACGAAATCGGCCTTGGCCTTGCCCACGGCCCAGCCGACGCCCGCCTCGTCCGGGGTCAGCGTACCGTCGGTGTCCTGGCCGACGATGATGTAGCCCTTCTCGGCGCGCAGCACATGCATCGCCTCGGTGCCATAGGCGCAGCCGTCATATTTGACGACCTCGGCATGGATGGCTTGCCAGACGGCCCGGCCATAGGCGGCCGGCACATTCACCTCGAAGCCGGCCTCACCGGTGAAGCTCATGCGGAAGAGGCGGGTGGGAACGCCGCAGATGCGGCCTTCCTTGACCGACATATGCGGCATGCCGTCCTTGGAGATGTCGATGCCTTCCACCAGGGGCGCCAGCACGTCGCGGGCATGGGGGCCCTGCACGGCGATGACGGCCCATTGCTCGGTGGTGGAGGTGAACCAGACCTTGAGGTCGGACCACTCGGTCTGGAGGTAGTCCTCCATATGCGAGAGCACGCGGGGCGCCCCGCCGGTGGTGGTGGTGACGTGGAAGCGGTCTGGCGCCATGCGGCCGACCACGCCGTCGTCATAGACGAAGCCGTCGTCGCGGGTCATGATACCGTAGCGCAGGCGGCCCGGCTCCAGCTTCATGAACGGGTTGACATAGATGCGGTGCATGAACTCCGCCGCATCCGGGCCGACCACCTCGATCTTGCCGAGGGTGGAGGCGTCGAACATGCCGACCTTGTCGCGCACCGTCTTGCATTCGCGGTTGACCGCGTCATGCATGCTCTCGCCGGCGCGCGGATAATACCAGGCGCGCTTCCACAGGCCGACATCCTCGAACACCGCGCCCATCTCGACCTCGGCCTCGTGCATCGCGGTCTTGCGCACGGGATCGAACAGGTCGCCGCGCGCGGTGCCGGCGAACAGGCCGAAGGTTGTCGGCGTATAGGGCGGGCGGAAGGTGGTCAGGCCGACCTGCGGCACCTTCTTGTCAACGGCCTGGGCAGCGATGGCCAGCGCATTGATGTTGGAAGTCTTGCCCTGGTCAGTCGCCATGCCGGTGGTGGTGTAGCGCTTGACATGCTCGATCGAGCGGAAGCCCTCGCGCGTCGCCAGCTTGATGTCCTTGGCGGTGACGTCATGCTGGAAATCGACGAAGGCCTTGACCCGGCTGGCATTGCGGTCATGCGGCAGCGCCCCGGTGTAGAACCCGTCCTGAGAGGTCTCGCCAGCGACGTCGAAGGTCTTGAGGGCGCCCTTATCGAAGCCGGCGTCACGGCCGGCCTCGTGGCCGGCGGCAAAGCCGTCATTGATCACCGCGCCGAAATCGAACACGCCGCGACAGGCGCCGGCGGAACGCTCCTCGTCGCGGGCAAAGCCCGGCACGAAGATCTGCTTGGCCTCGTCGTAGCGCAGCTTGCCGCGCGACTGCGAGAACAGATGCACGGTCGGCGTCCAGCCGCCCGACATCAGCACGAGGTCGCAGGAGACCGTCTCCCGGTCCCTGACGGTGCCATCGGTACCGACTCGGCCGAGCCTGACGGCATTGACGCGCAGCCGCCCGCTGGTGCCCATCATCGTCGCGCCGAGGCTGACGCGAATGCCGGCCTCCCTGGCAGCGCCGACCAGGGCGCCGCCATCGGGCCTGATGTCGGCGATCACGGCGATGTCGACGCCGGCGGCCTTGAGGTCGAGCGCGGCCTGATAGGCGCTGTCGCAGGCGGTGAACACCACCGCCCGGTTGCCCGGCTTGACGCCGTAGCGGTTGACATAGGTACGGGCCGAGTCGGCCAGCATGATGCCCGGCCGGTCGTTCTCCGGGAACACCAGCGGACGCTCGATCGCGCCGGCGGCGATGACGACCTGCTTGGCGCGCACCTGCCAGAGCCGCTCACGGGGCGTGCGGGCCTCGGGCTGGGCGACATGGTCGGTCAACCTTTCAGCCAAGGCGACGAAATTGTCGGAATACCAGCCGAAGGCGGTGGTGCGCGGCATCAGGCGGACGCGATCGTTGAGGGCCAGTGACATGATGATGTCGGTGGCCCAGTCGCGTGCCGCCCGCCCTTCGATGGTCGCCGTGGTCTCCGAGAGCAGGGAGCCGCCGAGCTCTGCCTGCTCGTCGACCAGGATCACCGAGGCGCCGGTCTCGGCCGCCGCGATGGTAGCCGCCAGGCCCGCGGGTCCGGAGCCGACCACCAGCACGTCGCAATGGGCGTAGCGGTTGAGGTAGCGATCGGGGTCGGCCACCTTGGGTGCCTCGCCGAAGCCGGCGGCAGCACGGATCCGGGGCTCGTAGACGTTCTTCCAGAAGCTCTGCGGCCACATGAAAGTCTTGTAGTAGAAACCCGAGGCTAGGAAGGGCGACATCGCGTCATTGACGGCACCGGCATCGAATTTCAGCGAAGGCCAGCGGTTCTGGCTGGTAGCGACGAGGCCCTCATAGAGCTCGACCTGCGTGGCGCGCAGATTGGGCGTGGTGCGGCCGGCGTCCCGGACCACCGTCACCATCGCGTTCGCCTCTTCCGAGCCCGCGGACATGATGCCGCGCGGCCGGTGATATTTGAACGAGCGCCCGATCAGGTGCACGCCGTTGGCAAGCAGGGCGGAAGCCAGCGTATCACCGCGCACGCCCTGATAGGCGATGCCGTCGAAGGTGAAGTTGATCGGCTTGGCGCGATCGATGCGGCCGCCGGCCGCTGTCCGGAGGGAGGCGGTCACGCGCGCGCCTCCGTGTTGGAGGGCGTAGCGGCGGCAAGTTCGGCGGCCAGGGCCGCCAGATCGGGCTTGGGTTCGCCCTGCTTATAGGTCTTCACGAACTTATCGGTCACGGTATGGCGCACGGCGTTGAAAAAGCGCGCGCAGCCATGCACATGGCGCCAGCGCTCGGCGATCAGCCCCTTGGGATTGGAGCGGGTGTAGAGGAAACCTTCCCAGACCTCGTCCGTCGGATTGTCGGCGAAGGCCGGGCGGGCAATATGGGCCTCGCCCATGTTGCGGAATTCCAGTTCCGGGCGATCCTGTTCGCAATAAGGGCAGCGGATGAGCAGCATGACGGTCCTCAGTGCGCGACGGCGGCAGCGGCCGCTTCGTCGATCAGGCGTCCGGTGCGGAAGCGATCGAGGGTGAAGGGAGCGGCGATCGGATGGGGTTCGCCCGTCGCCACCGTGTGGGCGAAGACGTGGCCCGAGCCCGGCGTCGCCTTGAAGCCGCCCGTGCCCCAGCCGCAATTGACGAACAGGCCTGATACCGGGGTCTTGGACAGGATGGGCGAGCGGTCGGGCGTGACGTCGACGATGCCGCCCCAGTTGCGCATCATGCGGGTGCGGCGCACCACCGGGAAGAGCTCGCAGATCGCATCCAGCGTGTGGGCCGCAATGTGCAGGCCGCCTGTCTGCGAATAGGAGACATACTGGTCGGTGCCGGCGCCGATGACGAGGTCGCCCTTGTCCGATTGCGACATATAGGCGTGCACGGTGTTGGACATCACCACGCAGGGCATGATCGGCTTGAGCGGTTCGGACACCAGCGCCTGCAGGGGATAGCTTTCCAGCGGCATACGCACGCCGGCCATGTCCATCACCACCGAGGTGTGGCCGGCGGCGACCACGCCGAGCTTCTTGGTGCGGATCGTACCCCTGGAGGTCTCCACCCCGGCGATGGCGCCGGAGGGATCGCGCAGGATGCCGGTGACCTCGCAGTTCTGGATGATGTCGACGCCCAGCGCGTCGGCAGCGCGGGCATAGCCCCAGGCCACCGCGTCGTGGCGGGCGACACCGCCGCGCCGCTGCAGAGCGGCGCCCATGATCGGGTAGCGGATGTCCTTGGAGATGTTGAGGATCGGGCAGAATTCCTTCGCCTCTTCCGGCGTCAGCCATTCATTGTCGATGCCCGCCAGGCGGTTGGCATGGATATGGCGCTTGAAGACCTGGATGTCGTGCACATTGTGCGCCAGCATCATCACGCCGCGGGCCGAATACATCACGTTGTAGTTCAGCACCTGGGACAGGTTCTGCCACAGCTTCATCGCGTGGTCGTAGAGCTTGCCGCTCTCCTCCCACAGATAGTTGGAGCGGATGATGGTGGTGTTGCGGCCGGTGTTGCCGCCACCCAGCCAGCCCTTTTCGAGCACGGCGATGTTGGTCATGCCGTGCTCGGCGGCCATGTAATAGGCAGTGGCGAGGCCATGCCCGCCGGCGCCGATGATGATGGCGTCGTAGCTGGCCTTCGGTTCGGGCGAGCGCCATTGCTCGGGCCAGTCCTGATGACCACGCAGCGCGTTGCGCGCCAGGGAAAAGACAGAAAACCGCACGTGTTGCCGCCCGTTGGATGGAGTCTTGAATGGCGCGACTATCATCATCCCGCCGATGACCAGTCTAGCACGGAAGCGACGCGCCTTTTGTCGCATTGGAAGAAATTGCACAAAAGGCCCTGTTCGCTAAGTCCTCAATAGGACGCATTTGGGATAGTATTTGACCATTGGGTCGCATCCCAATATCTCACATTTGTCAAATTACGACATTAAATGCGACATATGGTCGGGCCCACATCAGAATTCTTCAAAAAATGTCGCAATATCGTCCTGCCTCGTCGTTTCGGACAATGCGGTACAAACCGCCCCGCAACCGTCGCTTTTGACCATAATGGGCGCACAGATGCCCGATGCCATCACGAGGGCAAGCGCCCCATCCGGTGCGCTTTCCCGCCTCCGTCACGCTTCGTACCGCCGGCCCCCCGGCGGAGGTTCTAGGGAGAATCGCGTATGAATATCCGGCCGGATATCGGCGCCACGCATACCGTCGGCTTTCTGCTCACCCCGAATTTCTCGATGATCGCCTTCGCAGCGGCCGTGGAGGTTCTGCGCCTGACGAACTACGTCACCGGCGCAAAGGCCTTCGCCTGGCGGCTCTATTCACCGGACGGCCAGCCGATCGAGGCCTCGAACGGCGTGGCATTGGCGGTCGACGGTTCCTATGGCGATGTCGGGCCGATGCCGGAGATCATCGTGTGTTCCGGCATGGACGTGCAGAAATACGATCACGGCCCGCTGATCGCCAAGCTGCGCAAGCTCGCCTTCTACGGAGTCTCGATCGGTGCGGTGTGCACGGGCACCTATATCCTGGCCCGGGCCGGCCTGCTCGACGGCCATCGCTGCGCCATCCACTGGGAGAACTACGACAGCTTCCGCGAGGAATTCCCTGAGATCGACGCGACGCAGGAACTGTTCGAGATCGACCGCAACCGCTTCACCTGCGCAGGCGGCACCGCCTCGATCGACATGATGCTGGCGCTGATCACGGCCAAGAAGGGCGCCGTGATCGCTGCGCTCGTCACCGACGAGCTCATCCACCACCGCATGCGCGATTCCCATGAGCGCCAGCGCATGGAGCTGCGCGCACGTCTCGGCGTCTCCCATCCCAAGCTCCTCGCCGTGATCGGCGAGATGGACAAACGCCTCGAACGCCCGGTCTCCTGCGCCCAGCTCGCGCGCACGGTACGCCTGTCGCCGCGCCAGCTCGAGCGGCTGTTCCAGCGTTATCTCGACACTACGCCGACCCGCTATTATCTCGAAATGCGCCTCAACCGCGCCCGCCAGCTGCTGCGCCAGACCTCGATGCCGATCCTGTCGGTGGGCCTGGCCTGCGGCTTCGTCTCGGCCTCGCATTTCTCCAAATGCTATTCGGAGCATTTCGACCGCACGCCGTCCGAGGAACGCAAGGGCATGCGGGTCGAGCGCAACGTGGCGACAGCCATCGCCTGAGCCGCGGCTTCACAGCCAGATGGTCGGTCTCTCCGGCCGTGCGGCCACCGCTGCGATGCCGGTTGCTGTGTCGACTGCTGCCCACAGCATTGGCGGCAACCGACCGTTCCTGGCATGCGGCTGCCTGCCGATCCCGTCAATTCCCGCCCAGCAGCCCGGCGGCGATGTTGATCGCCAGGGCCAGGATGGTGGCGTTGAAGAAGAACGAGAACACCGCATGCGCGGCGACGATGCGGCGCATCAGCCGTGAGCGCAGATTGGTGTCGGATGTCGCCGAAGAAGCGCCGATCGCCACTGAGAAATAGACGAAGTCCCAATAATCCGGCGGCTCGGGATCACCACCGAAATCGAGGCTCGGCTTACCGGGCCGGCCACCGTCATTATAGTAGATATGGGCATAGTGGATGGCGAAGATGGTGTGGATGAAGAACCAGGAACAGACGATGGTCGCCACCATCAGCGGCAAGGACAGGCCGTCACCACCGGCGTGGTCCTTGGTCGCATGAAGCTCCATGATCACCCCGGCAAAGCTGAGAGCCGCGGCCAGCATCGACACGACCAGGATGATCACCGCCCCCTCGTCGAGGGAATCGGCCTTATGGGCGAAGCGCCCCGGCGGCAGGCGCGACAGCCTGTAGCTGACGATGACGACGAACAGCACGGTGGTCAGGCACCACCCGGCCAGCAGGCTTTCGAGCCAAGGCAGGCCCGGGATCGCCAGACCGAGCCCCATGCCGGCGACGAGACTCCAGAGCAGGACCGGCCTGGCGGTCAGCGGACGCAGGAAATGCCTCACCCCGGAAGCCTCGCTTGACGCCTCACTTGCGTCTGTCCGCGGTGAAGCGGGCGGCGGCACGCAGAACGTCCGCCTCCGCCCCGAAGCCGGCGAGCGCGGCGAGGGCGTCGCCAGTGAGACGCTCGAGTTCGGCCCGCGCCTTCTCCACGCCCCATAGGCCGACCAAGGTCGCCTTGCCGCGGCCGGCATCCTTGCCGGTGGCCTTGCCGAGTTCAGCCCTGGAGGCCTCGATGTCGAGAATGTCGTCGGCGATCTGGAAAGCCGCGCCCAGAGCGCGTCCATAGGACAGCAGGGTTTGATAGGTGGGCGCATCGGCGCGCCCGATTACGGCACCCATCTCCACCGCGCACGACAGGATCGCGCCCGTTTTCATCGCCTGGAGCTGGGCGATAGCCTGCGCCGAGAGCTCGGATGCTCCCTCGAAACGCCCTTCCGCTTCCAAGTCCAGCATCTGGCCGCCGGCCATGCCCGCGCCACCGGCGGCCTTGGCCAGCAGGCGGACCAATTCGGCCCGCATGGCTGCATCGGTGCCGGTGGCGGCATCCGCCAGGGTCTCGAAGGCCAGGGTCTGCAGGGCATCGCCCGCCAGGATGGCGGTGGCCTCGTCATAGGCCAGATGCAGCGTCGGCTTGCCGCGCCGCAATTCGTCGTCATCCATCGCCGGCAGATCGTCATGGGCGAGGCTGTAGACGTGCACCAGTTCGATCGCCGCACCGGCGCGCAGGGCCGTGGTTAGATCGCCCTTGAGGAGCCGCGCCGCCTCGACCACCAGGAAAGGGCGCAGCCGCTTGCCGCCGCCCAGCACCGCATAGCGCATCGCGCCCAGCAACCGCGCCGGCACCGGGGGCGTGGTGGCGACATCGAAGATCGTCACCAGCACATCTTCGATCTCACTGGCGACGGAAGCGAGGCGGTGATGGAAATCGACGGTCATGAACTGCTCATAAAAACTTTCCTCTCCCGGGGCCGGGAGAGGATGACGCAAGATTGTCGGGAAGCAGCCTATGCCGGCTGCGATGATGGAACGCGGAACGGGCCGCCGTGTTCCATCGATCGTCTCAACTGCCGCTGACGGGCTGGGCAGCGCGGCTCAGGCCAGATACTGCCCGCCATTGATGCTCAGCGTCGAGCCGGTGATATAGCCCGAATCGTCGGAACTCAGGAACACCACGGCGCGAGCGATTTCCTCGGGCTGGCCCAGGCGGCCGGTCGGGATCAGCGGCAGGATACGGGTTTCCAGCACCTTAGGGTCGATCGCCTGCACCATCTCCGTGCCGATATAGCCGGGAGCGATCACATTGGCCGTGATGCCCTTGGCCGCCCCTTCCAGGGCCAGAGCCTTGACGAAGCCGATATCGCCGGCCTTGGCGGCGGAATAATTGACCTGTCCGGCCTGTCCCTTCTGGCCGTTGATCGAGGAGATCACGATCACGCGGCCGAAACCGCGGTTGCGCATGCCCTCGATGACCGGGCGGGTCATGTTGAACAGGCTGTCGAGATTGGTACGGATGACGGCGGACCATTGGTCCTTGCTCATCTTGTGAAAGAAGCCGTCACGGGTGATGCCGGCATTGTTGACCAGGATGTCGACGGGGCCGAGATCCTTTTCCACCTGCGCCACCCCGGCGGCACAGGCATCGAAATCGCCGACGTCCCATTTATAGGTTGCAATGCCTGTTTCGGCCTTGAACTTGGCCGCTGCCTCGTCATTACCGGCATAGCTGGCGGCAACCGTGTGGCCGGCCGCCTTGAGCGCCTTGGAGATGGCTGCGCCGATGCCGCGCGTTCCGCCGGTGACGATTGCAACTCTGGTCATGGTGCCTCCTTGGTAACGATGGTGTTCTTCATTGGACTACAGCGTTTTGCGATTTGAGGGAGTGACCCGGAAGCGCAAAGACGCCCTGGCCAATCCGTTGGATCGGCCAGGAAACAAAGAGCTGGAGCAAATGAGCGTTCAGTCGTGAACGCGCTGTGCTCCAGGAAGTCACGAACCGGTATTCGCCCCTGAGGACCGGTCCGATACGTACCGCCCCTCCCCTGTGTGGAAAGGGGCCGAGACCGAGGACGTCCCCTGTTCCTCCGATGGAGGAACCGCCTTTCCACAAGCCTCCCGCGGTGCCTGGCATTCACCAGGCCGCGAGACGCTTGCGCATCGCCGTGAGCCGATCAGCGCTCGACGGTCAAAGCGATGCCCATGCCGCCGCCGATGCACAGCGTGGCAATGCCCTTCTTGCCGCCGCGGCGGGCGAGCTCATGCAGCAACGTCACCAGCACGCGGGCGCCGGAGGCACCGATCGGATGGCCGATGGCGATGGCGCCGCCATTGACGTTGACGATGGACGGATCCCAGCCCATGTCCTTGTTGACGGCGAGGGCCTGCGCCGCAAAGGCCTCGTTGGCCTCGACCAGATCGAGGTCCTTGACGCTCCAGCCCGCCTTTTCCAGCGCCTTGCGCGAAGCCGGGATCGGCCCCGTGCCCATGATGGCGGGATCGACGCCGGCGGTGGCCCAGGAGGCGATGCGGGCAAGCGGAGTGAGGCCGCGCTTCTCGGCATCCTTGGCGCTCATCAGCACCACGGCGGCCGCCCCGTCATTGATGCCGGAGGCATTGCCGGCGGTCACCGTGCCGTCCTTGCTGAACGCCGGGCGCAGCTTGGCCATGCCGTCGAGCGTAGCGCCATGGCGAGGATATTCGTCGGCATCCACGATGACGTCACCCTTGCGGCCGGGCACGGTGATCGCGACGATCTCGTCCTTGAAACGGCCTGCCTTCTGGGCGGCCTCTGCCTTGTTCTGCGAAGCGACGGCGAAGGCGTCCTGCTCCTCGCGGGTGAGCTGCCAGCGAGCCGCGATGTTCTCTGCGGTCGTGCCCATGTGATAGCCCTGGAAGGCATCGATAAGGCCGTCCTTGAGCATGGAATCCAGGAACTTCACATCACCCATCTTGGCGCCAGCGCGCAGATGCGCGACATGCGGGGCGAGCGACATCGATTCCTGGCCGCCGGCCACGATGACGGAGGCATCGCCATTGGCGATCTGCTGCAGGCCGAGGCCGACGGCGCGCAGGCCCGAGCCGCAGAGCTGGTTGAGGCCGAAGGCGGTCTTTTCCTGGGGCACACCGGCCGCCATCGCTGCCTGGCGGGCCGGATTCTGGCCGCCGCCGGCGCTCAGGACCTGGCCGAGGATGACCTCGTCGACCTCGCCGGCCTCTACCTTGGCGCGAGCCAGCGCTTCCTTGACGGCTGCCGCACCGAGCGTGTGGGCCGGCGTTGCTGCGAAGGCGCCGTTGAAGGAGCCGACCGGCGTGCGCGCGGCGCTGACGATGACGACATCACTCATGGCAATTTCACTCCTCTAGTGTTCCGTTCTGCGACGGCCCGGCGGACCAACTCTTTCAGAAGCAGACTTTCCCTGCTTCATCCTCGCAGGGATGAAGCAGGGAAAGTCTGCGAATCCTCCAAGTCCTTCAGATTGCGGTCGAGCCGACCACACGCCCGCTCAACCACCATCTGCCTGGGCATATGGGACGCTTGGCGCGCCGCCGTCAATGCGCCAGGTGAGTTTACCGCGCTTGCACAAAGATGTTTTCGCGACCGCGAAAAGAGCCTAGATTTGTCAGACCGTGGGGGTGATCATCCTTCCGGAAGAGCGATTCCGGAACGGGGTACCGTCGTCGGACGGGAAGCCGCCGCGGCGACCCGGGATGGTTCGGAATTTCCAGGCTTGTGCAGGCGAGCTCGTTCGGAAATTCTGCAGGGCAGGGACGAGCGTAAGGGGCAGTAGGATGGCGAAAGCTAAAGAGCCGACCACGATCAAGAAATACGCCAACCGGCGCCTCTACAACACGGGTACCTCGACCTATGTCACGCTCGAAGATCTCGGCGCCATGGTCAAAGCCGGCGAAGATTTCGTGGTCCACGATGCCAAGACCAACGAGGACATCACCCGCCAGGTGCTCACCCAGATCATCTTCGAGCAGGAGAACAAGGGCCAGAACCTGCTGCCGATCACTTTCCTGCGCCAGTTGATCCGCTTCTACGGCGACAGCATGCAGGCACTGGTGCCGAGCTTCCTCGAATTTTCCATCGACAATCTCACGCGGGACCAGCAGAAGCTGCGCGAGCAGATGACTCAGCATCTTACCAGCGGCTGGGGCCAGGCGCCCTGGGTCAATGGCGGTTTCGGTGCGCTCGAGGAGCAGGCCCGCAACAATATGGCCGCTTTCCAGCGCGCCTTCCGCCTGTTCTCGCCTTTCACCCAGCCCGACAGCGAGGATGTGAAGGAACCGGCCGCAACCGCAACTTCCAAGAGCAGCGACGACCTCGACACGCTCAAGAAGGAGCTGGCGGAGATGAAGTCGCGCCTCGATCGCATCAGCGACGATAAAAAATGAGCGCCGCTCGCCTTCTCCTGTAAGGGGAGAAGGCAGGTTGCCTCTCAAGTTCCGGTCAGTGCCATCGGGGCCTGGCGGCCGGCATCGCGCAGCCGCGGCAGTTCCAGCCGAAGCGAGCCCGCCGCCGTCCCCATCACACGGCTGCAGCCCCAGGTCACCAGCTGGCGGGCAACGATCTCGTCATCCACCCATTCGGCCGCCATGTCGAGACCTTGTCGTGCACCGGTCTCGATCAGGCTGCGCAGCGCGAAACGGCCCTGCGCAACCTGGCCGGCCATTTCGACCAGCACGCCGTTGAGCGTCACCTGGCGGACCTCGAGAGCCTGGAGTTCGGCGAAGTCGAGATGGCCTCCGCCGAAGCCACCAATGCCGAGCCGGGCGCCGGAGGCGCGGATTGCGCGGCAGTAGCGCCCATTATTGTCGAGATCGGCCTTGGCCAGCGCCTCGTCAAGCTCGATGGTCAAGCGCTCGAAACTGTCGCCCGGGCCCCGGCGCGGATCGACGACGACCGGCAGGGGCAGGATCAGCTCGACGCCGGGATGGCGGTCGAGCACCGCGCCGGCCAGGTCCACCAGCCGCAGGGCGAGCCGGCGGACGAGGGCGCGGTCGCAGGCCGGGGTCAGCCAGGCCGGTTGCAGGGACGCCGGTTGCAGGGACGCCGGCTGCAGCGTGGCAGAAGCCGATGTTGCGCCATTGCCGGGCATACGGATGAAGGCGCGGGCCCGGAAAGCCTGGCGGCCCGCCGCCTGAGCCGCCAGCACCGGCTCGAAACCGAGGAAGACGCGGTCTTCGTTGAGCGCCAGCGCCAGGCGCTGCGCCGCATTTGCCGATGCGGCCTGGTGATCGCCTTCCGCGAAGATCGCGATGCCGCCCGGCGTTTCGCGCTCGCAGCGGTCGAGGGCCTGCTGCGCCGCGTGCAGGGCCGTCCCCGCAGTCTCCGCAGAGGGCGCGATGTGAACGGCGCCGATCGAGATCGTGGGCCGGATCATGCCGGCCTCTGCCTCCACGATGACGCGGTCGATCGCGAGCTGGAAGCGTTCCGCCGCTGCCCTGATGTCCTCGGCCCGGCAGCCGGGCAGCATCACGGCGAACTTGCCGTCCGCAATGCTGGTGAGGCTGTCGCCGATGCGCAGCACGCCACGCAATCCGCGCATCACCTGGGCGCAGACGCGGTCCGCCACCACGGCGCCGAAGGCACCATGAAGGGCGCCGAGCTGGTCGATGGTGGCCAGGAACAGCCCGGCCTGCCGTCCCGCCGCACAGGCATCGGCCAGGGCGGCGGCGAAAACACGATCATGAATGCCGATCACCGTGTGGGCCGATGTCGCCGTCTCGTCTTCCGGGCATTCGGCCACGACACGCACCATGCCGCGCGCGACCACGGGGCGCCCGTCCGGCCCGGCGAACCAGCGTCCGCGATCCTCGATCCAGCGCTTCCGGCCAGCCGCATGCGGGCGGTAGCTATAGCGCAGGCAATAGGGCGCGCCCTCCGTCGTTCCCCCATGCGGGCTCTGCAGGATGGCCTCGTGCCGGCCGCCAGGCCGGTCGAGATCGATCAGGCGGGCAAAGGCCCTGCCATCGGCGATGTCGGCTGCGGCCCGCACGCCGAGCACGGTGGACGCTCCGGCTCCCCAGGCGAGACGGTCGGTCTCCAGGCACCATTCGTAGCTGGCCTGGCCAAGGGCACCGAGAAGGGTGCCGGGATCGAGGATCGGCTGGTCGACACAGGTGCCGGAGGCCGGCACGGCACTATCATACATGCTTCGCGTCCTGCGCCCGCTGCATTGGGCGTAAAAGGGGAAGCAAGAACAATGCCGTGGAATGATTAATAGCTCGGAAAGACGGCCCCAGAATTACACGCTGCCGGCCACCATGGCGCGGATCACCACGCGCAGCAGGCGGGCAAGGCGCTGGTCGAGTTCGAGGCGGTTGGCATCCCGATCCGCTGCGATGGCCGCCGGGTCGATGAAGCGGTGCAGGGCATCGCCAAGAAAGGCGATCAGCCTCTCGTTCGAGCGCGCCCGGAAGAGTTCGATGGATCGCCCTTCGTCGACGACGCGTTCGATCAGGCTGCGGATGCGGCGGCGATGCTTGCGCACCACGGCACGGTTCTCGCCGATCGCCGACAGCCAGGCGGCATAGAGATTGGGCTCCTGGTCGAGGCGCTCGCGATAGAGGCGCGCCAGCAGCAGCATCATGCGCTCGAGCTTGTCGTCGGCCGGGTCGGGCGCGTCGGCGACCACGGCGAGCTGGGTCTCCACCGCCTTGTGCCAGTCGGCGGTGACGGCGTCGATCAGCGCGTCCTTGGAGGCGAAATAGCGATAGACCGCGGCATGGCTGACCTGGGCCTCGCGGGCGACCGCCACCACGGACGTGCGCTCCAGCCCGTGCTTGCGCACGTGATCGGTGGCAATGTCCAAAAGCCGCGCGCCGGTCGGTTCGCTCTTGCCGCCCATCTCCTACCTCCCCGCGGGCTCAGCCATCCACCAGGGACGTCTTGGGCGGCGCCCGATGCGGCTGGGCGAGATAAGCCTCCGAACGCATTTCGATCAGGCGCGAAATGGTGCGCTGGAATTCGAAGCCCTCGCGTCCCTCCTGATAGGGATAGATCCCGGTTGGCTCCGTCGCCGCGGAGGCGACCAGCTTGGCACCGCGATCATAGAGGCAGTCGATGACCAGGATGAAACGCTTGGCTTCGTTGCGCTGCTCCTGCTTGAGCACCGGGATGTCGTCGATCAGCAACGTGTGGAAATGCTCGGCAAGGGCGAGATAGTCGGCCGAGCCCAGGGGCTGGCCGCAGAGTTCGGCGAAGGAGAAACGGGCGACGCCCATGGCGGCCTGCGGCACCTTCAGGGCACGGCCCTTGACGGTCAGCACCAGCGGCAGGCCCTCTTTCCTACCCGTAAGGCGCTCGAAGGCTGCATCCATCCCGGCGCGGACCTGCGGCCCGCTGCCGACCAGATAGGTCTCCCCGCCCGAAAGCTTCTCGAGGCGATAATCCGTGCGCGCCTCCAGCTTCACCACCTCCATATGCTGCTGCAGCAGGCCGATGAAGGGCAGGAAGAGGGCGCGGTTCAGGCCGTCCTCATAGAGCCGGTCGGGCACCACATTGGAGGTAGCGACCACCACCACGCCATGCGCGAACAGCTGCGTGAAGAGGCGCCCGAGGATCATGGCATCGGCAATGTCGGTGACGGAAAATTCGTCGAAGCACAGAAGCCTGGCTTCCCTGGCCAGCACCTCGGCCACCGGGCCGATCGGATCGTCGCCCTTGACCCGCCCGGCGCGGATCTCGCTGCGATAGTGGAAGATGCGCTCATGCACGTCGTTCATGAAGGCGTTGAAATGCACGCGGCGATGGCTGATCCCGGCCGGCACCGCTTCGTGAAACAGGTCCATCAGCATGGTCTTGCCACGCCCGACCTCGCCCCAGATATAGAGGCCTTTCGGCACCGGCTTGGGTTTGGCCCGCCCGAACAGCCAGCCGAAGGCGCCGGACTTGCCTGTCGCCGACATCTCACCCAATCCATCCAGGACGGTCTGCAGGCGGGCGAGGACAACCTCCTGGGCTGCGTCGCGTTCAAGTCCGCCGGCGGCGACGAGGGCAAGGTAGCGGTCGAGCAGGGAAGTCGGGGCGGGTGCGTGCAAGGAAATGTCCCGTATCGTCGGTTTCTATTTGGGCGCTCGGTGGCCTTAACTATCTGACTTATGGCGAAAGAGACACCGGCCTTTGTCAGGCCCGGCTCGATCCGGGCATCCAGTTGACCTGGTTTCATTGTCAAGCCCGGCGATGACAGGGACAGGAAGCTTCGATCAAACCCGCGCCGGCGGGGCATGCGGCACCATCTCATAGGGCGGCTTCCAGCCCGGCATGGCCGCGATGCGGGCGCGCCAGGCCAGGATGTTGGGATAGGCCGAAAGCGCCAGGCCCGTCTCCTCCTCGAAGAAGACATAGCCGGCCAGGGACAGGTCGGCGATGGTCAGGCGATCCGCCACCAGGAAATCCCGGCCAGCCAGATGCTTGTCGACGATGGCAAAGGCAGACTTGGCTCGCCCGCGCAGGAATTCGGTAACCGGACTCTCGCCGCTCTTCTGTAGGCCGACGATGAAGCGCAGGGTGGCGTAGTAGCTGGTGAATTTGTGGTTGTCGAACAGCATCCAGCGCAGGATCTCGCGCCGTTCGTCGGCATTGTCTGCGCCGAAGCGGCCGGTTTGCTCCGCGAGGTAGTCGAGAATCACGCCCGACTGGCTCAGCACCTTGCCGTCATGCAGCAGCACCGGCGCTTCGCCCATCTCGTTGACCGCGCGGAAATCGTCGGTGCGGGTCTCGCCATTGAAGAAATCGACCGGCAGGCGCTGCCACGGCGTGCCGGTCAGGGCCAGCATCAGCGCCACCTTGTAGCAATTGCCCGATTCACCAAAGGCGTAGAGCTTGTAGTCGGCCATGCGGATCTCCTCGTCGCGGCCAGTCGTCGCGGCCAGTCATAGACAATAGAGCTGCAATGGCATAGGCCCGGCACGCAGGTGTGCCGCGCCGCCACGATAATGGCGGCGCCGACCGTGTTGACATCCGGCCCCCTCGTCGCTAGAACCCCGCATCTTTCGAATTTGGGAGCTCTTGCGTCTTCTCGCGTGCTCCAACCTGAGGCACGAGTACCATGAAGATCCGCAATTCGCTCAAGTCGCTGCGCACGCGCCATCGCGACAATCAGCTGGTCCGCCGCAAGGGCCGCGTCTACATCATCAACAAGACCCAGAAGCGCTACAAGGCCCGCCAGGGCTGATTTTGCGCCGATTTATCGGGTCTGCCGCGTTTGAACCCGGCCGCAGCGATGCGGCCGGGTTTTTGTCTTTGAATCCGCCACAATCTCGCGCCACTATCCCGGCATGAGGATCGCGATTCTGGCCCTGATCGGCATGCTTGCCGCCCCTGCCATCGCCCTGGCCGAGACCCGGCCGGCCGGCGATCCCGAGCTCGACCGCCTCTATGAGCGCCTTGCCAAGGCCCAGTCGGAAAAGGAAGCCGACAACATCGCGCTCGCCATCGAGCGCGTGGAGCTGCGCTCGGGCAGCGACACCACCGACCTCCTGATGGACCGGGCGCTGACGGCGATCAAGGCCTCGAATACCGACAAGGCCATCAAGATCCTCAATGCCGTGATCCATCTCAGGCCCGATTACGCCGAGGCCTGGAACAAGCGGGCCACCGCCTATTTCCTGAAAAAGGACTATGCCCGCTCGATCGCCGACGTCGCCGAGACGCTGCGGCGCAATCCGCGCGAATATGGCGCCTGGAACGGCCTGGCCATGATGCTGGTCGACCTGGGCGACAAGAAGAATGCCTATGAAGCGCTCAAACATGCCCTGGCGATCAATCCTCACATTGCCGGCGCCCGCAAGATGATGGACGAACTCAAGCCCGAGGTCGAAGGGCGCGATATCTAAGTCCGGGCCGGCGGGCTGGAGATCGCCCTTCCCTGTTCCTGCGCCATCACCGCAAGGCCCGTGGCCCGAAGCCTGCCATCCCGGGGGACTTTCGACCCGATTGCAAAACGGCTAGAAGCATATTTCCTACCGGTATCAGCACGCCAAAGGCCGCGATTGACCCTCTTTCTGCTCTTCATCGGCATTCTCCTCCTTGCCCATGTGCTCGGAGCCATCCAGGCCACCGCTGTCATCGCCGCCCGCATCGCTGCAGAAAATCCGCCCGAAGGCGTATTCGCGCCCGTGCCCGGCGGACGGCTGCATCTGATCGATCTCGGTGCCGGTCATGGCAGCGAGAAGCTGCCGGTGCTGCTGCTGCATGGCGCCACCTCCAATGCCCGCGACATCGTCTTCGGCATCGGCGAGGACCTGGCACGCCAGCGTCGCGTGATCGCGGTGGACCGGCCGGGGCATGGCTGGAGCGACCGGCCGAACGGCCGCGGCGATGCCGCCACCGCGGCACAGGCCAAGCTGGTGATGGCAGCCCTGGATGCGCACGGCGTGGACCGCTTCATCGTAGTCGGCCATTCCCTGGCCGGCTCCCTCGCCACGCTGCTGGCCGTCGAATACAAGGATCGGGTTGCCGGCCTGGTGGTGCTGGCCGGAGCCACCCATCCCTGGCCGGGTGGCATCAACTGGTATTACCGCCTCGCCGCCCTGCCGGTGCTCGGGCGGCTCTTCGTGCACACCGTGATGACCCCGGTTGGCAGCTGGGGCCTGAAGAAGTCGGTCGACGACTCCTTCAGGCCGGGCGAGGCGCCGACCGATTATGTCCGCAAGGCCAGCGCCGCGCTGGTACTGCGGCCAAACGAGTTCCGCTGGAACGGGCAGGATGTCGCCGTCCTCAAGGCCTGCCTGACGGCCCAGTCTTCCCGCTATCATGAGATCACCGTCCCCACCGCCATCGTCGCCGATCCGGCCGATCATGTGGTGTCGACCAGCATCCATGCCGAGGCGCTGCATCGGCAGGTGCAGGGGTCCCGCCTGGTCCTGGTTCCCGGTGGCGGCCATCAGATCCACTACACGGCCAAGAAAATGGTGCTGGAGGCGATCGGTAGCGTCGCCCAGGCAGCCGACGAGCGCGACTCGATGCGGCAAGCCGCACAATAGTTAGCTGACTATTTAAAAACAGCTCGAAAGTGCGACTTCACAAAGATGCCGACATGGCCCAGCGGGGTCGGGCGAACGATCACCCGTCTTTGGCGGCTTTCGGCAGGACATTGAGATTTGGAGCCATTGAATCAAAAAGTTAGCCGGCAATATTATTGCCGGCTAACTTGTCTATGAAACTATCGCGACGCAGCCATCAGGCCCCTTCGCCACCATCCGCGCCGATCACGGCGATACGCACCATATTGGTCGCGCCCGGCGTGCCGAAGGGAATGCCCGCCATGATCAGCACGCGCTGGCCGGTCTGCGCGAAACCGTCTTGCGAGGCATGGCGGCAGGCGCGATCGACCATGTCGCCGATGTCGCGGGCATCGTCGGTCAGCACGGCATGGACACCCCAGACCAAAGCGAGGCGGCGCGCCGTGCCGACATTGGGCGTCAGCGCCAGCAGGGGCTTCTCGGCACGTTCGCGAGCGATGCGGATGCCGGTCGAACCCGAGGCCGTCCAGGCGATCAGGGCGGCGAGATCGAGCGTTTCGGAGATGGTGCGCGCGGCCGCTGCAATGGCGTCGGCGCCGGTCTGCTCGGGTTCGCTGCGCTGGGCGTTGATGATGGTACGGTGCAGGACGTCGCGCTCCACCTCCTCGGCGATGCGGTTCATGGTCGCGACCGCCTCGCGCGGGAATTCGCCGGCAGCGCTCTCGGCCGAAAGCATCACGGCATCGGCGCCCTCATAGACGGCCGTCGCCACGTCCGACACTTCGGCGCGCGTCGGCACGGGCGAGGTGATCATCGATTCCAGCATCTGGGTCGCCACCACGACCGGCTTGCCGAGCTTGCGCGCACCGCGCACGATGCGCTTCTGCAGGCCGGGCACCTTTTCGAGCGGCAGTTCGACACCGAGGTCGCCGCGCGCCACCATCAGGGCGTCGGAGGCCTCGAAGATCTCGTCGAGACGCAGGATCGCCTGGGGCTTTTCAATCTTCGACATCACCAGGGCGCGGCCCTGGATGATCTCGCGCGCCTCCAGGATGTCCTCGGGACGCTGCACGAAGGAGAGAGCCACGATGTCGACGCCGGCGCCGAGCCCGGCCTCCAGATCGGCATGGTCCTTGGGCGTCATCGCCGAGACGGCGATCTCGGTATCGGGCAGCGAAACGCCCTTGCGGTTCGACATCTTGCCGCCGACGATGACCTCGGTGACGGCGCGGTCGCCGGTCGCCTCGGTGGTCTTCAGCCGCACCTTGCCGTCATCGAGCAGCAGGGTATGGCCGGGCCGCAGGGCGGACAGGATTTCCGGATGGGGCAGGTAGACACGGCTGGCATCGCCGGGCGTCGGGTCCGAATCGAGGGTAAAGCTGGTCCCATTGGCCAGTTGCACAGCGCCACCGGCGAATTCGCCGATCCGCAGCTTGGGGCCCTGAAGGTCGAGCAGGATGCCGATCGGCCGGCCGCATTCCTTCTCGACGTCACGAATCAGGCCCACCATTTCGCGCATGCGGTCATGCGAGGTGTGGCTCATATTGATGCGGAACAGGTCTGCACCGGCGCGAAACAAATGGGCGATCATCTCCCGCGACGACGAGGCAGGACCCAAGGTGGCGAGAATTTTTACTTTTCGCTGGCGTCGCATACGACTGTTTCTTTCTTATCTTGGTTTTTTGCGCGGATCTCGTGGCGCTGACACAGCGCATCCGCAAGGATGAGATGGCACTCTAGTCCGATTTTCACGCCAGTTAAGTGACATAAATGCCACGCTGGCCCGCTAATTCGCCCCCTAGCGTTTTGCGATCGAGCGGAATCACCTCGAATCGCAAAGACGCGTCCCCTGAACGAATGCGGTTCACTTAAGCGCTATGTTTTTGTTCGATCTTCGTCATTGCCGGGCTTGACCCGGCAATCCAGCCTGGATCTCCGCGTTGCGCGTGTGGCTTCTGGATAGCCCGGTCAAGCCCGGCTATGACAATTGGGAGCGGCTCCTCCTTCAATGGACTGCATTGGTGCCCTGAACGGGCTTGGCTCTAGGGTGCCGAGGGTGGTCGCTCGGGCGGCAGAGGGGGCGCGGGCGTGGTTGGTGTCCCTTCCGCAGGGGGAGGACCGTCGGCACCGGGCTGCGGCGGCGCCGCGTCCTGAGGCGGATTGGCCGGGGCGGGCGGGCTCACTGCTGGCGGGTTCGGCGACTCCCCGGCGGGCTGCGCAGGTGCGGCAGGAGCCGGCACATCCTGCGGCGTCATCGGCGACGGCGCCGCGGGCGAGACCACCGGCGGCGTGGTCACGGCCGGCGGATTGGCCGGGGCGGGCGCCGCGCCGGAGGCGGGTGGGACAGCCGGTGCCGGGGCGGCCGGAGCCGAAGGCCCTTGCGCAGGAGGCGTGTCGGCCGGAGCGTTCGATTTGGGCTTCGCCCCGTTCTGGGCCTGCTCGGAAAGCTGGACCGTCCAGGCCTTCTGTTCGCTGGTGTCGATCTCGAAAAAGCCGGTACGGTTATAGCCACGCGCCAGGCAGTTCTCGAAACCGCGAATGGTGAATTCCTTGTCGCGCGAGCACATGAAGGCGTTGCCGCTCCATTCCCCGCCCTGGTCGTAATCGACCGCATAGACATAGTAGAACCGTGCCGCCAGCGGGCCCTTCAGGATGGACTCGCAACTGCGCGCCGCGACATTCCACCAGCCCTCGGTGAGCCAGCCCTGCTTGTCGCGATAGCCGACGGCAACCCCCACCCGGCTGGAGGTGTTGTTGCACAGGCGGAAATCAGCCATGGCCGGGCCGGCGGCGAACAAGGATGCCAGGCAGGTCACGGCCGCGGCGAGCGGGAGGCGAAGAGAGGAAGAGATCATCCGGAGCGATTCGGCCTTGGGAGCCCTCTTGATACCGTTTCGTTCGGACGCAAGAAAGGCGGCAAGAAGGCGTAGACCGCGGTTGCCACCATTGATTTCTGCCTCGGCTCCATTCTCAGGCCGGCCGTGGGCGCGAAACCCAGATGCCGGCGATGATGACCAGGCCGCCGAGCGCCTGCAGCAGGGAGACCGGTTCGTCCAGGACCAGCCAGCCGAGCGCTGCCGCCGCCACAGCCTCCAGGAAGATCACCAGCGAGGAAAACACCACCGGCAGCGAGCCGAGCGCGACCGACAGCAGCCCCTGCCCGCCGGCATGGCTGACCCAGGCCAGCGCGATCAGCACGAGCCAGCCGGCCGCCCCTGCCGGCAGGAAGCGCTGCCCCAGGCTCTGGGTCGCCCATAGCGCCGCCACGGCCAGGATCACCACGGTCACCACCGACATATAGAAGGTGAGCCGCGCAGCGCGGTGGCGCAGCCTCGCCTTCTCCACGGCCAGGAAATAGGCGCCGAAGAAGAGTCCCGTCACCCCGGCAAAACCGTCGCCGATGAGATGGTCCGGGGCAAAACCAAGAGACTGGACGACGAGGGCCAGTCCGCCCAGCAGACACAGGCCGAGGCCGATCATCGCGGCGCGGCTCGCCCTGCGCCGATAGACCAGCCAGCCGAGGATCACCACCCACAAGGGCGCCATGGTGGCAAAGAAAGTCGCATTGGCCACCGTGGTATTGGTGATGGCGAGGTGCCAGAAGAAGAGGTCGGCGGCGAAGAACACACCGGTGGCAATCACAGGCAGGGAGAAGGCCGGGCCGGTATCGGGCGTATCGGCCTTGCTTTCCTCGATCCGCATCCAGGCATAGAGCACCGGCAGGGCCAGCAGCACGCGGTAGAAGGCGCTGGCGAAAGGCCCGACATCCGTCAGCCGCACCAGGATCGGCGAAATGCCCATCGCCATGGCCCCGGCGATCAGCGCGGCGAAAGCAGGCCAGAAGGCGCTTCGCGCCGGGGCCGCGGATTGGACTGCAGAGCTCATCGGAAGAAGTTCCTGGCAGGTCACGCATGCGAACCGGCTTATCCGCATCCGCTCGAATTCGCGGATGAGGAAGGTGCATTGGCGGTGGCGCCGGCTCAGGCTCGTCTTTATGCTGCCTCATCCGATCCCACAATATCCGTGCCTTTGGTCAGTACCCCCTTGCAGTCCGATTTTTCGCCTATCGAAAGGCTGGATGGCCAGCCCGACTCGGGTCTCATCCTGCTCTGCGACCACGCCTCCAACGTCCTGCCCGCCGACTATGGCACGCTGGGCCTGCCGCCGGCACAGCTCGAACGCCATATCGGCTATGACATCGGGGCGCGGGCGGTTACGCACGCTTTGTCGGCACGGCTGCGGGCCCCCGCCTTGCTCACCCGCTTCTCGCGCCTGCTGATCGATCCCAATCGCGGCGCCGACGACCCCACTTTGGTGATGCGCCTGTCCGACGGCGCCCTGGTGCCCGGCAATGCCCGCGCCGACCATGCCGAGATCGCCCGGCGGATCGAGCGTTTCCACCGGCCCTATCACCGGGCGATCGGCGAGTTGGTGAACGAGAAGCTCGCCCGCGGCATCGTGCCGGTGCTGTTTTCGGTGCATTCCTTCACGCCGGTCTGGCGCGGGGTGCCGCGCCCCTGGCACGTCACCCTGCTCTGGGACAAGGATCCGCGCATCGCCAGGCCGTTGATCGAGGCCTTCAAGCGCGACCCTGCCCTGGTGGTGGGCGACAACGAGCCCTATGACGGTGCCCTGGAAGGCGACACCCTCTACCAGCACGCCACGCTGCGCGGCCTGCCCCACGCCCTGATCGAATTGCGCCAGGACCTCATCGGCACCCAGGAGGGTGCGGAGGACTGGGCAGATCGCATCGCACACGCCCTCTCGCCCCTGATCATCGATCCCGCCATCCGGCGCATCGAACATTGGGGATCGCGCACCGGGCCTCAGCTCCAGCCCTCGGATCGATGACGGTGGCTGTGGCAAGAGGTACCCGGCGATCCCTGTCGCGGCCTTCCGCAAGGCAGGTGAGGAAATCCCTAACCTTTATCGGAAACCTTCAAGGCGGTTTTCGAGGCGCCTTTGCGATTCTCGGCGGTTCCGCCAAATCGCAGAACGCTCTGGGACTTGACCCGACTCGGCTTTATCAGCCACATCCGCCCCCAAATTTGTCTCAGGAGTAAGCAATGACGGACGCAACCTCGGTCGCCGCAGACCAGCTCAAGTCGATCATCGAGCGCATCGAGCGCCTCGAAGAGGACAAGAAGGCGATCGCCGACGACATCAAGGAAGTCTATGGCGAGGCCAAGGCCAACGGCTTCGATGTCACCATCCTGCGCAAGATCGTGTCCCTGCGCAAAAAGCCGGCCGCCGAACGCGCCGAGGAAGATGCCATCCTGGAGCTGTATCTCCAGGCCCTCGGCATGGAGTAAGGCTTCGTCCGTCCATAAGCGGATCGAGTCGGCTCGACCTTTGTCATTGCCGGGCTTGCCCCGGCAATGCAGCTCCTTTCCATGCAGCGAAGACGGGCCGCTCGATGCCCGCTGGCCTGCAGCCTCAATTGTTGCGCGTCGTCACCCAATAACGGGGCCCGGGACCGAGACGGCCGGCGCGGTCGTCCGGATTGGCGAGCTGGCAGAATTCCAGCGACAGGCATCCGCAGCTGATGCAGCGCGTGAGGCCATTCTTCAGCCGCTGAAGCTCGGCGATCCTGGCATCGATCCGCTCGGTCCAGGGCTGGGACAGTTGCGCCCAATCCTCGCCACCCGGCACGTGATCGCTGGGTAACCGGGCGAGCTCCTCCCCGATCTCCTCCAAGGTCATGCCCAGGCGCTGGGCGAAGACGATGAAGGCGATGCGCCTGAGCGTCGAACGCGCAAAGCGCCGATGTCCCGAACCGGCCCGTTCGGCCCGGATCAGACCGCGCTCCTCGTAATAACGCAGGGCTGACGCCGCCACGCCCGATCGGCGCGAAATCTGATTGATGGTGAGGGTGGGATCCATGCCGGCATGAAAGCATATTTATTGCTTGATCTCAAGTTCACTTGAACTTGTAGAAAGACTCCTGCCTTGCATGGAGACTGGCTTCGATGACGATTCGAGCGATCGACCGACACGCCAAGCGATTGGAAATCACGGAGCGTTCCTGCCTTCGGCGCCTTGAGCCGAAAGACCATGGGAGGCCGGCATGAACAGGCAGCCGCTCCGCCTGGGCCTGATCTATGGCAGCAGCCGCCACGGCCGCTTCTGCGACACCATCGGCCAATGGGCCCATTCGCGGATTGCCCACACCCGGCAGTTCGACATCGACATCGTCGATCCCCAGCAGATCGATCTTGCAGCCTTGCTGCATCAGGAGGATTGCCCGGCGAGGCAGGCACTGCGCCGCCGGCTGGCCGACGCCGATTGCTTCGTCCTGGTGACGCCGGAATACAATCACGGCTATACGGCCGCCGCCAAGCTGATCATCGACGCGGCCGGCCGCGAATGGGCGGAAAAGCCGATCGCATTCGTCTCCTATGGCGGCATTTCGGGCGGGTTGCGGGCCATCGAGCAATTGAGGCTGGTCTTCGGCGAGCTGCATGCGATCGCCCTGCGCGACAGCGTGAGCCTCGCCAATGCCTGGCGGGCGATCGACGCCGAGGGCCGCCTCATGCCCGGCCCGGAAACTTGCCAGGCCATGGAGGTCATGATCGGGCAGTTGCAGCGCTGGGCAGGCGCGCTCAGGCAGATCCGGCAGGTGGATGCCACCATGGCCTCGGCCCAAACCCGATAGGCTTCAGCCGTGCTGGAACGGTCCGGCACCCGCCTGCCGCAATTGCAGCCCGTTCAGGGCGAGCCAGCGCTCGACCTCGAGGGCCGTGACCTGCCCGATGCCACGTTCGGCCAGCAGTTCATCCCACGAATAGGCCGTTGCGATCGCCGTCAGGTTGCGGGCGCGCTGCGCCAGCGTGCGCCCGCCCTTATGGGCATGGCGCCCCTGCAGGAGCTGATCCAGAGCCCGCCGTCTCAAGCGCATGGCTTTACTCCGTCGGTGGTTGAAGGCTGGTTTCAGGCGTGCAGGCGCGGAAAGCCGTGCCGCTCGGCCAGAAGGTCCAGAATGCGCTGGGTCGGCTTGACGAAGGCGACCTCTCCGAAGCGCTCCGCATCGTCGGGAACCGGTCCCTCCGCCAGGATCAAAGCCGGCAGGGACTGGTTGGCCTCGCCCAGTTCGGCGATCACCGCCCGGCGCGGCCGGGCGAAGGGTACGCGCTCGATGTCGAGCTGGCCGGCGAGTTCCGGAAAGCTCGCCAGAACGCCCTCGATCTGGTTGCTGTGCGGGCAGACGAAGCGCTGGCCCGGATGGTTGGGATCCTCAAATCCCGGTTCGAGCAGAAAGAGCTTGTCTCGGCTGCGGGCCATGTCCTGCCTCCCGTCAATTGGTATCGGCGCGCACCGGCGTCGCGCGCTTCTCGACGCGATCGTAGAACACGTCGCCTTGGGGATTCTGGAAATAGCCGGTGACGCCCTTTGCGAGCACGACCTCGTCGCTGTCCTGCAGGACCACGACATAGGGTGAGCTCTTCTGGATCTTGCGCTGCAGTTCCTCGTAGAGCGCGATGCGCCTGGCCGGATCGCGTTCCCTGACGGCTGCGGCCGTCTCGTCGCTCAGCTCGGGGATCACCCAGCCCGCCTGCTTGGCGATGGTGTTACGCTTGTTGTCCCTGTTGACGGCGAACGCGCTGGCATTGGAGTGCGGGTCGAAATAGTCGGGGCCCCAATAGCGCAGGGTCACCTCATACTGGCCGGAGCGCGCCTTGGCGAAGATCTCGCTGCTCACACCCGGCTGGATGTCGAGCGTGAGGCCAGCCTGGCCGAAGGTCTGCTGCAGGGATTGGGCGATGGTGAGGAAGAGCGGCTCGTTGAAGACGGGGAAACTGATCCTGGTCGGGCCGATGCCGGCGTCAGCCAGGATCTTCCTGGCCTTGGCGACATCGAGCTTGTAGGGGGTATCGCCCAAGGCGCCCGGGAATCCCGCGGGCAGGAAGGCCTGGTGCACGCGATACTGCCCGCGCAGCAAATTCCTGGCGATGCCCTCATAGTCGACGAGATAGCGCGCCGCTTCCCAGAAAGCCGGATTGCCGAGGGTCGGATTGGCCTTGGTATTGATCAGGAGATATTCGAGCCGCGCCGACGGCGTCGCATAGATGCTGACCTGGCTCTTGTCCCTGAGCGTCTCGACCTGGTCGGTGCCAAGCCCGCGGGCGATGTCGGCATCGCCCTGCTCCACCAGCAGGCGGCGGGCCGCCGGATCGGGGACATTGCGGAAGACGAGCCCCTGCAGCTTGGGGCCGCCGCCGGGCGAAGTGGGGTTCGCGTCCAGCACCAACGCTTCATGCGCAGTGTAACTGTTGATCTTGAAGGCGCCGCTGCCGGCCGAATGTGACTTCAGCCAGCCATTGCCGAAATCGCCATTGCTGGCCTGCGGCGCCAGCACGGCCTCGTCGAGCACCGAGGCGACGTTGGCCGTCAAAATGGCCAGCACGAAGGACGGACCGACATCGGCCTGCCAGCTCAGCCTGACCTTGCCGTCATCGACCTTGCTGATGGCGGCATCGACATTGTCGGCGGTCCAGCCAAGTTCGTTCAGGATGAAGGCCGGCGCCTTGTTGAGCTTCACGGCCCGGGTCAGGGAGAAGATCACGTCTTCCGGCCGCACCGGATTGCCGGAGGCGAATTTGGCGTCCTTGTCCAGCGTGAAGGTCAGGCTCTTGCCGTCGGCACCCGCTTCCCAGCTCGAGGCCAGCGCCGGCTTGATCGCGGCGCTCTCGTCGCGATCGGCCTGCACCAGGCGCTGATAGAGCGCGTTGGCCACCTGCCCCGTCGTCGATTCGAAAGCCTCGGCCGGATCGAAGCTGGTGACGTCGTCGATGGATTGCGCCACTATCGCGATGCCCGGCGGTGTTTCCGCGAAGGCTGCGGGTGCCTGCAGCGTGAGGGCGAGGGCCGTAAAGCCGAGAAGTCCGATCCTGCTTCGCATGCCGCCTGCTCCGAATTCAGAGAAATGGGCCGTGTTTCAATCGGTATGGCGGAATAATGACAGGGAATGGAGCTTGGTCAAGATTATTATATAAAAATTATGGACTAAGTGTATTTATGAATTAAGTTCGCCTTCCGGATACTCCTGCAACGAGGCAAGCGATGACGACACCGGCTTCCCCATCCCTGGTTACGGCGGAATGGCTTCTCGAAAACCTGGACAACCCCAAGGTGCGGATCTTCGAGGTCAGCGTCGATCCCACCGTCTATGAGCGCGGCCATATCCCCGGGGCCGTCAATCTCGACTGGCATCGCGACCTGGTCGATACCGTCAACCGCGACATCGCCTCGCGCGAGAAGCTGCAGGACACCCTGCGCAAGGCGGGCGTCGAGGACGACACCACCGTGATCGTCTATGGCGACAACAACAATTGGTTCGCCGCCTGGGGCGTATGGGTGCTCGACGTCTACGGCTTCGGCGAGCGCGCCAAGCTGGTGGATGGCGGCCGCAAGCTCTGGGAGGCCCGCGGCCTCGCCCTCACCGCCGACGTGCCTGATTTTGCCACCTCGGCGCTGACGCTGCCCGATCGCAACGAGGCCCTGCGCGCCCGGCTTCCCGACGTGCTCGGCTTTGCCCAGGGCCAGGTCGACGGCCAGCTGGTCGACATCCGCTCGCCCGACGAATATGCCGGCAAGATCTTCGCCCCCGAGGGCGTGAAGGAACTCGCGATCCGGGCCGGCCACGTACCGGGCGCCGAGAACGTGCCCTGGGCCACCATCGTCAACGAGGATGGCACCTACAAACCCGTCGAGGAGATCCGCGGCATCTATGCCGCCAAGGGCATCGACGGAACCAGGCCGATCATCACCTATTGCCGCATCGGCGAGCGTTCGAGCCATAGCTGGTTCGCCCTTAAGCGCCTGCTCGGCTACGACGCCCGCAACTATGACGGCTCCTGGACCGAATATGGCAATGCCGTCGGCGTCCCCGTCGACAATCCGTCGGGCACGATCTGGCTGGGCAAGTAGGCTTTCGGAGCGCGGACTTCCAGTCCGCTCTTCCTTTCCACAAACGCCGCAACCGCGG
>NZ_JBQEPH010000003.1:523784-538104 GCF_052045555.1 Labrys sp. 22185 | reverse complement strand
TCAATGGTGGCCCTGTTCCTCGACCTTCACCTCGCTGCCATTTGCATCATAGAGCTTGCCGTTGAGGAAATAGTCGCCCTCATGCAGCATCGAGATGTCCTGGTAGCGCAGAGTGCGCTCCATGCCGGCGACGAACACCGATTGCTGGTCGGAATTGCCGGCCCTGAAATGGTTGAACACCAGGTTCAGCGTGATCGCCATCAGCGCGGCCGAGCTGATGCCGGAATGGAAGATGGTGACGAACCAGGACGGGAAGTGCTCGTAGAACTGGGGTGCGGCGATCGGGATCATGCCGAAGCCGATCGAGGTCGCCACGATGATGAGGTTCATGTTGTTGGTGTAGTCGACCTTGGAGAGCGAGCGGATGCCGCTGGCCGCCACGGTGCCGAACAGCACGATGCCGGCCCCGCCCAGCACCGCGGGCGGCACGGCGGCGATCACCCGCCCCATCACCGGCAGCAGGCCGAGCGTCACCAGGATGAGGCCGGCGGTTGCGACCACGAAGCGGCTCTTGATGCCGGTGACGGCGATCAGGCCGACATTCTGGGCAAAGGCGCTCTGGGTGAAGGAGCCGAAGATCGGCGCCAGGGTCGAGGAGAGCATGTCGGCGCGCAGGCCGTCGCCGAGGCGGCGCGAGTCGACCTTGGTGCCGATGATCTCGCCGACGGCCAGGATGTCGGCCGAGGTTTCCACCAGGGTGACGATGATGACGATGAACATCGAGACGACGGCGGCGATCTGGAAGGTCGGCCAGCCGAAATGGAACAGGCTGGGCAGGGCCGCGGTGGGGCCGCTGGCGACCTTGGAGAAATCGGTCATGCCGAAGGCCATGGCGATGGCGGTGCCGATCACCATGGCGAGCAGGATCGACAGGCGGGAGATCGCAGCGTTGCCGAGCTTGCTCAGGAGCAGCACGATGCCGAGCGTGGCACCGGCGAGCGCGATATTGGGCATGCTGCCGAAATCGGGGGCCTTGGGATTGCCGCCCATGGCCCAGCGTGCCGCCACCGGCATCAGGGTGAGGCCGATGGTGGTGATGACGATGCCGGTGACCAGGGGCGGGAAGAACTGGGTGATCTTGGAGAAGACCGGGGTGATCAGAAGCCCGAGCAGGGAGGCGGCCATGACCGCGCCGAGCACGGCCGGCAGGCCGCCGCCGGTGGGGCTGACGACGATGGCCACCATGGTGGCGACGCCGGCAAAGGAGACGCCCTGCACCAAAGGCAGGCGGCAGCCGAACAGGGGCAGGCCCAGGGTCTGCAGGATGGTGGCAAGGCCGCCCGCGAACAGCGAGGCGGTGATCAGCATGCCGACCTCCTCGGGCGCCAGGCCGGCCGCCTGGCCGACGATCAGCGGCACGGCAACGATGCCGCCATACATGGTCAGGACGTGCTGCAGGCCATAGGCCAGGTTGGCGCCGATGCCCAGATTCTCGTCTTCAGGGCGCTGCAAAGCTGGGGCAGCCGTGCCGATCGATGTGGAACTCAAGCCGGTTTCCTCCTTCACGCGTTCTTATTCGAATGCAATTCCCGGACCAGACGAGCGCGGGGCGACGCCACGATGGCCGGTCGGCCTATGCGGGGGATGGCCCGCATGCAAAACGGGTACTTGGCCTGCTGCTCATCGTCCGCGCGGGGGGCGCAGGCAAAGGCAAGCAGACATGACCTAGCGAGTAGCGTGCCGCGACGCGTTCAAGGGCCTGAGGCGAGAGAGTGCAGCGTTCCGGTCTCCCTTGGCCAGCATGCACTCGAAGAATTGATTTAGCTCTATTGATTGCAGCTATGATCCATCAGGATAGAAGCCCTTGGAAGTGGCTCCCGATCGGAAGGACTTCCGCGCCAGATGTGATAATGCCTGTGTAGCGCAGTGGGCAGGGGCTGCGAATATTGCGGTGCCGGCATCAATACGATGGGGCTACTCGGCCGGTGCAGCCAAGACGCGAGCCGGATCTGCCAGATTGAATGACAAGCTGCGATCCTAAAGCAAAAAGTGATTACTCACGAGAGTCATCCCGGACGCACTGCAGCATGCAGCGATGCGGTGCAGATCCAGGATGACCAAAGGGTGAGTAATGAAAGCAAAAGCGTTCGGGCGCAAACGCTTCCTTATCTGCGTGCTTTGGTTCGAAGTCGCTTCGCGATCGACGCTTGCCTTCCGTAGCAAAAGGCTTCGGCAGGCTCAGCGCCCGGACGCAAACCACCAGCGGCTCTTGTTGCGCGAGGCGATCTGGCTGCTCGCCTTGCCGTTCCCGGTGACGACCACCAGCCTGTTGACCTCGCCATTGCGATAGGCGCGCAGGAAGCGGGCATAGTCCTTGAAGGAGACGCAGCCATTCGAATCGCCGCGCGGCCCGAGCATGTAGGTATGCGCCAGCAGGCCGTCGCGTCCGAGCACGGTGCCCGATCCGTTGGCAGGGATCATGCGCAGGGCGGCAACGCCATGGAACAGGGCTTCGCGCGGCTTGAGGTCATAGGTCTGCGGCGGCGTGGCGCCCCGGTTCTTCACATGCACCGAGCCGGGATCGTCGAGATAGGGGCCGAGGCCGGAATGGGCTTCGAGACGCTCGCCGCTGGGCAGATAGACCGTGCGGGCGGAGATATCGTAGATGGCGGTGCGATTGCCGGCCATCGGGCGCGACAGCGGAGGCTCGATGGCTGGCCGGTCGAGGGGGCGCCCCTCGTCCGGGGCGATGGAAGCCAGGGCCGTCAGGGGAATGGCCGGCCGGGTGGGCGGCAGCGGGACCAGATCGGCCGGATCGTTCTCGGCCAGGCCAGCGCCGATTTGACCCTCGGCGATCTGGCCGCCGTCGAGGGGGCGGATCGGCGGCAGGGGTAGGGCTTCGGCTGCGGTATCAGGCACGCTGCCGGTGGCGACGACATCCGGGGCCGCCGCTTCCGCCGGTGGCGAAGGCAAGGCCGCGACCGTCTGCACGGAACGGATGACGGGGAGGGCCTCATGCGTGCCGTCGTCATCAGGGGCAAAGGCCATCAGGCTGGCGAGCATGGGGGCAGACGGGTGAACGCGGCCGTCTGCGGCTGGCAGGCGCACACCCTGCGCGATTTCGGGACCGGTGTTGTCGGTTGCCGGTTTGGGTGCGGCGGCGGCAACCTCATGTTCCACCGGCAGTGGCGCTGGTCGGAGCACACTCGCCTGCACCAGGGCCTTGGGCGCAAAGGGATCCTCGGCGCGCAGATGCAGATGGGAAGGCTTGGAAGCGGAGACCATCGAAGGCGCTACCAGTGCGACCGCCGTCCAGGTCGCGGCAGCAGCCCCGAAGCACAGGCCCGCAAGCGCCATCCAGCCGGCGGTGTTCCGGCGAGGCCTGCGGCTTCGGACATAGCTGCCGGTGGAACGGGCGTGGGTCATGCTACTCGCTTCCGGGTGGCCAGGCGGCCTTGCGGCGCGAGGCCCCCAAGACGCGTCGAACCAAAGAGCTAGAGCAAAAAAGCGTTCACGCCTGAACGCGCTTTGCTCTAGGGGTGGGTACTGTTTGCGGGTGGTTGCGAGGGGGAACGCCCAGCGCCGTCGATCCGCCGACCGACGCGCAAATCTTTGCCCAATCTTGGTAACCAAACCCTTTACGCACGGGCCCGGATTGTCCCGTTCGCGTAATTGCGCGGTTGGTTGGATGTGGAGAGCATGGGAGTATCAGTCTCACGGCTCTATCCGATGATGGAGCGGGGCTGACATCTCGCCGATCGGCGCATGCTTCGTTTCTACGATGTCAGCCGGAGGCTGACACTCCGCATGGATGTGTCTCTTCGTTCTAACACGCCCTCGGTCAGACGATTCCCGGCACGCCCTCCGGTGGTACCGAAAGCAGGGCTGCCAGCGTGTTGAGGCCTTGGCGCAGGGCGTCGTGGCTCGGTGCCGAACCGAGCGAGATGCGCAACGCCGGCGGCGGGGCGCCGACTGCGAAGGCAGCGCTGCCGACCAGGGCGAGCCCGGCTTTGCGGGCGACGGCGCTGAGATCGGCCCCGACCCAGGCCGGCGGCAAGCTCAGCCAGAGATGGTGCGCATCCGCGGCCGCGCGATAGGTGAAGCCATTCAGCGCCGTCGCGGCGATGGCCTGGCGTGCATGGTTCTCGCGCCGGATGGCGGACGTCAGGCGGGCCATGGTGCCGTCCTTGATCCAGGCGGTCGCCAGGCCGGACATCAACGGGGGCGCCATCAGATTGATGATCCGGGTCTGGGCCGTGATTTCGAGCGCCTCGGCCTGGCCCGGTGTGGCGACATAGGCCAACCTCAGGGCGGGCGTCGCGCATTTGGACAACGTGGCGACGTGCCAGCTTCGTTCGGGGGCAAGGGCTGCAAGCGGGGCCGGCGCGTGTTCGGGCAGCGCGCCATAGGCATCGTCCTCGATGAAGGCGACATCGTACCTGCGGGCGATGGCGACCAAGGCCTGCCGCCGCTCGGCGGGCAAGGTCGCGGTGGTCGGGTTGTCGAGCGTCGGTACGCAATAGAGCGCTTTCGGCCGGTTGGCACGGCAGAGCGCTTCGAAATCGTCCGGCAGGAGGCCGTTCTGGTCGGTGCGCACCGCCGCTAGCCTCACGCCGCAGCGAGCGGCCACCGAACGCAGACCCGGATAGGTAACTTCGGGCGCCGCCAGCACCGATCCCGGTTCGAGCAGGGCCGAAACCACGGCGAAGAGAGCCGCTTGCGAACCCGAAGTCACGACCAGCCGCTCCGGCGCCACCGGACCGAGGCGGGGCGCCAGGAAACGGGCGCCGGCTGCACGGTCGCCGGGAATGCCGGCATTGTCCTGGTAATGCAGCCGCGCCAACGCATGGGGGGAGGCAAGGACGGTGGCGATGCCTTCGGCGATCGCCTCGCGCAGGCCGGCTTCGGCCGGCTGGGGCGGCATGTTCATGCTCAGATCGATCAGGGCCGTCGCCTCGGCCGGGCGGTGCTCGTCGACGACGATGCGGGCAGGCACGGTCCGGGAGGGGCTGACGATGGTGCCGCGTTTGGTGTTGCCCTCCACCAGCCCGGCGCGCCGGACCTCGTTGAACGCTCGCGTCACCGTGGTGAGGTCGACGCCGAGTGCCTTGGCGAGCTGGCGCTGGGGCGGCAATTGCACGCCCGCTGCCAGGCGTCCCGAGCGGATGTCGGCCGACAGCGCCTGGGCGATGGCGAGATATTTGGGTGCATCGCGGGCCAGTCCGGCGGGGAGCCAGAATGCCGCAGGCGAATTGTCTTGCATTTGTATGCCTACAATAATACAAAGCGTGTGTTGATTGACCCAGAAAATCGCAAAATTCTTCGATTCCAGGTCGATCCCTTGATTCTTGATGGCAGGATAGTCACATTTGTATGGAAATTCAATCCATACATTCTGCCGGAACGAAGGAGCCCTTCGATGGAAGAACAATCGGCAGCCTCTCAATCGATCTGGCGCTGCGGTATGCGTGGCCGTTGCCCGCGCTGCGGACACGGCAAGCTCTTCAACGGCTTCCTGACGCTTGCTCCCAAATGCAATGCCTGCGGGCTCGATTACTCCTTTGCCGACCCGGCTGACGGCCCGGCCTTCTTCGTGATGATGACCATGGCCTTTCCGGCCACCGGCTTCGGCATGTGGATGGAACTGAGCTTCGAGCCGCCGCTCTGGGTGCATTTCGTTACCACATTGCCCTTCCTGCTGCTCTCCTGCATTCCCATCCTGCGTCCGATCAAGGGCGTATTGGTGGCGAGCCAGTACATCAACAAGGCGGAGGAGGGGCGCTTGGTGCTGCAGGACGAAGCCCCGCACGAGCAGCCGCGCCTGGCGCGACAGAGCTGACGGGCCCGATTGCCTCACCCGGTCGTAATGGGCCAGAATGACGCTTCTTCCGGTGCAAACGCATTCGTGACCGAGCGCTTGGTTGCGCCGGTCTTGGGTTCGACACCTGAAACAGCGGGGCTCGCCTCATGTATTCGTCCTTCGCCGTTCCGGTGTCGCCGCGCGGTTTCCATGACCGGATCTATGCCGGCGAGATTGCCTGCTTTAGCGGACTCTCGCCGATGCAGGCATTGGTAGCCTTCACCCGAGGCCTGCTGGAAGACGCTTTCCATCCCCACCAGCCGCCCGAGATTCATCGCCATCTCGACCATGACCGGCAGGTCGAGGAATTTTCCAGGCTGCAGAAGGCATTTGTCCAATCCGCCGAGGTCAAGCGCCTGTGGAGCGAGGTTTTCGCGGTGCTCGGCCTCGATCCGGAAAAACTCGCGCGTGACCGGCTGCATCTTCGCTTCCAGCCCCACCAGCCGCCTGCAGCGAACCTGCCACGGGCGCGCAGCACCGCCACCATCGCCTTTCACCGCGACACCTGGGGCTCCAATCTGTATGCCCAGACCAATTGGTGGGCGCCGATCTATCCGATCACGGCCGGGCGCACCTTCGCGATCTATCCGGATTTGTGGACCCGGGCGGTGCCCAATACCAGCGCCTCCTTCGATCTGGAGGCCGTGCTGGCCCGCGCCAAGATCGCCGGCCGCCATGCTGTCGATGCCGACGATGCCATTCCGCATCTGAGCGGGGCCGTGGATGTCGGGGCCGTCGAACCGGTGGTGGTCGAGCCAGGCGAGGTGATCGCCTTCTCCAGCGCGCATGCCCATGCCGGCGTGCCCAACAGCACCGACTTCACGCGCATTTCGCTGGAGACGAGGACGCTGTGGATCGAGGATGTCGCGGCCGGACGCGGCGCCCCCAATGTCGACGGCGATGCGCCCTGGATGGCCCCCGGCTGGTTTAGGCGCGTCAGCGACGGTGCCAGGCTGACGGAACTCCTGGGCCTCAACGCCCTCGAGCCTTACCGGCGCGAAAGCCCGGTGGCCTGACGTCTCACGTCGCCTGTTCGGCCTCGTGCCGCTTGCGGTGGCCGCTCATCGAGGCCCCCGCATTGTAAGGCAGCTTGGCGTTCACCGGCGAAGCCAGCAGGGAGATCGCGGTGACGAACAGGAAGGCCATCGAGAAATCCGTCAGCGTAGCGTGCTCATGGCCCAGGACCAGCTTCGAGCCGGTCAGAGCGAGGGCGCCGGCGCAGATGCCGAACGATAGCATCAACTGCTGGAAGGTGGTGTAGAAGCTGTTGGCCGAGGAGGTGCGCGTCGGCGGAATGTCGTCGTAGCAGACGGTGTTGTAGGCGGTGAACTGCAGCGACATCGAGAAACCGCAGACCAGCAGCACGGCGAAGATGGCCCAATGCGGCCAGTCGGGGCGGAACAGGGCACAGGCTGCATAGAGCAGACTGGAAAAGATGCTGTTCCAGATCAGCGTGGTGCGGAAGCCGAAACGCTTGAGGATCGGCTTGGCTGCCGCCTTCATCAGCATCGAGCCGCAGGCGGTGGCAAGGGTGAGCAGGCCGCTCTCCGCCGCCGACATGCCGAAGCCGATCTGCATCATCAGCGGCAGCAGGAAAGGCTGGGCGCCCTGGGTGATGCGCGAAAGCGAGCCGGCGACCAGCGAGATGCGAAAGGTGCGCACCCGCATCAGGCTGAGGTCGAGGATCGGGGCGAAGTCGCGCGGCTTGCGAGCATGGACGACATAGATCGCACCACTGACCAGGCCGATCACCAGGAGGGCGATGGCGAGCGGCGCCTCCTCGGCGCTGCCGCGGCTGGTCATTTCGAAGCCGAACAGCAGGCAGGCGAGCGAAATGCCGGAGAGCACGAATCCCTTCATGTCGAAGGGCTCGCGCTTGTCTTCCTTCATGTTGGGAATGAAAATCTGGGTCAGCACCAGGCCGAGCAGGCCGATCGGGATGTTGATGTAGAAGATCCAGCGCCAGTCGAGGAAGGTGACGATGAAACCGCCGACCGGCGGGCCGAGGATCGGGCCGATCAGCGCCGGCACCAGCAGCCATCCCATGGCGGAGACGAGGTCCGACTTGTCGACGGTGCGCAGCAGTACCAGGCGGCCGACCGGCACCATCATCGCCCCGCCCGCGCCCTGCAGGAGCCGCGCGGCGACCAGGACGGGCAGAGTCGGCGCCCAGGCGCACAGGATCGAGCCCAGCATGAACACCGCGATGGCGATGGAAAACACGCTGCGGGCGCCATAGCGGTCGGCGATCTTGCCACTGGCGGGAATCAGCACGGCCAGGCTGAGCAGATAGGACGTCAGCGCGATGCTCATATGCGCAGGCGAGACGTCGAAGGATTTGGCCATGGTCGGCAGGGCTGTCGCCAGGATGGTGGCGTCGAGCTGTTCCATGAACATGGCGCTGGCAATGATCAGCGCGGTGGTTCTGAAATTGGGCCGTGCCATCCGGGGCATCAGGCCAGCGGTCACTTCGGACATTGGAGCAGGCAATTCATGACAAGGCCCGTCCCGAGGGGCGGGCCAAAATGGTGGCCGACTCGACGCCGGTCATGACGCTTGATTGGTTATAGGCACGCTTTTGTTCTGACGAAATGGCAAAAGTAGGGAGAGGCAACATATAGTTTCGCATAGCTGAATCGCGCTGCGCGAGACACAGGTCGCTTGGCAGGCCGGATGCGCTACTGCCGGATGTTCCCAATATCTTATCCAGGGATATAAGATATTATCCACTTGGATCGCTCTCCTTGGAAAAGAGCTCGATTCTTCCGAAATTTTTGCTGTTTTTGCGCAGTGATGGTGCTTTCTCGCTTGATTTTTGTCGTTTTCGGGCGGCATAAGCCTAGTCATCGGGAAGGGGATGGGCCTCTTCCTTCAAGAGCCGGACATGCCGTTGCCGACCCATTTCGACATCTTTGCGTTTGCGGATGACGCCTCCTCCCTGCCGGCTTGCATGCCGGGCATGGGCGTGGCTACCCGCAGCCAATGCAAAGGTGCCGGCCGCGACCTGTCGAATGCGAACCGTATGATCGTCGCCCGACTGGCGCAGGATCACACGAGAATCTGAACCGGCGGCAGGGCAGTCCCCTCCGCCTTGATGGCAGGAGGGTATGTACGCCCGCGACACACTCCAGACAATCCGGACAGTCGGCATGCTCCGCATGCCAGTGCGTGACCGCGTGCACATCATCGTGCTGTCATCATTCCGTCTTTTCGTTGCCGGACAACTGTCCAGCTAGACCAGCCAACGGGGCTGGCGGGAGTCAGACAGCGAAAACCAGAAGCACCAGAAGCCGGCCGGGCGACCGGTCATCCATTCCTCCAACCAGTGTTAACTCCAGGAGTCGAGCGTTGAGGTAGTCATGTCGTCCCACCCTGCTTTGATATTGAATGCCGATTTCAGACCCTTGCGGTATTTTCCGCTGTCGCTGCTTTCGTGGCAGGATGCGCTGAGGGCCGTGTTTCTCGACCGCGTGAGCGTGGTGGCGGAATATGATGCCGTGGTGCGCAGCCCGTCGACGACGATGCGTCTGCCCTCCGTGGTTGCCTTGCGCGACTATCAGAAGGTGGAGCGCATGGTGCCGTTCACCCGTTTCAACCTGTTCTTGCGCGACGGCTTCACCTGCCAATATTGCGGCGATGGTTTCCAGGCCCGCGATCTGCAGTTCGAGCATGTGGTTCCCCGCTCCAAGGGCGGGGCGACCTCGTGGGAGAACATCGTCGCGGCCTGCGGCGACTGCAATGCCCGCAAGGCCGACCGCATGGACATGAAGCCCTTGCGCCAGCCGGCGCGGCCTTCGCCCTGGGAACTCCTGGAGGCGAGCCGGCATTATCCGCACAACTATCTGCACGAAAGCTGGGTCGACTATCTCTACTGGGACAGCGAACTGGTTTCGTGACAACCAAAAGGACAGGGAGGGCGGTGGCGACACCGCCCTCCTTGCGTTTGCGGCATGGGCGTCACGGCGTCTGCTGAATTCAGGGTTTTTCGAGGAGGAACCAATGCCGGAACTGGCGGACTTCAAGGTCTTGACCTTCGATTGCTATGGCACGCTGATCGACTGGGAAACCGGCATCTGGAATGCGCTCCAGCCCCTGCTCAGTGCCGGCGGGCGGGTGATCGGCCGCGAGGAGGCGCTCGCTGCCTTCGCCCGCCGCGAGACCGAGCAGGAGCTCCAGACGCCTTCGCTGCTCTATTCGTCCCTGCTTTCAGTCACCCATGCGCGGCTGGCGCAGGATTGGGGCATTGCCGCCCATGCCGACCTGCATGAGCGTTTCGGCGCCTCCGTGCCGGACTGGCCTGCCTTTCCGGATTCGGCGGGGGCGCTCTCCTATCTCAAGCGCCACTACCGGCTGGTCGTGCTCTCCAATGTCGATCGCCGCAGCTTCGCGGCCAGCAATACCAAGCTCGGTGGCCTTTTCGATGCGGTCTACACCGCCGAGGATGTCGGTTCCTACAAGCCGGACCCGCGCAATTTCAGCTACCTGCTCGAGCATCTGTCGCTACAGTTCGGTCTCGAGCCGGCCGATGTCCTGCACACCGCCCAGAGCCTGCACCATGATCATATGCCGGCGGCCCGTATCGGCCTAGCGCGAGCCTGGATCGACCGCCGCGCTGGCAAGCAGGGCGGTGCCACCTTGGTGGTGGAAGGCGTGCCGGAGCCCGATTTTCACTTCCACAGCCTCGGCGCGTTGGTCGATGCGCATCGCAAGGATCCTGCCGGCTGAGGGCGACCCTATGGTGCCCTCGCATCGATCAGCCCTTGCTGGCGCAAATCGCTCCAGAAGGCGTCGGGAATGGCGACACCGAGCAGGCTGACGTTCTCGGCCGCCTGTTCGGGGGTGACGGCGCCGGAGATCACGCTCGCCACGATCGGGTGGCGCAGCACGAACTGGAAGGCGGCTGCCTTGAGCGGCACGTTGTGGGCAGCGCAGACGGCCTCGATCTTGCGCACCTTCTCGATGATCTCCGGGGCGGCCGGGGTGTAGCGATAATAGGGCGTGGGCACGCCGGCACCGGTGGCGAGGATGCCGGAGGCGAAGGGCGAGCCGATCACCACGCCGACACCGCGCTCCTGGCAGAGCGGGAATTCGAGGTCGAGCGGGCCCTGGTCGATCAGCGTGTAGGGCATGGCGACCAGAAAGAAATCGAGGTCGAAGCGCTTAAGCATTTCGGGAATGGTGCCGAGCACGTTGACGCCGGCGCCGATGCCCTGGATCTCGCCGTAATGCTTGAGCATTTCGAGCGCCCGCCAGCCCGAGCGCTCCAGGTCGAGGAAATGCTGGGCGACGAGGTCGGCCGAGCCGACATGCGGAACGTCGAGGTCATGGATGAGCAGGAGGTCGATACGGTTGATGCCGAGCCGCATCTGGCTCTGCTCATAGGCGCGCATCACGCCGTCATAGGTGTAGTCGAAACGCTCCTGGAAGGAGAGGCCGCCATACCAGAACGGTCCCTTGAAAGTATCGACGTCCTTGGGCCGGTGGAAGGTGCGCCCGATCTTGGTGGAGAGGATGAAGTCCGAGCGCGGCCTCTGCCGCAGCGCTTCGCCGAAGCGCAATTCGCTGAGGCCGCGGCCATACCAGGGCGAAGTGTCGAAATAGCGGATGCCGGCGTCCCAGGCGCCCCTGAAGGTGGCGCGAACCTTGTCCTCGTCGAGGTTCTCGAACATGTCCCCCATCGGGCCGCCGCCGAGGCCGACGGGCGTGAGCATGACGGAGGTCTTGCCGAGCCGGCGGGGCGCGGCATTGCCGGGCATGATGGGGAGCTGCATGGATTTCCGTCCCTGACGTCTTGAAGGTTGGATTCTGATTTGTCTGACAATGGTAGTGGTAAACGCCGTCCTGTCCAGAGGCCATGGCACCATTATGCCTGCTCCAGCCTCGCCCGCGCCGTACGCAGGATGGAGGCGGTGATGTCCTGGAGGCCCTTCTCCACGGCCCGGCTCCAATGCCAATAGAGCGGCACCAGCAGGCGCGAGCCGGGATGTATGGTGACGAGAGACCCCTCGTCGAGATAGGGAGACACCAGCGATAGCGGGTTCATGCCCCAGCCGAGCCCGGCCAGGGCAGCGTCGACGAAGCCGCGCGAGGAGGGGATCCAATGGCTCGGCCTGCTTATGGGCCGGCCAAAGGTCTCGACCAGCCAGCGGTCCTGCAAGGCGTCCTTGATATCGAAGGTGAGGCAGGGGGCCTGCCGCAGAGCCTCCTCGCTGAGACCGTCGGGAAACCAGCGCCTGACGAAGGCGGGGCTGGCCGTGGCGACATAGGTCTGCACGCCCAATGCGCGGCTGCCGCAGCCCTGGAAGGGGCCCGGTGCCATGGCGACTGCCGCGCTGACCTCGCCGCGTCGCAGCCATTCGGCGGTGTTGCTCTCATCGTCGAGCACCAGATCGAACAGGCGCCCCTCCAGCCCCGACAGGGCAGGGAGGAACCAGGTTGCCAGGCTGTCGGCATTGACGGCGATGCGCACGGTAGGGGCAGCCCCCGACGGCATCAGGCCGCCAAGTTCGCTGCGCAGCGCATGCTCCATCAAGCCGACTTCCTCGGCATGGCGGCACAACCGCCTGCCGGCCGATGTCGCCGTGCAGGGTTGGCCCCTGACGACCAGGCCGGTGCCGAGGCGCTCTTCCAGGAGCTTGACCCGCTGCGAGATCGCCGAGGGCGTCACCCCGATCTCCTGCGCCGCCTTGTCGAAGGAGCCGCTACGCACCACGGCGGCCAGGGCTTCCAGCAGCGCATAGTCCAGCATGGATTAATTTTCCTAATCCAGAGATAGATTATTTAAATTCTCTAATTTCATCGGTGCGTGTAGTCAAACGCCGCTCCGACCAGTGGGTCGGATCGGGACAGCCCGTGATGGGGGAGACCATGACCAACGCGCTCATATCCGGATTTCTGCTCGGCCTCAGCCTGATCGTGGCGATCGGCGCGCAGAACGCCTTCGTGCTGCGGCAGGGCCTCAGGCGCGAGCATGTGTTCTGGGTCTGCCTCGTCTGCGCCCTGTCGGATGCCGTGCTGATCAGCGTCGGTGTCGCCGGCTTCCAGGCTGTCGGCGTAGCCGTGCCCTGGATCGAACCGGTGATGCGCTATGGCGGCGCCGCCTTCCTCATCCTGTACGGTCTCCGCAGCTTCCGCTCGGCGCTTGCCGATCATGGCGGGCTCGATCCGGGCGATGGTGCGGGGCTTGGACTTGGCCGGGCGCTCGCCACCTGCCTCGCCTTCACCTGGCTCAACCCGCATGTCTATCTCGACACGGTGGTGCTGCTCGGCTCGATCTCCACCCAATATCAGGGGGCCAAGCTCGCCTTCGGTGTCGGTGCGGTCACCGCCTCCTTCCTGTTCTTCTTCTCGCTCGGCTATGGCGCGCGCCTGCTGCGCCCGCTTTTCGCCCGGCCCGGCGCCTGGCGGGTGCTGGACGGGCTGATCGGCATGACCATGTGCGGGCTGGCGCTGAAGCTGGTAATGTGAGGGCATTGGGAGCCGGCCCTCGGACCGGGCTGGACCCGCGGCTTTTCCGGCAAAGGACGCCTTGAGAAGGAGGTGCTCTTTCTTCCCGTATTTCGCAGCCCCTCACCCTTACCCTCTCCCCGTAAGAACGGGGCGAGGGGGACGCAAGCGTCTCGACTTGTCTTCGAGACAGACACTCATCTCGCCCGACGGTTGGGCGAGATGAGACCGTGTCGGCAAAAACGAGTCGTCGAAGTTCCCCTCGCCCTGTTCTTACGGGGAGAGGGTAAGGGTGAGGGGCTGCGTTACTGATCAAACAAAGTACTTATTCTTTGGCCGGCCCGAAGACCGGCCCCCGCGCTCACTCCTCGTCCTTCAGGCGATAGCCGATGCCGGCTTCCGTCTGGATGATGCGGGGATTGGCCGGGTCGCGCTCGATCTTGGCCCTGAGCTGGCCGATGAAGACGCGCAGGTAATGCAGGTCCTCGGCATGCGCCGTGCCCCACACCGAGGTCAGCAACTGGCGGTGGGTGACGACGCGGCCGGCATGACGCGCCAGCATGGCGAGCAGGTCATATTCCTTGGGCGTGACGCGGATGGCTTCGCCGTCCCGGCTCACCAGCCGCTTCAGCGTATCGATCACCAGGCCGTCGCTCTCGAAGCGGGTGGCATTGCCCTCCTCATGGGCCCGATGGCGCAGGGCGGTGCGGATGCGGGCGATCAGTTCGCCGATACCGAAGGGCTTTTCGACGTAATCGTCGGCACCGAGGTCGAGCGCGGCGATCTTCTCGCTCTCCCGATCCCTGGCCGACAAGACGATCACGGGTACTTTCGACCATTCCCGCACCTTGGTGATGATGTCCTTGCCGTCCATGTCGGGCAGGCCGAGGTCGAGAATGACAAGATCCGGCGCGGTGGTGGCGATCAGGCGCATGGCGTCGGTGCCGTTGACGGCCGGCGTCACCTCATAGCCGGCGGCGATCAACGCCGGTTTGAGGAAGCGCTGGATCTGCGGCTCGTCGTCGACAACCAGGATGTGCATAGGGGAAGGAACTCTCATTCACGGGGGGCGGG
>NZ_JBQEPH010000003.1:0-523774 GCF_052045555.1 Labrys sp. 22185 | reverse complement strand
CCCGCCCCCCAATGTCGTCATCATGCCTCGGCTGGCAGGCGGATGACAATGCGGGTGCCGCGCTTGCGCACGGCCGGGCTCTCGGCCGTGATGGTGCCGCCCATGGCCTCGATGAAGCCGCGACTGATCGAGAGCCCGAGGCCGGTGCCTGGTGCCCGGCCGTCGACCTTGCCCCGCCGATAGAATTTGTCGAAGATCTTTTCCAGATCGGCCGGCGGAATGCCCTTGCCCTGGTCGGTGATGGTAACCACCACTTCGTTGTCCTCGCGCCGGGCGAACACGGCGGTCGAGGAATCCTCCCCGCCATATTTGTGGGCATTGTCGAGCAGGTTGAACAGGACCTGGCCGAGCAGCGCCTGGTCACCGCGCACCAGCGGCAGGTCGGTTGCCAGGCTGGTCTCGACCAGGCGGGTCGGAAAGGCTTTTCGCGCGCGCTCCACCGCGCCGCGGACGACGTCGGCGACATCGAGGAGGTCGCGTCGTGCATTGAGGGCGCCGGCCTCCAGGCGGCTCATGTCGAGGAGATTGGCGACGAAGCGGCTCAGCCTGGCTGCTTCCTCCTCGATGGAGGCGAGCAGGTCGTCGCGGCTTTCCTCGTTCATCTTGGTGCCGAGCTGGCGCAGCGTGGTGACGGCCCCTGTAATGGAAGCCAAGGGCGTGCGCAGATCGTGCGAGAGCGAGGAGAGCAGGGCGCTGCGCAGCTTCTCGCTTTCCTCGAGCGCGGCGGTGCGCACATTCTCCTTGGCGAGCTTGGCCCTGTCGATGGCGATGGCGGTCTGGTCGAGAATGGCGACCAGAATACGCTCCTCGGCCGGGGAAAGTGGCTCGGCCCCCTCAGGCTGCGCCAGGCCGAGCACCCCGACAGCGCCATTCGGGGTCAGAATCGGCCTGAACTCGAAGGCGATGTTGGGCAGGGTGCCGGTGCCCCGGCCGGCGATCTCCTTCTTCTCGAAGGCCCAGCGCAACGCCGTCATGTCGGTTGAATCGAGGTTGATGTCCGGTGGCCAGGCGGCCGTGACGGTGAGTTCGTCCTCCTGGGGCACGGCGATGACCACCCGTCCGTGCAGCGTCGCCTGCGCATGGGCGACGGCGGCCCAGAGCACGTCGTCCAGGCTGGTGATGCCCGAGAGCTTACGGGAGAATTCGTAGAGCGACATGATGTTGGCGGCACGCCGCCCTTCGCCCTCCGCCCGCTCGCGTACCCGGCCGGCAAGGTCGCCCGCCACCACCGCGACGATCAGGAACACCGCCAAGGCGAAGACCTCGTGCGGCTCGGCGATGGTGAAGTTGTAGAGCGGCGGGATGAAGAAGAAATTATAGGCGAAGAAGGACAACACCGCCGCCGTGATGGCACTCCAGCGCCCGACCGTGAGGGCACTGGCGAGCACCGCCATGAGGAAGAGCATGGAAGCGTTGGGCAGATAGACGAAATGCCGGAGGCCGATCCCGATGCCGACGGCGGCCGCCACGCAGCCCACCGCCATGGCGAGGCCGGCGAGCGAGGGCTGCAGGACAAGCCGGCGCCACCAGCGCCGTGCGGGCGGAGCCTCGGTCCCGGTGTTGGTGATGACGGTAACATTGATCTCGCCGGAGCGGTGCAGGAGGTCGTCGGCGAGAGAACGCCCGGTGACGCGCTGCCACCAGCTCGCCTTGCCGCTGCCGAGCACGATCTGGGTGACGTTTTCGGCCCGGGCCAGCCTGAGGATCTCGCCGACATAGTCATGGCCGTTGAGCCGCCTGACCTCCGCGCCCAGGCGCTCGGCGAGGCGCAGATTGGCCTCGAGGCCGGCAAGCGCGTCACCGCCGATTTCCTGGCCGGGCCGCTCGACCGTCACGGCCAGCCAATCGGCATTGAGCCCGGTCGCCAGGCGTCCGGCCGCCCGCACCACCTGCTGGGAAAACTGGTCGGGGCCGACGCAGACGATCAGCCTGTCGGCGGTTTCCCAGGGGCCTTCGATGGCGTTCTGGCGCAGATAGGCCAGCATCTGGTCGTCGACGCGCTCGGTCGTGCGGCGCAGGGCGAGCTCGCGCAGGGCGGTGAGATTGCCCGGCTTGAAGAAGCCGTCGGCGGCGCGCCTCGCATTGTCGGGCAGATAGACCTTGCCGTCCTCAAGGCGCTGGATCAGCTCGGTCGGCGTGATGTCAACGACGATGACCTCGTCCGCCTTCTTGATCACGCTGTCCGGCACGCTTTCGCGCACCGTCACGCCGGTGATGCGCGAGACGACGTCGGTGAGGCTTTCCAGGTGCTGGATGTTGAGCGCCGTCCATACGTCGATGCCCGCGCCGATCAGTTCCTCGACATCCTGGTAGCGCTTGGGATGGCGGCTGTCCGGGGCATTGGTGTGGGCGAGCTCGTCAACGATGATCAGGTGCGGCCGGCGGGCGAGCGCCGCGTCGATGTCGAACTCTTCCAGCTCACGGCCGCGATACTCGACCGTCCGCCGCGCCAGCAGCTCCAGCCCGTCCGTCAGGGCAGCGGTTTCGCTGCGGCCATGGGTTTCGACGATGCCGACGACGACGTCGACGCCGGCCTGCTTCTCCCGCCGTGCCCGCGACAGCATGGCATAGGTCTTGCCGACACCCGGTGCCGCGCCGAGGAAGACGGTGAGGCGGCCGCGCCCCTCCCGTCCCGCCAGGCTCAGCAGGGCATTGGGATCGGGACGTCTGTCGGAGGGGCTTACGGGCAAACTTGCTTTCCAGGACTGGCGCCGATGCCTTCTCCACGAAGTGGGGAAGGTGTCATTGCGGAGCAATGACGGATGGGGTGTGGGCCGCTAGCTCTTGCCGTCTTGATAGGGAGCATGAGCGGGCTGCACCCCATCCGACCCGACTGCGTCGGGCCACCTTCCCCACTTTGTGGAGAAGGCGCCCGCGCTTGTCCGGCAATCGTGTCACTTCGGCTTCATAGCATCAAGCGCCAGGTTCAGGGCGAGAACATTGACGCGCGGCTCGCCGATCAGGCCGAGGAGCCGGCCCGATGTCTGGCTGTCGACCAGGGCCTTCACGTCGGCTTCCGGCAGGTTGCGGGCCTTGGCGACACGCTGGATCTGCAGGGCGGCGTCGGCCGGCGAGATGTCGGGGTCGAGGCCCGAGCCTGAAGTCGTCACCGCATCGGCGGGAACGGCGCCGGTCACGCCCTGCTTGCGCAGGTCCTCGACCGAGGCGGCGACCCTGTCGGCCAGTGCCTTCGAGGTCGGGCCGAGATTGGAGCCGCTCGAATTGCTCGCATTGTAGGGTTGCGCCACGGTCTTGCTGGCGTCGTTGGGATCGGTGCCCGAGGTTGCCGAGGGCCGGCCCTGGAAATAGCGCTCGGAGGCGAAGTTCTGGCCGATCAGGGACGAACCGATCACCGTGCCATTGCTGGTGATCAGGCTGCCATTGGCCTGGCCGGGGAGGGCGACCTGCGCAATGCCGGTGATGGCGAGCGGATAGAGAATACCCAGCAACAGGGTGAACAGGGCCATCATCACGATGGCGGGGCGAAGATGGATCAACATGGGCTTGCTCCCTTGGAGCGCGAAAATGGGGTTGCCTGGGAAGGCGGAAGCCCTCCCCGCGGGGAGGGGCAGTGTACGGGCCGCCGATCGATGCGGGCCGGACAGGGCGAGCCAGCGGGCCACGCTCCATCCGTTCCTTGTGCGCATCGCCGTCACGCCAGGTGCAGGGCGGCGACGACGAGGTCGATCAGCTTGATGCCGACGAAGGGCACCAGCAGACCGCCCAGGCCGTAGACCAGGAGGTTGCGCCGGAGCAGCGCGGCCGCGCCGACCGGCCGGTAGGCGACGCCCTTGAGGGCCAGCGGGATCAGGGCGACGATGATCAGGGCGTTGAAGATCACCGCCGAGAGGATGGCCGACTGGGGCGAGGCCAGGTTCATGACGTTCAGCGCCCCGAGTTCGGGATAGGTCGCGATGAACAAAGCCGGGATGATGGCGAAATATTTGGCGACGTCATTGGCGATCGAGAAGGTGGTGAGCGAGCCGCGCGTCATCAGCAATTGCTTGCCGATGCCGACGATCTCGATCAGCTTGGTGGGGCTGGAGTCCAGGTCGACCATGTTGCCCGCTTCGCGTGCCGCCTGGGTGCCGGTCTGCATGGCGACGCCGACATCGGCCTGGGCCAGCGCCGGCGCGTCATTGGTGCCGTCGCCGCACATGGCGATCAGGCGGCCGCCCGTCTGTTCCTTGCGGATATAGGCGAGCTTTTCTTCCGGTGTCGCCTCGGCCAGGAAGTCGTCGACGCCGGCCTCGGAGGCGATTGCGGCGGCGGTGATCGGGTTGTCGCCCGTCACCATCACGGTGCGGATGCCCATCGAACGCAGTTCGGCGAAGCGCTCCTTGATGCCGGGCTTCACCACGTCCTTGAGGTGGACGACGCCGAGGACGCGGCTGCCGTCGGTGACGCCGAGCGGGGTGCCGCCCGTGCGGGCGACCTTTTCGACCGCCTGCCGAAAGGCTGCGGGGGCGGCCTCCAGCGTGGTGCCGGCGAACTTCACGATCGCATCGACCGCGCCCTTGCGGATGGAGCGGCCGTCGATGTCGATGCCCGACAGGCGGGTCTGGGCGGCAAAGGCGATGGTGGTGATCGCCTTGCAGGTCAGGTCCGGCTGGGTCAGGCCATATTCGCCCTGGGCGAGTGCGATGATGGAACGCCCCTCGGGCGTCTCGTCGGCGAGGCTGGCCAGCAGCACGGCCTCGGCCAGGTCCTGTTCGCTGACGCCGGGTACCGGCAGGAACTCGGTCGCCATGCGGTTGCCGAAGGTGATGGTACCGGTCTTGTCGAGCAGCAGGGTGTCGACGTCGCCGGCCGCCTCGACCGCACGGCCCGACGTTGCCACCACGTTGAAGCGGATCAGGCGATCCATGCCGGCAATGCCGATGGCCGAGAGCAGGCCGCCGATGGTGGTGGGGATGAGGGTGACCAACAGTGCTACCAGCACGGTGATGGAGAGCAGCGTGCCGGAATAGCCGGCAAGGCCCCACAGCGTCACCACGGCGATCAGGAAGATCAGCGTCATGCCCGACAGCAGGATCGACAGGGCGATCTCGTTGGGGGTCTTCTGGCGCTCGGCGCCCTCGACCAGCGCGATCATGCGATCGATGAAGGAGGAGCCGGGTTGGGTGGTGATGCGCACCTTGATCCAGTCCGACAGCACCTGCGTGCCGCCGGTGACGGCGGAGCGATCGCCGCCGGATTCGCGGATGACCGGGGCGGATTCACCGGTGATGGCGCTTTCGTTCACCGAGGCGACGCCCTCGATCACCTCGCCGTCGCCGGGAATGAGGTCACCGGCTTCGACGATGACGATGTCGCCGACCACGAGCTTGGTGGCGTCGATCACCTGGAAGTTTCCCAAGGCGGTCGCGGCCGAAGGCATGCGCTTGGCCTTGAGGTCGGACTTGGTGCGCTTGAGGCTCTCGGCCTGCGCCTTGCCGCGCCCTTCGGCCACGGCTTCGGCGAAGGTGGCGAACAGCACGGTGAACCACAGCCACGCAGCGATCTGCGCGCTGAAGCCGACGCCGGCGCCGGTAAAGGCGTCACGCAAGCTGAGCACGGTGACCAGGGCAGCCACGACCTCGGTGACGAAGATCACCGGATTGCGGACGAGGAGTCTCGGGTCGAGCTTGACGAAGGCATCCTTGATGGCGGGCAGCAGGATGGCCGCGTCGAACATGGAGGGGGAGGTTGGTTTGGATGACATGATAGCCATTCCTCAAAAAGTCTTGCCGGCGAGCATGACGAAGTGCTCGACGATCGGCCCCAGCGCGAGCGCGGGGAAAAATTGCAGGCCGCCGACGATCAGGATGACGCCGACCAGAAGGCCGACGAACAACGGCGTGTGGGTGGGGAACGTGCCGGCCGAGGCGGGAACCCTGGTCTTGGCGGCCAGGGAGCCGGCAATCGCCATCACCGGCACGACATAGGCAAAGCGTCCGAGCAGCATGGCGATGCCGAGCGTGGCATTGAACCAGGGCGTGTTGGCCGACAGGCTGCCGAAGGCCGAGCCATTGTTGGCTGTCGTCGACGTATAGGCGTAGAGCAGTTCCGAGAGGCCGTGCGGACCGGCATTGCCGAGCTGCGACAGGGCGAAGGGAGCCATGGCCGAGATCGCGGTGAAGCCGAGGATCGCGGTGGGCAGGATCAGGATCGCCAGCACGGCGAACTTCATCTCGCGCGACTCGATCTTCTTGCCGAGGAGTTCCGGCGTGCGGCCGACCATCAGGCCGGCGATGAACACGCTAAGGATGGCGAAGACGATCATGCCGTAGAGGCCGGAGCCGACGCCGCCGGGCAGGACTTCGCCGAGCTGCATCAGGAACATCGGAATGAGGCCGCCGAGCGGGGTCAGCGAGGAATGCATGGCGTTGACGGCGCCGCAGGACAAGCCCGTGGTGACGGCCACGAAGACGGCGGTCATGGCCTGGCCGAAGCGGATCTCCTTGCCTTCCATGTTGCCGAGAGCACCGTCGAGGCCGAGATGCGTCAGGATCGGATTGCCTGCCGTTTCGGACCAATACACCACGGCCACACCGGCGATCAGAAGGACGCCCATGGCCGACAGCAGGGCCCAGCCCTGGCGGCGGGAGCCGACCATCTGCCCGAAGGCGTAGACCAAGGCCGCCGATATCGACAGCATCGAGAAGATCGATAGGAAGTTGGCCAGTGCGGTGGGGTTTTCGAAAGGATGGGCCGAATTGACGTTGAAGAAGCCGCCACCATTGGTGCCGAGCTGCTTGATCGCCTCCTGGCTCGCCATCGGCCCCATGGCGATGGTCTGCTTGGCGCCTTCCAGCGTGGTGGCGTCGACACCGGCCTGCAGCGTCTGCGGGATGCCCATGGCGACGAAGGCCAGCGCCACGACGATGGCGATCGGCAGCAGCACATAGAGAGTGGAGCGGGTGAGATCGACCCAGAAATTGCCGAGAGTCGTGCCGCCCGAGCGCATGAAGGCGCGGGTCAGGGCGAGGGCAAGGGCAATGCCGGTGGCGGCCGAGACGAAATTATGCACGGTAAGACCGGCCATCTGGCTGAAATGGCTCATGGTGCTTTCGCCGGCATAGTTCTGCCAGTTGGTGTTGGTGACGAAGCTTATCGCCGTATTGAAAGCCAGATCCGGCGCCACATTGCCGAAACCCTGCGGATTGAGCGGCAGATAAGCCTGCAGCCGCAGGATCGCGTAGAGCGAGGCAAAGCCCGCCGCGCTGAAGAACAGCATGGCCAGCGTATAGGCAAGCCAACCCTGTTCCCGGGCGGGATCGATACCGGATAATTTGTAGAAACCCTTCTCGACCGGGGCCAGCACGGGCGTGAGGAAGGTTCTCTCACCGGTGAAGACACGGGCCATGTAGGCACCCAGTGGCTTCACCGCTACGAGCACCAGAGCGAACAGAAGGATGATCTGAAGCCATCCGTTCAAGGACATGGAAATTCTCCAAAACAACGCGAGCCCCGCCGATCCTCAGGGGAGATCGTCCCTTGGGGGATTGGCGTGGAGCCCGAAAAAGCGAGAATGAGCAGGGAGCGGGACCGTTTCCCGATGAGCCGGTCCCGCGCCCCGTCACGCGCCATCGCACCGGTGCGGGGGCAGCCGGCGTGGGAGGGCGGTGAAGCCGTGGAACTCAGAAGCGTTCGGGGCGCACCAGCGTGAAGACGAGATAGGCGCCGAGCAGGACGGCCACGAGGAGGCCAAGGAGGGGATCGAACATGATGCGCCTCACAGCCTGTCGAGGACGCGGGCATAAAGGACCATCAGCAGCAGGCCACCGAGCCCCAGCGCCATATAGGCAAGATCTAGCATGACAAACTCCAACCCGATTGGGCATGGGTGTGGTTTGCCACCAAAGGGCGTCAGGGTTCGATTCCGATTATCGAGCCCGGGCGTAAGGAAAGTGTAAGGATTGGGGTCGGCGCCGACGACGTCAGAGTGTCCCCGGAGTCCATTTCAGATCGATGATCTTCCAAGCGTCGTAGGATCGCTCGTCAAAGCGAAGAGCATCCTTGCGCGCGAGACACCGCGTGGCGGCGCGAAGGACGTTGGCCCCGATCGTGGCGCTTGTGGCAGCGACCAATTCAGGTCGTCGCGCAAGCGTGCTGTCGCGATTGAAGAAAATACGCACGGTTGCCCATTGGGTGCCGGATTGCCCGATCGCGGGTGCCACACAGGGGCGCATGGCACGGGTCAAGATCTCCTGCATTTGCATGATCTGCGCAGGGCCGATCCTCGCTCTATCTGCCCGTGCTGCTGCCCCAGGGATCGCGAAGCAGGCAATGAGGGTCAGCCCAACCGCGACCGAGCGCAGGCCCGCGCCTTTCCAGATCAGGTTCGTGCACGGCAAATTGCGTCGCAGGATCACTGTCCGGGCGCCCAGTTGGGCGGGGCCAGTTCGAAGCCTTCGAAGCGGAAGCCGGGGGCAACCGTACAGCCCACCAGAGTCCAGTCGCCGAGGCTGCGAGCCGCCTGCCACACGCCCGTCGGTACCACGCCCTGCGGCCGTTGGCCTGCGGCGAAATCGGTGCCGAGGATCAGGCGCTTGGTGGCAATTCCATCCGCCGAGAGGTCGAGGGCCAGCGGCGCGCCGGCATGGAAGTGCCAGATCTCGGCGGCGTCGACCCGATGCCAATGCGAATGCTCGCCGGCCTGGAGCAGGTAATAGATCGCGGTCGAGGCCGACCGGTCGCCGTGAAGGGCGCTGTCTTCGAACGTGCGGACATAGTGGCCGCCCTCGGGGTGGGGCTGCATGTCGAGGAGGGCGATGATCTCGGCGGCGGTCTTCATGATCATTTCCATTGTGTCGAAGAGGGTATTCAGAACCGGTTTTTGCGCTCGCGCAGTTCGGTGAACACAGCGACGGGATCGGCCCCGGCCAGCCCGACGGCCGTGGCGACGCCGGGATCGTCGGCGCGCAGGAACGGATTTTCCTGCTTTTCGGCGCCCAGCAGCACCGGCAGGGTGAAGCGGTGGGCGCCGCGCTGGGCCTCGACCTCGGCGGCGCGCCTGGCCAGAGCCTGGTTGGCGGGATCGACCGTGAGGGCGAAGCGGGCATTGGCAAGCGTGTATTCATGCCCGCAATAGAGCTGCGTATCGTCAGGCAGGGCTCGCAATTTCAGCAGGGACTGCCACATGTCGGCCGGCGAGCCCTCGAACAGCCGGCCGCAGCCCAGCGAGAACAGGGTGTCGGCGGCAAACAGCAGCTTCTGCTCGGCGAACCAGTAGGCGATATGGCCCACCGTGTGGCCCGGGGTGTCGATGATCTCGGCCACGAGCGAGCCGACATTGACGGTGCCGCCCTCCACGACGGTTTCGTCGACGGCCGGGATGCGGTGGGCATCGGCTTTGGCTGCGACCACCCGGCAGCCATAGGAGGTCTTCAACGCCTCGATGCCCTCGACATGGTCGGCGTGATGATGGGTGACCAGGATGTCGGTCAGCCGCCAGCCACGTCGTTCGAGGGCGGCTTCGATCGCTTCGGCCTCCGGTGCGTCGATGGCCGCGGTGCGTCCGGTCGCCTCGTCATGAAGCAGCACGCCGAAATTGTCGCTCCGGCACAAGAACAGTTCGATCAGCGCGCTCATTCTCATCCTCGCGGCATGCACATTTATTTGGAGATGCGTCCCCTTCTATGCGATTGGCGGTGGGAGGTCACGCAAACGATGGCGCGGGCCGACAGTGATGAGGGAACCCTGAAAATGTCCGGCGGAACTGTGGTGATCGGCGATGCGCCCCTGACCATCGATGCGCTCACCGCCATCGCCCGCGAGCGTTGCCATGTGATCCTGTCGCCGGCCGCCCGCGAACGCATCGGTGCGGCGCGCTCGGTGATCGAGCAGGCCATTGCCGAGAACAAGCCGGTCTATGGCCTGACCACCGGGCTTGGCGCGGGCGTCGACACCCGGCTTTCCGCCGACGATCTTGCCGCCTTCCAGCGCCGCGTTGCCTTTGCCCGCGCGGTCGGGGTGGGTGATGAAATGCCGGTCGCCGAGGTCAGGGCCATGATGGCGGCGCGTATCGCCGGCATGAGCGTCGGCCAGACCGGCGTGTCGCTCACGGTCGTGGAAGCACTGGCCGCTGCCCTCAATGCCGGATTTCATCCCATCGTGCCGACGATCGGTTCGATCGGCGCCGCCGATCTCGCACCGCTTGCCCATATGGCGCTGGCGCTGCTCGGCGAGGGCGAGGCCGACTATCGCGGCGAGCGCCTGGCCGGCGCCGAGGCGCTGCGGAGGGCCGGGCTGCAGCCGGTACCGATCGGGCCGAAGGACGGGCATGCCCTGGTGGTGGCCAATGCCGCCTCCACCGGCCGCGGCGCCCTGGCGCTCGCCGAAGCACGCCTGGCGCTCGATACGCTTGACCGCGCTGCGGCCCTGTCGATGGAAGCCTTCGGCGCCAATATCACCCCCCTGTCCGAGGCGGTGAACGCGGCCCGTCCGGCCCCGGGCCAGCGCGAGGCAGCCCGCGCGATCTATGCCCTGCTGGCCGGCGGCCCCCTCGGCGACAACAAGGCGAGCCGGCGGGTTCAGGATCCGCTCTCCTTCCGTTGCGTCGCACCGGTGCACGGTGCCGCGCGCATCGCCTTTGCCGAGGCGGAGGCGATGGTGCTGCTCGAACTCAATCATTCCGGCGACAATCCGGTGATCGTCGAGGGGCAGCTGGTTTCCAACGGCAATTTCGACATGACCGGCTTTACCCTGCGCTTCGAGGCGCTCTCGCAGGCGCTCTCCCATGTGGCGACGATCTCGGCCCAGCGCGCCTTGAAGCTGATGTCGCCCGTCTATTCCGACCAGCCGCGTTTCCTCACCCCGATGGGGCAGAGCCGCACCGGCTTCGCCACGCTGCAGAAGGCGATCGGTGCCCTGGAGGGCGAGATCCGGGCGCGGGCCCAGCCGGCGACCCTGGCCTTGCTGCATGCCGCCGACGGTGTCGAGGACCATGCCGCCAACGCGCCGGCGGCGGTGACCAAGCTCGGGGAGAGCGCGTCGCGGGTGCTGGTGCTGGCGGCCTGCGAGATGGTGGTGGCGGCCCAGAGCATCGACCTGCGCGGTACGGTTGCGCTGGGGGAGGGGACTGCGCGCATCCGCGATTTCGTGCGTGCCCATGTCGAGCGCCTGGAAGAGGATCGTCCGAGCGGCCCCGACGTCTCCCGCCTGGCGGAGGCGATCAGGGCGCGAGGGTGGTGAGGCTTGGCGATGGTCCGAGACTGCGATAGTGCTTGGGTAAGCAAGAGGATTCTTGGCCAGTCCGCTGGGGAGCATGATGACCTGGTTGAGCCGATGGCATGAACGCAAGCCAGTCCGATCGATTCCCGCGATTGACGAACCTGACCTAGTACAGGAAACCTTTGGCTGCCGCCACGATCAGACCAAGATCGCCCAGCGCATAGGCACGCCCGATTTCGATCTGTTCGTGGCCGAGGGCGAGTTGGAGATCGGCGGCAATCTGCGCCACGGTGCCTATCACTTGGCGGGCCTGCTCTTTGTTGATCCCACACGGGCTGATTGGATCCAACTGGCTCAACGTTATGTCGAAAAGGTAGGCAAAGGATTCGATGGGCTGATTCCTGAAACTGAGGTAGGCCATGCCCAGGCGGAAGCCTTGCGAGCCTATTTCTGGCATGCTCAGGGGCGGCTGGAAGAGGCCGTGGAACTTCTGATCTCCGTTACCCGGGCCATCGGTGACAAGCGCTATCTTGATGCTTGGCTATGCGGCTGGCTAGAGGGACCGGGCACGATCGAGAGGTTGCCGCCTGATCTCGTCACTATGCTGTTCGGATATGTGGTGACGAATGCGTCCGAGTTGCGCAAGGCCTCGCGCAACCAATCGCGTATGGCGCACCGCTGGGCAGATCTTGCCTGCCGGGCCTTTCCGCAGGCAGTTCCGTCAGGCGTCATGGCTACGTTCAAGGCGGGCGCGCTTCGCAAGGCCGGACGATTGAGGAGGCGCTTGCGACTGCCGGCCCGTTGGAGAACAGCGACGAATATCAAGCTTTGGCGCGAGGACTTGCGTTGCGACGCTTGAATCGCCTGGAGGAGGCCGAACAAGCTTTTATGAGGGCTATTGAACTCAAGCCCGGCAATGTCAGCGCTTTTCTAGAATGCGGAGATGCCTGGTTCGACGCCAATCATTGGGAGCGCGCGCTGTACTGGTATGAAGGCGCCCTGAAGCTCCAGCCTGATCAGCCATGGGCCACAGCCTCTGCGCTATACTGCCGTTGGGATCAAGAAACGGGCGATGCCGAGCTCGATGAACTCTTCGCCTTGATCGAGCGCGGCAATCAGAGGGCGCGGCAAATCTGGAACGAGTATGTGTCGTCATTCCCCGAGTTTTATGACGCGACGGCTGAGTTCTGGCGTCAGGGGCGGCCAAACCTCCTAAAGGCGAAGAAGGAAAAACCCGACGAGGAGAACTTTCGCGTCCAGCTGAAGGTTTCGGTATTGGAGGCTCCAAGCAACATACTGGCGATGTTTTTGGATTGTAAGGCGGCGGGAAAGATGATGGAGCTCAACTTGCAGGTCGATGCCATCCAGACTCCCGATCCGCGACTTCCCGTCGCGCCGGTCGACTATCTGCTTTGGCATTACCACGAAGCCTTCCCTTCGCCTGTCGTAGATCCGCCGCGAGAGGACGTTTCTGTTTGCATCGAACGTCTGGCCCGCGGTTATCGCTCCACCATCCTGAGTTATGCCGATGCAAGTTTCACCGCCAATGAGTTGGGAGTGGAAGCGGTTCCTGATCTGCTCGCCGTAATGGTACGCCCCCCTGCCATACCGGAACATAGCTATGCCTTGGCTTGGGTGCCAACCGTCCAACTCATGGCGGCTTTCGTGCTGGCCCAGATCGATACGGGCTGGGAGGGATCGCATCGGCGCAAGGCGCTGCTGTCGATGCTGTTCGGACCATCGGACTGGATCACCGGCGCTGCCATCAAGGCGTTGAGCTGGATCGCCCGGACCGAGCAAGCCTATGCGATGGATATTCACGAACAATTCCTGCGCCTGGAGCAGTATATCCCGGCGATGGGTGGTTGCTCCTGGTACAACATTCTCTATGAGGAATGGGGTGATCTTCCCTTCCAGACGGATGCAGAGAGAGAGCGTTACCAGGAACGCCTGGGATAGCGCCTCACAATCGATAAATTGACGATCCACATTGACTCGTCGGGAGGTTTCAGGTGCTCGACTACCCCATCATCGACAGCCATGTTCATCTGCTCGATCCGGCGCGCCTGGGCTATGCCTGGGCCGAGGGCATCACAGGCCTGCGCTCGAAGGCGGTGCCGGCGGATGTGTTCGCTGCGGCCAGACCCGTCGAGATCGAACGTTTCGTCTTCGTGGAAGTCGATGTCGATGCCGGCCAGCATCTCGACGAAGCCGCCTGGGTCAGCGAGCTTGCGGCGGCCGAGCCTCGGCTCGGCGCCATGGTCGCGAGCCTGCCGCTCGAAAAAGGGGCGGCGGTCGAGGCGGATCTCGATCGCCTGCGCGAGCACAAGCCGCTGCGTGGCATCAGGCGATTGATCCAGGGCCAGGCCGATCCGGAATTCTGCCTGCAGCCCGGTTTTCTGGCCGGCCTCAAGCTGCTGGCCCGCCACGATCTCTCCTTCGACATCTGCATCCTGCATCACCAACTGCCGAACGCGGTCCGCATGGTGCAGCAATGCCCGGACGTCCGATTCGTGCTCGACCATATCGGCAAGCCGGCGATCAAGGCGGGTGAAATGGAGCCCTGGCGCGCTGATTTAAAGCGGCTCGCTGCCTTGCCCAACGTGCATTGCAAGATCTCTGGCGTATGCACCGAGGCCGATCACCGCAGCTGGACGCGCCAGGAGATCACGCCCTATGTCGAGCATGCCCTGGAAAGCTTCGGTTTCGAGCGCGTGATGTTCGGCTCGGACTGGCACGTGCTGGAATTGGCGGGGACCTATCCCGACTGGGTGCATGTCGTCGACGAGATCACGCATGACTGCTCGCCGTCGGAACGGCGCAAGCTGTTCAGGGACAATGCCGCGGCGTTCTATCGGCTGAGGTGAGGAAGCCGAGGATGGCGTTCTGTCGAGCGGCACCCCTCATCCCCCTGCCGGGACCTTCTCCCGCAAGGGGAGAAGGAATTTGATTGGGATGGGCTGCAAAATCTTGCATGCGGCCAGACCGCGCCCCTTGCCAAATGGAGCCCCTTCTCCCCTTGCGGGAGAAGGTGGCGGTAGCCGGATGAGGGGTGGACCGCCCTCTACTGCGTGACGACCTTGACGCGGTCGCCCGGCCTGAGCGGGCTGGTTTCGTCAAAGCCGTTCAACACCAGGAAGCGCTCGAGCTGGTCCTGGGGGCCGGCCATGCGGGCTGCCAGGGACTGCAGCGTGTCACCCGAGCGCACGGTGATGATGTCGATATGCTCGGGCCGCACATTGCGCAGTTCGTCCGGCGTCATTCGCCGGAAGCTGTTGGCGGTTTCCTGGAACAGGGCGTCGGTGGCGGGGTTGAGGTCGCGGGCCGCCAGGATCAGGCGGTAGACGTCGCTGCCGAAGCGGATGGCATAGAGGCGGAAGCTCCAGTCCGTGCCACGGGCGAGGGCGGTTGCCGCCTCGTTGCCGTTGATGCGCAGGGTGGAGACCGAAGAGGTGTCCACGCCGCTGATCCAGCCGGAGGCAAGATAGTCGGAAAGCGACTGGCCGTCCTTGGTCTTGACCGTGTCGAGGCGCAACGCACGGCCGTTGCCGTCGACGCCGAGAATGGCCTGCGGCGTGTTGTCGAGGGTGAAATTGGGGGGCGCGGTGAAGGTGAAGGCCAGGCGAGGCTGCCAGAAGATGCGGCCCTGCACATAACCCTGCGCGGGATCCTCGCCATAGGTGATGCCGTCGATCACCGACAGATAGCGGAACTTGTCATGCTCGCCCGAGCCGGGAGCGCCATATTGGGCAGCTTCGGTGTTGGCCTTGGCGATACGTTCGGGCGTGGAGGGATGGGTCGACAGGAAGTCCGGCGTCGCCTGGCGCGAACGCGCCTCCACCTGCCGGCGCATCGAGGTTAGGAAACGCGCGGCGCCATAGGGATCGAAGCCGGCCTTGGCGATCGTGCGAATGCCGATCTCGTCGGCATTCAGCTCCTGCTGGCGCGAAAAGCTCGCCAGGCTGTTCTGGCTCGAGGAGACCAGGCCGGGATTGTGCACCATGCTCGCCACCTTGGAGACGACCAGGGATTGGCGCTCGCGATCGGCACGCGCGGCAGCGTGGCGCGCCGAGACATGCGCCATCTCATGGGCGATCACGGCGGCGATTTCGGCATCGTCATTGGCCAGCGCGAGCAGGCCGCGCGTCACGTAGAGCCGGCCGGAGGGGAGGGCGAAGGCGTTGATCGACGAGGCGTTCAGCACCGTCAGCTTGTAGGGAATGTCGGGCCGGTCGGACTGGGCGGCAAGACGCTGGACGAGATCGTCGAGATAGCGTTCCAGGGCGGCGTTGCGATAGGCGCCGCCATAGGAAGCGAGAACGCGGGCGCTTTCGCGGTCCTCCGCATTGGGGGGAGCGATGACACGCGGGGCTTCGGCGGGAAGGGCTGCCGGCGTGGCGCGCGGAAGATCGCCCGCCTGGTCGTTGTCGCCCACGGTGGCGCAAGACGACAGGCCGAGCGCAAGCGCCAGGGCGCAAGCCCTCCGCCAGTTCGGTTGTCTCGCCGCGCCCCCCAGCATCTCGCTCAGCTTCCCACTCCTCCTACGGCGACACCGGTGCGACCTGTTCGATCGCCGCCGGCTCGGTAATTTCGATGCGGGGCCCGTCGCGCATCGTCACGACGCCACGAGCCCTGACATAGCTGCCCTCGAGAGCGGCAGCGGTGTGACCGGTTGCCTCGAAACGTGGCCATTGTTTGGCGGGTATCGCCAAAGTCACGTCTTCGCGCCAGATTTTGCCGAAATCGATCCACACGGTCGTCTTCGTCACTCCAACATGCAGCACGCGTCCCGCCACGATGGCGAAGCCATCGGCGTGTCGGGCAACGGCCTCAGGAGTCGCCGCATCGGCGACTGCATAGCCCGGTTCGGCCCAGAGGCCAAGCCGAGCCCGGCGGGCATTGTCTTCTGCAGTCATTAATTCTGTGTAACACACATCTTCCCCAACGGAAGGCCGAATGCGCGCCAAGCCGCGGGCTGCGAGATCGGCCGCCAGATCGCGGCCTTCGAAATAGAGCGCTCCGCGCCATGCGCCGTGCCTGTCGGGCGTGGCCGAGCCCACCAGGGTCGCAGTGGCATCGGCAAGATCGGGCAGCCTCAGCGAGGAAAGATCCACGCCCGCAAGCCTTATCCTGCGGCCGTCCGCGAGCAGGAGGTAGCCCTGTTCGTCCTTGCCGGCAATCGTCACATTCTCGCCTGCTTCCGCCGGGATGGCGCACGGATCAGCGAACGCCTTGTGCACGTTGCTCGAAAATATCGCAACGACGGCCATTGTGCCTAATATTTGCGCAACCCTTGGCAAGCGAGTGGTCCTTACATTGGGCAGAGGTAATTTTTATCGTGATTTTTCATGATCTTAGCATGGCGTTTGGCAGTTGGCACGCGGCTTGAAAGAGGATGTCTGACGCCAAATTGCAAAACGCCTTAAGGGGATAGAGCAGCATGAAAATAGTGATGGCCATCATCAAGCCGTTCAAGCTCGAGGAGGTGCGCGATGCCCTCACGGGTCTGGGCGTGCACGGTCTGACCGTGACCGAGGTGAAGGGGTATGGCCGCCAGAAAGGGCATACCGAGATCTACCGCGGCGCCGAATATGCCGTGAGTTTCCTGCCCAAGCTGAAGATCGAGGTCGCGGTGCCCAGCGAGCTGGTCGCCAAGGTGATCGATGCGATCACGGCGGCCGCCAAGACCGGCCAGATCGGCGACGGCAAAATTTTCGTCATGCCGATCGAAACCGCGGTGCGCATCCGCACCGGCGAGCGCGACGGCGACGCGCTCTAGGTCTGCCGCTGATGCCCTCGACTCCCATGAGACAGGATCTTTTCCCGATGACTTCCCTCCGTTTCCTCAAATCCGCCGTCATGGCCCTCATGGGCGCCGGGCTGCTTGCGGGCCCCGCTCTCGCCCAGACCGCAGCGCCGCCGCCCACCCTGAACTCGGGCGACACGGCCTGGATGCTGGTGTCCTGCGCGCTGGTGCTGATGATGATCGCGCCGGGCCTCGGCCTGTTCTATGGCGGCCTGGTGCGCGCCAAGAACATGCTCTCCATCCTCATGCAGGTGCTGATCGTCGCCTCGGTGGTGATGGTGATCTGGGTCTTCTACGGCTACACCCTCGCCTTCAGCGACGGCGGTCCCCTCTTCGGCGGCTTCTCCAAGGCCTTCCTCGCCGGCATCACCAAGGACACGCTGAGCGGCACTATTCCTGAATATGTGTTCGTCTGCTTCCAGATGACCTTCGCGGCGATCACGCCTGCCCTCATCGTCGGCGCTTTCGCCGAGCGCATGAAGTTCTCGGCTGTGGTGCTGTTCTGTCTGCTCTGGGTCACCTTCATCTACATCCCGGTCGCCCATTCGGTGTGGCAGTCGACGGGCTGGCTGTTCAAGCTGGGCGCCTTCGATTTCGCCGGCGGTACCGTCGTGCACATCAATGCCGGTGTCGCCGGTCTGGTGGGCTGCCTAATGATCGGCAAGCGCACCGGCTTCGGCAAGGAGCAGATGCCGCCCCATTCGCTGACCCTGTCCTGGGTCGGTGCCGGCATGCTGTGGGTCGGCTGGTTCGGCTTCAACGCCGGCTCGGCCCTCTCGGCCGGCGCCAGCGCGGGCCTTGCCATGATGACCACCTTCGTCGCCACGGCGGGCGCCATCCTGGGCTGGTCGCTGGTCGAATGGTTCACCCATGGCAAGCCCTCGATGCTGGGTGCGGTCTCGGGTGCGGTCGCCGGCCTGGTGGCGGTGACGCCCGCAGCCGGCTTCGTCGGTCCGGCCGGCGCCATCGCGCTTGGCTTCATCGCCGGTATCGTCTGCTTCTTCTTCGTGACGACCGTGAAGAATGCCTTCGGCTATGACGACAGCCTCGATGTCTTCGGCGTGCATGGCATCGGCGGTATCCTCGGCGCTCTCGGCACCGGCGTGCTGGCATCGCCGTCGCTGGGTGGCGTCGGCTATGCCGATGGCGTGACGATGGGCGCCCAGCTCTGGGTGCAGGTCGAGGCGGTTGCCTTCACCATCGTGATGACGGGCGTGGGCTCGGCGATTCTGTTCAAGCTGGTCGATCTCGTCGTCGGCCTGCGTGTCGACCGCCAGACGGAGGCCGAAGGCCTCGATATCGTCGAACATGGTGAACGCGCCTATCACAGCTGACGTGATGGCATACGCAAGATCCGATCCCCGGCCGCATGGCCGGGGTTTTCTGTTTATGGGCGGATCGATCCGATATCATCCGTTGTCGCTCGCGCCGGGCGAGATCCTTTTTGCCCGGAATTGACGAAAATTAGGCCTGCTGATTGAAAATTGGCCTTTACCCGACGTTCAAATTCGCAAATCGAGCCTGATTTGGGTTTCATGAAAATGAAAGAACGTCGCCCTGCTGTCATTTGATGTCGTTTGTAGGTCTCTTGCACAGCGGCTTGCAGGACACGATAGTGGGCAGGTCGAACGCTCGGGCAACGAGCGCAAATTCCATACAGGCGAGCCGCAGGGAACATTGACATGACGGGTAAGAACTTTACGCAGGGATCGGGCCTGATCCTCGACCGCCGCGAATTGATGAAGAGCGCTGCTGCGCTCGGTTTGAGCCTTGGTGGCCTGGGCGCGCTCGGCGGCTCGGCCCTGGCGGCTGATACCCCCAAGAAGGGCGGCACCTTGAAGCTGGGCATGGAGGGCGGTTCGGCCTCCGACAGTCTCGATCCTCGCACCTATGCCGATTCCGTGCCGATTTCCTACGGCTACCAGATCTGCAACGGGTTCGTCGAAATCGGCGATGACGGACTGCCCAAGGGCGAGTTGTTCGAAAGCTGGGAATACAAGCCCGGCGCCAAGGAATGGATCTTCAACATCCGCAAGGACGTGACGTTCCACAATGGCAAGACGCTCGATGCCGATGATGCGATCTATTCGATCAATTTGCATCGCGGCGACACCAAGTCCGCCGCCAAGGATCTGCTGAGCTCGATTACCGACGTCAAGAAGCTCAGCGCCAACCAGATCCAGATCACCTTGTCCGAGGGCAATCTCGACCTGCCCTACAACCTTTCCGATTATCACGTCCTGTGCGTGCCCAACGGCTATAGTGACTTCTCCAAGCTGGTCGGCACCGGTGCCTACAAGCTCGAAGTGTTCGAGCCCGGCGTGCGCGTGGTCACCAAGAACACCGGCAATTACTGGAAGCCTGGACGCGGCAATTTCGATGGCATCGAGCTGCAATACATCCAGGACCAGGCATCGCGCCTGCAGGCCCTGATTTCCGGCCAGGTCGATGCCATCAACCGTCTCGATGCCAAGACCATGGACATCGTGACCTCCTCGCCTGATGTGAGCGTGGTGCAGAGCAAGGGCACGGGCAACCGCTTCGCCTTCGTGGCGCTGTGCGACACCGATCCCTATACCAATGCCGACCTGCGCTGGGCGCTCAAATACGGCATGGACCGCAAGAAGATCGTCGACACCGTCTACCAGGGCTATGCCACCGTCGGCAACGACACCACCATCAGTCCGTCGCACAAATACTATGCCAAGGACGTGCCGCAGACGCCCTACGATCCGGAGAAAGCCGCCTTCCACTACAAGAAGGCCGGCAGCCCCAAGCTGGAACTCAAGGTTTCGGAAGGCGCTTATAACGGCGCAACCGACGCTGGCTTGCTCTACCAGGAAGCCATGAAGCAGGCGGGCATCGACCTGACCGTCACGCGCGTTTCGGGCGATGGCTACTGGTCGAATATCTGGCTGAAGGAACCCTTCTGCGCCGTCTACTGGGGCGGGCGCCCCAACATCGATCTGCAGCTCTCGCAGACCTTCCTGTCCACCGCCAATTGGAACGACACCCATTGGAAGCGGCCGGAGTTCGACAAGCTCCTGATTTCCGCCCGCGTCGAGACCGACGATGCCAAGCGCGCGCAGATCTACTCGGAATGCCAGAAGATGATCCACGACGATGGCGGCATGGTCTGCTACGCGGTCGGCGATTATCTCGACGCCTACTCCAAGAAGATCATGGGGACGGCTCCGCATCCGCGCTACGACATGTGCGACCAGCGTGTCGCCGAAAAGGGCTGGTTCGCCTGAGAGCTCTGGAGCCGGGGGCGTTTGGCGACAAGCGCTGCTTCGCCCCTGCTCCTTGTTTCGACGTGTCCTTGCGAATCCTGGCCTAGCCGCCAGATCGCAGGGCGTGTCGGGGGCGACGCGCGTGAGGCGCCTCGCTCTTTTCCTTTCATACTGCAGAGGGACGGGCGCGTGCGGGGGGAACTGCAGCGTGCCGGGCCTCCGTCGGCAACAGGTCGAAAGGGCACATTGTGGGACGTCTTATCGGTTGGCGCATCGTCCAGGGGGTGGCGACGCTCTTCGCCATCTCCCTCATCTTGTTTATTCTAACCCTCAACCTGCAGGGAAATGCGGCGGATGCCGTGCTCGGCCAGGCCGCAACGGCGGAAACCAAAGCCGCTTTCGAACGCAGCATTGGCCTCGATGTGCCGGCCTGGCAGCGCTATCTGAGCTGGCTGTGGAACATCATCACCCATTTTGATTTCGGCCGGTCCTATACCAACCAGAACGTCATCGTGAACGATCTGTGGCCGCGTTTCACCAACACGCTGTTCCTGGCCTGCTATGCCGCCGTGATCGCCGTGCCGCTCGCGGTCATCACCGGCATCACCTGCGCCATCACCGAGGGACGTCTGGCTGACCGGGCCGCCAACGTGCTGGCGCTGATCGCCATCTCGCTGCCGGAGTTCTTCATCGGTGGCGTGCTGATCCTGCTCTTCGCCGGTTATTGGCGCTGGTTTCCGCCTCTGGCGGCCGTCAACCCCGACATGGGCTTTTTCACGCGCCTCTACGTGACTTTCCTGCCGGCGGTGGCGCTGACCTGCCTGGTCACCGCGCATATGATGCGCATGACGCGCAATTCGGTGCTGTCGATCATGTCGACACCCTATGTCGAAATGGGCTTCCTCAAGGGCCTGACGCGGGCCCGCGTCGTCACCAAGCATGCGCTGCCGAACGCGGCCTCGCCGATCATCTCGGTGGTGGCCCTGAATATCGCCTATCTGGTGGTCGGCGTGGTCGTCATCGAGAAGGTGTTCACCTATCCTGGCGTCGGCCAATACATGATCGACGCGGTGACCAAGCGCGACGTGCCGGCGATCCTGGCCTGCGGCATCCTGTTTGCGGCCGTGTTCATCATCCTCAATACGATTGCCGACGTGCTGGCGATCATTCTCAATCCGCGTCTGCGGCATCCCCGGTAGAGAGGGCAGCATGGTCATTTTCGGACACAAGGCGCCGCTCACCGCCGTCATCGGCCTGTTCATCATCGCGCTCAATGTCGTCGTCGCCATAGCCGGCCCTTGGCTCGCGCCCTATTCGGAGACGCAGACCGTCGGCAAGACCTGGGCGACGATTTCAGCGACCAGCTGGCTGGGGACCGACCAGATCGGCCGCGACATGCTCACCCGCCTGATCTACGGCGCCCGCCTCACCATCGGCATCGCCCTGGTCACCACCATCCTGTCCTTCGCCATCGGCATCACGCTCGGCCTGGTAGCGGCCGTGACGGGGCGCTGGATCGATGCCGTGCTCTCGCGAACCGTCGACATCGTCATGTCGGTGCCGCTGCTGATCTGGGCGCTGATCATCCTGTCGATCTTCGGCCAGACCCTGACTTCGCTGGTGCTGACCATCGCCTTCCTCGATTCCAGCCGCGTCTATCGTCTCGCCCGCGCGCTCGGCATGAACCTCGCCTCGCTCGATTTCGTCGAGGTGGCCAGGCTGCGCGGCGAGGGCATCTGGTGGGTGGTCTGGCGCGAGATCCTGCCCAATGCCGCAGCACCGCTGATGTCGGAGTTCGGCCTGCGCTTCTGCTTCAACTTCCTGTTCATCGCCGCGCTGAGCTTCATCGGCCTCGGCGTGCCCCTGCCCTATGCGGACTGGGGCGGCATGGTGCGCGACAACATCACCAGCCTCAAGCTCGGGCGGGCAGCGGCCCTTTATCCGGCTGCCGCCATTGCTCTCCTCACCATCGGCATCAATCTGGTGGTCGATTGGTTCCTGTCGATCGATGCCCGCCCGTCCGGCGCGCAGGCGGAAATGTAAGGGGGCTGAGATGGCAAACGACAAGACCTCTTCCGATCTGATCCTCGAACTCGAAAAGCTCAGGGTCGAGACCATCACCGGCCGCGTTCTCGTCGACAATGTCGACGTGACGCTGCGGCGGGGCGAAATCCTCGGCCTCATCGGCGAATCCGGTGCCGGCAAGTCGACCATCGGCCTGGCGTCGATGGCCTATGCCCGGGCCGGCATGCGCATCACCGGCGGCTCGATCAAGCTCGACGGTACCGAGCTGCGCGCCTCCACCGCCGCGCAGCGCCGTAATTTCCGTGGCAAGAGCATCGCCTATATCGCCCAGAGCGCCGCCGCCTCCTTCAACCCGGCCATGACGCTGATGGACCAGGTCTGCGAGGCGCCGGTCGTGCATGGCGTGATGACGCGGCCGGAAGCGGAAGCCTATGCCCGCAAGCTTTTCCGCATCCTGCAGCTGCCCAATCCCGACACGATCGGCGATCGTTACCCCCACCAGGTCTCGGGCGGCCAGCTCCAGCGTGCCATGGCCGCGATGGCGATGAGCTGCCGGCCCGATGTGATCGTGCTGGACGAGCCGACCACGGCGCTCGACGTCACCACCCAGATCGAGGTGCTGGCGCTCTTGCGCGACCTCATCCGGGAATTCGGCACGGCCGGCCTCTACATCACGCATGACCTTGCCGTGGTGGCCCAGATCGCCCATCGCATCATGGTGTTGCGCCATGGCAAGACCGTCGAGGTCGGTGAAGCCCAGCAGGTACTGGAGGCGCCGCGGACCGACTATGCCCGCGCTCTGGTGAACGAGCGGCGCGAGGCCGAGCATCTCCAGCTGACCGCGCCGGCGGAGGGCGCCGAGCCCGTACTCTCCATGACCAACGTCACCGCTGGCTATGGCCCGGTTGCCATCGTCAAGAACGCCTCCTTCAAGCTCGCCAAAGGCGAGACGCTGGCGGTGGTGGGCGAGTCCGGTTCCGGCAAGAGCACGATCGCGCGCATCATCGTCGGCCTGCTGCCGCGCTGGGAGGGTGATGTCTCGCTGAACGGCAAGACCCTGCCGCCGGCACTGCCCCAGCGCAGCAAGGACATCCTGCGACGCCTGCAGATGGTGCACCAGATGCCGGATGTGGCGCTCAATCCGCGTCAGACCCTGGGGCAGATCATCGGGCGCCCGGTGAGCTTCTACTTCAACCGCTCGGCCGGCGACGTGCGCAAGCGCGTGCTCGAACTGCTGCGGCAGGTCGGCCTGCCGGAGGAGTTCGCGGATCGCCGGCCCGGCCAGCTTTCGGGCGGGCAGAAGCAGCGTGTGTGTATCGCCCGCGCCCTCGCCGCCGAGCCGGAGGTGATCATCTGCGACGAGCCGACCTCCGCGCTCGACCCGCTGGTGGCGGAGGACGTGCTCAAGCTCCTCAAGAAGCTGCAGGACGATCTCGGCCTCGCCTACATCTTCATCACCCACGATCTCGGCACGGTGCGCCGCATCGCCCATCGCACGGCGGTGATGTTCAAGGGCGAGATCATCGCCCAGGGGCCGACGGCGGATATCTTCGCCCCGCCGTTCCATCCTTATACGGAGAAGCTGATCAGCTCCGTGCCGGAGATGGATACGCATTGGCTCGACAATATTCTCGCCAGCCGCAAGGTGGCGTGATCCAATGGTTCGTTGAAAGGGCCGGTCTTTTGACCGGCCCTTTCGTTCGTTTTTCTTGAAGTATTTTCCAATGTCCCCAGTCCGTACGATCGAACATTTCTTCATTCCCCTCGCCGATGGTACCCGGCTTGCCGCGCGCCTGTGGCTGCCCGAGGATGCCGAAGCCAAGCCGGTGCCGGCGATCCTCGAATATATCCCCTACCGCAAGCGCGACGGCACGCGCGGGCGGGACGAGCCGATGCATGGCTGGTTCGCGGCCAATGGCTATGCCGCCATCCGCGTCGACATGCGCGGCAGCGGCGAGTCCGACGGCCTGCTCGAGGATGAATATCTGCAGCGCGAACTCGACGATGCCTGCGAGGTGATCGCCTGGCTCGCGGCCCAGCCCTGGTGCTCGGGCTCCGTCGGCATGATGGGCAAGAGCTGGGGCGGCTTCAATTGCCTGCAGGTCGCGGCGCTCAACCCGCCGGCCCTCAAGGCCATCATCACCGTCTGCTCCACCGATGGCCGTTACGCCGACGACATCCATTTCATGGGCGGCACCTTGCTCAACGACAATCTGTGGTGGGGCTCGATCATGCTGGCCTATCAGGCCAGGCCGGCCGATCCGGCGCTGGTCGGCGAGGCCTGGCGAGCGCAATGGCAGTACCGCCTCGACCATCTGCCCTTCTTCCCGGCGCTCTGGCTCGCGCATCAGAGGCGCGACGCCTATTGGCGGCACGGTTCGATCTGCGAGGATTTCTCGGCGGTACAATGCCCGGTCTTCGCCGTCGGGGGCTGGGGCGATGCCTATACGAATGCCATTCCCCGCCTGCTCGAGGGCCTCACCGTACCCAGGCTCGGCCTGATTGGGCCCTGGGCCCATATCTATCCGCAGGACGGCGTGCCGGGGCCGGCCATCGGCTTCCTGCAGGAAGCAACCCGCTGGTGGGATCACTGGCTGAAGGGGACGGATCGCGGCATCATGGCCGAACCGATGATGCGGGCTTTCGTCGAGGAGTGGACGCCGCCTGGTCATCGCGATCCGGTGCCTGGCCGCTTCGTCGGCGAGGCAACATGGCCTTCGCCGGCGATCGTCGCCAAGACCGTCCATCTGGCGCCGGGCACCCTGGCGGTTGAAGCCGGACCGGCCAGCGAGATCGCCTTCACCTCGCCGGCCTGGACGGGAGCGGCAGCCGGGGAATGGATGGGTACCGGCGTCACTGGCGAGGAGCCAGCCGATCAGCGCCATGACGACGCCTTCTCCTGCTGCTTCGATGGCGAAGTCCTGACCGAACGGCTCGAACTGCTCGGCGCCCCGGAGATCGAGGTCGAGATTGCCTCCGACAAGCCCCTGGCCCAGCTCTGCGCCAGGCTTTGCGACGTTGCGCCGGACGGCTCCTCGCGCCGTATCGCCTATGCGGTGTTCAACCTGACCCACCGCGACAGCCATGCCGAGCCCGAGGCGCTGGTGCCTGGCCGCTTCTATCCCATCCGCCTCAAGCTCAGCGATTGCGGCTATGCCCTCGCGCCGGGCCATCGCCTCCGGCTTGCCCTGTCGACCGCCTATTGGCCGCTGATCTGGCCGGCGCCCGAACCGGTGACGCTCACCTTGCGCTGCCCGGGCCGATTGGCCCTGCCGGTGCGCCAGGCCCGCGCGAACGACCCCGTCGTCGCCTTCGAGCCGGCGCTGAGCGCAGCCCGCACCCCGACGACCAAGGTCGCCGAAGGCCGCATGGCGCGTACCACCTCGCTCGACCTGCTGACGGATACGGCTACCTATGTCACGGAAGGGGAGGGCGGCCTGTTCGGCGAGGGCGTGCTGCGCTTCGACGAGATCGACACCACGCTCTCCCACAGCCTCCGGCGCGAGCTGACCGTCAGGGGCGATGACCCTCTCAGTGCGCGCTACCGCCTCAGCGAGAGCTATGAGATGGGGCGCGAGGGCTGGCAGATCCGCATCGAGGTGAAGACCGCGATGCAGGCGACCGCCACCGATTTCATCCTGGAGGGCGAACTCAGGGCCTCAGCCAATGGCGAGCTGGCCGCCGAGCGCCGCTGGTACGAGAAAATCCCCCGCGATCTCTTGTGACCGCAATTGCGCCTTAGGCGCGCCATAACCGGCCGTTCCACTGAGGGCTCCCTCCGGATGGAACGGCGCCATGGCCTATGTGGTCACCGAAAACTGCATCAGATGCAAATATATGGACTGCGTGGCCGAGTGCCCGGTCGATTGCTTCCGGGAAGGCGAGAATATGCTCGTCATCGATCCCCTATTATGCATCGATTGCGGCATCTGCGAACCGGTCTGTCCGGCGGATGCCATCCGCTCCGATGCGGAGCGCGGATTGGAGGCTTGGGTTGAATTGAACGCGCGCTATGCCCATCTCTGGCCGGAGATCACGGCGCGGCGCGAGCCGCCATTGGATGCTAAACAATGGGACGGCGAGCTTGGCAAGCTCGCCTTGCTCTCGCCTCGGCCGGGCGCCGGAGACGCAGGACAGGCCGGGTAGAGGACAGGTCCAGTGCTCCGTTTGTGATGAACTGAGTCAAAGCCTATACCGCGGCGAATGGCTGCTCTGTGCAAGCGCGCCTTGAACCGTCGGCGCAGTTCGGCTAGGCAGTTTTAGCAAGATTATAAACTTTCGGGATTTTCTGGCATGACCTACGTGGTCACTGAGAACTGCATCAAGTGCAAATACATGGACTGCGTGGAAGTCTGCCCGGTGGACTGTTTCTACGAGGGTGAGAATTTTCTCGTCATCCATCCCGACGAATGCATCGATTGCGGTGTCTGCGAGCCCGAATGTCCGGCGGATGCCATCAAGGCCGATACCGAAAAGGGCCTGGAGGCCTGGCTCGAGCTGAATGCGAAATTCGCGCAGAGCTGGCCCAACATCACGGTCAAGCGTGACGGTTTTCCCGATGCCAAGGAGTGGGACGGCAAGCCGGACAAACTGCCGCTGCTCTCGCCGGAACCGGGGCAGGGCGACGCCTGATTGCAAATTCCGGCCGAATCCGACAGGGTTCGGTTTCCCCTGCACGGGTAGCATGGCTGCCCGTTTTAGGGGCTTCGGCAGCGGGCATCTGTCGAGGCACCCTTTGGACTGCCCGGCGCTTTTTGCATAGCGGCTATTCACAAAAACCGCGCAGTATCAACCTTAACGAGCGCTTTACGCGCCGTTTTGGCGTGTAAAAGCGTTGATTTTTGCCGATTTTTGGTATATACAGGGGCATGGTCAAGAGAGAGACCGAGTTACCCCGCCGCTGCTCCGCACAGGGGCAATTTTTTTGTGCTCAGCTTCAAGGGACCTCAGTCGGTCGGTGCGGGTAGCGCCGATAGATACATGGAATTTTTGACCGTCCTTCATTTCGACGTTCCTCGCGGCGGCTCTTGAAGCTTTGGCCTGGTTTCACTGTCGAATGGTGTTTGCGGCAACAGGCGTGAGCCTGCCCGTGGTTTGGTGCGGCTGCCGATTCGGCATCCGCCAATGATAGGAGCGTTGAAGCGTCATGACGACAGCGAAGAAGACGTCCACGAAGCAGGGTTTCAAGACGGGCGAGAGCATTGTGTACCCCTCGCATGGCGTCGGCAAAATCGTGTCGATCGACGAGCAGGAAGTAGCCGGTTTCAAGCTTGAGCTGTTCGTGATTTCCTTCTCCAAGGACAAGATGACGCTGCGCGTGCCCACCACCAAGATCGCTTCCGTCGGCATGCGCAAGCTCTCCGAACCGGCCGTGGTCGCCAAGGCGCTCGAAACGCTCAAGGGCCGTGCCCGCATCAAGCGCACCATGTGGTCGCGCCGTGCGCAGGAATACGAAGCCAAGATCAATTCGGGCGATCTGATCGCCATTGCCGAGGTCGTGCGCGATCTCTATCGCTCCGATGCTCAGCCCGAACAGTCCTATTCCGAGCGTCAGCTCTACGAAGCGGCTCTCGATCGTATGGCACGCGAATTGGCCGCCGTCGACGACCTCATCGATTCCGAGGCCGTAAAGGTGATCGAAGCCAATCTCGCCAAGGGTCCCAAGCGCGGTGGTGCCAAGGAAGCCGAGGCCGAGTTCGACGATGCGACCGAGGAAGAAGAGGAAGCCGCCGCCTGAGGCGTTTCCCCATCAGACATACGGAAAACCCCGCTTCGGCGGGGTTTTCTTTTGGCTGCGAGGCCGAGAATGGCGGAAAGCCCAGACAGCAAGGGAGCAGGTAGGCCCTGGGTCTCGTCGTGCCCGGGTCCTGTCTCGCGGCAATGGCCTCAGGTCGGGTCGGGGCAGTCGGACCAAACCTCCGGCTTGGTTGCCTTCTCGGTGCCGACGAAGGTGAGGGCGAGGCCGACAAGGGCCAGCAATCCGCCGGCAATCGGAATGGCGGCATAGCCCAGGCCCAGGCTGAGGGTCGCGCTGCCGATAGCCGCGCCAAGGGCGTTGCCGAGATTGAAGGCGCCGACATTGATCGAGGAGGCCAGGCCCGGCGCGGCCGATGCCACTTGCATCACCCGCATCTGCAGAGGCGGCACGATGGCGAAGGCGGCCATGCCCCAGACCATGAGGCCGATGGCGGCGCCGTAGCGGGAGGTCAGGGCGAGCGGCAACACAGCCATGATCAGGCCGAGGGCCGCGAGCGAGAGCCTGGCGGCACCGTCGAGTGACCAGTCGGCCAGGCGCCCGCCCAGCGCGTTGCCCAGGGTCAGGCCGATGCCGATCAGGGCAAGGGCGAGGGTGATGAAGCCGGCCCCGGCGTGGGTAATCTCGATCAGGACCGAAGTCACATAGGTATAGAGCACGAACATGGCACCTGCTCCCATCACGGTCGCGGCCATGGCGGTCAGCACGCTGGGCTGGGCGATGGCGCCGAACTCCCGGCGAATGTCGGGCATGCGGCCGGGCTCCCCCTTCGGCAGGGCGAGGAAGAGCGCCAGGATGGCCACCAGCCCGAGCAGGGCCGTCGCTGCGAAGGTCTGCCGCCAGCCGATGGCCTGGCCGATCCAGGTGGCTGCCGGTACGCCGCCGACAGTGGCGATGGTCAGGCCCAGGAACATTGCGGCAATGGCGCTGGCCTGGCGTTCACGCGGCACGAGGCTGGCAGCGACGATGGAACCCAGGCCGAAGAAGGCTCCGTGATTGAGGCTGGTGATGATGCGGGCGGCCATCAGGGTCCAATAACCCGGTGCGATCGCGGCCAGCAGATTGCCGAGCGCGAAGATGCTCATCAAGGCGATCAGGGCCGTGCGTTTGCGCAAACGCGCCAGCAACAGCGTCATGATGGGAGCACCGGCCATCACGCCGATGGCATAGGCGCTGATCAGTAGGCCAGCCGTCGGGATGTCGACGCTGACGCCCTGCGCGATGTCGCGCAGCATGCCCATCGGCGAGAATTCGGTGGTGCCGATGCCGAAGGCCCCGATGGCCAGGGCCGTCAACGGCCAGAAGCTGGAAGGTGTATCGGTGTTGGCGGTGCGTGGTTGTACGGCCATGGCATCCATTGCGTCTCGACTTTCGATTTCATCGGTTCCAGTCAGCCGCGGCCCAGGCGGGGTTGGATATTCTGCGGAGTCCGCCTGATCGTGCCCGTGGCTTGATCAGGAGCCCCCTGCCTGGCCGCTGCTGGAGTCGGGATGGAAATGGGCTCGTCGACGAGCGCTGGAAAGGCGCCCGGGATCACCTTATTTATGAAATCGTTTCATCAATGAGAGAGGCCCGACCATGGACAATCGCTTCGGCGAAATGCAGGTGTTCCGGCTGGTCGTCGAAACAGGCAGCTATTCGCGTGCCGCCCGGCAGCTGCGCATGACGCCCTCCACGGTGAGCAAGCTGATCGCGCGGATCGAGGCGCGCCTGGGATTGCGCTTGTTCGAGCGTTCGACCAGGCGCCTGTCTCTCACCGAGGAGGGACGGGCCTATTACGAGCGCGGCGGCGCCGTCATCGACGATCTCGATGCGATCGAGCGGGATTTGAGCGGGCAAGCCGTCACGCCCACCGGCACCGTGCGCGTGACGACGTCGCTGGCCTTCGGGGCAATGGCGATCGAGCCGATCCTGCCGGCCTTCTGGCAGGCCTATCCGGAGATTGCCGTCGATCTGGCGCTTTCGGAAGAAAAGCTCGACCTCTATCTGGAGCGCATCGACGTCGCTTTCCGTGTGGGCGCCTTGCCCGATTCGCGCCTGCGGGCACGTCGTATCGGCACCTCGCGACGTCTGATCGTCGCCGCTCCTGCCTATCTCGACCGCCACGGCACGCCACGATCAGTCGACGATCTCGTGCGGCACAATTGCCTGGGCTTCAGTTTCCGCCGCGCTGTGCCGGTGTGGCCGCTCAGCGAGAGCGGTCGTATCGTGGACCGCGCCGTCCGCACGACCCTGCTTGCCAACAATGGCGAGACGCTGCGCCGCGTGGCCGTCGCAGGCATAGGTCTGGCGCGCCTCGCCGATTATCATATACGCGACGATCTCAAGGCGGGGCGCCTCGTCGAGATCCTTGCAGACGTCGTCGCGCCGGATGAGGAGGACATGCATGCCCTCTTCTTCGGTGGGGACAACATTCCCCATCGCGTCAGGGTATTCCTGGATTTCTGCGTACCGAGGCTCCAGCGCTTTCTGCGGGAGGCTGCGGGTTGAAGGCATATCCGCGCAAATCAGGCCGGTCGCGGGTTCCCCGGCCACCTGCCTGCCAAGGCGCGGGGAACGCCCCCGAGGTCCCTGCGCGCCGGACCGAGCATCTCGAAGCCTGCACGGCGCATCAGCCCGGCCACAGCCTCTTTCTGGCCGATGCCGAGCTCGAAGACCAGCAGCCCGCCGGAGCGCAGCAGGCGAGGGGCGTCGGCGGCAATGAGGCGATAGGCATCGAGGCCGTCGAGGCCGCCGTCGAGCGCGAGCAGGGGATCATGCTCACGTACCTCCGGTTCCAGCCCGGCAATGTCGGCGGAAGGGATATAGGGCGGGTTGGAGACGATGAGGTCGACTTCATCCTCCAGGCCCTCCATCCAGTTTCCCAGCCGGAAATCGGCTCTATCGGCAACGCCGTTGTCGGTGGCATTCAGGCCTGCGACCGTCAGGGCGTCGGCCGCCTGGTCGATCCCGATCCCGCTCGCGCGCGGTCTTTCATGCAGCAGGGCAATCAGGATGGCGCCGGTGCCGGTGCCGAGATCGAGCAGGCGGTAGGCCGCTTCGCGGTCGGGCAAGAGGGACAGGCAGGTCTCGACGATCGTCTCCGTATCCGGCCTTGGTGACAGCGTGGCTGGGCCCAGGCGAAATTCCAGGCTCCAGAATTCCCGGTGCCCGAGGATACGGTCCACCGGTTCTCCCTGCAGGCGCCGGGCCTGGAAGGAGCGGGCCTTCTCCGCAGCCTCGACCGTCACAGGGCCGTCGGGGGAAAGCGTGATTGCGGTCGCCGGCAGGCCGGTGGCTCCAGCCACCAGCCAGCGGGCATCGAGTTCGGGCGTGGGCAGTGCGGCAGTGCGGAAGGCAGTGAGGAGTTCCCGGTAAAGACCGCCGAGCGTGCTCACGCCCTTGCCTCGCTGGCGGCGAGGAGCCTCGCCTGGTTCTCAGTCACCAGCGCGTCGATCACTTCATTGAGGGCGTCGCCGGCGATGATCTGGTCGAGCTTGTAGAGGGTGAGGCCGATGCGGTGGTCGGTCAGGCGTCCCTGCGGAAAATTATAGGTGCGGATGCGTTCGGAACGGTCGCCGGAACCGACCTGGTCGCGCCGATCGGCGGCGCGGGCACTGTCGACGCGTTCGCGTTCGGCTTCGTAGAGGCGCGCGCGCAGCATCGCCATGGCCTGCGCCCGGTTCTTGTGCTGGGAGCGCTCTGCCTGCACCGCCACGGCGATGCCGGTGGGCAGATGGGTGATGCGCACGGCGCTGTCAGTGGTATTGACGTGCTGGCCGCCCGCGCCGGAGGCCCTGAAGACATCGACCTTGAGGTCCTTCTCCTCAATGGCGATGTCGACCTCTTCGGCCTCGGGCAGCACCGCGACCGTGGCAGCCGAGGTGTGGATGCGCCCGCCGGCTTCCGTCACCGGCACGCGCTGCACCCGATGCACGCCGGATTCGAATTTCAGCTTGGCGAACACGCCCTTGCCCCTGATGGCCAGCGCGATTTCCTTGTAGCCGCCCATGGTGCCTTCGGATTCGGACAGGATCTCGGTCTTCCAGCCCTGGAGATCGGCATAGCGCATATACATGCGCAGGAGATCGCCGGCGAAGAGCGAGGCTTCGTCGCCGCCGGTGCCGGCGCGCACTTCCAGAATGGCGGATTTTTCGTCGGCGGCATCCTTGGGCAGCAGTGAAAGCTTGATCGCCGTCTCCAACTCGCCGAGGCGCTCGAGCAAGGTCTTGCGCTCCTCCTCCGCCATCTCGGCCATCTCGCCGGCCATGGCCGGCTCGGCGATGATGGCCTCGACGCCTTTCAACTCGTCCTGCGCGCCCTGCCATTCGCGGATGAGCGCGGCAACGGGATCGAGCTCGGCAAGTTCGCGCGCCAGGGTCACATAGGTATCGGCGTCCGGGCCGGAGGCGAGCTCGGCCTCGACGAAATCGCGGCGGCGAAGCAGGGCATCAAGGCGGTCGAGGGGAAGCATAGGGCGGTCCTGGGAGTGTCGGAGCGCGGACATCCTGTCCGCATCTGGAAACGATGTGCATGGGGAGAAAAAGCGGACGAAGACGTCCGCGCTCCCAGGGCAGCCTCGCTATAACGGAATGCCGCGTTCGGCGGCGAATTCCCTGAGAGCAAGGCGCAGCGGCCTGTCCGCTTCCGGCTTGAGATGATGATCGACGAGCTCCATGATCTCGGCTGCGTCGATCTCGAGCAGCATGGCCTTGACCGGGCCGATGGCCGACGGCGTCATCGACAATTGCCGGAAGCCGAGGCCGATCAGGGCAAGCGCCTCCAGCGGCTTGGAGGCCAGCTCGCCGCACAGCGTCACCGGCACGCCGGCCGCGTTGGATTTATCGGCGATCATCTTCAGGGCCCGCATCACCGAAGGTGAGAGCGTGTCGAAACGGCCCGCCACGCGCGCATTGCCGCGATCGACCGCATAGAGGAACTGGAAGAGATCGTTCGAGCCGACGGACAGGAAATCGGTGCGCTGCAGGATCTCGTCGAGCTGGAACAGTAGGCTCGGCACTTCCACCATGGCGCCGAGCTTGACGAGATCGGGCAGGGGTTTGCCGTGGCGGCGCAGGAAGGTGATCTCGCGCTCCACCACTTGACGCGCCTGGTCGAATTCCTCGGAGGCCGAGATCATCGGGAACATCACCCTGAGCTCGCGCCCGGCGGCGGCCTGCAGCAAGGCACGGAGCTGCGAGCGCATCAGACCGGGACGGTCGAGGCCGAGGCGGATGGCGCGCCAGCCGAGCGCCGGGTTCTCTTCCTCGATCTGGTGCATATAGGGCAGCACCTTGTCGCCGCCGATATCGAGGGTGCGGAAGGTGACCGGCCGGTCGCCGGCAGCCTCCAGCACGGCCTTGTAGAGTGCATATTGCTCGCCGGTGCGCGGGAACTGCGAGGCGATCATGAACTGCAGTTCGGTGCGGAACAGGCCGATGCCGTCGGCGCCGCTTTCCTTGATATGCGGCAGGTCGACCAGCAGGCCGGCATTGATATAGAGCTTGATATCGCAGCCGTCGCGGGTGCGGCTGGGCTTGTGGCGCAGGGCGAGATATTGCTCCTGGCGCTTGGCCCGGAAGCGCACCTTCTCGGCATAGGCATGCTCGACATCCGGGGCCGGGCGCACCTGGACTTCGCCGACCGAGCCGTCGACGATGATGGCATCGCCCTGCTCGACCAGGCTGGTGATGCCCTCGACCTCGCCCACGGTGGGAATGCCGAGTGCCCGCGCCACGATGGCGACGTGGCTGGTCGGCCCCCCTTCTTCGAGGATGAGGCCGCGCAGATTGTCGCGCGAATAATCGAGCAGGGCCGCTGGCCCCATCGAACGCGCCACCAGCACCGCATCCTTGGGCATGGACTCGGAGGGGACGTGATGTCCGTCGCCGGTGAGCTGGCGCAGCAGGCGGTTGGCGAGATCGTCGAGATCGTAGAGGCGCTCGCGCAGGATCGGATCGGCGACGCGCTGCATGCGCGCGCGCGTATCGGACTGCACGCGCTGCACCGCCGCCTCGGCGGTGACGCCGGTGGCGATGACCTCGCGCATCTTGGTGATCCAGCCGCGATCCTGCGCGAACATGCGATAGGCTTCGAGCACGTCGAGCGTCTCGGTGGCGCGGGCGAGGTCGCCGCGGTCGAGCATGGCGTCGATCGCATCGCGCAGGCCGACGATGGCATTGTCGAGGCGATCGGTCTCGCGGCCGACATCGTCGGCGATCAGGGTCTTCACCACCACCCGCGGCTCGTGCAGCACGACATGGCCGAGCCCGACGCCTTCCGAGAGCGGTGCGCCGGTCAGCTGCAAAGCACGGCGGCTGGCGAGGTCGGCGCCCGGGCGGGCCAGGGCCTGGAGCTCGCCGGAAGCGATCATCTCGGCCAGCACCATGGCGACCGTGGCGAGCGCCTCGATCTCCTCTTCCGAATAGGCTCGCTGGGCCTTGTTCTGCACGACGAGGACGCCGAGCGTCTCGCCGGCACGCAGGATCGGCACGCCGAGGAAGGCGTTGTAGATCTCTTCGCCCGTTTCCGGCTTGTAGGCGAACAAGGGATGGTGCTGCGCGTCCGAGGTGGTGACCGGCTCGGCTTCCTTGGCGACGAGGCCGACCAGGCCTTCGCCCTTGCGCATGGTGGTCAAATGCACCGCGTTCGGATTGAGGCCTTCGGTGGCATAGAGTTCGAGCGTACCGTCGGTGCGCAGGACATAGACCGAGCAGACCTCCGCGACCATGTTCGCGGCGATCAAGACCACGGTCTTGTCCAGCCTCTCCTGCGCCGAAACAGGCTCCGCCATGACTTCGCGGAGCCGCTTGAGGAGCAGGCGCGGGCCGCCGATCGCGCCACGCATCCGATGCCTCCATGTCCTCGACAGGTCAGGTGACCCGGCGAACCCGGGGCCGTCCGCTGCCTCAGAGGGCCGGCCGGTTCTGGCGAAGCGGCCGGTCATAGAATGAATAGGGGGCGTGCCTCGCGCGAGAATCCAAACGAAGCACGCACTAACTTTTTGTTCTGTCGCAAGATTTCACGGAAATTGAAAGAAGTATTTCCGTTTCTGCCAGGCACTGCGTCATCGGGGCGCTGTGCCGTCGTCGTGAGAACAAGGCGCGGTTGCTCAGGCCTTGTCGAGCCCGTAGAGCGTGTGCAGCGTGCGGACCGCCAGTTCGGTATAGGCCGCATCGATCAGCACCGAAATCTTGATCTCGGAGGTGGTGATGGCGCGGATATTGATGCCGCGGCCGGCAAGGGCCTGGAAGCAGGTTGCCGCCACGCCGGCATGGCTGCGCATGCCGATGCCGATCACCGAAATCTTCGAGACGTCCATATTGGTCTCGACATTGTCGCACACCACGTCCTTGCGGGCCTTGTCGATCACGTCCTTGGCGCGCTGGAACTCGGCCTGCGGTACCGTGAAGGTGATGTCGGTGGAGGCGCCGTCGGCCGAAATGTTCTGGACGATCATGTCGACATTGATGTTGGCGTCGGCCAGGGGCACGAAGATGGCGGCGGCGACACCCGGACGGTCGGCTACGTCACGCAGGGTGATCTGCGCTTCATCCTTCGAATAGGCGATGCCGGTCACAACCTGCTGTTCCATGATGTCTTCCTCGTCGCAGATCAGGGTTCCGGGATTGGGGTTTTCAGGGTCGTCAAAGGACGATCTTACATAGGTTTTCACCTTGTGGACCATGGCGAGTTCCACCGAGCGCACCTGCAGCACCTTGGCGCCGAGGGAGGCCATTTCCAGCATTTCCTCGAAGGCGATGCGGTCCATGCGCTGCGCCTTGGGCACGATGCGCGGATCGGTGGTGTAGACGCCGTCGACATCGGTGTAGATGTCGCAGCGCTCGGCGCCGATCGCGCCGGCGATGGCGACGGCCGAGGTGTCGGAACCGCCGCGCCCCAGCGTGGTGATGCGCCCGCTCACGGGCTCGATGCCCTGGAAGCCGGAAATCACCGCGACTTCCCCCGCGGCGAAGCCGTCATCGAGATTCTTGGAAGGGATCGCCGAGATGCGCGCGGAGCCGTGGGCGGCCGAAGTCTCGATCGGCACCTGCCAGCCCTGCCAGGAACGGGCCTTGATGCCGATGCTGCTGAGCGTCAGAGCCAGCAGGCCCGAGGTGACCTGTTCGCCGGAAGCGACGATGGTGTCGTATTCGCGCTGGTCATACAGCGGCGAGGCCTCGTTGCACCAGCCCACCAGCTCATTGGTCTTGCCGGACATGGCGGAGACCACCACCGCCACGTCATAGCCGGCGGCAACCTCGCGTTTGACATGCTGCGCCACATTCTTGATGCGCTCGACAGTGGCGACAGAGGTGCCGCCAAACTTCATGACAAGACGGGGACGCGGGCTGCCGGACATACGGCCACTAGGCTCCGATGAACTCTCGAACGTTGGTAAGACGCTCTCGATGAGGGGACGCCGCACAAAAGCGGGCCAGGATGCGGTCCCGGCCGTGGCTGTTTGCATGAGGCGAGGAGATGCGGAGACCTGCGGCCACCGCGCCGCGGGATTTAAGCGAAAGGACCGAGGATGGCAAGCAAAAGCGGCAGGGGCTTACCCTCCCCTGGAAGGGGGAGGGTCGAGGCGAAGCCTCGGGGCAGGCTGAATTGGCCGTTTGTCTTCAGAAGATTGGCGTGAAATTTTCACATCATATGCGAAAAGCCACCCCACACCGGCCCTGTAGGCCGACCCCAGGCACTTCCAAGAGGAAGTGCCGATCCCTCCAGGGGAGGGTAGATTTTATGCCGTCAGTTTTGCAGCAGGGGCGTGATCCGGCGCAGGGTCACGCGGCGATTCTCCTGCTCGGGCTCGGGCGTCGGGATCTTGAGATAGCGCTCGCCGAGGCCCGCCGTGACCAGGTTGTCGGGCGAGATCACGTAATATTGGGTCAGGGCCTGTTTCACGGCTTCCGCCCGTTCCTTGGACAGGCGCAGATTATAGGCATCGTCGCCCACCGCATCGGTGTTGCCCTCGATCACGAAGACCTCATTGGGATGGGCGGCCACGATCCGCTCGATGATGCGGCCGATGCGGTCGAGATTGGCGATCTCCTCCTCGCGCACGAATGATTCGTTGAAGCCGAAATGAATGGTGTCCAGTTCCACGCTCGGGATGGATTGGCGGATGGCCGGCTGTTCCATCACCGCTTCGGGCTGGGCAAGGAATTCGGACCGTGCATAACGGCGCGGCAGCGGCTTGAGCGGGCGGGAGGCGAATTGCTGCTCGATCTGGTCGTCGTCGACTTCCGCGGCCCAGACGCTCTGATAGCGCTGTCCGCGCGGATTGATGTCCACGTCGAAGCGTCCGTCGCCTTCATAGCGCCGCAGGCGATCGGTGCGCTGGCCGCGATCGCTCAGCAGGCGGCGGCGCAGGTCGTTGCGATCGTCCTGCAGATATTGTGCGAAGGCCTCGCGGTCCTCGGGGTTGTAGCGCTGGTCGTTGGCGGCATCGCGATAGACCAGGATGCGCCGGTTGAGCTGGTCGACGGTCAGCACGTTGGAAGGGCGCCGGTCCGCCAGGATGGCCGGGATGTCCTGCGGCCGGGGCGAGCCCTGGCGGAACTGGGAGCGGCCGAAGGGCGAGCCCTGCCCGCTTTGGCCTTGCTGCTGTTCGCCGCCATATTCCTGGTCGGCCACGCGGTTGCGCAGGGCGGCGCGCGCGCCGTTCAGGCGCTGGATCAGGGCCTGTTCGGTGGCTTCCGACAGGTTTCCGGCTGACAGGGCCGAGCGGTAGACGTTGAGGCGCTGGCGCAATTGCTGGTCGTTGAGGCGATCGGGCGGCGTGGCATCGCCCAGCAGGCCGATGGCGCGCTGCTCCGCTGCCCGGTCGACCGGACCCTGCAGGGGGCGGCCCTGGCCTTGCTGGCTGCCGTTCTCCGGCTGCGGCGGAAGGCCCGGTCGGCCTTCCTGACCCTGTTGTGGGCCGTCGGCCGGCAGGGGAATCCCGCCTTGCCCGGGGAGCTGGTTGCGACCGCTGGGGCGACCATCCAGGGGGCGGCTGTCCGGCTGGCCGTTGTCGAGGCCCTGCGGCGCCCCCTCAGTGCCGGGCTGGCCCTGGGTACGGTCGCGACGTTTGCCGCGCGGTTCGGGCGTGCCACCGTTTTCCTGTCCTGCACCCGGCTGGCCGTCGCCGGCGGCGGGCTGCTGGGGCACAGGCTTGGGCTGGACGGGGTTGGGCTGGACGGGCTTGGTCTGCGTGGGGGCGTTGCCGCTGCCTTGATCCGCATCCGGCTCGGCCGGAGTGCGGGGTTTTGCTGCGGGCGTGTCTTGTCCCGTGGTGTCGCTAGGCGCTGTGGGCTTTTGGCGCTTGGGCTTTGCAGCCGGGGCCTCCTGTGCAGGTTCTCCCGCGGTTGGCTTGCCGGGAGCTTCCTGGCCGGCCGAATCGGCGGCCGGCTTCTGGCGCTTGGGCTTGGCAGCGGGGGGCGCTTCGCCGGGCGCGGGTTCGCCGGGCGCGTCCTGGCCGGCGGCCCCGGGGGTCGGCTTCTGGCGGCGGGGCTTGGCGGCAGGCGTTTCGTCGCCGCCTGAACCGGATGCTGCGCCGTCCTGCTCGGCGTTCGGCTTCTGCCGCTTCGGCTTGGCAGCCGGAGCGCCGCCGTCCTGGTCCTGCGATTCGGCGGGAGCGGCCCGTTTTGCCGGCGCGCCCTCGCCATCCTGGCCGCCGCCCTTCTTGTGGCGCTTCAGCACGTCCTCGATCGAGGGCTTGGCACCCGGCGCGGGCGCTTCCGTGGTGGGCGCCTGGGCATCCTGCGCCAGCGCGTCCTGCACCAGCACGATCGCCGTGGGCGAGACGGCGAGCATCAGCGTACCAGCCAGACTGATCAGTTTCTTGCGCAGGAGCATCGCGACCTCTCTTGATTGGGCCGCCATCATCCCGATTGCGGCTGAACCGAAACTGAACGCGGATCGTCGAATATCCGTCGGTGCCGGGACACGCCTCACACGGCCGTGCTCGATTCCGAAATCGAGCCCGTTATCGTAAATCATTGTTATTGCATGGTTTTTCTGGGTCTGGCGCGCGTTTTTCGGTACGCCCTAGCGTTCGATCCGCGTCGACAGGATGAGGGAGGTCGACGTGCGCTCGACGCCTTCCAGCGCGCCGATGCGATCGGCCAGTTCGTCGAGCTCGCCGACCGAGCGAGCCTCGATCACCGCGATCATGTCGAAATTGCCGCTGACCGAATGCAGCGTGCGTACGGCCGGAATCTCGCGCAGGCCCGCCTCCACCTGGCGAATCAGCTTGGGCACGGTGGTGAGCAGCACATGGGCGCGCAGCAGCGAACGGGTATGCTCCTCCGAAAGCCGGATGGTGTAGCCGGCGATCACGCCGCGATGTTCGAGACGAGCCAGGCGGCTCTGCACTGTGGTGCGGGAAACGCCGAGGCGCCGGGCGATCTCGGCCGTGGAGGCGCGGGCGTTCTCGCGCAGGATGGCAATCAGGGCGTCATCGGCGGGCGTCGTCATAACGACGATATAGCGGATGGCATTGTGCAAAGATAGTTCGGCATTTCGTCAAAATGCAGGCTTCGAAAAGCAGGGAGGCAGGCCTAGGCTTTGCTCAGGGAAACACGGCAGGGGAGGCGGACAATGCGCAAGATCGTGGTGGCGGGAGCAGGCAAGATCGGCGCATGCATTGCCGATATCCTGGCGGTCAGCGGGGACTATGAAGTCACGGTGATCGACCGGTCGGCCGCGCAACTGGAGGGCGCCGAACTGTCGGCGGGCGTGGAGCAGCGTGAACTCGATCTCGAGGACGGAGCAGCCCTGCGCACCGTCCTGGACGGTGCCTATGCCGTGCTCAGCGCCGCGCCCTTCCATCTCACCACCCGTATCGCCGAGGCGGCGGCGCGCGCCAACGTTCATTATCTCGACCTGACCGAGGACGTCGCCTCGACGCGGCGGGTGCGTGACCTCGCGGCTTCGGCCAGGAGCGCCTTCATCCCCCAATGCGGCCTGGCGCCCGGCTTCATCTCGATCGTCGCCAACGATCTCGCCCAGCAGTTCGACAGCCTCGATTCCATCCGCATGCGCGTCGGCGCCCTGCCGCAATATCCCTCCAACGCGCTCAACTACAACCTGACCTGGTCGACGGACGGGGTCATCAACGAATATTGCGAGCCTTGCGAGGCGATCGTCGACGGTCATCGCGTCGAGGTGCCCGCCATGGAGGAGCGCGAGGAATTCTCGCTCGACGGCGTCACCTATGAAGCCTTCAACACCTCGGGCGGGCTCGGCAGCCTGTGCGAGACCTATCTGGGGCGGGTGCGCACGCTGAACTACCGTACCATCCGCTATCCCGGCCATGCGGCGATCATGAAGGCGCTGCTCAACGACCTCGATCTCCGGCATCGCCGCGACGTGCTCAAGGACATTCTCGAAAATGCCCTGCCGGCGACGATCCAGGACGTGGTGGTGATCTTCGTTACCGTCAGTGGCAAGCGCCACGGCCATCTGGTGCAGGAAACCTATGCCAACAAGATCTACAACCGCCGCGTCGGCTCGCGCCTGCGCAGCGCCATCCAGGTGACGACGGCCTCGGCCATCTGCGCCGTGCTGGACATGCTGGCCAAGGGCGAGCTGCCGCAGAAGGGCTTCATCCGCCAGGAGGATATCGCGCTCTCGGCCTTCCTCGCCAATCGCTTCGGCAGCGCCTATGCGCAGACGGCGGCGCGATAGGTTTCCAGAGATCGCGGGCGTCCTCGCCCGCATTCGCTTTTCCTGCGTAGTCAGAGTTTTTCAAGAGCGGGCAGGGTGCCTGCGGTCCCGGGACGTCCCCCTTGATAATTAAGCATAGTGCTTTAATAATTGAAGGATCTTTCCGGCTCGAGATCCTTCATTCCTTGGAGCACGATGGCGATCATGTCCCAGCCGAACGCGCCCGCGAGCCGCAAGGGCAGCAATTCCGTCCAGGTGCGGCGCTACAATGAGCGCGTGGTGCTCGAGGCGTTGCAGCGCCTTGGCCAGGCTTCCAAGGCAGAGCTCGCCCGTTCCGCCAATCTCACGCCCCAGGCCGTGGCCGTCATCGTCGACCACCTCGAGGAAGTCGGGCTGGTCCGCCATGAGGGCAAGCGCGCCGGACAGGTCGGCCAGCCTTCCACCCTCTATGCGCCGGCGCCCGACGGCGCCTTCTCGATCGGCCTGCATGTCGGCCGGCGGGCCTTCGATGCCGTGCTAGTCGATTTCACCGGCCGCACCCTGCGCATGGAAACCAGCGAATACGAATATCCCGAGCCGCAGATGGTGGCGGAGCTGGCGGCCGCCTATGTCCGCACCTTCCGGGCCGGCCTGGCGCCCGATTTGCGCAGCCGCGCGGTCGGCGTCGGGGTGGCGATGCCCTATTTCATGGATAGCTGGACCAAGGAACTGGGCATGCCGGCCTCGATCACCCAGGCCTGGGAGGATTTCGACTTTGCCAAGGGCCTTGCTGACAGCATCGACCTGCCGTTGTTCTTCGAGAACGACGCCTCCGGCGCGGCGACAGCCGAACTGGTCTATGGCCGGGGCCGGGAGGTCCGGGACTTCATCTATCTGTTCATCTCCACCTTCATCGGTGGTGGACTGATCATCAACGGCAATCTGGAGACCGGCCCGAACGGCAATTCGGCGGCCTTCGGTCCCTATCCGGTGACGCCTTCGCTGCTGTCGAGCGTGCCGGCGCCGAAGGGACCCTTCGAGATCCTGCTGCGCCGCGCGTCGATCTATGTGCTGACCAATCATCTGCGCGAGAACGGCGTGCCGATCCGCCGGGCTCTCGAGCTCGACGAAATCGGCGAGAAGGCCGAACCCTTTCTCGGCGAGTGGGTCGAGGACTGTGCCGATGCCCTGGCTCAGGCCATCGTCGGTGCCATCGCCGTGGTCGATGTCTCGGCCATCGTGATCGACGGCATCCTGCCGGCGGCCATCCTGCAGCGCACGGTCGAAGCGGTGTCGCGTCGTTTCGGCGAGATCGTACCCGAAGGCCTGTTCGCGCCCGAGATCGCGGTCGGCACCATGGGGCCGCGCGCCGCAGCGATCGGCGCAGCCATCCTGCCGCTCTATGCCATGTTCGCGCCGGACAGCGCCACGCTGGTGAAGGCCAAGGCGCCGGGCATCGGGCGCGCCAGCCTGAGAACCTATATCGGGGCCGCTTAGGCGAGAGGGCATGCGCTTGACAGTTTGGGGTCATCGATATATCCATTTGCTTTAATAATTAAAGGTGAGGGGACGTTGATGATGGGCGCATCTCGGTCGCATCGTCGCCGGCGGGCAAGGCCATGAAGAGCAGCCTGGCGGATGAGGATTTCGGAGCCTCGATCGCGTCCCCCGTCGCGGCCGCCGGCTTGGTGAACGCCTCCAAGCGCTTCGGAGGAACGATCGCCCTTTCCCACGCCAGTTTCGATCTCCTGCCCGGTGAGGTGCTGGCCCTGTTGGGCGAGAACGGTGCGGGCAAGAGCACCTGCGTCAAGCTGCTTGCCGGCGTCTACAGGCCGGACGAGGGTGCGGTGACCATCGGCGGCGATCCGGTGGAGCATTGGTCGCCCCTCGAAGCGCAACGACGCGGCATTGCGGTGATGCACCAGCATCCCGGCCTGTTCGGTGACCTGACGGTGTTCGAAAACATTTTCGTCGGCCACATGCCGCAGCGTGCCTTGGGACGCATCGACTATGAACGCATGCGCGAGGAAGCGCGCGCGCTGCTCGATGTGGTCGGGCTGCAGTGCTCGCCCGAGGACACGCTGAAGGAACTGCGCACCTCCGAGCAGCAATTGGTCGAGATCGCCCGCGCCCTGTCGGTCAATGCCAAGGTGCTGATCATGGACGAGCCGACCGCGGCGCTGTCCCAGCGCGAAGTCGAGCGTCTCTTCGCCGTGGTCGCCGACCTCAAGGCCCGGCAGGTGGCGATGATGTTCGTCGGCCATCGCATGGAGGAGATCTACCGGATTGCCGACCGCATCGCCGTCCTGCGTGACGGGCACCTCATCGGCGTGAGGCAGGCAGCCGAGCTCGACCGCGACCAGGCCGTGCAGATGATGATCGGGCGGCCGCTCAAGGCCATCTATCCGCAATGGGAATCAAAACCCGGCCAGGAGGTGCTCTCCGTCTCCGGCCTGTCGCGCGAAGGGGCGTTCGAGGATGTCTCCTTCAATGTCCGGGCCGGCGAGATCGTCGGCCTCGGCGGGCTGGTGGGCAGCGGGCGCACCGAGATCGCCCGCGTGCTGTTCGGCATCGACCAGCCGACGGCGGGCCGCATCGAGATGGAGGGCAAGGCGGTGGCCTTTGCCGATCCGCCCGCCGCCATGGCCGCCGGCATCGCCTATGTCTCGGAGGACCGGCTCGGCCAGAGCCTGGTGATGGATTTTCCCATCCTCGACAATGCCTCCCTGCCGGTGATCGAGAAGGCGACGATGGCCGGGCTGGTGATGCGCCGGCAGGAGCTGGCCCTGGTCGAGCCGCATCTCAAGCGCCTGAAGCTGAAATTCCGCAGCTTCGACCAGCCTGTGAAGACACTCTCGGGCGGCAATCAGCAGAAGGTGGTGCTGTCGAAATGGCTCGCCACCCAGCCCAGGCTGCTGATCCTCGACGAGCCGACCCAGGGCATCGACGTCGAGAGCAAGTCCGAAGTCCATACCATGATCGCGGAACTTGCCCAGCAGGGGCTGGCGATCATCCTGATCTCCTCGGAGCTGCCGGAACTGGTCAGCATGTGCGACCGCATCGTGGTGCTGCGCGAAGGCCGGATGGCCGGCGCCTTCACCCGCGAGGAGGCCGACCAGGAAAAGGTCATACGCGCGGCCACGGATGCCGGCGGGGTGATTGCGGACAAGCAACCGGCGCTGGCATCGCGGGATGACGCCACCAAGGCCGATGAGGCCAAGGCGGGCTGGCTCAAGGCGCTGCTGCGCCGGCGCGAGGTCGGGCTGGTTGGGGCCATGGCCGCCGTGGTCCTGCCGGTGATGTTCCTCAATCCGCGCATGGTCAGCCCGGAAAACCTCACAGCCATCGCCATGGACGCGGCGCTGCTGATGATCGTCGCCGTGGCCCAGATGCTGGTCCTGCTCACGCGCAACATCGACCTGTCGGTGGCCTCGGTGATCGGCCTCTCGGCCTATGGCGCGGCGAGCTTCATGCATGCCCACCCGGACAGCTCGGTGCTTCTGGGCGTCGGCGTGGCCTGTGTGGTCGGCCTGGCCTGCGGTGCCCTCAACGGGCTGGTGGTGACCCTTGGGCGCGTGCCGGCCATCGTGGTCACCCTGGGGACGCTTTCGGTCTTCCGGGGCCTGAACAGCCTGTGGGCGGGCGGCCGCCAGATCAGCGCCGACCAGGTGCCACAGGCCTGGCTCGACATGACCAGCGCCCGCATCGCCGGCATTCCAGCCGTGATCCTCATCGCTCTCGCTTGCTTGGTCGTGATCGGACTGATTTTGAGGCACTGGCCTGTCGGCCGGGAGCTCTATGCCATCGGCTCCAATCCGGACGGCGCTGCCCTGATCGGCATCCGCCGTACGGCCCTCGTGCTCGGGGCCTTCATGCTGGCAGGCCTGCTGGCCGGCTTCGACGGCGCCCTGTGGGCCTCGCGCTATGCCACCATCGACGCCCGCGTGGCGCTCGGCTTCGAACTCACCGTGATCGCCTCGGTGGTGGTGGGCGGCGTCGCCATCAGGGGCGGGGCCGGAACGGTGCTCGGCGTCGCCCTGGGGGCGCTCACCTTGCTCGTGATCCAGAACGGACTGACGCTGGTGCGCGTCGATCCCCTCTGGCTGCAGGGGGTCTATGGCCTCGTCATCCTGCTCGCCATCGGTGTCGATACCATCATCGGGCGGCGAACCCATCAGGGACGGAGGGCGCGATGAAGACCAGCCTCATCGAAAGGATCGCCAGCTGGGAGAATTTCCTGGCCCTGTTGACGGTGGCGGTTCTCGCTTATGCCGTGTTCGCCGTGCCGAACTTCGCCACGGTCTTCAACATCTCTCAGGCCATTGCAGGCGCATCCGAGCGGGCGCTGATCGTGCTGCCGATGGTGCTCCTGATTATCGCCCGCGAGATCGACCTCTCCGTCGCCAGCATCCTGGCGCTGTGCAGCGTGGTGTTCGGCGTGCTGATCCGCGAGGGCCTGCCGCTGGAGGGGGCGATCGCGCTGGCACTGCTGACCGGCATCCTGGCAGGCGCCTTCAACGGCGTGCTGGTGACCTATCTCGGCCTGCCCTCGCTGGTGGTCACCCTCGGCACCATGGCGATGTTCCGCGGCATCGGCTACATCCTGCTCGGCACCGGCTCGGTGAACGAGTTTCCCGAGAGCTTCACCGATTTCGGCATCGACACGCTGGGCGATACGCCGATCCCCTGGACCATCGTGCCCTTCCTCGTGCTGGCGCCGGTCTTCGCCATCCTCCTGCAGATGAGCAGTATCGGCCGGCGCATCTATGCCATCGGCGGCAGCCCCGATGCGGCACTCTATGCTGGCGTGCGGGTGGCGCGCATCCGCCTCGGCCTGTTCGTGCTCAGCGGCTTCATCTGCGCCATTGCCTCCATCGTATTCACTGCCCGCCTTGCCAATGCGCGGGCCGACAATGCCATCGGCCTGGAGCTCGACGTGATCACCATCGCGCTGCTCGGCGGCGTCAGCGTGTTCGGCGGCAAGGGCAAGCTCACCGGCGTGTTCCTGGCGCTGGTGCTGATCGCCACGCTGCGCAACGTGCTGGGCCTGAGCCAGATCGGTGGCGATGCGCAGGGCACGGTGATCGGGCTCTTGCTGATCGTCTCGCTGCTGCTCAGCACCACGGCCCAGCGCCTTTATGGCGGCCTCCAGGCAAAGTTCAAGACAGCCAGCCTGCCGAAAGGGCCGGAACGAACGACCTGACTGAAAGCGTAGACAACAACGACCTCGAGAAAGGCGTGAAGGAGGAGACAAGCCATGAAAAAAGCGACGAGAACCCATCTGATCCTGACCACGGCCATCGTGCTGGGCGCCCTGGCGGCGCCGGCTTTCGCAGCCGAGAAATGCGCGAAGGAACCCGTCACAGTCGGCTTCCTGCCCAAGCTCGACACCGATCCCTATTTCCAGGTCGCCAGGACCGGGGCGGAAGAGGCGCAGAAAGAGATCGGCGGCAAGGTGATCCAGCAGGCGCCGTCCCAGGCGACTGCCGAAGCGCAGATCGAGTTCATCAACAATCTCGTGTCTCAGAAGGTCGACGTCATCGCCATCTCCGGCAATGACGCCAATGCCGTGGCGCCCGCCCTCAAGCGCGCCGCCAAGCAGGGCGTCAGGATCGTCTCCTATGATTCCGACGTTTCGGAAGCCGCCCGTTCACTGTTCTTCAACCAGGCCAAGGGCGACAGCCTGGCCGAGATGATGCTGGAGAGCATGGGCCAGATGATCGGCTATGAGGGGGATTTCGCCATCCTGTCCTCGACCCCGACGGCGACCAACCAGAATGCCTGGATCGACTTCATCAAGAACAAGATGAAGGAGCCGAAATTCGCCAAGATGAAGCTGGTGCAGATCGCCTATGGCCAGGAAAGCGAGCAGGTCAATCAGCAGCAGGCCCTGGCGCTCGTCCAGGCCTTCCCGAACCTCAAGGGCATCATCATCCCAGCCGGCATCGGCCTGCCGGCGGCGGCGCGCGCCCTCGACCAGGCGGGCAGCCTCGGCAAGGTCAAGCTGACGGGGCTCGCTCCTGCCACCCTGATCAAGAAATACATCCAGAACGGCTCCGTCCAGGACATCTGGTGGAACGTCAAGGACCTCGGCTACCTGACCTATTACGGCGCCCAGCAACTGGCGCAGTGCAAGATCGCCGGCAAGCCGGGCGACAAGTTCAAGGCCGGGCGCCTCGGCGACTACACGGTGGGCGAGAAGGGCGAGGTGGTCCTCGGTCCCGCCAAGATCGTCACGCCGGCCAATGTCGAGGAATTCAAGTTCTAGCCGAACCGGCGAAGGGAGTGAACTTTGTCATGCCCGGGCTTGACCCGGGCATCCAGTGAGCCGGTCGTCGCCGCTTCGAGCGGAAGGCTGGATTGCCGGGTCAAGCCCGGCAATGACAAGGCTTGCGCCACTTCAAACCGTGTAGCGCGGGACAGTCATGCTGTTGTAATCGCAGCTCGATCTGCCCTCGGTTAGACATTTGGGAACATCTACATGCCGCAAACCTGGTCGCTCGACTGGTCGCATGGCCAGGTGACGGTACATGCCGGCGCCGCCGCCCTGGGCCGCACGCGCTTTCGCCTCGATGATGGGCGCTTCGTCGAGCCCTTCCACGAGGCGCCCTGGATCACGGCCGGCGAGACGGTCGAGCCGGGCCTGGGGAATCTGCGCGGCGATTGGCCCTGCCTGCCCTTCGGGCGGCTCTATGGCAGCGATGATCCTCTCGTCGGTGCCTGGAGGGGGCTGGTCGATGCTCCCTTGCCGCAGGCCGCCGATCCGCTCGGCCCGAGCGATCATTTGCTGCATGGCTACAGCGCTGCCTCCGAATGGAAGCTGATGTCGCTCACGCGGGAGGTGATCACCCTCGACCTCGATTATCCCGGCGACTCGCCGATCGAGCGGATCACGCGCACGATCCGGCCGATCGACGGGCAGGCCGGGCTCGATGTCTCCGTCGAGATCCAGGCCCGGCGCCCCTGTGTCAGGCCTTTCGGCTTTCACCCCAACTTCGCCCTGCGTGGAAATCCCGGATCCTTCCGCATCGAGCCCGGACCTTATCGCTTCGGCCTCAGCCATCCCGTGGCCGAGGCGGCGGCCCGGGCCGAGCCCGACAGGAAGTTCACCACGCTTGCCGAGGTCGCAGTCAAGTCAGGCGGGCACGAGCGTTTCGACAGGCTACCCTTCGCCGATGACCGCGAGGACATCCTGCAACTCTGCGGCATCGAGGGCGGCGTGCATCTTGTCGACGAGCACGACCGAGTTGCCTGGGATCTTTCCTGGGACACGGCGAAGCTGCCGTCCTGCCTGCTATGGATGAGCAATCGCGGGCGCAAGTTCGCGCCCTGGAACGGGCGCCACCTATGCGTCGGCGTCGAGCCCGTGGCCTCGGCCTTCGATTTCGGATCGGCGATCGCCGCTGCGGACAATCCCATCGCGCTTGCCGGCGTGCGAACGGCAATCACACTCGAGCCGGGAACGCCGCTCACGCTCGGCTGGCGTATTCGTGGCCACGCCTTGGCGCCAAGCTAGGTCACCGACTTGGCTCTGCGAGCGCATGTTTCAACGGGCTGATGGGGCGTTGACCGCAAATTGCGCGGCAAAGGCCCTGGCATAGGCCGGCCGGGCCTCGCCGCGAGCGACGTAAGCAGCCAGGTTTTGATATTCGTCCAGGAGGCCCGACATTCTCAGGCGCAACAGCACGGATACCATCAACAGATCACCGGCGCTGAACGCCCCGTCGAGCCAGTCGGCAGTGCCCAGGCGCGTCGAGAGCTGGTCGAGCCGGGCGCGAACGCGGTCCTTGACCAGCGGCAGGCGCTCCTCGCTCCAGGGTTTGTCGGCTTCGAATATCCTTGCTGTCGTCAGGTCGAGGATCGGCGGCTCGACGGTGTTGAGCGCGGCGAACATCCAGGTGATCGCCCGCGCGCGGGCATTGGGATCCTCAGGCAGCAGGCCCGCATGCTGCTCGGCAAGGTGAAAGACGATCGAGCCTGTCTCGAACAGCGACAGGGAACCGTCCTCATAGGTGGGGATCTGGCCGAAGGGATGGAGGGCCAGATGGGCAGGTGCCTTCATCTCAGCGAACGAAACCAGGCGAACCTCGTAAGGCTGGCCCACTTCCTCGAGCGCCCAGCGCACGCGGGTATCGCGCGCCAGTCCCTTGCCGCCGTCGGGCGATCGTTCAAATGCCGTGATGGTGATCGTCATCGCGTCGGTTCCCTTGCCTGGCCGAATGTCCCGGCCTCCTCTCGTGACGACGAACGAGCCGACCGGAGGGCGACATCAGCCTTGAATTATTTTGAGGGCCGGGCGCAGATCACGCATGTTCGATTCCGATGAGAGATCGCGGGGACAAGAGTGGGGTCGCATGAATTATCCTGCCGGAACAGCCTATATCGATGGCGCCTTCGTGCCCATGTCGGAAGCCAAGATCTCGGTGCTCGACTGGGGCTTCCTGCATTCGGATGCGACCTATGACGTCGTGCATGTCTGGAAGGGCCGCTTCTTCCGCCTCGACACCCATGTCGAGCGGTTCCTGCGCTCGGCCGACAGGCTGCGCCTCACGCTGCCGGTCTCGCCCGGAAAGCTCGTCCAGATCCTTGGCGAATGCGTCGCCAGCTCCGGTTTGGAGGATGCCTATGTCGAGATGGTGCTGACGCGCGGCACTTCGCCGACCTTCTCGCGCGATCTTCGCGAGGCCCGTAACCAGTTGATCTGCTTTGCCATTCCCTTCGGCTGGATCCTCAAGCCCGAACAGCGTGAGGCCGGACTTTCGATCTTGCTGTCCGACATCCGCCGCATCCCGCCGGAGTCGGTCGATCCCACCGTCAAGAACTATCACTGGCTGGATTTCGTCATGAGCCTCTACGACGCCTATGACCGCGGCGCCCAGAGTGCCGTGCTGACGGATGCCGGGGGCAATCTTGCCGAAGGCCCCGGCTTCAACATCTTCACCGTCCGCCAGGGCCGGATCGCCACGCCGGATCGCGGCGTGCTGCGCGGCGTCACCCGCCAAAGCGCCATCGAACTCGCCGCCGAGTTCGGCTTTCCCCTGGAGGAGCGGGTCGTGGCGGCGGCCGAGGCGCTGGCAGCCGACGAGGTCTTCATCACCTCGACGGCCGGCGGCATCATGCCGGTGACGCGGATCAATGCCGCCGCCGTCGGCGAGGGGCGCATGGGGCCGGTCACAAGGGCGCTGCTCGAGGCCTATTGGGCCAAGCACACGGATAGCGGATGGTCGACGGCGGTCGCGGATGTGCTGCCGGGCCGGCGGGCAGGGTAGGGCGCGACCGGCGTTATGCGCGAAGCGGCTATCGCAGTCGTGCATCTGACGAATTCAGTATTGAGCGCAGATATCCTTCCTCGACTTCGGGGAAGATGTCGCTGCGTAGCAGCGACGGAAGGAGGAGAGTGGAGCAACAGGTCAGAAAATGGGGAGATCGCACCACTCTACCCCACTCGACCTCACTACGCTCGGCCACCCTCCCCGAAGTCGGGGAGGAATCCTTGCGCCTGAATGCGAGGCCGCTCCGCGGCGAAGGCAAATGTGCTTCATTCTGCCGGCAGCATGGCAGATGGTTCGACAGTGCCGTGGCATTTTTTCTTGTCTCTTGGCAGGCGGCAGCCCTATGTGCATTCATGCTGTCATGCAGCATGACGATGCTCCCGGGCACTTCCTGACTTTTCGACACCTTGTTCCAACGGCCTAGAGACTTCCCTCCATGTATGATTATGACATGCTCGTCATCGGTTCGGGCCCGTCCGGCCGGCGTGCCGCCGTACAATCGGCCAAGCTCGGCAAGTCGGTCCTGGTGGTGGAGAAGGGGCGGCGCGTCGGCGGCGTGTCGGTGCATACCGGAACGATTCCCTCCAAGACACTGCGTGAGACGGTGCTCAATCTTTCGGGCTGGCGCGAGCGTGGCTTCTATGGCCGGGCCTATCGGGTCAAGCAGGATATCGGCGCCACCGACCTGATGGTCCGCCTGCAGAAGACGCTCGACCACGAGGTCGAGGTGCTGGAGCACCAGTTCAGCCGCAACACCGTGCGCACGGCCCGCGGGGAGGCGCGCTTTCTCGGCCCGCACGAAATCGAGATCACCACCGAGACCGGAACCAAGAGCACGGTAACGGCGAACTACATCCTGATCGCCTGCGGTACGCGGCCCTTCCGCCCCGATTACGTGCCGTTCAATTCAGACAATGTCTTCGACAGCGACGAGATCATCGAGCTGCCCCGGCTGCCGCGCAGCCTCACCGTGATCGGTGCAGGGGTGATCGGCGTCGAATATGCCACCATCTTCAGCGCTCTCGACGTCGCCGTCACGCTGATCGAGCCGCGTTCGAGCTTCCTCGATTTCATCGACAAGGAGCTGATCGAGGAATTCATGCATGAATTGCGCGATCGCAACGTCTCGCTGCGCCTGGGCTCGCCGGTCGTCTCGATCGAGCGCGAGGAGAGCCGCGTCGTCACCAAGCTGGGCGATGGGCGCAAGGTCTCCTCCGAGATGCTGATGTTCGCGGCCGGGCGCGTCGGCAATACGGATCGGCTCAACCTCGATGCCGCTGGCCTGAAGACCGATCACCGCGGCCGCATCGGCGTCACGCCCGCCACCCTGCAGACCGAAGTTCCGCACATCTATGCCGCCGGTGACGTCATCGGCTTTCCCAGCCTGGCCTCCACCTCGATGGAGCAGGGGCGGGTGGCCGCCTGCCACGCCTTCGGCCTCGATCCGCCGCCGCCGCCCGAATATTTCCCCTATGGCATCTATTCGGTGCCGGAGATCTCCACCACCGGCCTGACCGAGGAGGAGGTGCGCCAGAAGGGCATTCCCTACGAGGTCGGCATCGCCCGCATGCGCGAGACCTCGCGCGGCCACATCATGGGGCTCGACAGCGGCATCATGAAGATGATCTTCTCGACCAAGACCCGCCGCCTCCTCGGCGTGCACATCCTGGGCGAGGGGGCGACCGAACTGATCCATATCGGCCAGGCCGTGCTCAACCTCAAAGGCACGATCGATTATTTCATCGAGAACACCTTCAACTATCCCACCCTCGCCGAGGCCTACAAGATCGCCGGCCTCGACGCCTGGAACCGGATGGGGCGCTGACGCGGTTCGTTCCGTGCCACGCCCGCCGTTCGCGTAACCTCACAGGAGTTCGCCGTGTCCCCTGACCGCAAGCTCGTCGTCCTTCTCGACGTCGACAACACGCTGCTCGACAATGACCGCTTCGGCGAGGACCTCGGCGACCATATCGAGGAAGCCTTCGGCGCCGACCAGCGCGCACGCTACTGGGCGATCTATGGCAAGATCCGCGACGAATACGGCTATGCCGACTATCTCGCTGCGCTCCAGCTCTTCCGCGCCGGGCTGGATGATGATCCCGACCTCCTGCAGATGTCGAAATTCCTGCTGGAATATCCCTTCGCCGAGCGCGTCTTCCCCAAGGCCCTGGAGGCGATCGCCCATCTCAAGGCGTTCAGCGCTCCCGCCGTGCTCTCGGATGGCGACATCGTGTTCCAGCCGCGCAAGGTGCAGCGCGCCGGCCTGTGGGACGCCGTGGAAGGGCGGGTGATGATCTATCTGCACAAGGAGCAGATGCTGGATTCGGTGCAGCGCCACTACCCGGCCGAGCATTACGCCATGGTCGACGACAAGCCGCGCCTGCTCGCCAAGATGAAGGCTGTGATGGGCGACAAGCTCACCACCATCTTCGTGCGCCAGGGCCACTATGCCCTGGAGGCCGACATGAGCACCATCGAGCCCAAGCCCGACGTCACCATCGAGCGCATCGGCGATCTTCTGACGCTGGATCGGGCCGCCTTTACAAAGGTGGCATGAAACCGGGGGCGAGTTTTCGATCCCCCATCTCAAGGTCCTTCGAAACAAACCGGAGAAAGGCTGGATAGGGCATCACGACCCCTCATCCGCCCCTACGGGGCACCTCTAGTCAACTCAAGAGCGTTGACGACACCCGCAAGGGGAGAAGGCAGCTGGCTCGTGCCGCGACTTCAAAACAATCCCCTTCTCCCCTTGCGGGAGAAGGTGCCGGCAGGTGGATGAGGGATTGCACTGCTCTATCGGCACTCCATACCCGGCATTTCTTTCCCGGCAGGCTCAGCGCACCAGTTCGAGGATTTCGAGCGTGCTGCAGCAGGTTTGCGGCAGTTCCAGGCGCAGCTTGCGCGGGCCGGCCTTGAAGAGATAGGCGACCGCATCGGATTTGGGCGAGGCGCCATAGGCGACCGGCGGATCGTCGCCATTGGCATTGCCGCCGAGGAAGACGAAACGGGTGTTGCTGACGCGATAGAGGAAGCCGCTGACGCGCTGGGAACCGTTCACCTTGGCGAAGAAGAGCTTGCCGCCGCGCTCGCTGATGGCGCATTTGAAATAGGGATAGGTATAGACGCTGCCCTTGCCGTCATTGGCCTTTGAGCCATCGTCGAGCTGGGCGCTGCGGCAGCGCCAGGTGCCGACGAGTTCGCGCGTATTGGCGATCGGCCTGGGATCGCCGGCGAGGATCTCCTCCAGGGCCATGCCGTCGGCGGTGTGGCGGGCATTGGAGCCGAGCACTGCATCGATGGCGCTGCGGCGCGTCGCCTCGAAGTTCATCAGGCGGGTGCGGTCGGCATCCTCGATCGACACGGGCAGCAGCGGCGTGGGATCGAAGTCGGAGGCGGCCAGGGCCGTGCCGGCAGAGGCCGCGAACCAGGCGAAAGCGGCGACGACCCAATGGCATCTAGTCATGGTGGAACTTCCAAGTGGCGGGGCGTCCTGTTTGCACCAGTCGGCGCGATCCTGGCAAGGCGGGCCCGGCGTCATGGGTCATCGCATGGCATCTGGAGCGCCGCAGTGTTTTCGCCTAAATGCTAGCTTGCCCCTAACGGCGAGACATTGTCTGTGAACGTTCGTTATCTCTTTGCAGCAGCGCTGCTGTCGGCAGCTTTCGCTTGCCTTGCCATGCCGGGGAAGGCTCAGGCCCGCCAGGAGAGCCTGGACGAGGCGATCTGCCGCCTGATCGAGACCTCGGCGCGTGCCAACGACATTCCACCCGAGCTCTTCACGCGGCTGATCTGGCGCGAAAGCAGCTTCCGGCCGCACGTCGTCTCCAGTGCCGGCGCGCAGGGCATCGCCCAGTTCATGCCGGGCACGGCCGCCGAATGGCAACTCGACGATCCCTTCGATCCCGAAAAGGCGATACCGGCCTCGGCCGCCTATCTTACCGCCCTGAAGAAGCAGTTCGGCAATTGGGGCTTGGCGCTGGCCGCCTACAATGCTGGGCCCAAGCGCCTCTCCGACTGGCTGGCGGGTGGGCGCTATCTGCCCTCGGAAACGCGCGCCTATGTCTATTTCATCACCCATCGCAATGTCGACGACTGGGTTTCCGGCGACGGCCTCAAAGCCGGGGAGGAACCCGCTGCCAAGCCAGTCGATTGCCTCGCCGTCGTCACGGCCGTGCGCAAGGAGGTGCCGCGCCTGATCGAGGGGCCCTACGCGCCTTTCGGCGTGCAGCTCTCCGGCAATTTCTCCAAGGCCATCGCCATCGCCTCCTATGAGCGGGCGGTCAAGCGCTTCCCGGCCATTCTGGCGGGCCGGGAGACGCTGATCCTCGGCACGCGCATGGCCGGGCGCGGCCGGCGAGCCTTCTATCGCGTCCGCCTGCCGGCACGCAGCATGCGCGAGGCCAGCCTCATCTGCGACAAGCTGCACCGGGCCGGCGGCAGTTGCGCGGTGCTGCGCAACTGAAGCCGATACGGCCGGTGCAAAGAAAAAGCCGGATGCGGGGGCACCCGGCAGTTGGGTCGTTGGGTCGGGCCACAGAGCCCGAGAAAACTACGAGTGCGTCAACAGCTCGAAGTCATGCGGGCGGGCCCGCTCGAATGCCAGGAACGGTCTCAAGGCATCCGACTGGGGACTGAACCGGTGGGCCGGGATTTGGTTCCATGCTTCGTGCGAAAATTTTTTGAGCTGCCACGAATGCGCTGCCGAGAGCGTCGGCTAGGGCGTGACGGCTTTGTCGATATTAGAACATATCATGAACAAAAAGCTCGACAGCCACGGCACCCTCGCCTAATTTTCCGGTCTCGATTCCGAAATCCTCCAGCGGTTTGCCGGCAACGGCAGAGACCAGGCCGGGTGGGATTCGTGCATCGTCCCGGTGGAGCGCGATATCCGCTGGTTCCAGTTTTCTGAACAGGGAGATCCGTCAATGACGTCGCAAGCCAGCAAATCCGAACAGGCTTTGCCGGAGGATCTGGAGGCGAGCGTGGAGCGCGTCATCGCCGATTGCGACGGCGATGCGCGGATGGCCGTGCGCGTCCTGCTGGTCGCCAACAGCCACGCCATGGCCGAAATCGCTGCGATCGAAGCCGAGATGGCCAAGCTCCTTGCCGACGTCTCGCGCGGCTATGCCCGAGGCCACTGGGAGTGGCTGCTGGAACGGGCCGAGATCGGCATTCCCTATTCCCGCGGATAACCGAACGGAAGCTGGTGCAGCCCGGCGCCCCTATCAATGCAGGCAGGAAAAGAAAAAGCCCGCTTGCGCGGGCTGGGAGGTTAGACGAGAGAGAGACGAGCTGGAAAGACGCGAACAACACGGCAGGGAGGGGATCTGTTCGGAGATTGCCGCGCCGTTCGCAGAATCAACTTAGCCGGTACGCTGTGTTCGCGCACACCGGCAAATTTGACGGACATTCGGAGGGACCCGCATGCGGTGGCTGTCAGGCCGCCCGGCGTCGTGGAGCCCGCAGGATCGCTTGCCTCGCTCGGGGCCGGTGGCTTATGACGATCGGCATATCCGGTCCGGAGGCTGCATCCGGGAGCCGGCTCCCGGCGCCCGCCGGGACGGCGGCCCGAATGGCCGGCCGGGATTTCTGCAATGATGTGAAATGGATAATGAGCTACCTCGATAATTTCATCAATCGCATGACGGCCCAGCGCAATTGCCTCGACCTTGCCGTCGAACTCGTCCGGGGGATCGAGGGGCCGGTGCTCGAATTCGGCCTTGGCCACGGCCGGACCTATGACCATCTGCGCCAGAACTTTCCCGATCGGGACATCTATGCCTTTGAGAACCGGGTAAGCCCCAATGTCTTCGTGCGCCCGGCGGATGAACTGCTCTTCCTCGGCGACATCGCCGATACGATCCGCACTGCCGCGGCGCGCCTGCCGCGCAAGGCGGCGCTCGCCCATTCCGACCTCGGCCTCAAGGACAGGCAGGGCGCCGTGCCGATCGTGGCCGACATCATCGCCTATCTGCCCGGCTTGATGGCGAAGGGCGGCTTCTACATCTCCAATGTCGACATCGCTCTGGTCGACGGCAGCGTGCCGCCCGCCTTCCGGCGCCGAGACTTTCCGCAGGCGACGGGCGACCAGTATCACATCTACGAGATCGTCTGAGGTCGGAGCCACCGGCACATGCCGCTGCTACGGGCCGCTTAGGAGAATAGTCATGAGCGACAGAGTCGAGGAGATCCGGGGCATCCGGGTGCTCATCTGCGCCGAGGACGGTAAGAAACTCGCCGGCGAAGGCGATATCAACGATTTTCTCGGCAAGGCCTGGGAGCAGGAAGCGACGATGGTGGCGATCCCTGTCGCCCGGCTTGTCGACGACTTCTTCCGTCTGCGCACGCGGCTCGCCGGCGCCGTGGTGCAGAAGTTCGTCAATTACCGCCTGCATCTTGCCGTGATCGGCGACATCTCGGCCTGGGTTGCCGAGAGCGACGCCCTGCGCGATTTCGTCCGCGAAGCCAATCGCGGCCGGGACATCTGCTTCGCCGCCGATTTGGCCGAACTGCGCAGCCGGCTGTAAGCCGGCAGGGATTGGACGGGTGTTTCCTGCAGCTACACCTGTTGGTGCCGAGGCTCGCCGAGGTGAAAGTTCCGGGCGGAATCGTAGCAGAGGCCGCAGATGACGGTTACGCCCGCCTGCGCTTCCTTTTCATCGCCCCAGACATAGTCGGCCTTGGCCAGACCGGTCTCGCAGGCATCGCACCAGGCATCGGATCTGGGATTCACCGGATCGTCGCCGAACCAGAAGCCGACACGATAGCCACGTTGGGCACCCTGGACGATGTGCTGGCAGACAAAGGCCGCTTGCTGCCGTCCGTGGATGGGGCAGTGAATGGTTCTGTCTCCTGGATCCACGATCGGCCCCGGCGGCTCTTGGTGACGATGCACGATAGGTTGCCCGGTCCGATCTGACAATCGTGTCGGGCTCGGCACGCCTGCCGGCCTGCCTGTTGCTTAGAGCAAAGCGCGTTCAGGCGTGAACGCTTTCTTACTCTAACTCTTTGATTCGACGCGACTTTGCGATTCTTGGGGATTCAACCAAATCGCAAAACGCTTTAGTACTTCGATGGTTTCCATGGAAGATAGGAGGGGCCCTGTTGTTGTATTGGCGACAGTTCCCAAGGCTTCGCGGATCCTTGTTCCCAGTTGATCATCCGAGCCAGTCGCCAAACGGATGTTGATGGCGAGCGCGAGAAAAAGGGTGCGAGGCCATGGCCGTTTCTCCACGTCGGAGCGAATGGAGGCGACGATGTTTGAGTGTCCATTTCCTGGCACCGAGTTTACCCGGTAGCCCACCTGTCAAAGGTGCCGGCGCCTGTAACTCCCAGTATGACGGCATTGGGCGTGGCGGTGTCGACGGCATCGCCTTCGGTCGGCAGCACGGTGGGCATCCAGCTGGCTGCACCTGTCGAGTTCTGCGCCTTTAACCATGCCGGCCAAACAATACGCGGTCAGCATCATTGTCACAAGTAGATCATCGAAATGGGGGCAAGTGTGACACATTTTCTTCGATGCAATGTGTCACCCAGAGCCATGAACCACGTCTTTCAAGTAGAATTTCTATGGAAGAACAAGATGATCTCTATTCGATTTGAAGCCTGCCTTGCGGAGATCTCTTGCTAGGCAATCCAGATTTTGAAGCCGACGCTTACGACCATCGCCTGCCTTGGCCGAACGGGTCAATCGATCTGCAGGGAGATCGCCTGGTGGAGCTTCTTGAGATTGGGTAGGGACTTGCTCTGCCAGGGAATCTCGGAACTGCCGCGTACGACGAGCGTCACGTCTGGGTGCTTGCGCACCTCGATTGTAAACTTTGCCAACAAGTTAATTCCTGAAGAATTGAGGAACTCGAGATCAGTCAGGTCGAGGACAATCGTCGGCGGCGCGGCCGTCAGGATGTCAGTCATGAGTGTCATGATCGGAGCATAAGCATCCGTTCCCGACAGGCGCATCGTACCGTCGAAATGGATGACATTGTCTTCGGCCCAGACTCGATATTCGTCAGTCGTGATCTCAATATTTGGCTTCATGGTTCACGGTTAAAAATGAGTGACGGGAAGGGTGGCGAATGTTCCTACATGCACGCGGCTGCCATCTTCAACGGGGTTGAAAATCCAGGCCAGGCGAGCGCCATAGTCATTCATCAAGGTCAGCAATCCAAGACCCGATCCGGAAGTCTCTGGATCTGCAGCGTTGGCTTCGATGCGCTCGATGAGCAGGTCACCAGGGTCACCAACAGTAATTTCAGCGAGCAGGGCCTGGAATGAGGTGGCCGCGTTGGCGCTGACAACATTGGAAACCTTCACTTTAAAGGCATCGGTATCCATCGCCGCCTCGACTCTGATTTCGCCGGGCTCATGGAACTTGACCGCATTCTCTATCAACTCGTTTACCAGGTACCCGATATTGTGCCGGACCGCGCGATAGTCGTTGCGTGAAGTTCGGAATGGCAGGGCGAATATGTCGGCGATGAAATCCGATGTCGTTGCGCAATGGTGCCATCGCAGGTCGAGGGGACCGTCGAATAGGCTCACGCGACTCACGCGTTCATTCATACCGATCACAATGTCTTTCGATCCGTACAAAGTGGTCATGATGTTACCTGTGTCTAATAACGACGAGCGTTATGTCGTCGTGGATCTTGCGGGTTCCAATGTAGTCCATCAGATCTTGAATAATCCCGTTCTTTATTTCCTCAGCGCTCGAGCCATGACGCTGACGTGCGCTCTCGACAAGACGATCCAAGCCGAACAGTTCGCCCTTCCCACCTTCGGCCTCGGTCACACCATCGGTATGTAGCACCACCACGTCACCGCTTGCGAAAGCTATGTTGCGGGTGGCGACAAAAGGCGAAATGTCCTTTTCGAGTCCAATCGGAAATCCCAGATCAATGGTATCGATACGCTCAACTCCACCGCCTGCACGCACCACCACGACTTCCTCGTGCTGGCCCGAAAGCGTGAGCTTACCATCCTCATAGTCTAGAAATGAGAGCGACAGATGCTTGTCCGAATTGGTTCGCTCGAGATTTTTGAATATTGCTCGGTTGAGTCGATCAAGGAACTGGGCGGGATTATTCTCGCCGGTTTCTTGGAGCGCGCGCGCTACCGACTGCACCATCAGCATTAGAACGCCGCTCTCCAAGCCGTGGCCGGTGACGTCACCGATGCCCACCTTAAGCTTCTTGCCGTCCCGCAATACGTCGTAATAGTCGCCCCCCACCTCGTCCGCGGGGCGCATGTAGGCTGCGATCTCTACCCCTGGCATTGCGGCTAGTTCGCGCTCTTTGGGGAGCACCATTTTCTGGATCTGGCGGGCCACGTCGAGTTCGGCACCGAGCCGCAAATTTTCGCTGCGCAGCTGTTCGTTAAGCGATGAAATTTCCAGGTTGGCGCTCTCGAGATCGCGCGTGCGATCCTCGACGAGCTTCTCCAGGTTCTCGGTATGGTAGCTTATCTCCTCGGCCATTCGATTGAATGCCACCCCGACCTCGCCGACCTCATCCTTGGTCGGAATGTGGACCCGAACAGAATAATCCTTGGCCTGCAGCTTACGCGCCGCTCCGGCCAAGGCGCTGAGGCCAGCCGTGATGCGTTTCGACAAACCGAATACCGCTGCAAATACAATGCATAACGCAACGAAAATTGCTGCGAGTTGATAAAGAAGAATACGGTTTGTCGCCTTGGAAATACTATCCTGAGCAGCAATCAAAGTGGCGTATATCTCGTGCTCGGGAACGACGATGCCGACCGTCATTGTTTCCTTTGTTATCGGGCCGGCACTCCACATGTTCGTCGGTCTGAGTTTTTTGAGGACGACGATGTAGTTGACCTTTTCGCCGTTCCGGTCGAGCGAAATGGTCTGTATGACGCCATCGTTGTTTTGATCGAGTGGTAGCGCCGCGACTGCAGCGTCGGTGCTTTTGCGCAGTGACCGGTCGAACACCGTCGGGCTCGAATTGCCGATGCCCAGTGTTTTCTCACCCTCGGGCGTGACGGCGAGTACATTCCCATTGGACATAGCGAGGAATGCAAACCCGGTGTCTGCAATCTTCACGCTTTGCACGATGTCTGCCATCTGATCCAATGTAAGGTCAGCACCAACGACGCCGGCGAGGTCCTTGCGGTCCTTGGTCCATACGGGTTCGAAGAAACTGACGATCAGCTTGCCCGTGACTCCGTCCTTATAGGGCGAAAGCGTCGTGATTTTCTCGTCGACCGGCTTGCTCGCGGGATCCTTGAGCCACCGCTGCCAATCCTCGTAAAGTTGAGGAAAAAAGAAGTCCCACCAATTCGTTACGTTATGGCCCGGATAGACGCGATCGAACGTGGTGCCTTGGTCAGTATAGGGGGTTGAACGCAAAATGGGAGCGCTCTTTGGGCCGATATAGTAGACCTGCAGCTTTCGTGTGCCGTTCGCCTGGACTGCGGGACCGAAAATGTTGAAAGCCGTGCTGTCGCGTACGACTTTTGCAACGTCTGGCGGCAGGTTTTTGGTCGCATTGAGGAGGTACCCCCAAACCGTCACCGCTGACGGGTCACCAGCTCCATTTTGCCACCAATTACTCGATGGATTGTAGGTAAGCGGAGTGGAGAACGTCGGATCGCGCTCGATTGCCTCCCCCACCGTGGCCGCGATTTGGGGATGATCGATCAGAGCCTGCGTCGAACCAGCAAGAATATTCACCTCCGTATGGACCTGATCGAGCAGAAGATCGGTCCGTTCGGCAGTGGTCTCGATGTAGTTGTGCAGGTATTCGCCGGTTGCCTTCGTCAGGCCGAGGCCAACTTGCTGGGTGGCATCCACCGAAAGTCGGTTCACGTTCCAAAGAGCAAGGCCGCCACTGATCAACAGATCGAACAGGACTGCGCCACCGACAACCAGTACAAACTTCGCTCGGAACGAGCGCAAGCCAAACCGCGACGAATTTCCGCCTTTCGCACTCATAGCGGCTTTCGTCCCGACGCAACCCAGATCGGCCAGCCAGCGTATCCCTTCGGATGCAATGCTGCGAAGATATGGTCCTGAAAGCCTTTGCGAAACTGCTTGATGAACTCGGGATCGTCGCCGCGTTTCTGGGACATTTCTCCCGCGAATGTATCCTCCCACGCCTGGACGATATCGGCGAAATCCTGCGGGTCACCATCGAGATTGGTGACCATGAAGGATTCTGCACGAATATCATCAAAACCGGCATCCATCAGATAATGCCGGCTCTTGGGACCCAGTTCGAGATCCATGTTGAAATGGCCGAAGAGTTTGGACAGTTCGTTATATGTCCATTGAATGGACTCGCCGCGAGGTTCTCCCAAGCATTGCGAGATCTTCTCATTGGTTACATATACGCGGCCGCCGGGCTTACAGATTCTGTACATTTCCTTGAGGATCAGCGCAGGGCGATCGAATATCTGCAACGAGTGGCGACAGGTGACGAGATCGAATTGATTGTCTTCGAGCAGCATCTCCGAGGCATCGCCGTAAATATACTCGATCCCACTGATCTTGAACTCCGACGCTACCCGACGTGCATAGGCAAGACTGGAGCGCGAGTGGTCGAGGGCGACAATTCGCGCGGGTGTGAACTCCTTTTGAACGAGTGCAGCGAAATCGCCGATCCCGCAACAGATATCCGCCATGTAGACCCCAGCCCGCATGCCGTGGCGAGGCAAGATGTTGCGTTCGTGCCGCCATGTCATCTTAGTTTGGGTGCGCAAAACCGGAATGAAGCCGCCTTCTTCGAGAAAGCTCTGACCTGGATAGAAGCTGGCGTCATACTCCTGGACTTTGATGGCCGGTTCGATCCGACTCAGGCGGCCGAACTTCTCAGTTGTCCATCCGACCACGCTGGAGGTCACGATAATAAACTGCATGTCCGGCCTCGACCGGCTGGCGTCCAGCATCTCACGTGCGAACGCATGGAATGCCAGGTTGTTCATCTGCGCAAGCCGCCGTACGTTGAGATAGAACACGCCACTCACACGGTTGATCGAATCCCGCAGCAACGCCAAGCTTGACGCCATCTCGTTCAAGGACTGGGGACGCAATGTGCCAGAAAGCGAGTATTCCTGATTGCTAAGGTCGAATTGCGCATTGAAGCGTACATCGTAGGCGAAGGTGATCGCGCTCAATGTGTCAAGCCTCCAAGTGGCAGATCGACAGAGAGCGTTATGGTGTTGTCGCCAACCGTGGTTAGGGTCACCGCAGCGTTGTAGCTGATGGCTAATTCGACCAGGAGCATGTCACGGCTCAGGTCGGCGGCGTTCGACAACGAGTCCATGTAGTTGGCTTCAGCGTGGCTGCCTCGAAGGCGGATCACCGCTTCCTTGAAGAAATCACGTTCATCTTCGCTACAGGTGAAGGTGAGCTCGACCCTTTCGGTATCGCCGTGGCGCGAAATCTTGCAGACGAAAGTTCCCCCGACATGGTTGCTGCGGAAGGTGATCTCCAGCAACTCATTGAGTGCAGATGAAAACAAGTTTGCAAATAGTACAGAGTCTGGCCGATTATGGCTAATCACCCGAGCTAAGAAGGTGGCGATATAATCGCAATGTGTCCAATTGGAGTTGAACGCCTCCATTTCCATGTCAATTTGTACCATGATACGAAAATCATGATCCAAGCTATCGTTGTGCGTGACGTTCGGCGCCATATTACTCTCTGCTATTGCGATGCCCGGCGGAATGTGTCGATTCAGTTGACGCGCTCTCGACGTCTTCGTGGGGCTCCGGCCTTGGAAGCGAATATCCGTGCTCTCTCGGCACTCATGGCCTGGCCGAGATGGTGGCCCTGGAGGACGTCACACCCTTCCTTGATCAGCCATTGCGCTTGTACGGCCGTTTCCACCCCTTCGGCTGTCACCATCATGTCCAGACCGTGCGCCATGCCGATGATTGCCCGTACAATTGTCTGGCTTTTATGCTCTTTTTCGACATTTTGAATGAAGTACTGGTCTATTTTCAATGAGTCGAAGGGAAAATTCTTGAGATAGTTGAGCGACGAATATCGCGTGCCGAAGTCGTCTAGGGAGATGCGGATACCGAGTACGTTCAGCGTATTCAGGGTGTCCAAATTATCGACGGTCTCCTCCAGCAGCACTGACTCCGTGATTTCCAGTTCTATTCTGTCTGCGTTGATGCCGGTACTATCGATGACCTGAGCCACGATGTCAGTGATGGACCCGCCGAGAAACTGCGCGGGCGATAGGTTGACGGCGACATTCAGAGTTTCTGGCCAGGTCATCGCTTGTTTGCATGCTTCCTCGAGCACCCAGCGGCCGATTTCATCCATCAATCCATCCGCTTCGGCGATCGGAATGAACACATTGGGCGTTATCCGCCCGATTTCCGGGTGATCCCAACGCACCAGCGCCTCAAAGCCGACGACCTTGCCCGATGAGCGGAGTAGGGGTTGGTATTCAAGCAGAAGTTCGCGTCGCTCCAGCGCCAGTCGAAGGCTGCGTCTTAGGCTTTCTCGCTGTTCGATCAAAAGCATCATCGAGCGATTGAAGGTCCGCGCACAACCCCGCCCCTCTCCCTTGGCAGCATAAAGCGCGATATCAGCCGCCTTCATCAGTTCCTCGCTCTGCGTACCATGCTGAGGGCCGAATGCGATGCCCACGCTGGCGCCAACGAAGAGCGGTATTTCATTGATCATGAAGGGTATCTTGAAAGCATCAACGAGAGCTTGTGCCGCACTCTCGGCTTCGATCGGGTCCTTGCCAAACTGGATGATCGCAAACTCATCGCCGGCGTAGCGGAAAGCCGAATCGCCCTCCTGCAGCACACCTCGTATCCGATCGGCAGCCATTTTGAGCAGGGCGTCGCCCGTGCCGTGTCCCAAGGTGTCGTTGACTGATTTAAAATCGTCAAGATCGATCTGCAGCAGCGCCGAACGCGTATGCTGGCCGTCGGTCGCGGCCAAGATCTCCTTGAGCCGATCACTGAGGCGTTGCCGGTTCTGGAGGCCGGTCAGCACGTCATGATTGGCTTGATACATCAGCCTGTTGTGCTCGGCCTCCGCGCGCCTTGCAGGAGAATTCGCCACTTCGATCAGGCCGATCCCGTCGGCGGCGGGAAACGCCCAGGCTTCCATTCCTTGGTTGGACGCGGTGGCAATATTGAGGATCATAGGAGCCCTGGTAGCAAGTACCTTGTCCACTGCCTTCCGCGCTTCGCCCGTAGCAATGCCAGGATAGATATCAAACAGGCTCGCACCAATTGACATACTGCCATTGCGCACAGTCCCAAGCTGGGCTGCGAATTGGATAAGTCTTAATTCTCTATCGTAGAAAGAGATTAAATCCTGTGTATGTTTTAGAAATTCTGAGAGAGCTTGCTCGCCCGCTTCAATCTTTTCGACCTCTACTGGGGTCCCTTTTGGTAACCTAAACTTTCTCCAAAAGCGGAACAATTCCAGATCCTCTGACGGTTGTTCAGACAGTCATATATTCACGGTAAATTCCTACTCCGATTTCCGTACGGGATACAATTCAGAATGTCGATTCATTGACGAAAACATTGCGAAGAACGGTCACGGCGCTGGAACGATTCAAATAGGTGAGCCGCAAGGTGACGGCCGACACACGACCGATTGTAGCCATGTGGGGTTTCGCCGAAGTGTAACTGCGAGCGGGGCTGCGGATAGCCGCTCCGTCGCCTGGCCTCCATCAGCTTGGGCCGGCAGACCCGGCTGGAGCTCGAAAGCCCAGGCGTCTGCGAGCGTCGAGTTAAGGTGATGGCACAACTGGCGAAGGGAAGGCTCGTCGAGGGATCGAGGATCAATCCTCCTCCATTGCCGTCTGCGTCGAGATCAATCCACGCCTCGTCAAGATCGGCCGCAAGCTGTTGCCGGAAGCACGATGGATCTGCGCCGACCTGCTCGACCCTCGGTAAGGGTGGAAGGATCAACTTGAGGCAGCCGTGTTCGACTGGGCCATTGTCAGCCCGCTCTTCGGGAAGGAGGCAGCCTCGAGTGATCGTCGCGCCTTCAAATCCTTCGAGTTCGCGGCGATCGATATTGCGTCCGAAATCGCGGACAATGACGTATTCGTCCTGCCGTAAGGCTCGGCCTCGTTTCGCTATTCCGGTCGTCCATGCGTCGAGCGTCTGACCTTGGGAACGTGCATCGGGTTCGAGCAGCGAACAGGCGTGTTCATGGACTGCGGCATCGGCATCGACACCAGCATCTATCGCGGTCAATGGCGCGGCGTCGCACCCTTGTGCGAGATCGTCACGATGAAATTTTCTGGTTGGCTGAGACGTCCTCGGGCCCAAGCCTCGGCGGACGGATGTGTGCGGCTCGTCTTGTTTTAAGGGAACTGGCCGGTGTTCCAACAGGTGCATGTAGATCGAATGTTCTCTAATCACTTATTTTTATAGTGATTTGCACAGAGGGCACGAGCGATCGAAACAGAATCCGAAAAGGCTCGAAATAGTGCACAGGCAGCCATGATCATCCCCGAGGATGATCTTTACAGTTACTGGAATTTGCCGGAGAATCTGAGCCAGCGCAGCGAACGGGTCCACAATGCTGCGTTCATAAAGAAAAACAGCACTCACTTCGACATCACCCCAAAAAACAAGAAGGTGACTGAATATGTCTGAGGACGACGCAAGTCTGGTCGACCTGACAGTCGACATCGTCTCTGCCTATGTTTCCAACAACCAGGTTGCCACCGCATCCCTCGCGGATCTGATCCATTCGGTGCACAAAGGACTAACGGATCTGAACAATCCAAGGTCGGTCGAGGCGGTTACCCCGCCAAAGCCCGCCGTTCCGATCAAGAAATCCGTCACCCCGGATTATCTGATCAGTCTGGAAGACGGGCGCAAGTTCAAATCGCTGACCCGGCATCTGCGGACGACCTATGAAATGACGCCCGAGCAGTATCGGGAGAAGTGGGGCCTGCCCAGCGACTATCCCATGGTTGCGCCGAACTATTCAGCTACCCGCGCGCGCCTGGCCAAGGAACTCGGACTGGGCCAGATGAATCGAAAGGCGAATAGCGCACCGCCACCGCCACCGCCTCCCGCGCCCAGCAGGGGCAGAAAGAAAAAGGCGTCGTAGCGGCCTTGGCGTAGGGCGGAATGAACCCAGCGCATGTGATCACGGACGTTCTTGTCGGCCTGTGGATGTCTACGGATCACCCATAAATACCGGGACGGGACGTCGTTGAAGCGTTCTTGCCATACCGGCACGCCGTCAGGCAGCTTGGGATCGTCTTCCTCGATTTCAAGCTAGGATGGTGTGCCGTCCCTTTGGCGAGGTCGCCGGCACATGGGAGCCCTCCTTGCGCAGCCTTTCCAAGGCTCCGGAAAAGCCTTCGGCAGTGCGGTGAGTTCCTCGCATTTGACGACATTGACGATCTCCGCCCTCGTATCCAGCCACTTCACGGCCCAGAAGCGGACATAGCTCGGCAGCCGGGTATAGATGCCGGTGGCCGAAAATCACATCCGAGCAATCCACAGCGGTCGAGCCCGATCAGCACCCGTTCCGGCGAAACCAGGTCGCAGTTTTCCCACAGGATGTCGGTGAGTTCATCGTCGATTTCATTGCGCCTGCGCTGGTTGCGCAGATGACTGGTGACGGCATGCTGCGCAACGCGGGTGATGAACCCGGCCGGATTGCGGATCGCATTGTCTTCCAGACCGGCGTTTTCCAGTTTCAGCCAGGTGTCCTGCATCAAGTCCTCGGCTGTCGCCGAGCAACCGGTGGGTGCCTTGGCCACCGCCTGCAGCCGCGGCCGCATCTTCGCAAAGGCACTGATCAGTTTTCCGAGAGACAGCCTGTCCACGCCAGCCCGCAACATAGATAAGAAGAACAATGCTCCTAAAGGTGAAGCAATCCCAACCTAGAGGATGAGGAAAAACCCTGCAATAGCAATGATTTATAGAGATTCTAACTTGCGCGGCGACCCATGCGGCGGTTCTGCAACTCCGCGCCTCGGCGGCTGGCTCCGAGACATCAGAATGCCATTAACTACGCCGATCACCCTATGACTCGTCAAAAGATCAGAGCCCCGGGCGCTCGTCCTTCTTCACAAGAAGACCATTGGGGAGCTTGTCGCCATCCTTCATTGCCCACAGCATGGTGGCTGTTTCGTCGTGATATGCTTGCCGGATTGGCTTGCCATCGAACCGACCGCCGCCAGAGTAATCATGGTGACGGCGCAAAGCCCGGCAGACATTCTCAAGAGGGTTTATCGGAATATCACAGGATGCCGCTCAGATTGGCTGGGGTCTGGCCATAACGCGCCAGGACCACCGCGCCTTCAAAACCACCGGCGTCCCGATTCACCGTGCGGGACAGGGCCATGGCCCCGACATAGGTGACCGCATCGAATCCCGGCCCCGCGCCCCTCGCGATCGTGGCTGACGTCCCGACCATCGTTGAGGCCATCTCCCTTGCCTTCGGCTCATCGGCCATGTCGATGGCAGATTGGGCGAGAAGATCTCCATCAAGAGTGCGGATGAAGGGAAGCGCGAGATAGCGTGTGATCCTGGGCATTGTCAGTTTGCCTCTCCAAGAAACTTGATGAAATTGATGGCCTGCCGATACTTGTCTGCCGGTAGCCGACGCAAAAGCTCCAGCATCTCATTTTCGCTGTTCGGGTCGACACTGATGAGTTCAGCCGGCGAGCAATCAAGAGCTGCCGCCAAGGCCTCCAGAACCTCCTGGCTATAGGGTTGCTTGCTCATCTCGATCCGGTTGATCGAGACATGCGTGATCATGGGTTTGCCGTCCGGCAGTGTTTCAAGACGATCCTCGAGCCTGCGCAAAGACAGCCCTCGCTTCAGTCGCCACTCCTTGATGTAGGTCTTGCCAAGGCTACGGTGCCGTATGCTGCCCATATTGCTCTTTTTCGCTACACAGGAGGTTGCATCGTTCGGACTCTATAGGCCTTTTGCTAACGCTGAACAACTCAGATGTAACGCATGGTGGAACAATCGTTGATGAGCATTGATCTGGATCAACGCGAGTGCCGGCGTCCTGTGTCTTCCTATTTCAGGCGCGGTTGCTGCACATAGTCGGCAGGAATGGCGCCTGTTCCATCCGATCTATTCAGTAGGGAAGATCCATGTCAGGCGGTGAAGTTCTCATGCTTACGATGATCATTGCAGGCACCTCGATCTTGGGTATTGCCCTCGCGATTGCCGGCTGGCGTAATTGATCGAATGAAATCCGGGTGGTGCTGACGCTCGGCTCGGTTCTACAATCTTCGCTGCCGCAGTTGGCTGGCCGACTGCATGATGGCGGTTGACTTGCCGCCTCTCCTAGGGGGCAATTCAATCGCCAGTCCTCTTGTCCTTCCGGCATGGAGAACCGACTGGAGATTTCGCCAATAGTCCGCCAGGCCCTTCAGCGTGCATATTTGTCAGCGCTTTCCAGGTGCGAACGCCTGACAAGCCATCGCGCTGCATCGGTGGCAACCGTGTCCGGCAAAATCTGCCATTGAATGTCCAGATGGCCTTCTGGAACACAGGCGATCACCGCATTGCGGTCCGGTTCCCTAACGACCTCGTCAATGATCCAGGTCTGCAAGCCCGGGCCGGCAAGTCGCTTGCCGGCGATGTCCGGAAGCAGATCCATCCCGTACTCGATCAGAACATTCATGGCGATCCGGCCACTGTGGCCCAAACGGCCGAGGAGAGTGCGGCAGGTCATTTCGTCGAACTCGGTGGCGTAGTCGAATCCGGGGCCACCGACGTCGACGGCAATCGCATCGAAGCAATCCCGATTGTAGGTGATGAAATCCTTGAAATCGGCGGCGATGCATCGAACGTCCGACGGCATCCAGAAATATTCGCGCGCAAGCGTGAAGCTCAGCGGGTTTCTGTCGATGACTGTAACGGACTTGCCCTGCCGATGCAGCATCGTGGCCAGCGTGCCGCCGGCACAACCAAGCACGAGAACGTCTCTGGCCGGCTGCAGGAGAGCCTTCATCAGGTGAACATAGGTGAAGCAGCTCTCTCCGGACCGCCAGGCATGGCTCTGGAAGGAGCCTCCCTCATAGTACCGACGGGCACCCGTGGCTTTCTCCTCGATGACGAAGATCCGGCCATGGATGCCCTCGAAACGGGCTAGCAACTGCACGGTGCCTCCCTCCATATGCGGATAATGTGCCGAATGCTGCTCGGGACACTCAACCGCGTCGATCCAGCGTCACCAGCTTCTCGGCGACCGCCCTGCCGTGCATCGACCAGACAAGCGTTCGAAGGTGACTCTGCGACCCTTCATTCGATCACGAACCGACCGTTCGTTGAAAGAAAGAGCAATGTCTGTCGATAAAACAGGGGGATGGTCAGAATGGGCTCATTGTCCCGATAGCCTTGGATCGGCGGGCCGATCACGGCAGCGTGGCGCCTCAGATATGCTTCCCATATCGTCGGGAAATCCAGACCTTCCGCGATCATGTCGTTGCATTTTCGAACCAGATTATCGGTTTTTCCCATGTGGCAGCGCCATCATTGAGTTCCTGCATAGAGATCGGGCATGAACTCATTGGCGTGGCATTGATTTGGATCAATGCCACAGCATGCCTGGGCAAGATCAGCATTGCGATAATGGCCGCCTTCCAGGCTAAGTGCGGAAATGGAGATGCGGCTGCCCTCAAAGATGGCGCCGCGACCCATCAACGCTTGCGCACGAACTCCGTGCGCAGAACCAGGCCCTTGATTCCTTCATAGCGGCAGTCGATTTCCTCATCGTTGTCAGTGAGGCGGATCGACCGGACCACAGTCCCCTGCTTCAAGGTGAGACTGGTTCCCTTGACCTTGAGATCCTTGATGAGGGTGACCGCGTCGCCATCGGCAAGGACATTGCCAGCCGAGTCACGAACCGTTTTTTGGCTGGCTTCAGCGGCGGCCTTTACTTGCGAAGCGGGCAGCCATTCGCCGCTCGCCTCATCATAGATATAATCTTCATTGTCGTTGGCCATGGCCACTCCATCTAATGTTGGTCGAGCAGACTATCGTGCAGCGAGAGGCCGTTCGTCCGAGGCTGGTCCGATGTCGAACATGCGCTGCATGAACAGTTCGGCCAGCTGCCGCTCCAACCCGCTCACGGGTGTTTTTTGCCTGTGATGATAGGGTGCCAGGGGGCTGCGCGGAGGCCTTTTCGTCCAAGGAACATTGTCCAAGGCAGTCCCGTATACCTCATCCCGCAGACTGTGATGCTCAGTGGGCGGGAGGCGAACAAGCACGGCGTTGAAGTCCCGCTCTCCGATCTGGTCGTAGATCCACAGGCCGGCACCTTCGGCCATGAGCCCTGAGGCGATATGGTCGGCGAGCGTATCGGCGGCCTCGGGAATGATCAGGTTCATGGCCAGGCGGCCGGCTGGGCTTAGCCTCTTGCAGATTGCCTCGCAGGTCGGCGCATCGAACAGATCCTGGAAGGCAATGGTCGGCCCTCCGATGTCGACCGCGATACCGTCAAATTGGGCGCTCTCCGTTTCCAGGTAATCTCGAAAATCCGCAGCCACACATCGTATGGCTGGCGCCATGCCAAAATAGTGGCGTGCGATGCGAAAACTCTCCGGATTGTTGTCGACAACGGTCACGCGCTTGCCGGATCGGTGGAGCATCGTCGCCAGTGAGCCGCCGGCACAGCCCAGCACCAGGACCTCTTTGCAGGGAGAGAGGACATCCGCCATCAGGCGAACATAGGACAACAGGCTGGTTCCATCCGGGTCGGCGTAGGTCTGAATGGCGCTACCTTCCAGATAGATACGGCCGCCTCGACGATCTTCGTAAATCGCGACCACGCCCGATTTTGAGTCGATGAGATCGATCTGACGCATTGAACCCCGATTTGACGTGATGCCGATCGGCAGGCCCGTCGCCTTCGCCCTACCCAAACCGATGCGATATGAGCATCGGTTTGATGTTTTAAACATCAATGATAAAGCAATATATGGCAATAAGAAGGTTCGGACCGCAAGAGGAGTGAATGGCCCGAGGCCGTCCTCAATCATTCGGCGGGGTGGTGCAGCGCACGCAACGGCCCTTCACGTGACTGTGACGATTACATCTGCGTTCGGCTCAAAAGCGCCAGAAGGCCTTTGAGAAGCGCGGTGGGTGTGGGCGGACAGCCGGGAATATGGAGATCGACGGGTATGACGTCGGATACCCCCTTCGCGCAGGCATAGCTACCCGCGAACAGGCCGCCATCCAGCGCACATCCTCCGGCAGCAACGACCCATTTGGGCGAGGGCATGGCCTCATAGGTCCTTTGCAACGCCTCGCGCATGTTCAGCGTCACAGGTCCTGTAACCAGCAGTACGTCGGCGTGCCGTGGCGAGGCCACGAGATGCAGGCCGAAGCGCTCGAAATCGTAGAAGGCGTTGCCAAGAGCGTTGATCTCAAGCTCGCAGCCATTGCAGGAGCCGGCGTCGACCTCGCGGATGGCGAGGCTCCGGCCCAGGCGCGCCTGGGCAGACCGGCCCAATTGGGCAATGAGGCCGGCGATTTCCGGATCGTGGGGGGAAGGAGCCGGTTCGGTGAGCGGGGCTTTGCGCAATGTATCGAACAGCAAACGTCTCATGACCGGAACCTCACAGATCATGTCCGGAATAGGAACAGTTGAAGGATTTGTTGCAGAGCGGAAAATCGGCCACGATGTTGCCGTCGATCGCCGCTTCGAGCAGAGGCCATTGGAACCAGGACGGATCGCGCAGATGGCAGCGGCGGATTCGTCCGTGCTCATCGAGGCTGACCCAGACGAGGATATCGCCGCGAAAACCCTCCACCAGGGCCATCGCCTCGCCGGCTCTTGCCTGGGATAGATCGGCGTGGACGGGGCCTGGGGGGAGGCGCTCGAGGATCTGGTCGATCAGCGACAGGCTCTGCTCGACCTCCCTGATCCGGATCCAGACCCGGGCATTGACGTCGCCATCGGAAAGGACGGGTATTTCGAACCGCAGATCGTCATAGGGGGGATAGGGCAAGACGTGACGCGTGTCGAAACGCCGACCCGACGCCCGGCCGATGAAACCGCCGCATCCGTATTGGCGTGCCAATGCCGGATCGACGATTCCGGTTCCTACCGTCCGATCCTGCAGCGAGGCCGTATTGTCGTAGAGCTCCACGAGCGCCGGAAAGACGCGGCGAATTTCAATCAGGAGGTCCTTTAGCGCGACCTCCCCGTCCGCGACCAGATCGTTGCTAATGCCGCCGGGAATGATGCGATCCATCATCAGGCGGTGCCCGAAGCAAGTCATGGCAGTGCGCAGGACGCGTTCGCGCAGTACACTGCAATGCGCGTGCATCAAGGCGAAGGCCGCATCGTTGCAGATGGCGCCGATATCGCCGAAATGATTGGCGAGCCGCTCGAGTTCGGCCATCAGGCCCCGCAGCCATACAGCACGCGCCGGCACTGTGGCGTCGTGGACAGATTCAACAGCATTCGCAAAGGCCAAAGCATAGGCAACGGTGCTGTCGCCCGACACGCGGCCGGCCAGCTTGGCAGCATGCTTGATATCGGCACCGATCATCAGCCCTTCCACGCCCTTGTGGGTGTAACCAAGCCGTTCCTCGAGCCGAACGACGGTCTCGCCGCCGGCCGTGAATCGGAAATGTCCCGGCTCGATCACGCCGGCATGGACAGGACCAACAGGGATCTGGTGCAGGCCTTCGCCTTGGGCGCCGAGGAAGGGATAGGGCACGGCCAATGCGGGGGAAGGGGTCTGGCCGCCGAGCGGATGCCGCACCGGCCACATTCCGTGATCGAGCCATGGCCTCGTGTCAGGTAGGCCGATCGGCAGCAACCCGAAGAGATCGTGCACGGTGCGTTCCAGGCGCATCGCCGGCGGGTGAGACTTGCTCAAGGCAGGATATTGACCACCCGGGCAATCATGGGTGACCACCGCCCCCGTCCGCTGCGCTTCATCGACCACCGCGACGCGAACGACGCCACCACTCTGCCGATTTTCCCCCCATAGACCCAGTAGCGTGACGGCACCCTGTTGCAACTGTTCGGCCAGGTCGTGCCACAGGGCATCGTCGGCCGTGATGTGGGGCCAGGAAAGATGCGCCCCAGGCGTAGGATTGGCGGTCAGCAGCTCTTGGAGCGTTGCCATGGCGTGCATCCTAACCAAGCATGTTCGCGACGTGCTGGAACCAGGCAACCAGCGGTGCAGGCAGATAGAAGCCTGCGATCAAGACCAGGGCCAGATGGAGGGCCAGGGGAACATAGGATGCCTTGACCGGCGCCATCGTTCCTTTCGGGGCGCCGAAGGCAAGTCCTTGCATGCGCAGGATCAGGGCTCCGAAGGCGACCAGCAATCCCATCACCAGAGCCAAGGCCAGCAGGGGTTGCCGCCCAAACGTGGCGCTCACGATCAGGAATTCGCTCATGAATACCCCGAACGGCGGCAGGCCGGCGATGGCGAGCACACCAAAAACCAGCCCCCAGCCGAGCGGTGGGTGGCTCTGGGTCAGGCCACCGATCTCGGCCATCTTCTGGGTGCTTTTGGCTTGGGCGACATGACCGACGGCAAAGAAGATCGCCGATTTCGTCAGGCTGTGCATGGTCATGTGCAAGAGGCCGGCAAAATTGGCGAGCGGGCCTCCCATGCCAAAAGCAAAGGCGATGATGCCCATGTGCTCGATGGAGGAGAAGGCGAACATGCGCTTCATGTCGCGGCGCCGATAGAGCATGAAGCCGGCGAAGATGAGCGAGACGAGGCCCATCGTCACCAGCATCGGACCGGGCGCGATGGCCGCGGGGTTGGCGGCGAGCAGGAGCTTGAAACGCAGCACTGCATAGAGGGCGACATTGAGCAGCAGGCCGGAGAGCACGGCCGAGATCGGTGTCGGCCCTTCGGCGTGCGCGTCGGGCAACCACGCGTGCAGGGGCACCAGGCCCGCTTTGGTGCCGTAACCCAGCAGCAGGAAGATGAAGGCGAGATTGAGCAGCGAGGGATCGAAGTCGGCGGCGTGCCGCAGCAGGACCGTCCAGACCATGCCGTCCACGCCTTCGCCCACGATGGGGCGGGCTGCCATATAGACCAGGATGGTGCCAAAAAGGGCCAGTGCAATACCGACACTGCCGAGAATGAAATATTTCCAGGCCGCCTCGATGGCCTCCTGGGTCTGGTAGATCCCCACCATCAGGACGGTGGTCAGCGTGGCAACCTCGATGGCGACCCAGATCAGGCCGATATTATTGGCCAGCAGAGCAAGATTCATCGCAAAGAGCAGGACCTGGTACATCGCGTGATAGAAGCGCAGATGCGAGGGCGTCAGCCTGCCGATTTCCAGCTCATGGCCGATATAGCTGGCGCTGAATACGCTGGTGGTGAAAGCCACGAAGGTGTTGAGGAGAAGGAAGACGATATTGAGATCGTCGACCACGATGAAGGAACCTGGGTCCGGCCTGTAGAACAAGAGAGAGAATGCGGCCGCCAGGGTCAGGAAGGCGGAAAGCGCGTTCAGCCTCGCCGACAGCCGGAAATCCGGCAGGACCGCCATGAGGATGGCGGCCAATATCGGAATGATCAGGATCAATGTCGAACCGTCCAGGGCAAGGCCGCTCATTGACGTTCTCCCTGAAAACGGTCGAGAGCCTTGGAATCCACGGTGTCGAAGCGCTCGCTGATGCGAAACAGGAAGATGCCGATGACGAAAAGGGCAATCAGCACCGAAAAGGCGACACTGATCTCGACCACCAGGGGCATGCCCTTTGCCCCGGTGCCTGCGAGGATCAGGCCGTTCTCGATCGACATGAAGCCCACCACTTGGCTGACGGCGTTGCGGCGTGTCACCATCATGAGAAAACCGAGCAGGACGACCGAGAGAGCGAAGGAAAGGTCCTCACGTGCCAGGGGATCGGCGCCGGCCGTGACGCGCAGCATGATCACCATGGACAGGGCCACCAGGCCGATGCCCGCGAGCATGGTCAATCCCACGCCCACGACCGTCTCCACTTCCCGGTGAATCCCGAGGCGGGCGATGATGCGATGCAAGGCGACGGGAATGATGATCGCCTTGAAGATGAGGGCGATCACCGCGGTGACGTAAAGGTGTGTCGCGCCTTGAACCCAGGCTTGCCAAGCCACCGACAGCGACAGCACCACGGCCTGCAGCGCAAAGATGTTGAGCAGCGCGTAGAGGCGGTTCTGGTAGAGCATCATGAAGCTTACCAGCACCAGGCCGCCGGCCAGGACATGGGCTATGTCGAAGGTGAGCCCGTTCATGTCACAAACTCCTCGACACGAAGAGAAGCAGCGCCCCCAGCAGGCTGAGCATCAAGGCTGCGCCAAGAAAATCGGGGACACGGAAGACGCGCATCTTGGCCACCATCGTCTCGAAAATGGCGAGGAGGGCAGCGGCAAGCAGGAGCTTGATGAAGTAGACGATGGCGCCGATCAAATAGGCGCCGGCGGGCGCACCGGCAGGGGCAAGCCACCAGGGAGCGAAGACGCAGCCGATCAGCGAGATATAGAGCACGAGCTTGAGGGAGGCCGACAGCTCGATCAGCGCGAGGTGGCGTCCGGAATATTCCAGCACCATCGCCTCATGCACCATTGTGAGTTCGAGATGCGTGGCCGGATTGTCGATGGGGATCCGCCCGTTCTCGGCAATGGCCACCATCACCAATGCGATCAGAGCGAGCGCGAGCGATACCCTCAGCCCGACCGAGACCATGAAGCCGGCGAGATAGGAAAGCTGGGTCGAACCGGCGAGGAGCGCGACGGAGAAGACGATCATGATCATCGCCGGCTCCGCCAGCGTGGCGATCATCATTTCCCGGCTGGCGCCGATGCCGCCAAAACTCGTGCCGACATCCATGCCGGCCAGGGCCAGAAAGAAGCGGGCACTGCCCAGGAGAGCGATCACGACGATGAGGTCGGCCGACCAGCTGAACTGCAGTCCGGTGGCGAAGGTCGGCACGAGAGCGGCGGCCACCCATGTCGCGGCGAAGATCGCATAGGGCGTGACGCGAAAGAGCCAGGAAGCATTGTCGGCCAACACCACCTCCTTGCGCAGGAGGCGCAGAAGGTCGCGGTATGGCTGGAATGGGGAGGGCCCGCGCCGGCGCAACAGATGAGCCTTGATCCGCCGCACCAGGCCGGTGACGAGCGGTGCGAGGCAGAGCACGAGAAACATCTGCAGGGCCTGGATGGCCAGGCTTTCGATCACGGCCATGACGCCAGCACCACGAGGAGGAAGACAAGCAGCAGGAAGACCAGGCTCAGATATTGCCGGATGGTGAGATATTGCAGGCGGTCGAGCCGGTCGGCGGCGAGCAGGACGGCCTTGACCAACGGTCCGTAGATCCCATCCCAGACGAGGTCCCGCAAACTCACCAGAAGACGAGCGGGCCGCTGGTCGCCAGGCCTGGGCATGTCAACGCTTTCGCGCGCGCGGAACAGGGTGGCGCCGTAGACGCGCCGGATCGGCTGGGAAAAGCTGGTGGCGCTGTATTGCGTGATCGGGTTGGCGTCCGGAAAGCCGCAATCCCAGGCGGGACCTCGCCTTACGGCCCGCGACGCCAGGCGGTGGATGGCGTAGGCGGACAATGACGCCGAAAAGGTGATGAAGACGAAGACGAGCAGGCCGTTGTAGGAACTGCGGCTCGCGGCCACCGGTATGATGGTGAGCCAATCCACACCGGCCTGTGCCGGCATGCGCGCCTGAACCGCGTAGGACACCGCCGGTGCGATGCCGTCGATGATGAAGCCCGGAAGAATTCCCGCCAGCAGGCACAAGCTGGCAAGTGCGATCATCGCGCTTTGTGACCAGCGATCAACCTCGCGTGCTTCCTGGGCTGCGAGCGTGCGGGGGCGCCCCAGGAAAATCGTGCCAAAGGCGCGAACGAAGCAGGCCGCCGCCAGGGCTGCGGACAAGGCGAGCAGGGCGCCGATGGCCGGCACCAGCAGCTTGAGGCCCCATTGGGGAATCTGCGGGCTGAGCAGGATGGCCTGAAACGTCAGCCATTCGGATGCGAAGCCGTTCAACGGAGGCAGAGCCGAGATGGCGACACAGGCGACCAGTACGACGACGCTCGTCACGGGCATGCGGTGAATGAGCCCGCCCAGCGCGTTGAGGTCACGTTGCCCGGTCGCCGTCAGGATGGCGCCGGCTCCGAAGAACAGCACGCTCTTGAACAGGGTATGATTGAGGATGTGGAACAAGGCAGCCGTCATGGCCAGCGCGGCCGCTGCGCCAAAACCATTGGCCTGAAAAGCCAGTGCCAGGCCGAGGCCGGCGAATATGAGCCCGACATTCTCGATCGTGCTGTAGGCGAGCAGCCGCTTGAGATCGGTCTGCATCAGAGCCTGGAGAATGCCGAGAACCGCCGAGGCACCGGCCGCGACCAGGATCGGGACGCTCCACCACCATTCCGGCGAGCCGAGCAGGTCGAAGACGATGCGGATGAAGGCATAGATCGCAACCTTGGTCATCACGCCGCTCATGAGGGCCGAGACATGGCTCGGTGCTGCCGGGTGAGCCAGGGGCAGCCAGACATGGAGAGGCACCAGGCCAGCCTTCGAGCCGGCACCGAGCGTCACCAGGGCGAGCACTGCGGCGATTGCCGTTTCCGTCGGGGCTTGATGGCGAATTTGATCGAAGGCGTAGGCGCCCTGGCTACCGGCCAGAAGGCCGAAGGCCAGCAGCAGTGCCAGCGAACCGAAACTCGCCATCACGATATAGACATAGCCGGCCTTGAGGTTGTCCTCCTCGCGATGATGCGCGAGCACCAGCGCCCAGGACGCCAGCGACATCAACTCCCAGGAAAACAGGAAGGCGAAGGCATCCGCGGCGAGGACGACAGCGTTCATTCCCGCAAGGAAGGCGGGATAAAATGGCAATACGCGCAAAGGCTCGTGCTCATGCTTTCCGTAGCCGAGCGCGTAGAGGCTTGCAGCGGAAGCACCGAGGTTGACGATGGCCAGGAAGAAGGCGCTCAACGCATCGATATGGAAATTGGCACCAATCCAGGGCAGGCCGAGGGGCAATTTCAGATCCGCTTCCGGAAGCCGGCCGAGCAGTTGGGCGAGCGCCGTCGCCAGAAGCACGGATGAAACACACAGACAGGCCGAATAGATGAACGTGGTTGCAGACGAGAGGCGTCTTGCCAAGAGCGCCGCGAGTGCAATGGCCAGCAGGACCGCGATACACCCCAAAGCGACGGCAAGCGTCATGGCCTCATTCCTCCATTCCGTCCATGGCGACGGTGCGTGGGGCCTTTGGCGCGGATTGCCTGAGGCGAACCCCACGCCCGCCTGACGAACTGATGCTGCCCTCGCCGATCAGTTCGACACCGGCCGCGGCGAGGGCCTCCACAAGCTTCATCAGAGAGTCGACATTGCCCCGGATAAGGCCCGTTCGTGCCTCCATGCGCTGGATCGTCGGCACGGAAAGATCCGACAGTGCGGCCAGCTTTTTCTGGTCGATACCGAGAAGGGCACGGGCTGCCCGCAATTGCGCTGCAGTGATCATTGTCCCACGCTCACTGAGTGCCATAATTTATATGCAATTTAGAGCTTAATACCACTATATAACAATCTCAACACTTATTATTGATGTTTTATGCATCAATGATGCCAATGCGGTGTGGCGGGAGACGATACCCAGATTGGCAATGCACTTGCGACGCGTTGGCGGGAGTTTTTTGAAGATGCGTTATTGGAAAATATTTTGAGCGCAATTGGTGAAATAAGTTATGTATATTTTTCAAATATATATAAATATACCATTGGTATTTTAGTTTGGATTTTTCATTAAAAGTAAAAATATGAATTCGAGTAAACTTTAGATTTGGTGTCTGGTACGTAATGAGCGAATTTTCTGATCATTCGAAAAGGCGTACTTTAGCAGTCCAGTTTGTCGATGGTCTGCAAGGTGCGGTCGGTGTCGAGCGCAACGAAAGCGCAGATACCCGACTCGGCGTCGCCCTATGCTTCATCGCCGGTGGCGTGAATGCAGGAGGGTTCCTCGCTGTCGGACAGTATACCTCCCATATGTCCGGCGTGATCTCGTCGCTGGCCGACAACCTCGCGCTTGGGGCCACACATCTGGTGCTGGGGGGCTTGGGTGCGTTGACGGCATTCCTTCTGGGCGCCGCCTGTTCGGCTTTCCTGATCCATTGGGGGCGGCGGCATCGCGCCTATGGTCAATATGCCTTTCCGCTGGTCGTAGAGGCGATTCTATTGCTCCTCTTTGGTCTGATCGGCGGCCTCTACAATCACCGGGTCTTCTTCGTACCGGTGGCCATTCCATTGCTGTGCTTTATCATGGGCCTGCAAAACGCAATCATCACCAAGATTTCCCGGGCACGAATTCGGACTACCCATCTGACCGGCATGGTGACGGATCTTGGAATAGAACTGGGCAAGCTTTTCTATTGGAACAGGACGACAAATACTCCCGGTGCCAGGGTTGTCGCTGATCGAACGAAGCTCTCCTTGCTGTGCTCTTTGCTTGGTGCCTTTCTGACAGGCGGATTGGCGGGCGCTTACGGGTTTCATTTGATCGGCTTTGCAGCCGTGCTTCCATTGGCCACCCTCTTGTTGATCTTAGCGGGGGTGCCATTGGCCTTGCGCCATCCGGGGCAGCGATACCCTTAGGCTCAGGACGTTGGTATTGGGGCTGTCCCACTCGAGCAGTAGATGACGATCCGAACATTGCCGTCACGCTGCTCGTGCGGTCAATTTGCCGTCGCACGGATCGGCTCCGCGCCACCTGCGCCCTGTCCTTCGCCTGAAGGCGTATCGAGGGCATGTTCCCTGCTGCCGGCCTGTCGGTATCGAGGCTTCGACGCGTTCCTCTGATAATACGATCGCGACGTTTAAACAGGAGCCCGGATACATCCGCCCTGGGCAGCATGGGATTTATGCGATTCACGCATTAATTCCATGCCCATAACTCGTTTGTATTGGTCCATCCGCTCAGCGTAATCTCATTCTGGAACTAAAATAAAGTCAGCATCCACAATAAGCTGGCGAACGCCGGAACGGGGATAGTGCATGAATGGTGCGCCCTTGCAGGGTAATGGTGGGTTGACGATCGTCAAGCCAAGGAAGTACGGCACGACTTTGCTGGCATTCCTTTGTATCCTGACACTCGTTTTTATTGGGAATGCATTTAGAACCGGCGACATTGCTTGGTCTTATGTTGTGGAATATCTGTTCTCCCAACCCGTCATGCTCGGTGTGGTAGGCACAATCGTCATGACATTCTGTGCCATGGCGCTTGGCGTTACGCTCGGCATCGCCGCCGCGATCATGCGGATGTCCGACAACAAGGTGCTGCAGGCGATCTCCAGTGGCTATGTCTGGCTTTTCCGCGGAACGCCGACGCTTCTTCAGTTGCTTTTGTGGTTCAATCTCGCGCTGATCTTCCCCACCATCAGTTTCTTCGGCCTCTATTCGGTCAATACGGTCGATGTGATGACGCCGTTCATGGCGGCTTTGCTCGGGCTCGGCATTCAGCAAGGCGCCTATACGGCCGAAGTGGTGCGCGCCGGCCTGCTCTCCGTTGATCGCGGTCAAACCGAAGCCGCTCTCTCGATCGGGATGACCAAGTTCCGAGCCATGGTCGGCATCGTCTTGCCGCAGGCCATGCGCGTGATCGTGCCGCCTATCGGCAACGAGACCATCGGCATGGTGAAGCTGACGTCGCTCGCCAGCGTCATCCAGTATTCGGAAGTGCTGCGCAGCGTGGAAGACGTCTATTACGCCAATTCGCGCGTGATCGAACTGCTGATCGTCGCAACCATCTGGTACATGGTCGTCGTCACCGTACTCAGCGGTATCCAGATTTATATCGAGCGCTATTTCTCGCGTGGCTGGGGCCGTCGCGACCAAGCCAAGGGGCCGATGCCGAACCTGCCGGCGGAAGAGGTGGCGAAATGACCCCGGTGATCTCCATCAAGGGCGTGCAGAAGTCCTTCGGACAATTCCAGGTCCTCAAAGATATCGACTTCGAGATCGCAAAGGGCGAGGTCGTCTGCGTGATCGGCCCGTCCGGTTCCGGCAAGAGCACGTTCCTGCGCTGCATCAACCAGCTCGAAAGCGTCGATGAAGGCATCATCATCGTCAATGGTGAGATTGCCGGTTATCGCCGCAAGGATGACAAGCTCTATCCCCTCGGTGACCGGGCCGTCGCGCGCCAGCGCCAGGCCGTCGGCATGGTGTTCCAGCGCTTCCATTTGTTTCCCAACAAGACGGTCCTCGAAAACACTACCGAAGGCCCGATCAAGGTGCAAAGGCGCAATGGCGAAGCCTGCCGGGAGGAGGCGCGTTCCCTGTTGCGGCGCGTCGGCCTGGCCGACAAGGCCGGCTCCTATCCCTCGGAACTCTCGGGCGGCCAGCAGCAGCGCGTGGCGATCGCGCGGGCCCTCGCCATGAAGCCGGAGGCGATGCTGTTCGACGAGCCGACTTCGGCGCTCGATCCCGAGTTGGTGGGTGAGGTGCTCGGCGTCATGAAGGAACTGGCCAAGTCCGGCACCACCATGATCGTGGTCACCCATGAAATCGGCTTCTGCCGTGAGGTCGCCGACCGCGTGCTGTTCATGGATCGAGGCACCATCGTGGCCTGCGGCACGCCTGCCGAGATCCTGGAAAACCCGCAGAACCCTCGCGTGAAGAGCTTCGTTTCCGCGGTCCTATGACAACAAACATGAAAGAGGAGAACACAATGAAGGGTTTGTCGCTCTTGGCGGCTACCGTGGCGATACTCGCCGCAACCAGCGCTTTCGCGGACAACAAGCTCAATCTGAAGACCGAGGGAGAGCTGCGTGTCCTGATCAACCCGATCTATCCGCCCATGGAGTTCGTGAACCAGAAGAGCGGCGTGCAGGATGGCTTCGACGTCGATCTGGCCAACGCCATCGGAAAGAAGCTGGGCCTGGAGGTCATCTTCATCAATTCCGCCTTTGCCGAGCTGCAAAGCGGCCTGCAGACGGGGCGGGGCGATGTGATCATTTCCGGCATGAGCGACAACCCCAAGCGCCAGGAAGTCATGGATTTCGTGGACTACATCACGAGCGGCCCGATCTTCTTCACCACCAAGGCCAATGCCGACAAATACAAGACCAGTACGGATCTGTGCGGCCAGAAGATCGCTGGAAGCCGCACCGGCACATTTCCCGACAATGTGAAGGCTTGGAGCGAGAGCAATTGCGTCGGCAAGGGCAAGCCGGCCGTCCAGTTCGACGGCACGGCGGATTCCAACGCGGCTCGCCTCGGCATGCGCCAGGGGCGCTATGATGCCGTCGTTCAGGGCGTCGAGACCATCGCCTATCAGATGAGCGTCGAGCCTGACACCTATGTCATGGTCGGTGAGCCGATCCTCACCAACGACGTCTTTGGCATGGGCTTCAAGAAATCGAACACTGCCCTGCGCGACGCCGTCGCCCAGACCTTGGATAGTCTGATCAAGGACGGCACCTATGCCGACCTCCTGAAGAAATGGGGCTTGAACCACAATGCCGTGGAGAAAGCCGTCATCAATGGTGTGAAATAGCGGCCGGGCAGGCGGCGGGCGACCCCAAGGCGACAATGCGCTGGGGTCGCTGCTCGCCTCGCACCGCTCGTCGGTCATATTCAAATGTTGGACTCTCCTTATGACGGCCGCAGGCGCCCTTCCTGGCCCTCCGGAAAACGATCTGCCGTCGCCCTGGCCTTCGATGTCGACGGACCGACGGGCGATGCCATGCTCAACGGCAGCCTGCGCGACAATCTGCGTTACTTCACCGAGGGCGCCTACGGCCCCTGGCGGGCCGTGCCGCGCCTGCTGGGGCTGCTTGAAGAATACAGTCTCGTCGCCACCTTCTTCGTCCCCACCTGGGTGGTCGAGCATTGGCCGGCCCGATGCGAGGCGATCCTGCGGGCAGGGCACGAAATCGCCTATCACGGCCATCGCCACGAAGTCTTCATCGACTGCACGCCCGACCAGCAGCTCGAGATCATGCACCGCTCGGCGGCCGTGTTCAGACAGAGGCTCGGGATCGGGCCGGTCGGCTTTCGCACGCCGTCGGGGGACTGGAGCCTGCAGACAGCGGCGCTGCTGCGCGATTTCGGCATTGTCTATTCAAGTTCGATGCGTGGGGACGATCGCCCCTATTTCCATCCTTCCTCGGACGGCAAGCCGGGGCTGGTCGAAATACCCGGCCGTTGGGATATCGACGACTATACGGCGCTCGCCTATTTCGAGGATCCGGATTTTCCCGTGGGCCTCGATCGCATTCCCGATTTCCGGGCGGTGGAACGCAATTGGCGAGCCGAATTCGAGGGCTTTCACCGCGACGGATTGTGCTGGACCACGATTTTCCATCCCAAAGTGTCCGCCAAGCCTGGCCGCCTCGCCATTCTGCGCGGCCTGTTCGAGGCAATCCGCGCCCATGACGATGTCTGGGTCGCCCGCTGCCGCGACGTCGCGCTGTGGTGGCTCGATCTGCACGGTTTTTCCGACGAAGTGATTGCGTGACATGACCGTTTTTAAAAACGTCGATGCGTCCGAAAGGTTTTCCTGGCCGGCGGGCAAATCCTGCGCCGTGGTGGTGAGCGTGCTGTTCGACGATGGCCTGGATGCCATCGCTCGGGCACCCGATCTCAGGAACCGGAGCAAGAGTTTCTCGGTGTGGGAATATGGTGCCAGGCGCGGCGTCGATCGCCTCCTGGACCTGTTCGATGAGCTGGCGCTGCGGACCAGCTGGTTCGTGCCGGGGCTCGTCGCTCAAAAACATGCCGATCTCGTGAGGCGGATCAGCAGCAGCCATGAGATCGCCTGCCGTGGCCTGGCCTTTGAGGATTTCGGGAGGCTTCCGGCCGAAGAGCACAAGGAAATCCTGCTGCGCTCGCGTGCCATCATCGAAGACATCGCAGGCCGCCCGGCCGATGGCTTTCGTCTGCCGCAAGGAAGATGGCCGCGGCATTTCGACCAGTGTTTGGTCGAGGCCGGCTTCAAATGGTCGGCCTCGCTCAACGGTGATGATCTGCCCTATCTGCACCGCTCTTCGCTGGTCGAGATCCCCGTCCATATCGAGCTGGAGGATCGACCCTATTTTCAGTTCAATTTCACGCCTCCCTTCCCGAAGGGCCTTGGGCGTATCGCGTCCTACGACGGCGTCCTGCACAACTGGATCACCGAATTCGACGCCTATCGGCGCTATGGCCTGTGCTACGTGCTCCAGGTCCGCCCCGAAATGCTGGGTACGCCCGGCCGTATCTTCATTCTCCAGGACCTGCTGCATCACATGCTCGACCATGACGATGTCTGGTTGACGACGGGCGGAGACCTGGCGGCGTGGGCGGCGCAGCGGGTGTCGCCCGCACCTGCCGACCATCCGCTGGAAGTCTTCGAGGCCTACCGCAGGGAAGAGGCCTGCGATGAGTGAATTTCTGGCAGAAAACCTGGCGCGCAAGATCGGGCAGGTCCGGTTCTCGGACTTTCCCGCCGCTACCGTCCACAAGGCGAAACTTCATATCCTCGACACGCTCGGCGCGGCCCTGGCCGGATCGGCTTCGCCGGAAACACGGTCCGTGATCCACGGCCTCGGCCTGGGGCGGGACACCGGTGACACGCCCGTCTGGGGTATCGGCCTCATGCTGGACAACCGGACCGCGAGCTTCGTCAACGGTGTGTCGGCCCACGCCTTCGAGCTCGACGATGCCGGCGGCTGCGATCATTCCGGTGCAGTCGTCCTGCCGGCGGTTCTTGCCGCCTTGACCGATGTCGGGGCTCCCGTCGACGGGGCTCGTTTCCTGGAGAGCATCCTGATCGGCTATGAGGTCGGTCGCCGCGTGCTGGAAGCCTCCGGTGGCTATGAAGCCCATAACGGGCTGGGCTGGCATTCGACCGGTACCTGCGGCGTCTTCGGCGCTGCGGCGGCAGCCGGCGTGCTGCTTGGCCTCGATACGCCGCAATTGACTTCCGCACTGGGCTTGGCTTGTTCCTATGCCGGCGGGACCTGGGCCTTCATCCAGGATGGGAGCCAGGCCAAGAAACTCCACGCCGGGCGCGCAGCCGAGGGAGGCCTGATCGCCGCAAAACTGGCTCGCGCTTCGCTGACCGGTCCGGCGGCACTCTTCGATGCGCAATGTTGGGGAGGTTTCTTTTCGACCTTCGCACGCCACACCGGCGATACGGGCCTGCTGGTCTCGGATTTCGGCCAGAACTGGCGTTTGAACCGCTGTTCGATCAAGCCTTATGCCACCTGCCGCGGAACGCATTCGGCCATCGACGCCATCGGGCTCGTTCTCGGCCGGGAGGGGCTCGTGCCCGAAGACGTCGCGGCAATCGAGGTGCGCATGAGTGCCTTTCAGATCGGCATGTGCGGCGGAAAATCGGTATCAACCCGGGCCGATGCCCAGATGAGCTTGCCCTATGCCCTGGCCGCCAGGCTCCAATACGGACAGGTGACCTTGGCAGAACTCGGGGAGACTGCTCGCACGCATCCCCAGATCGCGCGCTGGTTGTCGTTCATCTGGACAGAGGCCGATCCAGACATGAGCGATGATGCCGAGCCCGTGATTGCCGTCACCACCGGGGACGGTCGCCGCTTCGTCGAGACGGTGGAACAGCCATTGGGCAGTCCGGCAAACCCGATGGCCGATGAAGCCGTGATCGCCAAGTTCACCGGCCTGGCATCCGGCGTCGTCGGGCTTGAGCGCAGCGACGCCATCCGGGACTTCGTGCTGAATCTGGAGCGCCAACCGGCAGTTCATTGCCTGTCCGCCTTGCTCCGGCATCCGTCCCCCGCAATTCCAATGTCAGGAGCTAAGGCATGACAACCTCTACCGACAAGACCTGGTCTCCCCTGTTCAAGGAACCGGTGTCCGCCGACTTCCGGGATTTCCACGAATGCCTGGATCAGGACAAGCGCATTGCCTTGCACGATGTGGCCGGATCGCGGGTCCATGCCGACATGCTCGCGCGTGCCGGGATCATTTCGCCAGCCGACAACGAGGCCATCCAGGGTGGGCTTGCGGCGATCGCGCGGGAAATGCGCGAGGGCACCTTCGCATGGAAGAAGGAGCTGGAAGACGTTCACATGAATGTCGAGCAGCGCCTGACCGACCTCGTCGGCGATGCCGGCAAGAGGCTCCACACCGCCCGCTCGCGCAACGACCAGAATGCCACCGATATCCGCCTCTACGCCCGTGACGAGCTCGATGCGCTCGCCGGCGAGATCAAGGTCCTCATCGCGTCCTTCGTCGATCTTGCCGAACAGCAAGCCGCGACCATCATGCCGGGCTTCACCCATTTGCAGGTCGCCCAGCCCATCACCTTCGGCCATCATCTGATGGCCTATGCGGAAATGTTCCTGCGTGACCTCGAGCGCGTGGGCCAGGCGCGGAGCCGCCTCAACGTCTCGCCCCTGGGGGCCGCAGCCCTTGCCGGCAGCGGCTACCCCATCGATCCCGAATATAGTGCGCAGGCCCTCGGCTTTGCCGACGTCTGCCACAACTCGCTGGATGCGGTCTCCGATCGCGACTACATCTGCGACATCGCCAATGCCGGTGCTCTCATCATGGTCCACCTCTCCCGCTTTTGCGAGGAAGTGATCATGTGGTGCACCCCGATGTTCGATTTCATCGAGGTCGGTGACCAGTTCTGCACCGGTTCATCGATCATGCCGCAGAAGCGCAATCCCGATCTCGCCGAACTCGTGCGGGGCAAGGCGGCGCGTGTGATCGGCAATCTGAGTTTTGCGGTGACGCTCAACAAGAATCTGCCGCTCGCCTTCAACAAGGACCAGCAGGAGTGCAAGCCACCGCTTACCGATACGCTGGAGACGACGCGCGGCGCCGTGTCCGTGGTCGCACAGATGATCCGTACCATCAAGGTGCACAAGGACAAGATGCTCGCCGCCGCGGACAAGGGCTATTCGACTGCGACCGACCTTGCGGACTATCTGGTGCGCGCCGGCCTGCCGTTTCGCGATGCCCATCATGCGGTGGCGGCCATTGTCGGCCTGGCCCGGGAGCGGGGGCTTGGAACCTTGTCGCAACTCGCCCTGGCCGACATGCGTCGCTTTGCGTCCGTGATCGGCGATGATGTCTATCAGGTCCTGACCGTGGAAGGCTCCGTGGCCAGCCGCAACCATACCGGCGGAACGGCGCCTGGGCAGGTCCACCGCCAGATCGCACGAGTTCGTGCAATGCTGGCCCGACCATCCATCCACCTGTAAGTCAGGAGCCTGTGCCCTTTTGGAAAGCGCAGGCTTTGCCTATGGTTTGACATTGCCGACAGGGACCTTGAACCGACGGGGGTAAATTGGAGCATAAGATCGACGCCAATCGCCTGCCTCCCCTGCAGACGCTTCAAACCTTCGCCGTGGTCGCGGCAACTGGCAGCTTTACACTGGCAGCAGAGCAACTGAACTTGAGCCAAAGTGCGATCAGCCGGCAGATCCAGCAGTTGGAACACTATTTCAGCTGCAGCCTGTTCGAGCGGCATACGCGCAAGGTCGTCGTGTCGGCGCAGGGACAGGCGCTGCTGCCTATCGTCGAAAGCCTGATCCTGTCGTTCAAGAACTCTTTCGAAGCCTTGCGGGCCCAGTCACGGACATTGACGGTGCGCATGACGCCGACCTTCGCGCGGAGGTGGCTGCTTCCAAGGCTTCCGCTTCTCAAGCAGGCTCATCCGGACCTGAGTATCAGCATCGACACGGCCTGGTTTATCAGGCCGACCTTCGGGTTGGGGGATGTCGACATGGTGATAACCTATGGCAATGGCACGTCTCCAGGCATGGATGTCATTCCCCTCCTGGAAGAACGCCTGACGCCGATGTGCGCGCCGAGCGTGGCCGCCGCGCTCGGGTCGCCAGCCAATCTGCACAACCTGTCGCAGTTCACCTTGTTGCATTCGAACGTGCGCCATAGCGATTGGGTTCTCTGGCTGCGGGCGGAGGAGCAATATAATTTCAAGGCCTTCAGCCACCAGGTTTTCGATACCCATGATTTTGCCCTTACTGCCGCCGCTGCCGGCTTGGGTGTCGTCACGGGAGATCTGGGCATGGCAGTGGAGGATCTCAGGCGTGGCGATCTGGTGACACCCTTCGATCGGGTCGTGTCGAGCGGCTACGGCTACTTTGCCTTCTATCCGGCCCAGGAGGACGCCAGAAGGAAGGTTGCGGACTTCGCCGATTGGCTGCGTAAAGCCTGCGCCAGCTTCCAGGACTAGTGCCGGCTCTGCCGCAGTGGCGATGTGAAGTCGCGACAAGGCTACGTGTTTAGTCCCGGCATTTGGTGGATTTGAAACAGGGTGGAAGGCCTTGCGGGTCATTTGCGATGCCGGGGCCGAGCGTGTTCAGCTATGAAGCAGGTGGAAAATAGATTTACGCTTGACGGCCTCCCTACTAAAAGGTAGATAAGTCCCATGAGCAATCTCTCGACGACGTCTGACGATATCCTGGCCTCTGCGCGCTCCCTCGTCATGAATGGGGGGTATAACGGTTTCAGCTACGCCGACATCGCTGAAGTCGTTGGGATCCGCAAGGCCAGTATTCATCACCATTTTCCAAGCAAGGTGGACTTGGTTCGCACGCTCGTGCGGCGATATCGCGAAGAAGCCGAGTCGGGTTTGGCGGGGCTTGAGCGGAATGTGCGCAGCCCTGTCGAACTCCTCAATGCCTATGCGGGCTTCTGGGCCAAGTGCATTGAGGATGCGAGCATTCCTTTTTGCGTTTGCGCTCTGCTCGCCAGCGAGTTGCCGGCGCTGCCCCCGGAAGTGGCGGTGGAAGTGAGGGCCTTTTTCCGGTTTCTATCGGGTTGGCTGACGTCAGTCTTGGAGCGTGGCTCGAATGAGGGTGTCTTGAAGCTGTCAAGCGAGCCGCGGATCGAGGCTGAGGCGTTCATGGCGTCCGTGCATGGAGCCATGCTTTCAGCGCGCGCTTACGGGACCCCGGACGTGTTCGCCACCATTCTGGCGCCCACCTTGGAGCGGCTGTCGTCGCCTGCTGCTTGACAACGCTCGGGGCGGAATAGTCTGCCCCGCGCAGAAATTATATCCAATAAACTACCAACTAGTAGGAAGTTATTCAATGATCAAGAACTTTTTCCCGGCGCTCGCCCTTGGCCTGGCGGCTCTCTCCTCGGCGGCTGTGCTGGCATCGCCTGTGCATGCCGAAGATAAGAAGGCAGGGCAGATCCATGTCCGGGGCAGCATCCTCAATTACAGTGGGTCTATCCTCAAGGTAAAGACCCGCGAAGGAGAGACACTCGATGTGGCCCTTGCTGATGGCTGGAAAGTATCCAGCGTGGCGAATGCAAAGGTAACCGACATCAAGCCCGGCGATTTCGTCGGTATTGCATCGCTGCCCAAGAAGGGCGGTGGTGACGGCGCGCTGGAGGTGCTCATCTTCCCGCCAGCACTCAAAGGCACAGGAGAGGGCAGCTACGGCTGGGACCTCAAGCCCAACAGCAGCATGACCAATGCTACCGTGGCGGATGCGGTCAAAGGTGTCGATGGCCGGACGGTCACGGTGTCCTATCATGGCAAGGAAAAGAAGATTTCCATTCCAGACGGCACGCCGATCGTGACCTTTGCGCCGGCGACCGCGGACGATCTCGTTCCCGGCGCTGTCGTCTTCGTACCTGCCGAGAAGGCTGGAACCGGCACTATCGCCCATCAGGTTCTTGTCGGAAAGAATGGCGTAGTTCCGCCCATGTGAAGCGCCTCGCCGCCGATCGACCCGGTTGCCCAACCGGTTCGATCGGCGCGCCTGAAAATGCCGCCTGACCCGAGACCCATGAATGCCAAGAACCGAGGGCGTCTTCATGAACGGAAATGCCAGCAATGATAACGCCCGATATCGGCGAACGGTGTTCATCCGCCGTCACTCCCTCAGCACGCGGCTCACGCATTGGCTGAACGCGCTGTGCCTGAGTTTCCTCCTCTTGAGTGGACTTCAGATCTTCAATGCTCATCCCGAATTGTACTGGGGCCATTATGGGGGAGACGGGGATCGTGCCGTCCTGACCATCGGTTCGGAGGGCGAGGGCGCCCAGACACGCGGTTTTGTGCGTGTCGCCGGCATGCAGTTTGCGACGACCGGGGTTCTGGGGGTGTCGGACCTGGAAGGCGAGCCGATATCGCGGGCTTTCCCGCCATGGGCCACGATACCTTCGTTTCAGGATCTGGCGGCTGGAAGGCGCTGGCATTTCTTCTTTGCCTGGCTGTTTCTCCTCAACGGCATCTTTTACCTCGGCTTCAGTGTCTTGAGCGGCCACTTCAGGCGAGACCTGGCACCGACGACGCGAGAACTTTCACCGCGCCATCTGTGGCGCGAAGTCCTTGATCACGCCCGCCTTCGCTTCCCCGAGGGCGAAGACGCAAGACGGTATAACGCGCTGCAAAAGCTCACCTATCTCGCCGTGATTGTCGTTCTGCTGCCCCTGATGGTCCTTACCGGCCTGACCATGTCGCCCGGCATCGACGCAGCTTTTCCCGCGCTGGTCGACCTCTTTGGCGGGCGCCAATCCGCCCGAACCATCCACTTCATCACGGCATCTCTTCTGGTGCTGTTCGTCATCGTCCACATCGTGATGGTCGCGCTGTCGGGCGCCTGGAACAATCTTCGCTCGATGATCACTGGCCGCTACGCCATTCACGAAAAGAGTCCCAAATCATGAGCCAACTTCTCACCCGTCGCCGGTTCCTGATTGGCAGCATGCTTGGAGCCAGTGTCCTGGCTCTTCCCGGCTGTGACGCGTTGGAGCAAAATGCCGATATTGGTGCCGTCCTGCGTTCAGCGGAGAAGCTGACGATGAAGGCTCAACGGCTGCTTCAGGGGCATGATGCCTTGGCGCGTGAATTTGCCGAGAGCGATATTTCGCCCTCTTTCCGCGTCAATGGCACCAATGCTCCCGACAGCGACGAATATGTGGAACTGGCGGAGGGTAAGTTCCAGGGCTGGAGACTGAAGATAGGCGGCTTGGTGGAGCGACCCCAGGAGATATCGCTCGCGGACCTCAAAAAGCTCCCGGCGCGCACTCAGATCACCCGCCATGACTGCGTCGAAGGTTGGAGCGCCATCGGCAAGTGGACGGGTGTTCCGCTCCTGAGCCTCCTGCGCTTGGCCGGCCTGAAGCCCACGGCGCGCTACGTGGTCTTCCATTGTGCCGACGAGCTCGAGAAGACGCTCGATGGAAGTGGCCGGTACTATGAGAGCATCGATCTCATCGACGCGTTTCACCCGCAGACTATCCTTGCCTATCAAATGAATGGGCAGGACCTGAGCATAGGCCATGGCGCCCCGCTGCGCCTGAGGGTCGAACGCCAATTGGGTTACAAGCAGGCGAAATACATCATGCGCATCGAACTCGTCGACAGCTTTGCCGGCCTATGGGGCGGAAACGGCGGCTATTGGGAGGATCGAGGATACGAGTGGTACGCGGGGATCTAATCCATGCGCGCTCCGAGTCCGGCGAATGTTCTCTTCGCTTCGGTGCGACCCATGTGCGTTGCCGGCAAATGAGCCCTCGAGATCAGAAATGAGAGCAGCGATAGGGCGCGGGGACCAGCCTCCCCGATCAAGCCGATCGACAGGGCATTTCAGCACGCTGACATCGACCAACAAACCAAACTTTTTCAACACTTCATAGGAAACTATCATGCCTACCGATCAAAAGAGCTTAGCGGCGAGCGACAAGGACCATTGGTTGAAGCGATATTATTTCGCCCGAGCCGTGTTTTCTGGAATCTGGGTTGCAGCGGCATTGACCGCCGGTCGCCATTCTTTTCCCGTCGCGACGGCCCTGCTCATCCTATATCCGGCCTGGGACGCAGCGGCCAACTTCGTCGACGCAGCACGAAACGGCGGCTTGGCAAATAACCGGAGCCAAGCGATCAACGTGGCCGTCAGTTCGGTGATGATCGCTGTCGTGATTATTGCGCTCACGATGAGCATGAATTGGGTTCTCGGCGTCTTTGGTCTCTGGGCTATCTTTTCGGGTCTCCTGCAACTGGGCACGGCGCTTCGCCGCTGGAAGACGCGTGGTGGCCAGTGGGCCATGATCCTGAGCGGCGGTCAGTCTGCCGTGGCAGGTGCCTTCTTCATCGCTCAGGCGCGAATGCCGGAACTGCCGTCGATTGCCGACATTGCAGGATATGCGGGCCTCGGCGCCTTCTATTTCCTGGTTTCCGCTCTATGGCTCAGCTTCAGCGAGATGCGTCGTGCAAGAGCATAGTGCGACCTGTCGCCCGACTATTGTGGGCGATACGAGCTTCGCACGCAAAATCACGGCTCTGACAGATCAGCGCCGATTAGCGTCCTGTCAGTGCACCGGGAGAGGCCGCAGGCGGAGCACGGCGATGCCTGAGCATCTCGCGACGAAATCAGGTCGCCGTGCGCCAGTCGATCGGCGCGGAGCGTCTGTCGTCAGCCCCATCCTATCATCCGATGGTCATTTCGGTAGACAGTCGGCGTTGCCTCCAAAGGAGGTGAACGACTATGATAGGCAATCGACAAAAATGCATGTTGTTGACCTTGCTCTGGCCTCGATCGCCGAGTGATGCCGGATGCGCAGGCTGAGCCTCGCGCATCTTCCTTTTCTTGCTTGTGACGGTTGGCGTGAATGCTATGGGGTGACCGGCGATCGTCGGCAAGGCGCCTACCAGCCCTGCTCGATTGGCAGAACGAAGAGTTCCGCAACGTTGACATGGGCCGGTGCCTGGGCCACAAACAGAATGGTCTCGGCGACGTCTTCGCCCTGCAGGAAGGTCATCTGCTTGGCAAGGTCCTCCATCTGCTGGCGGTAGCCGGCGTCTGTGATCTGGTCATAGAGCTCGGTGGCGACGGCGCCGGGCTGGATGCAGGTGACGCGGATGTTGTGCTTTTGCCCGACCTCCATGCGCAGGCCGTCGGAGAAGGCGGTCACCGCGTGCTTGGTGGCGCAATAGACGGAGAGCCCCTTGAAGACCTTGCGGCCGGCGATCGAGGACGTATTGAAGATGTGCCCCGAATGCTGCTCGATCATCTGCGGCAGCACCGCCGCCGTCGTATTGAGCAGGCCCCCGACATTGACCTCGACCATGCGGTGCCATTCGGCGGTCTTGAACTGGTCGATATCCGAGAGTGGCATCAGTCCTGCATTGTTGAAGAGAATGTCGATCGAACCGTAGGCTTCGACCAGCATCTTGACGCCGGCCGCGACGGAGGCCGGATCGACCACGTCCATCGGGATGACGAGAGCTTCGCCGCCCTCCTTGGCGATGTCGGCTTTCAGCGCTTCGAGGCGATCGGTCCGCCTGGCGGCGATGCCGACCTTGACACCTGCACCTGCGAGCTTGAGGGCCGTTGCCGCGCCAATACCGCTCGATGCGCCGGTGATCAGGGCGACCTTTCCACTGAGGTTGGTCATGACGTGTCTCCTTGTTGACTTCGAACCCGATCCGGGGAGCGGAAGGGCGTTCGCTTTCGGCAAGGAGGAATCTAGAAAACCTTGGCCTTTCTTTCTCCCGGCCCCTTGCGGAGGCTGTCGGGATCTTGCTCGTTTCTGACTTCTGACGAGCTTGGCGTCTCAGCCGCGACGGTAGTCGCTTGGCGACAGGCCCGTTTCACGACGGAAGATCTGCGCGAAATGGCTCGGACTGGAGTAGCCGACGGCCATGCCGATCTCGAGGATGCTGGAGTCGGTTTCCTGCAGCAATTGCTGCGCCTTGGCCACTCGCTGGCGAATGACGTAGAGCGAGGGAGAAAGGCCTGTCGCCCTCTTGAAAAGCCGACTGAAATGGAACTCGCTCATTCCCACCTCATGTGCCAGGCCGTTGAGATCAAATGGTTGATCGAGCCGGGCTGTCATCAAGGCAGTCGCCCGTCGCAGTTTCGAGCCAGGCAAGGCGTTTCTGACGCGCCTATCGGTATCTGCAACCGCATAATGGCGCGCCAGATGCACAGCCAGGCCCTGGGCCAGGCCTTCAACAAACAGCGAGCTTGCTTTTTCTGCCATCGCCAGTTCGCCATGAAGGAGGCTCAGGATATGCGAGAGCGTGGTGTCGCTGCCCCCGGAGACGTCCTTCACGGTGACGTCACTGCAGGCTTTTCCGAGAATCCCTCGCACGACCCTCTCGAAGAGTGGAACCGAGAGATAGAGGTGCATCACCTGAAAGGGTTGATCGCCATCGGCCTGCCATTGCAGTTCATAGGGAGTGGGTGACCTCGTCAGGAAGAAATCGCCCACGCTCACGCGACTCGTGGCCCATTCACCGCCAAGATCCCGTTCTGCGACGGTGGCGCTGCCCGACACGACCCAAACGATCAGTGGCTCGGCGACGGCAGGAACGAGGAAAGAGTGTTGCGTGCGATTGCGCGAGAAGACCTGCACGAAAACGTCTTTCCACGCCGGTCCGTCGCCGGTGATCAACCTGATACCGCTGATGTGGTTTTCGAGCCCGATTGGAGCACGGGAACGCTTCCTCCGGTAGTCGAGCTCGGGTATCTCGCTATAAAAAACTCAAGCTCACAACGCAGCTTCGCATCAGGAATGGCGCGATCGAAAATCAGACCGCCAGGCGCGAAGGCCGATCGTGTTGCAATGCGATTTTAGAGCCGGTCACGGGACCAGTATGTCCCGATATCCGGAACGCGATCGAGCTTGTCGATGAGAAGCGCAAGGTCCTGACCTCTCAAAGCACTGAAATCGGACACTTGAAACTGGAGTAGGCGGGATCATCCGGGATTGCCCGGGATCAGCAGGGAAAGGGCCAGAAAACAAGGGCTTGGCGGGATTCTGGCGTGTCTAATTGGCGAAGCGCGCTAGACACTTGAAATTGGAGTAGCACGAATTCCGGACACTTGAAACTGGAGTGGACTGACTCTCAAACCCGGGCTTTGAACAGCCTTCAAAAACGCTTCAAGAGCTTGATAAAACACAGGTTAAGGTAGGCGACGTCGGCGGCGCATCTGTGACAGACCGAGCGTGATGCCCGCTCTTTGGGGCTAAGAACTGGGTTCTATGGCCCCTCAGCACCTAAACAGGAAATCAGCTGGAAAAATCAAGGCGTTAGGCGGGATAGGGCGCCGGCCCGGCATGGTGGGGAACTCCGGCAGTTTGCAGAGGGCGTTCCAAGTCACCTAAAGGGTGTCGAGGCAGGTGCCCGCCGCGCCCAAGATAGCGGCGACACACTGGCGTCAATCCGGCTGTTCCAGGGTGAAGAAGCGCACGCCATTGGAGGCCCCGAATTTCACGTCATAGCCATTGATGGTTTGCTTCGTGCGCGGCTGGAGTTTTCCGGCCGCCATCTGCTGGCTCACACTCTCGGCGCGTTCAATAAGTAGACGTTGTTGATATGAAAGCGCCTGTCGCCAGTCATCGAATGCGCCAATGCCGACGATCGCGGCCGTCTGTAGCGACCCGAAGTCTAGACTCGCTCCCTTGCTCACCTCCCGGGTAGTCGAGAACATCAACACTCGTCCCTCACTGCAGAGGTAGAAGGCGTCGACGTCAGGTAGGTTCGTGATGGCGACAACACCATCACGCCCCTTCCACTGTAAGGGCGGCCAGTTGACCTCCGCTGCTCTGGCGGCGGCTTCTAATCGAGCTTGAAAATCAATGCATTTGACGGGCGCGGCTACCGCTGTACCGGCAGCCCCCGCCAGAATTAACGCAACACCGACAACTTGACACCGCATCGTGGACCCCGATTTTTAGTTTAAGCGGAAGCTATTCCGCGATTTTTACATTACCACGGCGATAAAGTGTGCACAGGCTGTCGAACGCGCCCGTGACATGACCGTTGCTCCGATCACACCGAGCCCGGTTCGAACCTATCCAAAATCCGAACCAACAAGTCTTTCAGGTCGGTGCCGCCATCCCGCGGATCCGAAACTTGATTGAAGACGATCACCGAGTTTTGAATGATTGTGTCACCAAGTCTAGCAGCTCTTTTGGGCGGGCGGCCGGACCGTTTGCCCTTCGTCAGCTCCCGTCCCCGTCCATTTAACTCCCGGCTATTGTCCAATAATTTCTTTCTAACTTCATCAAAACGATCATTTTTCTTCGAACCGTCGCTAGACAAGATACGCCCCACCAAGAATGCACGATATCAGCCCACGAGACGCAGTAGTTTGTTGATCTGCTGTGGAAGGGGCGTGCTCCCCCGCGTATCTTCCAACATTAAAGAATAAATTTCGGTAACGATCTCGGCCTTCTTATTAGGGCTCATTTCCCGCCGGGTATTATTCAACCAGTCTTCGACAAGTGTTACGGCGCCTGCAAGGGTAGAAACGTCCAGAGATTGTTTCGCCTTGGTAATAGGTCCGGCACCCGCGTGCATTTCGCCAATTCCGAGCACCAGCCAATAGACATTCACACCTAGGGCGATCGCGATTTTGCAGGCGGCGTCCGCCGCGGGCATGAGCCCTTTTTTTCGATAGTTCGACAGGGTCGAGGCAGGGATGCCTGTCTGTTCATGCAGCCACTTGCCCGTGCGCGATCCCATGGCCGCAACAAGGCGCTCCGCGAACTTGACATTCGATGAGTCGAAATCTAACATTCGATAAATCGAATTATTCGGTTAATCGGATTCGGCATGGACCGTCATGACATTCTCGCTGCAGTGAGGCGCGCCGGGCACACTCTACGCACCGTCGCGACTACCGCAGGACTCTCACCAGGGGCCTGCTCCAAGGCCCTCTCGGCTCCTTTTCCTGCTGCAGAACGCGCGCTCGCCGAGTGCATCGGAAAGCCTCTCCATCTCCTTTTTCCCGACCGCTACCGGCGCGGGCCGGGCGGAGCCTCAATTCGACTTGTCGAACGCTTGGAACCTAGCACGGCCCAGGCTCGCAGGAACAGTCCAAACCGCAAGGCCGCTTAGACACGGCTCCTGCACGTGAACCTCCCCGCATTGTTTGATCTGAAAGCCTTGGAATGCCCGAAAGTACAGTGCTTCAAATCCCCCTCGCAAAAATCAGCCTCGGCGACCGCCTGCGCCCGGTCGATCCAACCCAGGCTGCGTCTCGTGCCGAAAGCATGGCCGAACAAGGTCAACTCCAACCGATCATGGTGCGCCCCGAGGGTGACGGCTACGTCGTCGTAGTGGGTGGCCACCGCTTCGTGGCTGCCCAGCAACTCGGATGGGAGACCATCCGCGCCGAGATCCGCGCAGATCTCAACCCATTGACGGCACGGCTGGCCGAGATCGACGAGAACCTGGAGCGTGACGAGCTCAGCGCGATCGACAAGGCCATTTTCGTTGCGGAGCGCAAACGGGTTTGGGAGCAGCTCAACCCTTCCGCCGCACATGGCGGAGACCGCAAATCATTGAAATCAAAGGGTGATATCAAGTCGCCAGAATGGCGACTTGATCGCTACACGCTGGAGGCTGCGGAAAAGACCGGGATATCCGAGCGTGTGTTGCAGCGCGTCGCCTTCATTGGCTCCCACCTCGCCCCCGAGCTCATCCCCCTCATCCGCCAGACCTATCTTGCTACCCATCAGGGCGACCTCGAAAAGCTCTCCCGCATGCCGCCCGATGAGCAGCGTAAGGCGCTGGAACGATTGGCTTCCGGTGAATGCAAGACGCTGCCGGGTGCCCTCGGCCGTACCGAGCGCGATCCTGAGGACGTTATCGTCGAGCGCTTCGTCGCCTTGTGGGGCAAAGCGCCCGCAAAGGCCCGCCGGCGAATGCTCTCGTTCGCCAACGTTACCTCCAAGGAAATCGACCGCATCGTCAATCCCCGCGGCGTCCAGGCTGAGGTGGCCTGACGATGGCACGTCGCGGCACCAAACAGAGCGAGACTGCGGAGGGACAGGGCAACCTGTTTGCCTATGCCGAGCAGCTCTATCCGGTGCGCCGGCCCGAGGGCCAGCTGCGCAGCGCCGACCTGTCGCTGCGCATCAAGATGTCCATGGGACGCGCATTGCGCGAAAGCCCGAAGTCGATCGAGCAGATCGCCGGTGAAATTTCGCAGCTCACCGGCCGGACGCTCACTGTCGATGCCCTTTACGCCTACACGGCGCCCTCGAAGCCCGAGCACGAAATCGGGATTACCCGCTTCATCGCCTTCGTGCAGGCCACCGGTGCGAACTGGGTTTTTGACGAACTGGCGGAACCGCTCGGCCTGGTCGTCCTCGAAGGACGCGAGGCCCACTTCGCCCAGCGCGGCCTGCTCGAACAGCGGCGCCGGGAGCTGGATGAGCAGATCAAGAAACTCGACCGCGAAATGCGCGACGCCCCGGTTTCGGTGGCGCGGAGGCGTCTATGACAGAATGGTTCAGACCGTCCGATTTTATTGAAGCCTCGGCCGGCGAAATCCCGACGGATGTCGACGCCTTCTCGCGCTACGCGGCTAAGAACGGCTGGAGGGCCGACCGTCGCCGTGGACGGGTCTCGACCGAGCCGGGCGGCGGCTGGGAATACCACTATACATTGGCGCCGATCGAGGTGCAGGCCCGCCTCACGGCACCCGCCGATCGGCCCGTCGCTCAGGCTCCCTCAAAGCCGATTTGGCAGCTCTTTGAACGTCTCTCGAATTCCGCGAAACAAGAGGCCGCAGAGCGGCTGGCAGCCGTCGATCAGGTCGAGAAGCTGTCGATTTCCTCGACCAGAACAGCTGCCGTAGCCATCGTCGCCGCAGAACGTAGCGTGTCGCAGTCGACCCTTTATGGCTGGCTCAAGCTCGCGGCCAAGGTCGATCGAGCCGACCGTCTCGCGGCGCTGGCACCGCAGCGCCAGGGCCGCACCGCCACCGCGGAGTGTGATCCGCGTGCCTGGGATTACGTCGTCGCCGAATATATGCGGGCGGAATGCCCGCGCTTCGAGGCGATCTTTCGTCGCCTGCAGGATGTTGCCGCCGAGGAAGGCTGGGGGCCGATACCCCATTCCAAGACCCTGAAACGGCGCATCGAGAAGGAGATTCCTGCAGCGGCCCGCGTCGCTGCCCGGAAAGGCTCGGATGTTCTCAAGCGGCTTTATCCCGCCCAGCAGCGCGATCGCCGGCATTTCGGCCCGCTGCAGGCCGTTACCATCGACGGCCATAAGCTGGACGTCTTCGTCGCGGTGCCCGGCCTGGACAAGCCCACCCGCGTGATCCTGGTTGCCCTGCAGGATCTCGGCACCGGCCTGATCGTCGGCTGGAACCTGGACCTGACGGAAACTCGGGATTCGGTCCGCCTCGCCATCGCGGACATGGTCGAGCGGTATGGTATCCCCGACGACATCTATCTCGACAATGGCCGCGGCTTCGCCTCGAAGCTGATCTCCGGCGGCCAGCCCAGCCGCTTCCGCTTCAAATACAAGGCTGATGAGCCGCTCGGCGTGCTCACCCAGCTTGGCATCCGCACCCATTGGACCACGCCCTATGGCGCCCAGCTTGATCCCATTGACCGTTGACTTGCAGCGTCTCGATCTCTGCGAAGTCGAGCGATCGGATCAAGAGTTGCGGAGAGTGCAAACCACCAAGGCGTTGCCGTGTGATCTCGCAGAGCCTGCGATAGTAGATCTGCGTCGATGCGGCAGACATTCCTCCCAATATGCCAATGATCTTCATGTGTTTTCCGAAAAAATCCGATTTATTACGAAATTCCATATATAATTTAGATATTTATATAAAATTATTCAATCATATCTCATCTCAATACCGCCACATGGGAACATATTATTGTTTCTGAGCCGTTTGCGCTCGGCTGTATTGGGCTTCCAAAGGCTTCGTGTCTTGAAGCGCGGTTTCCTGCGGTGGCACGCTTGTTCAACCACCACGCAGCAACCGATTTCAGGAATCAAGCCAGGCATGGCTGCGCGGCGGATCACCCATGGAAATTGCACTACAGCACGAAACCGCCTGTTTCCAACTCGTGATGCCAGGTCCGGTAAACATCGATAGGCTAAGAGGAAAAACGATGTAGGAGCAAATCCTGCTCGAGGCAATCACCGCGACGCGCAAGTCCCGTCCGGCGCAGGATTTATTGCGTTGAGGCCAGGCCTTGCCGCCGCATATTCAAATTGGCGCTTCGAGGTGCCCGCCGGTACGGCGCGTCGATGGCGCTGGAGTGCCGATGACCCCGGGGGGCTTGCTCTGACACAGGCGCTATCGCCCTGCCTTAAGGGATCTCGTGCCGAATATGGTCGCCCATGAGAGCCGCTGCTTTCGCAGGAGCATGATGGCATCGATCACCACCACGATCACGAGGACGAGACCGATCACCGAGCTTTGCCATTCGGAGGGGACCTCGAAGAGATTGAAGGCATTCGTCATCAGGCTGATGAAGCCCACACCCAGCATGGCCCCGATCAACGAGCCCTTGCCGCCGGCAATGCTGCCGCCCCCCACGAGGCAGGCGATGATGATGTTCATCTCCAGCCCGACGCCGAGATAGCGATTGGCCATGCCGATGCGGGCCGTGACCAGCACGCCGGCCAGCGATGCCATCAAGCCGGAAAAGACGAAGACGCCGATGCGCAGACGGGTGGCGTTGATGCCGATCATGCCGGCCGCTTCGGGATTGCCGCCGAGGAAATAGAGCCGCCGCCCAAGTATGGTACGGCGCAGGATGAACTCGCCGGCAATCACCAGCCCCAGCGCGAAGATGAACATGCCGTAGATCCCGAAAACCTGGCCGTTACCGAGCAAGGTGAAGGCGGCCGGAAATTCGGTGAAGCCGCCGAGGCCGGTACCGATCAGCATGACCTCGACCAGCCCGCGAACCATGTACATCATGCCGAGCGTGGCGATCAGGTGGTTGATCCTGAAGACCGCGACCAGAACGCCGTTGGCAAGCCCGATCACGGCACCGACCGCGAGGCCGCAGACGATGGCTCCGGCCATGCCGAAGCCGGCCGACAGCGCATAGGCCGTAACGATGCCGGACAGGCCCATGACCGCCCCGACCGACAGGTCGAACAGGCCGGTGATGAACAGCACCATCATGCCGATGGCGATGATCATGTTCGGTGCAAGGCTGGTCTGCAGCGAGTCGAGATTGTTGGCATTGAGGAAGGCCGATGCGCCCAAGGCCAGCAGCAGCACGAGTGCGGCGACCACGCCCAGCGTGATCGCCTCCTGCTCCAGTCGCCAGCGCTTCAGCAAGGGCATCGTCTCGGGGGTGGCGGAACGGGTGGCCATTTCTGTCTCCCTCAGACGCGATGACGGTTGAGAAGCGTGTCGATCGCGACGGTGGCGATCAGCAGGGCTCCCACGACGAATTGCTGGAAGACGGGTTCGATGTCGTACATCGCCATGCCGTTGATGATCACGGCGAGCAGGAAGAGGCCGAGCACCGATGCGGCAGCGTTGCCGCGCCCGCCATAGAGGCTGGCGCCGCCGAGGACCGCCGCAGTGATCATGCTGAATTCGAGCCCGACCCCCATGTTGGAATCGGCATGGGTGATGCGCGAGGCGGTGTAGATGCCGGCGATACCGGCCATCAGGCTCGATGCCACGAAGGCGAGCACCTTGATGCGGCCCGTGCGGATGCCGTAGATCGTCGCCGATTGCAGGTTTTCGCCGATGTAGCACATCTGCCGGAACAGCACGCTACGCCATTGGAAGAGCAGGGCGGCAATCACCAGGACGATCATGGCGATGATGGTGAGGTTGACGCCGAAGAAGGCCTGGCGGGCCAGGCTGCGAAATTCGCGCGGGAAGATGTTGCCGCGCAGCGTGGTGGTCATCACGCCGACGATGCCGCGCACGATCAGCATGGTGCCGATGGTCAGCATCAAGGAATTGATGCGAAAACGCACGACCAGGAAGCCGTTGACCAGGCCGACCAGGGCGGCGGCACCCAGGGCGAGTGCGATGGCGAGCGGCAGCGAGAGGCCCTGCAGCAGGAGATAACCCGATAGGACGCCGGAAAGGGCGTAGACCGCGCCGACGGAAAGATCGATCTCGCGCAGCACCATGACATAGGTGAAGGCGAGCACGACCAGCGCCTCGATCGAGACGGCGAAGGCGAGCGAATAAAGATTGCTCGCCGTCAGGAAATTCTCACGCGTGATGGCGAGAAAGGCGCAGAGCGCGAGGGTGATCACCAGGAGCGGGATCGTCCCGAGGCGGGCGCGCCGGCGGGCAGGGGCCGAGGGCGCAGCCGCGGCAAGCGGAGCTGTCTCTTGCTGGCTCATCCGATCCTCACTTGTTGCCGGCGGCCAGGGCCATGACCTGCTCTTCGGTCATCGCCGTGCCGGTGAGCCAGCCCGCGACCCTGCGGGCGCGCATCACCAGGATGCGGTCGGCGAGAAGCAGGATCTCGGGCAGCTCGGATGAAAACACCAGGAGGCTGCGCCCCTCGTCGGCCAGGCCGGTCAGCGCCCTGTACACATCCACCTTGGCGCCGACATCGATGCCGCGCGTGGGCTCGTTGACGATCATGATGGTGGGATCGCAGGACAGGCAGGCGCTCAGCATCACCTTCTGCTGATTGCCGCCGGAGAGCTCCTGGGGCGGTACATTGGTGCCGGCGACGCGGATGGCGAAACGCCGGATCGCTTCGCCGGCCCGCGCCACCAGGCTCCTTTCGTTCAGAAAGCCCAGACGCGCGAAACGGCGCAATACCGGTGCCGAAACATTGTCGGCAATGCTGCGCTGCATGAAGAGGCCGGCATCCTTGCGGTTGGCGTTGAGATAGGAGACACCCGCCGCCATCATGCGGCGGGGTTCGAGCGAGGCGACGGCCTTGCCGGAAATTTCCATCTGCCCGCCCTCGATAGGATCGAGGCCGAAGAGGGAGCGCGAGAGCTCCGCCGTGCCGGAGCCCTCGAGGCCGTAGACGCCGACGATCTCGCCGCGGCGCAGCGACAGGGAGACGTCCTCGAAACCATCCTGCCGCCTTGCCCCCTCGACCTTGAAGACGATTGGCTCCTCGCTTGCCCTGGCTGGGCGGTCGCGGTGATGCACTTCTGCCAGCTTGCGGCCCACCATGCGGTTGACGAGATCGCTTTCCTGCAGACCCTGGTTGTCGAGCGTCTCCACCACGGCGCCATCGCGCAGGACGGTGATGCGGTCGGAGATGCGCATGACGTCGCCGAGACGGTGGGAGACGAACAGGATCGTCTGTCCCTTGGCCCGGAGCCTGGCGAGCAGGTTCAGGAGGATGCCTGAATCATGCGTGTTGAGGCCGGAGGTCGGCTCGTCGAGGATGACGATCTTGCGCTCGACATTCACGGCCCGCAGGATCTCGATGATCTGGCGCTGGCTGGGTGTGAGCTCCAGCACGCGGGTGCGTGGATCGATGTCGAGCTCGAACATCGCCAGGAGTTCAGCCGTGCGCCGGTTCATTCCGGTGACGTCCACGAGACCGCCGCGCAGCGGCGGGCTGTCGACGAAGATATTCTCGGCCACCGTCATGTTTTCGAAGACGGCGAGTTCCTGGTGCACCATGGCAATGCCGTGCCTGGCGGCATTCGAGGGCAGGAACTCGGTGACGGTCTCGCCATCGATGATTACCGTGCCGGTCGTCGGGGTGACGTCGCCTTTGATGATCTTGAGAGTGGTGCTCTTGCCGGCACCGTTCTCGCCGAGGAGCGTGTGAATCTCGCCCCGTCGCACGGAGAAGCTGATGCCGCCGAGGGCCTTCACCGCACCGAACGACTTGGTGACATCCTTCAGCGAGAGGACGATGTCCGCCATGGCTGGCATTCCTGACTTGATGATCCGAAGCGGTCTTCGCGAAGGGCCTTCGCCCGCAGACGCACGCTCTGCAGGCGAAGGAGCGGGATCCTGCGAAGCCCGGGCCTATTTGAACTTCGGCATGTTGGCGGCCAGGAAGTACTGGATGTTGTCCTTATCGATCACCTGCGTTCCCATGTAGATATATTGCGGGAAGGGGATGACGCCGGCTGCCTTGTTGTCGCTGGAGATCGGCACGCTGGCGAGGCCGATCTTCTCGTCGTTGTAGGCTTCGAGCAGTTGGATCGCCATATAGGCCTGCAGTGCCGTCTTGTTGACGATGGTGGCATCGATGTCGCCGCTCTGGACGCATTCCAGGACCGGCGCCTCGCGATCGTGCACGATGACGGTGAGAGGCTTGATGTCCTTGTCGAGCTCCTCGGCCGCCAGGCAGATACCGGTCCCGGACGAGGAATCCAACCCGATGACGCCGGTCATGTCCTTATAGGTGTTGAACATGGTCTTGGCGGCGTCGATCGCGGTCTCGGTGGTCGCTTTGTCGTCGACGCGGCCGAGCAGCTCCCATTGCGAATTGGCCTTGAGGTAGTCCATCAGGCCCTTGAACTTGGCGTCCGTGTTGGAGGCTCCCCAATTGCCGGAGACCACCAGCTTGCCTGTCTTGCCCGCCCGCTTGATCAATTCCTTGGCCGTGTCCACGCCGGCCTCGTAATTGTCCAGGCCCACGAAGGTCAGGGCGCCGCTGTCGGGTGTTACCGCCTCGATCACCACCACCGGGATGCCCTGGCTCATGGCACGCTTGATCGCTGGCACGGCGCCAGGCTCCCACAGCGTGGTCACGATGCCGTCCGGCTTCTTGGCGATGGCCTGTTCTACCGCTTCGGCATGCGCTACCGGATCCCAGCTCTGCGGGCCGAGCGTGACGATGTTCACGCCGAATTTCTTGGCGGCATAGTCCATGCCAAGTAGAGAATCGAGAAGATAGGGGTGCCCCTGCAATTGGGAGGCGTAGTAATACGTCCTCTTATGCTCCTGAGCTGCGCTCTGGCCACTGAAAGTGGCGGCTGACAAGGCAAAGGCCGCTGCAGCCAGGCACGAATATAGTCTTTTCACGAGCTTTCTCCCTCACAATTTCTTGCCGCTTCCCACTTTGCGGGGAAGTTCGATAGGCCGAAACGCTAGCATCGGCGGACCTGGGTGTCTAGAAGGAAATTTCCTTGCAAGATACAAAGAAAGAAAGTTACTTTCATAAGCGAGGGCTCCGAATGATGCTAAGCAGAGCGCCCGACGAACGGTTTTGGGAGTGACCTGTGCAGGGACCGCAAACGGAGATTACGCGACGCATCAACGCTCTGCGCGGCGGGCTCAATCCAACCCTGAGGCGCATCGCCGATTTCGTGCTCGACAAGACGGCCGATGCCAAGGCCATGAGCATCAAGGAACTGGCCGAGGAAGCCGGTGTCTCCCAGTCCTCCGTCAGCCGTTTCGTGCGCCTGGTCGGTGCCGATTCCTATCAGGAGTTCCGCATCATGCTGGCCGAAGGGCTGACGCGCAAAGCGGCCCGGGGCAGGGCGGCCGAGCACGAAGTTTATGAAGGCATCGCGCCGGGGGACGATGCCGCCGCGATCATCGCCAAGGTATCGCGCCGCCAGGCCGAGATCATCACCGGCGCCACGATGACGCTGGATCCCGCCGAATTGCGGAAGGCGGCGCTCCTGGTTTCAGAACACCACACCATTGTGTTCTTCGCGGTCGGATCCTCGCTCCTTGCCGCGGAGAATGGCGTCATGCGTTTCCTGCGCATCGGCAAGGCCTGCATCTTCAACCGCGATGCCAATATCCAGATGTTCTCGGTGGCGGGCCTTGCCGGGCGCGCCGTCGCCATCGGCATCAGCGACAGCGGCCGCACCAAGAGTACTGTCGAAGCGCTGCGCGAGGCGAAGGCCCTGGGCATGCCCACCATCGCCATCACCTCTGCTGGCGGTTCGCCTCTCGCCAAGCAGGCCGACGCCGTACTGACCCTGCCAGGCGCCGCACCCGAACCGACGGGCGGCGAAGGCATGTATGAATCGATGGTCTCCAAGATGGCGCAGCTCACCGCCATGGATGCGCTCTACGCGCTGGTGGCCCTCCAGGATCACGAGAAGGCTCTCGAACGCCTCGATTACACCGATGGCGTCATCGCCAGAAGCCGATTGAAATAAGCGAGTATCCCATGCGCCGTACTGCCCTTTCCCAGAATGCCGTGCCCTCCGGCCTGCCGGCCCTCAACCGGAGCTGGCCCTTTGCCGGTGGCGGCATCCGCGATATCGGTATGGATGGGCGCTATGTCGATGAACCGCAGGCACCGGCCGGGCCGGACGAGGTGATTGCCCGCATTGATGCCGTCTGCATCTGCTCGTCGGACATCAAGATCATCCGCATGGGCAAGGCTCACCCCCTGTTTGCCGATCGCGACCTTGCCGACAGCCCTGCCGTGCTCGGCCACGAGATGGCGCTGACGATCGTCGATGCCGGGGCCAATTGGCGCGATCGGTTCCGGCCGGGGGACAGGCTCGGCCTGCAGCCGGCCATCATGGTCGAGGGCAGGCGCCGCACCGTCGGCATGGACCTGCCGGGTGCCTTCGCCGAATATATCCGCCTCGACGCGCGCGTGCTGGCAGGCGAAGGCCCCTATGTCTTTCCGGTGCCGGCCGATGTCAGCGCCGCCACCATCGCCATGCTGGAGCCCTATGCCTGCGTGGAGGCGGCCTATCGCCCCAATTGCCGCACGAGCCTGAAACCCGGCGGCCGCCTGCTGGTGGTGGAGGCGGTGTCGGGAACGCGCTTCGATCGACCGGCGCCGGACGGCGAGGTCGTTCTGGTCGGCGCCGGTGAGGCTGCGCGTGCCTGGGCGGGCGGCGCAGCTTCGGTGGCATGGCATGAGAGCCTGGATGCCTTTGCAGCCTCGGAAGCTGGACAGGCGAGCTATGACGACATCATCCTCGCCGGCCGCCTCGACGCGGAGGCGACAGCCCGGCTGGCGAACTGCCTTGCCAAGGGCGGCCTGATGGTCCTGGTCGGCTCAGAGTTGGGGCACGAGAGCGTCATCCTCGATGCCGCGCGCATCCACTATCACGAGCTCTCTTTTCTGGGCTCTCCCGGCCCCTCGCTGTCGGAAGCCTTCCTGCCGGCGCGCACACGCTTCGAACTGCGCGCGGGCGGCATAGCCCTTGTGCTGGGTGCGGGTGGCGCCATGGGCCGTATCCACACGCACCGCGCCCTGGAGCTGAAGGATGGGCCGGCGACCGTCATCGCCACCTCGCGCAAGGGCGCCCGCCTCAAGGCGCTGGAGGATGACTTCGCCCCGCTCGCCCGGCAGCATGGCAAGACGCTGGTGGTGATCGAGGACGGCGAGGTCGAAGCCTGCGTCGCTCGCCTGGCCCCCGAAGGCTGCGACGACGTGGTGGTGGTTGCACCGGAGGTCGCGGTGATCGAGCGCGGCGCCCGCCTGATGCGGGCCGATGGCATGCTCGTGCTGTTCGCCGGCATGCCTTTCGGCCAGCCTTGCGCTCTGCCGCTCGGGCTGGTCTCCAGCGCCAATGCACGCATCACCGGCTCTACCGGTTGCACGGTCGCGGACCAGCTTGCCGTCCTCGATCGCGTGGTGGAAGGTTCGCTTGAACTCTCGGGCAATCTGGAGGCGGTGGCGGGGCTCGGTGCCCTGCCGGATGCGCTCGAGGCGGTCAATGCCGGCAAGGTCTCGGGCAAGATCGCCATCTATCCCGCCTTGCTCGACCTGCCGGTAACGCCGGTGCGTGACCTGCGCCAGGACGACCAGCCGGTCCGCTGGTCGCTGGAGGACGAAAAACGCCTCTTCGACGGTGGCATATCCAACGCTTCGCAAGGCTGAGCCGATACGACTATCCACCGGCGCGAACGGGCCGGTGGCGCGACAATGGCGGGATGAAACTGCCAGGGCCAATTCAGGGAGAGACGCCATGGCAAAGGCCGTGATCGGCATCGATATCGGCACGACCGGCACCAAGACCGGCATCTACGACGAGACCGGAAAGCTGCTGGGCTCGGCTTTCGAAGAGTCGGTCCTGATCTATCCCAAGCCAGGATGGGTGGAGCAGCGGCCCGACGATATCGAAGGCTCCGTCCATCGAACCATTCGCGCAGCGATGGAAGCTGGTGGGGTGAACCCCTCCGATGTCGTGGCGATCGCCCTCGATGGCCAGATGGGCGGCGTATGCACCGTCGACGACGACTGGAATGCCCCGACGCATTACGATTCCTGGCTCGACAATCGTTGTGCCGCCTATCTGCCCCGGTTGAAGAAGCGCGGCATGGAGATCCTGCAGGCCTCCGGCTGCACACCCTCCTATAATCACGGGCCGAAGATCCTCTATTGGAAACACGAGTTCCCCGAGGCCTGGGAACGCATCCGCGCCTTTGTGCAGCCTGCTGCCTATGTCGCCGGGCGCCTGGCTGGTCTCAAGGGCAAGGATGCCTTCATCGACAGGACCTATCTCAACTTCTCGACTTTCGCCGACACGGCCAACTGTCGATGGAATGAGGATCTGCTCGCCGATTTCGGCCTCGACACGGCCAAGCTTCCCCGCATCGTCGAGCCTTGGGAAGTGGTGGGCAGGCTGACGCATGCGGCAGCCGAGGCAACCGGTCTCATGCAGGGGACGCCGATTGCGGCCGGATGCGGCGATCAGGCTGCGAATGTGCTCGGGGGCGGCATCGTCGATCCCGGCATGATCTACGATGCTTCCGGCACGGCCTCGGTGTTCTCGATCGTGCTCGATAGCTTTGCCACCGATACCACCCATCAGGCCCTGATGACCTGTCCCCACGTCGTGCCCGGGCTCTACTACGCCATGGCCTATGTCGCCGGCGGCGGGCTCAATCTGCGCTGGTTCCGCGATGCCATCTGCGACGCGGAGAAGCCGCAATGGGAGAATGAGGGGCGCAACCCCTATGACGAACTTGGCCGCCTGGCCGAGTCCGCGCCGCCCGGTGCGGACAAGCTGATCTTCCTGCCGCATCTCGGGGGGCGCAATACGCCCAACAATACGGATATGCGTGGTGCCTTCGTCGGCCTGACCTGGCGCCACGGAAAGGCGCACATGGTTCGTTCGATCATGGAAAGCATCGGCTATGAATATCTGCTCTACCTGCGCTCGGTGAAGGCGGTTGCGCCCGATCTCGTGCCGAGGCGGGTCACGAGTATTGGCGGAGGAGCCCGCAGCCAGACCTTTCGGCAGATCAAGGCCGACATCCTGGGCCTGGATTACGGGCGTCTCGATCGCGACGAGTTCGGAACGCTCGGCAGTGCCATCGTAGCCGGCAAGGCGGTCGGCTTGTTCAGCGACATGGCCGATACAGCCCGCCGGTTCGTAAGGGAAGAGGGGGAACCGACCCGTCCAGACCCTGGGCGGACGGAACTTTATCGAAGCTATGCGAAGTTCTATGCCGACATGCTGGACGAGTCTGCCGGCTTTTTCGGCAGGCTTTCGGCGATATGACCCGCGGTTGGTGGATCGGCCCAGATGCTCCAGGTGCTCCAGGCATGGAAACCGCGGAGCTGGATGCGCAGGCAGCGGCACATCGCCTGCCTTGGTGATCTGCGCGCTGCGCCCCGCTTGAAATCGTCGCTGAAATGTCCAGGTGCCAGCATGGCCTCCTTGCCTCAAAATGAGGGAAGAAGTCATCCACAGACCTATAGCATCGGACTCGATTTAGAAATCGAGTCCGATGCTATAGGTCATTGTTTTCGCGTCGCTTTTTTGAAAACCGGCGTCCCCTTTTCGGCACGATGCTCTAGATCCTTCGGTTGCCTTTCGCAGGTCGTTGCTCGCTACCGCGCGATGACGGCACGTTTGTGCTTCCCATGGAATATTCATCCGTCGAGGCCGATTCAGTCATGTCCTTCGGTCTTCTTGGCATTGCGGGGGCCAAGGCGTTGCCGGCAGACGACTGCCAGCACAAGGAGCGCGGCGATGACTTCCGCCGGGTGGGGAGCGAGTGCGGCGCTCGCCAGGATCAGGGCGGCTGAGACGACAAGAAGCCATTGCGAGGCGCCATGATGGATTGCGCGGTCACGCACCAGCCAAAGCGACCCGAGATAGAGCGCAATCGGAATGGCGATGGCGAAGGAAGCGATTTGCGCAGGAACCTCGACGCGTTTGGTAGCGAGAGCCAGGAAGACTGCAAAACCTGCCGCTGTCGCAGCACCGGCCGCGAAGAGCACGTAGTGGCCATAGGCCCAGACCAGGACGGAGCCGAGGTTGCGGCGAAGCAACTGCTCCTTTCGGTCGAAATAGAGGCCCCACATGGAAAATGCGATGACGGAGCACAGGCCGGCCAGCCGGAAATGTCCGAAGTCCGGCATCCCGGAATCCGCGATGATTTTCGCAACCGCGGCGAAGCATTCGCCGAGAATGATGATATTGAACATATTGTAGCGATCGACGATGTGACCGTGGTGCCAACTGGTGGTGGTCTGCCGCTCCGCGAACGCCGGCACCGCAAGTTCGCCAAGAACACCCAGCACGAACAAAAGCGGATATATGGAGCCCTGCGGCGGAAGGATGACGATCACCATCACCCAATAGAGCTGCATCGTGCCGATCCCCGCTGCATAGCGCAGGGCCATCGAGCGGGCTGTTCGATCGCCATTGGCGGCCCCCAGCCATAATATGATCATGCCGACCCGCATGATGACAAAGCCGGCGAGTGCAAGCCAGATCGGCTGATCGCTGTAGGTGATCTGGATCCCGGCGGCCAGCACCAGCGATCCGAACATGATGATCATCGTCAGGACGCGAAACGCGGTCGACTTGTTGTCATAGGCTGAAGCGAACCACGTGTAATTGGCCCAGGCCAGCCAGGCCATGAAGAAGCTGCCCGCAAACCGGACGGCGCCCGCGGCAATATGGCCGCCGCCGACTTCCTGCGCCAGGCCGTGGGCCGCGGCAGCAACGGCCACGGCGGTCGCCAGGTCGAACATCAGTTCCAGCGAGGTCGAGCTGCGGTTCGCCTCATGTTGATCGCGGGGGGTGAGCCGAAAGATCATCGCCGGAAATGCCAAGGGGCGCCCGTCGCGCAGATAGAGGACCTCGCGACCGAGGCGAGGGGCGGCCCGATGAGACGGCCCATTGTGTCAGCTCGGCTTCTGGCCATTCTGCGGCGCATAGAAAAACCCGATCAGGAACAGCAGAAGCGTCGGTAGGAGCATCCCCGCGACACCGACAGTTTTTTGAGCAAAAGCGCCCGCGCCACATCCCGCGACAAAGCCGATGACGAGGATGATCGAGGTCAGCGACTGGGCCCATTCTTCCGGGCGCTCCTTGTAGCCGATGAGCCGGCGCGTGCCTGCGACCGCCAAGCCGGCGATATTGCCGGTCATCAACGAGAATGGCGGCCCGAGCCGGGGATCGAGGCGCTCGATCGCCGTCAGCATGCCCATCGCAACGACAGCAAAAAGCGCGCAGGCCGAGTCAGGGCCGGTCTGGGTGATCGCAAGAACCGCCGAAATCGCGAACGCACAGGCCGCGGTGACGATCGTACAGGACGTGGCGCGACCCAGTGGCCGGATCCAGGCGACCAGGATCGCCGCAAGGCCGGCGCCCAGCATGAAGAGCGGAAAGGTCAAGAGCTGCAGCCCATGCAGGCCGCCTTTCTCATGCCCGATCAGGCCCAGTCCGAGGAGGATGACATTGCCGGTGACCAGGCCGACGAAGAGCCCGCCCAGATGAATGAAGAACAACGCATCCGCGAAGCCGGAAATGAACGCCAGAATAAGTGAATTGCCTTTGCTGCGAAGTGTTTTCAGCATGTTCTGCCATCACCCCTTTCTTTTTTGAGATGCGGCCCGGCGGGATCGGGACGCGCATTCCCTATCGATACAGATGGGCGTCAGGCGATATCCGGCTCTGGATCGAGGTGGATCGAGAGCACGGTCGCGAGCGCGATGAATGGCGGGAGGAGGAAGGCGTGAAGGCCAAACAGGATGAAGATGAGCGCCGCCGCGCCACAGCCGGCTGCAAAAGCGACAATGGCCGGCACCATCTTCTTGAGTCGGCCCCGGATGTCCGAGCGCTGCTGTTGCGAAGCGCTTCCAGACAATAGGTCGGCCAGATCCAGCATGATTTGCGTGGTTGTACCCGTCATCAGCGTCGAGGGGGGAATTTTCGGCAGATGAACGCGATGAGAGGCGTTCTGAATCGCCATCGCACAGACCAAAATCATGCCGGTCAGGATGGCCCGCCAGGTGTCGCCATCTGGGAACGGCCCCCAGGCCAATGCAAGAGCCGCGGCGAGGGCGAGCAGCAGCACCTTGATGCTGAGCATGGTCTTCAAGGCGATTGAGCCCGATGCGCCGAAGCGAAGGCTGATCATCCGCGTCAGTAGGATTGTCAGGCAGAACACCGGAAGCGCGAGAAGCTTGGCGAAGGCCCCCGACGTGCCGTTCACGAGGGCGGCGCCGAACGTTACGAAGTTGCCTGTCACATGCGCTGTAAAGAGCCCCTGCAGCGCCAGGAAGCCGGCGGTATCGACATAGCCGCCGTTAAGACTGAGCAGGAATGACGTGCCCTGTTTCAATTGCTGGTTCCTTTTTTCCGGCGGCGGCGGAATATCTCCATGAGCTTATCGGAAGTGGCTTCGCGTCATCGCGGCCTTTGTTGCAAGATCAGAACGATATCGCTGCCCAGGCCGCGGCGAAGGATCCGGACTTTCCGCCCGCCTGCCGAATCCGCTTTCCGGGTGTGTAGTTTACATAGGTGCCACCGAAGGTCAGGTGTTTGGTCGGCGTCCAGGTAAGGGTCGTGGAAACTTGCTGGCCCATGTACCGGCCGGTGCCGCCAGCGGTAGCCGCGACCGGGGCAATTGCCGGTCCATAAAATGCATCGGCCGTCGCTTCCTTCCAGAGCGGATTCCAACCGACGTTCAGCACCACGTTCTTCACCACGGTCAGCGTCAGATTGGGCTGGATGTCGATGAGGTTGGCGGGGCCGACCAGATTCGCTTCGGAGAAATAGGGCAGCTTCGGGAACAGCGGATTGAAGGTCCCAAGCGTGCCGTTGCGCAGATTGTGGTCGCCACTGATCACATCGGCGTTGAGGCCGATCCGAGGAGAGAACGGCGCGTCCTGAAACGTGTAGCCAAGCTCGCCTGAGACGGTCCAGGCGCGGATGTCGGCTGTGCCGAAGCGGCCGAATTGATAGGCACCTTCCAGGTCCCAATCGAAGTTGTCGGCTTTACCGAACAGGCGCGCGCCGACCGTGTGCCGATGCTCGTCGGCGGTACCCCGTGCGAACTTTGCATCGTCGCGGTCGAGGCCGAAGTAGTAGAGATCGACCTTCAGAGCGGGGATGCCGGGAACGGGACTCGTGGCATAGACGCCCCAGAAGGCCTGGCTGGTGTCCGATTTGTCGTCGAACACGCCGGAGAGCAGCGAAACCGGGCGCACGAGGAAGGCGTCGATACGTGTGTCCGGCGACGCTATCCAGGCGGCGCGGACACCATCGAAGGCGCGACGGATGTTGGGGCTCTCGCGCACGGAGACGAGGCGCGAAGAGCCGAAGCTCATCTCCTGCCGCCCGGCCCGGACCATAAAACTTCCAGCAGCTGACGGAAGCGTCAACTCGCCATAGCCTTGCATGAGATCGAAGCGATCAAACTGCGTTGCCGGAGCCGTTCCGTTCCAGGAAGGGGCCAGCCCGCTGCCCAATTGGACAAAGGTTCTCAGGTAAGGCCCGAAATGAATGTCCGCCGAGAGCAAAGAGCGGATGAGCAGGACGTCATTGTGTTCGGGCTTTGCCAAGCCGAAGACCGGGTGGTTCGAGGACTCTCCGCGAAGCCGCAACTGTCCCCCGAAATCGACATAGACGCTGCCATCCGAGGAGAGCGGGATGTTCTTCAGCGCGTCGAAGGGATCCTTGTCGGCCACGCCATTGGAATTGGTCTCCTGCGCCATTGCGGCGCCGCCAAATATCAGGCCGCACAGGGCAAGTGCAACACAAGATAGACGCGCCATGGGCAACTTCCTTTCTTTTGGCGTAAGGAGCCGAGTGGTCGATCAAGGCGTACGGCTGGATCGGTTGGGACTGCGCCTGCACGCGCGGCCCGCATGTGCGCTGGGCTGGCGGTCAGGCGAATCTGCTGGAGCTGCAGCCGGCCTAACGCCGCCCGTCACGTACTGTGTCTTTCGTCCTGGTCAGGTCGTCGATGGCCACGAGAACAAATCCACCGATGAGGCCGAGATGCTCGAAGAAGGCGTTCATCGCCATCATTCGTCCCTGGCCGGCCGGAATTTCCCAGAAGCGCAGGGCGACGAGCGTCGCGATCAGCGTGAACCCTGCCAAAGCCAGGGCCGCGAGCCAGCGCCAGAGACCGAACAGCACCATCGCACTGGCCACGAGTTCGAAGGCGATCACCGTCACCGCGAATGGCGGTGCCGGCGACAGTCCGAAATGCGCCATCTCCGCGATCGCGCCTTCGAAATCTAGGATCTTGGTGACAGAGCCCTGGATGTAGGCCGCGCAGAGGCCGAGACAGGCAAGACTTCGCATGGTGGCCGATCCGAAGACCGGACGCGCGGCCGTGGCCAACCTCGCCACGACGGTCGTTGGAGCGTTCGATGAAGAGGCCACGTCACACCGCCCAGCAGGAGCATCCGAGTGCTCCCCAGAAGCTCTTGAGGTCGGAGATCGGTAGCTTCGATCCCCAGGCGCTGGCATGGTCGTGACCATGCACGCCGCAGGATGATTGGCACCCGCACGAGGCGATCGCCATGCGCTGCAGCGAATTCTTGCCCGCACCCTCCGGGTCACCCCAGGCCGCATAGCCCTTGAAGCTGCGTACCGGCGACCAGTCCGGCATTGCCGGCGGGACCGGGTTCTCGTCGAGCTTGGAGAAATCCCCGGCGCCGTAGACGATCTTGCCGCCCACCATCGTCAGGTCCGAGGTGAGGAAGGAGATTTCGTCGTCGGGGCAGGTGAAGAAGTCCTTGCTGGGCACGCATGCGTCCGCGAACTGGCCCTTCTCGATCCGCCCCCGCTTGCCTTCGTCGTTGGAGAACCAGGTGACGTTTTCGGTCCACATCCGCAGGGCGGTCTCGCGATCGAGGCAATTGCGTTGCGGATAGAGGCGCAGGCCGCCGACCGTCTTGCCGGTGATCATCCAGTTGAGCGAGACCCAGGGATTGTAGGAGGCAACGCGTGTCGCGTCCGTACCCGCCGAGACCTTCACGCCCTTTTCGAGCATGCGGGCGACCGGCGGCGTCGCCTCGGCCGCGCCGGCACCATAGCGCTCGACGAAATACTCGCCCTGATAGGCCATGCGATGCTGGACGGCGATGCCGCCGCCAAGTGCCGAGATGCGATCGATGGACTTTTCCGAAATCGTCTCGGCGTGGTCGAAGAACCAGTTCAAGCCCTGGAGCGGGATATCCCTGTTGACCTTCTCGAACACGTCGAGCGAGCGCGAGATCGTCTCGTCATAGGTCGCATGCAGACGCCAGGGCCAGCGGTTCTGCGCCAGCACGCGCACGACCTCCTCGAGTTCGCCCTCCATCTCCGGCGGCATGTCGGGCCGTGGCTGGCGGAAGTCCTCGAAATCCGCTGCCGAGAACACCAGCATTTCGCCGGCGCCGTTGTGGCGGAAATAGTCGTCGCCCTGCTTGTATTTGACCGAGGAGGTCCAGTTGAGGAAGTCTTCCTTTTCCTGCTTCGGCTTCTGGGTGAACAGATTGTAGGCGAGACGGACGGTCAGCTGGTTGTCGTCCGAGAGCTTCTGGATGACGGCATAGTCTTCCGGATAGTTCTGGAATCCGCCGCCGGCGTCGATGGCGCCGGTCACGCCGAGGCGGTTGAGCTCGCGCATGAAGTGGCGGGTGGAATTGACCTGATAGTCGAAGGGGAGCTTTGGGCCCTTGGCCAGCGTCGCATAGAGAATGGCGGCGTTCGGCTTGGCGAGCAGGAGACCGGTCGGATTGCCGTTGGCGTCGCGCGTGATTTCGCCGCCGGGTGGTTCGGGCGTGTCCCTGGTATAGCCGACCGCGCGCACCGCCGCTGCATTGAGCAGGGCGCGATCATAGAGATGCAGCAGGAAGACCGGCGTGTCGGGCGCTGCGGCGTTGATCTCCTCGATCGTCGGCAGGCGCTTTTCAGCGAATTGATGCTCGGTGAAGCCGCCGACGACACGGACCCATTGCGGAGCGGGGGTCACCGCGACCTGGCGCTTCAGCATGTCCATCGCGTCGGCAAGCGAGCGAACGCCATCCCAGCGCAGCTCCATGTTGAAGTTCAGCCCGCCACGGATGATGTGGAGATGGTTGTCGATCAGGCCGGGCAGCAGGCGCCGGCCCTTGAGGTCGATTTTCCTGGTCTTGTCGTCCGCAAGTGCGAGTACTTCCTTGTCGCTGCCCACGGCGAGGAACTTGCCATCCTTGATGGCGACGGCACTCGCGACCGGGTTTGTCCGATCAAGCGTGGTGATCTTGGCGTTGTGGATGACGGTATCGGCATTCATCGCGGCATCTCCGTTTGAATTGCTGTCGCCGGCGCGGGCCCGCGAGACGATCGTCGGGAGTGCGAGGCCGGATACCCCGCCGAGAAAGGCGCGACGGGTGGTCTTCATCAGGTCTTTTCCTTCGATGTTTCTGAGGCCTGCGTGATGTGGCGGCCCGGCAGCTGGCCGAAGACATGGGTGACGGCATGACTCTTGTCGCAGGCGGAGGCGAAGGCCTTGCCTGAGATCAACTGCTTGCCGACCGGGATGATCTGTTCACCAACCAGAATGCCCAGGAGGCCAACGAGCGCGACGACCGGAGGCGCGGGCGAGCGGACATCCAGAAGGCTGTAGATCAAACCGACCAACAGGCCGGCGCCCAAAGAGACGAGATAGAGTTTCATCAGATAGCTTCCCTGAGACCGGAGCCGTGCGTGAGCCTATGGGCGACGGCGCGGGGCGCGCTCCGTCGCCCATGACCCTCCGACCCTTCCGGATTGCAGCGGGGAGGGCGGGTGGTTCAGGCCTGCTTTGCGGGATTGGGGCCGATGCGCTCGCCGTGCTTCACGCGCTCGGGCGCCTTGTGCACCATGGTGTAGGCGTAATCGACGCCCATGCCGTAGGCACCGGAATGCTCCCTCACGATGTTCATCACCGCGTCATAGGTGTCCCTGCGCGCCCAGTCGCGCTGCCATTCCAGCAGGACCTGCTGCCAGGTCACCGGCACCACGCCCGCCTGGACCAGGCGATCCATGGCGTATTTCTGGGCATCGGCGGAGGTGGCGCCGGAGGCGTCAGCAACCATGTAGATCTCATAGTCGGTGTCACGCATGCAGGAGAGCGCGAAGGTCATGTTGCAGACCTCGGTCCACAGGCCGGAGCAGACGATCTTCTTGCGGCCATCCTGAGCGTTCTTCGCCAGGGCATCACGAACGTTTTGGTCGTCCCACGAGTTCATCGACGTACGCTCGAGGAGCTGGTTCTCGGGAAATACGGCGAGGAGTTCGGGAAAGGTATTACCGGAAAAGGCCTCGGTCTCGACCGTCGTGATCGTGGCCGGAACCTTGAACGCCTTGGCGGCCTTGGCCAGGCCGACGACATTGTTCTTCAGCACTTGCCGGTCGATCGATTGCACGCCGAACGCCATTTGCGGCTGCTGATCGATGAAAATGACCTGGCTGTTTTGAGGCGTCAGAACTTCGTGAAGTTTGCTCATGTCTAGTCTCCGTTAAAAGCTCGGGATGGGTTGGCCGGCTGCGCGTCGCGCGCCATGAACCGCGGGATCAGTGCGCCGCGACGAGGGCGGACAAGAGCGCACGGACCTGATCGACTTCGTCGTCGTTGATCTCGTGCCCCATGCCCGGATAGATCCTCTCGACGACTTGGCCGCCGAGGGCCGACAACACGCGGCTGCTTTCACGCACCCGTTCAACAGGGATGTGCGGGTCGATGTCGGAGCAGCCCAGAAAGACGGGCGTATCCGCGAGCGAGCCGGCATAGTCCCGAGGCGTCCTGTCCGGGCCGATGAGGCCGGCGCTCAGACCGATGACGGCGCCGTAGCGGTGTGCGTTGCGGGCCGCGAACTCCAGCGCCAGGCAACCGCCTTGGGAAAAGCCGAGCAGCGCGATCCGGGCCAGGTCCAGCTTCTTGCCCTGCAGCCATGAGACGGCATTGCCGACCTCGGCGAGAGAACTGGAGAGATGGGGTTCGTTGCGATCGAGCGCGGCCAGGAATGAGTACGGATACCAGGTGCCGCCCGGCGCCTGCGGCGCAAAATAGGCGATATCGGGCTGCTCGAAGATATCGGCCAGACCGAACATGCTCTCGGCGGCGGCGCCGCGCCCATGCAGGAGAATGACAGCCGCTTTGGCCTTGTCCAGCGAGGCCCCCGTCGTTGCAATGGAGTAGTTTTTGCTCATGTTTCTCTCCATCCATCAAACGAAGTGGCTACGCGTGCGGAAACAGCCGTTATTCGCGGCTGGTCGCGTTCGACGAGATGATTGTCGGTATGTCGTTTGCGGAAGAAAGTTCAGATCGGTCGGCGCAATACGTAACCGTTACTTGAGATCAGCAGAAATCATACTTCTGATCCCAAGCGTATGTGCCGCGGCGCCTTGCGAATGCAATCTTCATCTCATGCAATGGACGATAGTTTCGTTCCGATGCATTGACAATATCAAATCGTATGGCGTATTTGTCCACGATATGGCGACAAGCTGACGGGCGTTGACCGAGCGCCGATGGTTTGCGCGGCCGGTGCGGCAACCTGCGGAGGCACGCTTGGACAAACTGACCAATATGAAGGCGTTCACGAGGGTCGTGAACCATGGCAGCTTCAGCGAAGCGGCGAGAGAGTTGCGCCTTTCCCGATCCGCCGTCAGCAAATATGTCATCGATCTCGAGATCGAGCTCGGTGTGCAATTGCTTAATCGCACCACGCAGAGCGCGGCACCAACCGAAGTCGGGATGCGTTATTACGAGCGCTGCCTGGCCATCCTCGCCGAGATCGAAGACGCAGAAACCTCGCTATCGCAGTTTCAGGTCGAGGCTCGGGGGCTGTTGCGTGTCAATGCGCCGATGTCGTTCGGGACGATGTTTCTGGGACGGTTGATCGGCCAGTTCATGGCCCGGCATCCCGACCTCCAGATCCAGCTGGTCCTGAGCGATCAGCAATTGGATACGGTGCAGGAAGGCTTCGACGTCACGATCCGCTTGACGGATTCGCCGCCGCCCAATCTCGTGAGCCATGAAATCGCGTCGGCGCCGCGGATCATATGTGCATCCCCGGCCTATCTGGAAGAGAGGGGCATTCCTCGGCATCCAAGGGACCTGCGAGACCACGCTGGCCTGCACTATGGCTATCTCGAAACCGGTGCGCAGTGGAAGCTCACCGGCAAGGACGGTGACCACTGGGTTCCGGTGTCGTGGTGCCTGTGCAGCAACAACGGGGAAGTGCTGCGCGACATCGCCGTCGAAGGGCGCGGCATTGCGCTCCTTCCCAGCTTTATCGTCGACTCCTGCTTGCGCGACGGCACCCTCAGGGAGGTGTTGTCGGATTATCATGCGCCTGAAATGTCGATCCACGCGATGTTTCCGCCGACGCGCTACCTGCCGTACAAGCTCAGGGTCTTCATCGATTTCCTCATGAAATCCCTCTCCGACGGTTTCAACTTGCCAACAGGCATCACGCCCGAGCAAGGGCGTAGCGAGCATCCCTGATTGCCGGGCGCGCACTCACTGCGATTGCCTGTTCTCCGTTCGCCCGGTTCCGATGGCGCATAGGGCGCGCCGTCATCGCGCATTCGTTCCTGTCCCCTGCATTGCATCCTCACCAATTTTGCTCGCCTGGTGCGATAGCCGAGTATACGTTCGATATTCGAACGAGGGTGCCTATGACGAAAATGGAGAAGGATGGCGACATGATGGGGGGCTTCGCCAAGGGGCTCTCGGTCATCGAAGCTTTCGACGAAGACCATGAAGCCCTTTCGATCGCCGATGTCAGCCGCCTGACCGGACTCGACAGGGCAACGGCGCGTCGCTGCCTTCTTACCCTGCTCAAGGGGGGCTATGCCAGCACGGATGGCCGCTTGTTCGCCTTGACGCCGCGCGTGCTGCGCCTGGGCTATGCCTATCTTTCCGCCGCGCCATTGCCAAGGCGCCTGCAGCCCTTCCTCGAAAGGCTATCCGAAACCACGCAGGAAAGCGCTTCCGCCGCCATCATGGACGGGAGCGACGTAATCTATGTCGCGCGTGCTGCCCAAAAGCGGGTGATGTCTGTCGCCCTCAATATCGGCAGCCGCTTGCCGGCCTATTGTTCATCCATGGGCCGGGTCCTGCTCGCCGCCCTGCCACCCGAAGAAGCGCGGGCCTTGCTCGAGGGCAGCGAACGGCCGGCGATGACGCCAAGGACACTGACCGATGTCGACGATCTCATGGCCGAGCTCGGAAAAGTACGCCGGTGCGGCTACGCCCTCGTGGACCAGGAGCTCGAACTCGGCCTGCGCTCGATCGCCGTGCCGATCGTCACGACGGGCGGGCGGGTTGTCGCGGCCCTGAACACCGGCGCCCAGGCCGCCCGGGCCTCCACTGCGCGCCTGAAGGCGGAAGTCCTGCCGCTCCTGCTCGATGTGCAGGCGCAATTGCGGCAGGCGTTGGCCTGACTGGCGCGGCAGCAAGTCCCGTGTTCACGTTCGCGCGCGTTCGCGCCATGCCAGCGGCGTCAGCCCCAGCCGCCGGCTGAAGGCACTCGTCATGTGCTGCTGGGAGGCAAAGCCGCAACTGGCGGCGATCTCCCGCAGTGGCGCCGAGGTTGCGGTGAGCTGATGTTGCGCGATCTGCACGCGCCGTTCCAGGACGAACTGGTGCAGGGGCAGGCCGGCTTTGCGCTGGAAGCGACGCCGCAATGTGATCACCGGCAGGTCGAGCAGATCGGACAGTTCGGCCAGGCTCAGCCGTTCGGCGATATTGGCATCGATATGCTCGCGAAGACGGGCATATTCGCGGTCCGAAAGCGGGCCACATGCCGTCCTGCTGGCAAATGCGCGCAGCGAGCGGAAGACATCCACCAGGGCAAGTTGCGAAACGGCCTCCACGGCGATGCTGTCGGGCTGCGACGAGGCATTGAACAGGGTGCGCGCATAGGCCACCAGGCCGGCAATCGATGGGGAGGCGATGTTGTCGATGCTGGTGGGGATGGGGGCGAGGCGATAGTCCGCGCCCAGCAGTTTGTGCTGGAGTTCGGGCGCAAAGCGGAAGGCGGCAAAGCCCGCGGACACGGCGCTGGCCTCGACCGCCACGCGGCCGCCGGCGGGATGGAAGGCGGCCGTCAGGGCATCGAAACGCATCGCGGATGGGCTGCGCCCGTCATAGCCCGTCTTCGCCTCGATCGCGCCGAGCAGGAGGCAGACGACATCGGCGTCGTTCTCGAATTCCAGCCGATAGGGCTTGGCTGACTCCAGATGCCAGAGCGCACATTCGGCTTGGGCGCTGCCGGTGTTCATCGTGGCGGCGAGGCATTGCGGGGTGTCCATGGCGTCCCCCATCCGGCGTGCCTTCGCGAGGCGCGCCTGCGTTTCGAGCGTTTCCCGGCAGCCATCCGATCTTGATGCCGGACCGGCTACATTCAAACGCGCGGATACTGCCAGGAAATTGCGCTGGGTGCAATATTCGCACCTTCGTGCGATATTCGCACATCTGTCTTTTCGTTGACCTGATCAGTTTTTGTAACGCCCCGATCGTGAAAGACGCCGGCGCCCGATTTCCGGCAGCCTGTACGCAACGGTCGAGCGGCTTATCCGCGACAGACCTCGATGTTCGGCGGCCCAGCGCTTCAAGCGGGCCGGGAGAGGGGAGGACGCGCATGACTGCATCCATGAAACTGCCGGCCCGTGCCAGCGCCAAGCCGGTGACCGCGGCCGATTTCGATATCGAAACCGATATCGTGGTGGTCGGCGGCGGTGCCGGTGGGCTCGCTTCCGCGCTCTTTGCGCGCTGGGAGGGCAATGAGGTCGTCCTGCTCGAGAAAGCGCAGGAACTCGGTGGCACCACGCGCAAGGCGGCCTTCTGGTACTGGGTGCCCAACAACAAGGCGATGCAGGCACTCGGCATTGCCGATCCCAAGCCGGATTGCATCCGCTACATGGCCCGGCTGGCGCGGCCCGAGCGCTATGTCGCCGATCACCCGACCTTCGGCCTCGACCCATGGGACTATGCCATGTGCGAGGCCTTCTACGACAACGCCTCGACGGCAACCGAGCTCCTGGCCGAGAAAGGGGCGCTCGAATATCGCCATTGTCCCGATGTTCCGGACTATTGGGCCGAATTCGGCGAGGACAAGGCGCCGAAAGGCCGGGTGCTGCTGCCCAAGGGCGCCAAGGACAGCATGTCCGACGGCGGCGAGGTCGCGATCCGCACGATGTCCGCTGCAGCCAGGCGCGACGGCATCGAGATCCGCACGGGCATGCGGGTCCAGCGCCTCACCCGAGGCGATGACGGAGCGGTGAACGGCGTGCAGGCAACCGACATCGACGGGCGCCTGACCACCGTGAGGGCTCGCAAGGCCGTGATCTTCGCCAGCGGGGGTTTTACCCATGATGCCGAGATGCGGCGCAATTTCCTCGCCGCCCCGGTTTTCGGCGGCTGCGCCGCCATTTCCAACGAGGGCGATTTCGTCCGGATCGGCGCGGCGGCGGGCGGGCAGTTGCGCAACATGAACTATGCCTGGATGTGCCCGATCGTGCTGGAAAAGGCGCTCAATCGTGATCCTGGCCTGATCGGCACCTTCTCGCCCTCGGGAGACTCGATGATCTATGTCGACCGGCAGGGCCGGCGGGTCACCAATGAGAAGCTTGCCTACAACGAATCCGCGCAGGCCTTCTTCCAATGGGATGCCGCCAAGGGCGAATATCCCAATCTCGTACTGTTCGCGATCTGGGACCAGCGCAGCCAGGATCATAGCGCCAGCGACGAATATGGCCGCTTCATCGTGCCGCCCGGCGCCGACGATGCCCATGTCGTCAAGGCCGATACGCTGGAAGGGCTCTCAGCCGGCATCGCCGAGCGCCTGGCCCGGTACGCCGACAATATTGGCGGCCTTGGCCTCTCCGCGGATTTCGCTGCGAGCCTCGGCGCCACCATCGACCGCTTCAACGGCTTTGCCGAGAGCGGCAGGGATCTCGACTTCCGGCGTGGGGAGCGGCCGGTCGAGCAGCTCTTCAACGGTCCGGTGGCCGAGCCGGCCGGCAAGAACCCGACCATGTATCCGATTGCCAAATCGGGTCCGTTCTATGCGGCGCTGCTGAGCGGCGGCAATCTCGATACCAAGGGTGGGCCGAAGACCTCGCCGCAGGGGCAGGTACTCGACGACGAGGACCAGCCGATCCCCGGCCTCTACGGCGTCGGCAATTGCGTCGCCTCGGCCTCGGCGCGGGCCTATTGGGCCGGCGGCGGCACGCTCGGCCCCATCCTCGCCTATGCCTATCTCGCCGCAAGGAGGGCCCATCTCGAGCCCGTCAAGACGGCGGCGGGCAAGATCGCGGCCGAATGAAGCTTCGACAAGGGAGAAAACGCCGATGGCCCTGACCCGGCAGACCATGACCGACGAGCAGCGCAAATCCGTCGCCCTCGAATATCTCAAGGCCTTCGACAAGGCCGGCGTGACTTCGGATGGCGGCTCCATCCTCGACCTCTTCGCCGAGGACGCGCAGGTCTATTTCCCCAAATGGGGCCTCGCCGACGGCAAGGAGGCAATCGGACGCCTGTTCGGCGATGTCGGCGGCACGCTGAAGAGCATCGTCCACCACTATGCCGCCTTCAACTGGGTATTTTCGGGCGGCGATGTCATCGTCTGCGAGGGCACCAGCCATGGCGAGCACAAGGACGGTCCCTGGCGAGCCGGCGTGCCCGATTGGGGTGCGGGGCGCTGGTGCGACGTCTTCGAGATCCGCGACTGGAAGATCCAGCGCTGCTTCATCTATCTCGATCCCGATTACGCCGGGAAGGACAGTGCCCGCTACCCCTGGCTTGGCCGATAGCGTCGGACCATTTTTGGACTTAACGATCAAATTTAGGAGGAAGGGTCATGCGGCTCAAGGACAAGGTCGCCCTGGTTTCGGGGGCAGCCCGCGGCATGGGCTATGAGATTGCCGAGCTCTTCGCCCGCGAGGGCGCAATCACCTATGCCGGCGACATCGCCGGCCCCGATCACCCGCACGCCGCCGGCGTGGAAAACGTGCGCCTCGATGTCAGCCGCGAGGAAGATTGGGCCGGCACCGTCGAGACGATCCTCGCCAGGCACGGCCGGATTGACGTCCTGGTCAACAATGCCGGCATCATCGCCTATGAGCCCTTGGACGAACTCGATCTTGCCGCCTGGCAGCGTGTCATCGCCGTCAACCAGACGGGAGTGTTTCTCGGCATGCGCGCGGTGGTGCCGGCCATGCGCCGGCAGAAAAGTGGGTCGATCGTGAACTTCTCCTCGATCTGGGGCAATGCCGCCCTCGGTGGGGCCCATGCCTATCACGCCACCAAGGGCGCTGTGCGCAACATGACCAAGAATGCGGCGATGAGCTATGTCGCCGACGGCATCAGGGTGAATTCCGTTCACCCGGGTTTCATCGACACGCCACTCACCCAGGCGCAGGCCTCCGACATCAATGCCTTCGTCATCGCCTCTACCCCGATGAAGCGGGCCGGCAAGCCGATCGAGGTGGCGAACGGCGTGCTGTTCCTCGCCAGCGACGAAGCGAGCTACATGACCGGGGCGGAACTGGTGATCGATGGCGGCTATCTCGCCCAATAGTCCGCTCTGACAGGCGGCCGATCCCGTGCCGATCCAGACCTTTAGCTAACAAAGATCGAAAGCAGAGCGCGTTCAGTCATGAGCGCGCTCTTTCCTTTCATGCCGATGGCATTGATGCCTGACCGATCAAGCACTGTCATTGCAAAACGATGCAGTGACGCCTGGATCAAACATCGTAGCCGTTGGCGATAAACGTTTGTTTTGTATATGATTCTACTCGAAGAAGCTGCGCGGGGTGGTTGCTCACTCCGTCAAGGTCGGCACTGCCCCTCACCCTTACCCTCTCCCCGCAAGAGGCGGGGCGAGGGGGACTTCAGCCGCTTGTTTCATTCCTAAAACGGTCATCTCGCCCACCGATCGAGCAAGATGACGGCCCCGAGGTGGATCGCGACGCTTGCCGCCCCGTCGCCCCGCCTCTTGCGGGGAGAGGGTAAGGGTGAGGGGCGGCACCACGTAAGCAATTATGGCACGGGCAGTGGCTTGCGATCGGAAGGGGCGAGCAATATACCCGTGCGGCTTTTTGCTCCCTTCGATCCATCCTCCTCAGGTTCCGGCCGTGTCGGGCGCCATGATGAAGTCGAAAGGTGAGCGCCACAGCGTCTTTTCGCCTTCGAGCCTGTCGAACGGTGCGATCAGCGATTTCTTCACGCCGAATACGGCATCGGATTCGAGATATTCATCGCCGCCCACGAAGGTATGGGTGACGATTGTCTTGAACCCGGGTGCCGTTACCAGATAGTGCATATGCGCTGGGCGGTAGGGATGGCGCCCTACTGCCGCCAGCATCTTGCCGACCGGGCCATCGTCCGGGATCGGATAGGAAACCGGCTTGATGCCGATAAAGCTGTATTTGCCGTCCGGCCCGGTGATGAAGATGCCGCGATTATTGCCTTTGGGTTGAATGCCGGGCTGCTGCACATCGTAATAGCCGTCGGCATTGTCGGACCAGACATCGACGCGCGCTCCCTCGATGGGGTTGCCCTCCAGATCCAGCACGCGGCCCTCGAACAGGCAGCTCTCGCCCTTGCCGTCGAGCGTGATGGTCGCCCCCATCTCGCGTATGGGGGCATCGGCGACATGGAACGGCCCGTAGACCGTATTCTCGGTGGCGCCCGAGGGGCGGCGATTGTTGATGGTGTCGACCAGCATGGACAGGCCGAGCGTATCGGACAGCAGGATGAATTCCTGCCGCTCGCCCGAACAGATCTGTCCCGTGCGGGTGAGGAAATCGATGCCGAAATTCCACTCCTCCTGCGTCAGCTCGACCTCCTTGGCGAAGGCGTGCAGGTGCTTGACGAGGGCTGACATCACTATGGCGAGACGCGGGTCGATATCCCCACCCATGCGGCCGTTGACCGTTTCGATGGAATGGTCTTCGGAAAAATAGCTCACGGCTTACCTCGTTCGGGCTTGCGATCACCGGGCTGGCCCGGTGTCGATAAGGGGACGGTGTCAGGCCAGCGCCAGGACGTTCTTCAGCACGCGGCGCAACTCCGCGTCCGGCCTGGCAGGCAATGTCTTGACGCGCCAGGCGACATGATGATCGGGGCGCACCAGGACGGCGCCGTTCTCCTCGATCTCGCTGACCCGCGCCCATTCGCCGGCGAGGTCCTGCCATTTCTGGCGCGGGCCGATGACGTGAACCACGATGTCGAGGCCGAGTTCCTGTCCGACGGCCTGCGCTTCCTTCACCCAGTCCTGGCCGCGAATACCGGTCAGGATGGTGAACTTGCCATGGCCGGTGAGATCGAGGGTCGAGGCCTTTTCGCCGCGCGCGCCGAACAGCCAGGCATGCGGCAGGCGGGCGCCCGGCCATGTCGTCTGCTGGAAGTGCAGTTCGGCGTCCTGATTGAAGGGCGGTTCTTCCTGCCCGTCCGGCTGGACGGCCTTCGACCGGTAGCGCTGGTTCATCTCCACCCCATGCGCATCGAACTCATAGACCTTGGCGGCAATTGCCTCGCGGATCGCCTTGCGCTGGGCCTCGCCCGCCTCGTTCGGATTGCAGCGGGCGTCCATGTTTTCCTGCATCTTCACCGGATCGATCGAGTCGAGCAGGCCGAGCGCCTTGAAGATCGGTCCGAATTCCTCGATCGACTTGTTGGCGCGGGTCACGATCTGCCTGGCGACGGGCGCGCGTTCGGCCTGATAGCTGTCGAGCAACTCCTTGCCCGCCTGGCCTTTCAGCACGAAAGCGAGCTTCCAGGCCAGGTTGAATGCGTCCTGAATGGAGGTGTTGGAGCCGAGGCCGTTCGATGGTGGGTGGCGGTGGATGGCGTCGCCCATGCAATAGACCCTGCCATTCGATACCGTCTCTGCATACATGTTGTTGACCGTCCAGGTGGAGACCTGATCGATCTCGACATCCAGCTCAGGATCGCCGACGAGTTCACGCACGACCTTGGTGGCGAAAGCTTCGTCGACCTTGGGCGCGGGCTGGTTGATGTCATAGCCCCAGACGATCAGCCATTCGTTCCAGGGGCGCACCATACGCACCAGGCCCATGCCGATGCCACCGACATCGGCGCCCGGCTGCACCACCCAGTAGAGCACCGAGGGACGGTGCGCGACATATCGGGACAGGTCGGCCTTGAACAGGATGTTGATCGAGCCGCCGAGACCCATCTTGCCGCCATATGTCAGGCCGGCATGCTCCGCCACCTTGGAGTTGGAGCCGTCGGCGCCGATCAGATATTTCGAGCGGATGGTGAACTGCTTGCCGGTGAGCCGGTCGAGACAGGTGGTGGTGACGCCGTCCTCGTCCTGCACATGCGCTATATATTCGGTCGACAGCCGCGCCTGGGTGCCGCGCGAGCAGGCGGTCTTGAACAGCAGCGGCTCCATGAAGGTCTGCGGCAGGTCGTTCATCAAAGTCGGCGAAGACAACAGGTGCTCGGCCTTGGAATGCGGGCTGGTGCCCCAGCTCTTCATGCGGCCGATCTCCTCGCCGGTCAGCGATGTGCAGAACACGTTCTCGCCCATCAGCTCCTGATGCGCCGCGAACAGATAGGCCTCATCCTCCACCTCACGGCCGAGATCGCGCAGCACTTCCATCGTGCGCTGATTGGTGATGTGGGCCCGCGGCGTGTTGGCCAGCCAGCGATAGCGATTGATCGCGATGTTCTCGATGCCATAGCTCGAGAGCAGTGCTGCAGTGGCGGATCCTGCCGGTCCGGTGCCGATGACGAGGACGTCGGTGGTGATGTCGGCCATGTTCCCTCTCCATATCCAGAGCAAAATGCGTTTGGGCTGGGCGTTCGTTCCTCTTGACGTGTCTGGAACGGAGCATTTTGCAGTTCTTGATGGTTCGATCTAAAAACAAGACGCTCTACTTGTTGGATTGTCTGGGTGTGAGTATGCGGCGAACCGGGAAGAGCTGAATGCCGGTCCGTTCGGTGAACAGGCCCCACAGGCCGCACGGGGAGAACAGCATGACGGCGATGCCGATCAAGCCGAGGGCGAGCAGATACCAGGAGCCGAAATCGGCCAGCAGGCTCTGCAGGATGTAGAGGACGATGACGCCAATGATCGGTCCTTCGATCGATCCAATGCCGCCGATCACCACGATGAAGATCACATAGGCGGTCCAGTCGGTCACGGCGAAGGCCGCATCGGGCGAGATGCGCGCCTTCTGCACATAGATTAGGGCTCCGGCGGCGCCGGTGATGAAGGCGACGATGACATAGGTCGCCGCCTTGACCTTCAGGGCGTCGACGCCGACGGCACGGGCGGCCTGGGCGTTGTCGCGCACCGCGGCAAGACCCAACCCCTGTCGCGAGCGCAACAGGCGATAGATGAAGACGATCGAAGCGACGGCGAGGGCCAGCGCGAGCCAGTAGCACAGAATGTCGACGGCCTGGGCCGAACGCACGCCGAAAAGATCCTGGACCAGATTGACGCCGACCATGTCGCGGGTTGCGCGCGAGGGCAACGAAGTACCGGTGCCGCCACCGAGTGTCTTCACTTGCGCCATCGCAAGGCGCACGACCTCGGCGATGACCCAGGTGCCGATGGCAAAATAGGCGCCCTGCAGGCGGAACACGAAGAACCCGGTGGGAATGGCGAGCAGGGCGGCGGCCAGCCCGCCGGCGACGACGCCGACCAGCGGGTCGAGGCCGAACAGGATGACGACGGCGAACATGGCATAGGCGCCAAGGCCGACGAAAGCTTGCTGGCCCACCGAAACCAGGCCGGCATCGCCCGCCAAGAGGTTCCAGCATTGCGCCAGCACCAGCATGGTCAGGATGAAGAACAGGTCCTGTATGCCGCTGCGCGGCAGGAACAGGGGCGCGGCGAAACCGAGCGCCACGACCAGGAGCGCGACGAGGCAGAAGATCGAGGAGGCGCGGGTGCGCGTCTCGACTTTCCAGGCGGTTGGGGCTTGCAGGTTCATCTCGGCTCCCCTCAGTCGACGGCTCTGGGGAACAGGCCGCGCGGCCTGAACAGCAGCACGGCCAGGAAGGCGATATGGCCGGCCAGGATCTGCCATTCCGGATTGAGGCTGGCGCCGAGCGCCTGCGCCACGCCGATGACGCAGCCGCCGGCGAGCGTGCCCCAGAAGGAGCCGAGCCCGCCGATGATGACCGCCTCGAAAGCGTAGATCAGGCGTGCCGGGCCGACGGTCGGGTCGAAATTGGCGCGGGCACCGAGATAGAGCGCGGCGATGGTGGCGACCACCAGTGCCAACCCTGTCGCGATGGCGAAGATGGCGTCGGGGCGAATGCCCATCAGGCCGGCCGTGACGCGATCATCCGAGGTGGCGCGGAAGGCGCGGCCGAGCGACGTGCGATAGAAGATGAGGTTCAAGGCCAGGATCACGCCGACCGCCGAGAGAAAGGTGATGAGGGGCATCACGCCGATGGTGGTGAAGCCCAGGTTGAGCGAGGCGGTTTCGATCGAGCCGAGTGCGATCCGGCGGCTGTCGGCAGAGAAGGTCTCGAGCAGCCCGTTCTGGATGACGATGGAGAGCCCGAAGGTGACCAGCAGCGGCGGCAGGATGTCTGGCCCCAATGTCCGGTTGAGCACGAAATATTGCAGGGCCCAGCCAATGGCGAACATCAGCGGCATGGCGATCAGCGCCGCCAGGAACGGGTTCAGGCCCAGCGATGAGACCAGGAACAGGATCGCGAATGCGGCCATGACGATGAGGTCGCCATGCGCCAGGTTGACGAGGCGCATGATGCCGAAGACCAGCGCCAGGCCGGCCGCGAACAGGGCGTACAGGCCGCCCAGCAACACGCCTTGAATGATCGTGTCGATGAGATTCATGCATGCGCTCCGAAATAGGCGGCGTGGATCTGGTCCCGGCTGATGTCCGAGGGCTTGCCCGACAGCGTGATGCGGCCTTCCATCATGCAGTAGACATGGTCGGCCACTTTCAGCGCCTGGCCGATATCCTGCTCGACGATGACGATGGATGCGCCGCTGTCGCGGATTTTCGGGAAGGCGGCGTAGATGTCCTTGATCACGACCGGGGCAAGGCCGAGGCTCAACTCGTCGCACAGCAGCACGCGCGGATTGGACATCAGGGCGCGGCCGATGGCGACCATCTGCTGCTGTCCGCCCGACAGGGCGGTGCCGGGATTGTGGCGGCGCTCCTTCAGGATCGGAAACATCTCGTAGATCGCATCGAGCGACCAGAAGCCCTCGGCCGCGCGCCCATATTTGCCGATCAGCAGGTTTTCCTCGACGCTCAGCGAGGGAAAGAGCTTGCGGCCCTCCGGGACCATGGCGATGCCCAAGGCCAGCATATCCGGTGCGGCCCGATCGCCGATCGGGCGTCCGTCGAACCTGATCTGGTCGGCCGCGTTCCTGAGCACGCCGGCGATCGAGCGCATCAGCGTCGTCTTGCCAGCCCCGTTTGCGCCGATGATGGCGACGGTCTGTCCTTCGGCCAGCGCCATGTCGACGCCGAACAGTGCCTGGAAGTCGCCATAGAAGGCCGTGAGGGATCTTGTTTCGAGCAGGGCCATCACACGTCGATCCCGAGATAGATTTCGCGCACGGCCTTGGAGGCCATAATCTCGTCCGGCTGGCCGATACCGATGACCTTGCCGAAATCCAGCACCAGCAGGCGGCCGACGACAGCGGTCAGGGCATGCAGCACATGCTCGATCCAGACGATGGAGATGCCTGTCTCGTGCACCGCGCGGATCGTGTCGACGAGCTGGCCGCATTCGCCTTCGGTGAGGCCGCCGGCGATCTCGTCGAGCAGCAGCAGCGTGGGCCGGGTGGCGAGGGCACGGGCAAGTTCGAGCCGCTTGCGTTGCAGGAGGCTGAGGCCACCTGCCATGTCGTTGGCCCGGGGCGAAAGCCCGGTTCGCCACAGAATGTCGGCGCAGCGGTCGGTGGCTTCGCTCTCCGACTGGCTTGCGCCGAAGGTGCCGGCGACCAGCAGGTTTTCGAACACCGTGAGCTTGTCGAAGGGCTGCGGGATTTGGAAGGTGCGGCCGACGCCGGCCAGGCACCGCGCCATCGGCGGCGTGCTGGTGACGTCACGGCCCTCAAAGATGATGCGGCCGCCGTCGACGTCCACATTGCCGGTAATGAGGTTGAACAGCGTCGATTTGCCGGCTCCATTCGGGCCGATGATGCCCAGGGCTTCGCCCTTCTCCAGCGCGAAGGAGACGTCCTGCGTCACCTTCAAGGCGCCGTAGCTCTTCGAGACGTTTTGCAGGGCAAGGATCGTCATGATCTTCTCCTGTCCCTCTCCGCGTCGACGGGGAGGAGGGAGCCGCGATGGCACCGGATAAGGAATGGCCTCTAGGCGATCGCTTCCATCTTGCCGCCGGTCGGGATGTTCGGCGCGGTCTGGTTATCGGTGATGACGAGATCGTAGCCGCCGCCATCCCTAAGCCGCCACTGGCCGCCGACCAGCGGCGTCTTGGCGACGTTCTTCGCCGCGAAGGGCGGGAGGTTGGCACCGTCCCAGGCGACCCTGCCGACGATGGTGTCGAGCCTGGTGGCGGCGATGGCTGCGATCACCGCCTCGGCATTGGTGGGATCGGCGCGTTTCATCACGTCGGCGGCCAGTTCGAACAGGGCATGCACGAAGCCGATGGGCTGGGTCCACGGACGGTTCGTCGCCTTGGTGAAGCCAGCCGCCAAGGCCGCCGAGCTGTCGCCCGTCAAGGAAGACTTGAACGGATGGTTGGGCGTCCACCACACCTCGGACGACAGGTTGTGCCCGGCCTTGCCCAAGGCTTCGACGGCCTGCGGGAACAGGATGGCCTTGCCGATCGAGGCGATCTTCGGCTTGAAGCCCTGCTGCTGCGCCTGGTTCCAGAAGGTGGTGAAATCCGGCGGGATCATCACGCCGGTGATGATCTCCGCCTTGGCGCCCTTGAAGGCGTTGATCTGGGCGGAGAAGTCGTCGGTCAGGTTCTGGTAGCGGCCCGGATCGGTGAGGGTGAGGCCCTTCTTCTCGAGCACCGGTGGAAAGCCGACTTTCGCATCCCCCCAGGCATTGCCGTCGCCGTCATTGGGGAACAGGCCGCCGACCTTCTTGTTGGTTTCGAGCTGGCCCCACATGTTGGTGAAGACGGCGATGACGTCTTCCAGGCCCCAGAAGAAATGGAAGACGCTCTCGAACGGCTTCCAGGAATCTGGCGCGCCGGGATTGCCCTGCTGGCCGATGAACCAGGGTTGCCAGGGCGCCACGGTCGAGATGCAGGGCATGCCCTCGGCCTCGCAGATCGTCGCCACCGGATTGGTCGTCTCGGGCGTCGAGGCGACCAGCATCAGGTTGACCTGGGAATCGACCACCAGTTCCTTGGCGACTTCGGCGGCACGGTTCGGATTGGACTGGCTGTCCTTGACGATGACCTCGAAGTTCGCGCCCGCGGCCTTGGTCGCCGCGAGGAAGCCGTCGATGATGAACTTGTCGGCTTCGGCGAAGGCGGCCAGCGGCCCGGACTGCGGGCTGACATAGCCGAGCTTGATCGCGGCGCCTGCCGCGATGGCCGGGCTGGCGACCCCGCCGAAGGCGGCGCTCGTGCCGAGCACGGCGGAAGTCTTCAGGAAATGGCGACGCGTGATCATTGCTTTCCTCCCCAGGAAGATCGTCGTGAAACCAGAGAAAAGTGCGACTTCTACGGATCGCATCTTTTTTCCCTAACCCATTGTTTTGGCGCGTTTTCTTGTTCGAAGAGCTATCGGCATCTCTCGAAAGCGCCTTAGTGGGCCTAAAATGGCGGTCGGCTTCCCTCCCAGGCATCCTGGAGCAGGGCGCGGATGGAAGCGCGGTCGATGGGCCGAGGGTTGGCGTAGGGATTCCTGGTCGCAATCTCGGCGGCACGGTCGAGATCGGCTTCCTTCAGGCCGAAATCCTTCAGCGCCATCGGTGATCCGACGGACCTGGCGAAATCGTAGAGTGCCTGGCCGGGCGTGCCGCCGAAGATGTCGGAAACCGGTTGCAGCTCTTTTTCAGCGGCGCCTGCGTTGAAGCCGATGGTGTGCGGCAGCATGATGGCATGGGTTTCGGCATGGGGCGTGTCGAAGCTGCCGCCCAGCGTGTGGCAGATCTTGTGGTGCAGCGACATCGCGACCTGGCCCAGCACCGAGCCGCAGAGCCAGGCCCCGTAAAGCGCATCGGTGCGAGCCTGCCTGTCCCTGGCCGAGGCGATGATGACAGGCAGCGCCTGCCGGATGGCACGCATGCCCTCGGCCGCCATCAGCGCGGTGATCGGGTTGCCGTCCGGCGCATAGAGCGCCTCGGCGGCATGCGCGATGGCGTTCAGGCCGCTGGTTACGCTCATGGCGACGGGCAGGCCCAGCGTCAGGCCGGGATCGTAGATCACCACTTCGGGCAGGACCTTCGGGCTGCGCAGCGTGATCTTCTCGCCGCCTTCGGTCTGGCCGAGAATGGGGGTCACCTCCGAGCCGGCATAGGTGGTGGGCACCACGATCTGCGGCAGGTCGGTGCGATAGGCGATCGCCTTGCCGAGCCCGGTGGTCGAGCCGCCGCCGAGCGCCACGACCACGTCGGCCTTCAAGTCCAGAACACGTGCAACGGCCGCTTCGGTCACATCGACCGGGGTGTGCATCGTGGCGTTGTCATAGGTTCCGACCGCAAGCCCGCCAAGGGCCGTGGCCATGGCCTCGCCCTCGGCTTTCTGGTGCGGCGTGGTCAGCACGAGCGCCCTGCTGGCACCGAGCTTTTCAACCCACTCTCCGACATGCCTGGACGAACCTTCGCCGAAGACGATATGCGCGGGGCTGCCTTGATAGACGAATGAGAGGTTCATGCTGCACGCCTTTCCTGCCTGGCCCGGGCCATGACGAAAGTGAAGTCGAGCGCCCAGCCATCGCCGTCGCGCCTGATGTCTCCGATGAGCTCGGGCTTGACGCCGAACAGGGCATCCTGCCCCAGGCCTGGATCGCTGCCGTCGAAGACATGCGTGGAGATGGTCTCGAAGCCGTCGGCGCTGATGATGAAGTGCAGATGTGCCGGCCGCCGCAGCGAGACACCGAGGCCCGCCAGCATCCGGCCGACGGGGCCGTCGGTCGGTGTCGCATACCCGGCGGGGCGCACCGTGCGGTAGAGAAAACCGCCTTTGCCATCTGTCTTCAGGACGCCGCGCAGGTTGAATTCCGGCTGCCGGTCGGGCTGCTGGTTCTCGTAATATCCGTCGGCATTCGCCTGCCAGGTCTCGACGGTGGCGCCGGAGATGGCCACGTCGTCAAGGTCGACGACACGGCCACGAACCAGAAGGGCCTCGCCGACACCATCGAGCGAGATCGATCCGCCATTGGCGATGGCGGGTGCGTCCGGACGATAGAACGGCCCGCGCACCGTATTGGGCGTGGCGCCCCTGTGGCGCTGGGCATTGATCTCTTCGACGAGGGCGGTGACACCCAGCAGATCCGAGGCCAACACCCACTCCTGGCGCCGTTCATCGGTGGCGTGGCCAATGTCGGTCAAAAGCTGCATGGCGGAGCGCCACTGGTCCCTGGTCGGCCGGGTTTCGCGCACGAAGGCGTGCAAATGCCTCACCAGCGAATTCAGGAATGAAGCGGAGGTTTCCTTTACGCCGGGGCCGACGCGCTCCATCACGACATCAGCCGAGTTCTGTGCGTTCAACGACCTGATAGCCACCGGCTGTTCCTCCCGAGGAGCAACATACCCGGCACCAGCCTGCATATTGATCATTTCTCGATTAAATAATATAGCAAATTGCTATGAAGCTTGACGAGCGCCACCTGGTCCAACTTGCCGCCGTGGTCCAGGCCGGCGGGGTGACGGAGGCTGCGGCTCTGCTCGGCATGACGCAGCCGGCCGTGTCACGAACGATTGCGATGATGGAGCAGCGTATCGGCGAGCCTCTTTTCGTCAAAGGGCGGCGGCCCCTGCAACCGACGGCCTTGGGACAGGCGCTGGCGAGCCACGGCCAGACCATGCTTGCGGCCTCGCGCAAGGCATCGGCCCTCGTCGCCGGATTTCAGAAAGGCGCGTTTGGCGTCGTCAGGGTGGGCGGTTCTCCCTTCTTCTCCGACGCACTGATCTCGGGCATGATCGCCGAATTCCAGGACAGGCGTCCCGATGTCCGTGTCGAGCAGAGCTATGGCTATCTGGGGCAATTGCGGGCGGCGCTGGACGCGGACCGCATCGATATTGCAATCTGCCCTATCGACGTGCTGAAGGAAGGATCGGGCCTGCGTTTCGACGTGGTGTTGCCCGGACGCAATGTCGTCGCCTGCCGCACGACTCACCCCTTGCTGATGAAGCGCCGTCTCGATCCGGCAAGCCTGCTCGACTATCCCTGGGTCGGTCCGCCGGAGGGCAGTCCCCTCTATGCCGACCTCAATAGCCTGGCGCTGTCATTGGGGGCCACGGAAATCAAGATCCGCTATTCCGGCGGCTCGCTGTCCAGCGCCATCAACTACCTGAAATCAAGCGATGCGCTCACCGTGCTGCCCCACAGCGTGGTCTTCGCCTATCGCAACGAGAAATCGATCACGGCGCTGCCGGTCAGAATTCCCCACCCCGAGCGCGCCTTGGGCATATTGCAGCAGAGCAACGCGACGCGGGCTCCGGCCGTGGATGCTTTCGTCGCTCATGTCACCAAGCGCTTCAAGGATCTGGCGCTGTTGATAGAACGCCATGAGAAGGCCATCGTGTGGGGCCTATAGCCATTTGGTCGTCACCTTGCGTATCGTGGGCATGCAAGCAAGAGAACCCATCTCTTCACTTGTTCGTTTGGAGATGCGCGATCACTGGTTTCGACAGACTGTACCAATTGGGCTGCAGCACGCCGACCACGTTAAATCTACGCTACTCAACGACGCGCTCTATCCTGTTGGATCGATAGGTTCAAATCAGGTTCGGATCGATCCTGACTGGCAACGCCCCATTGTGCCTCTCCAGGGATGCATTGGACAGCTTGGGGGCAGTCGCAAATCATTCGTCAGGATGTTGGCTCTGGCCTACCATTGACGAGCAATCACCCTGGGCCATCCCGCGGGGGCAGGTCACTTGTTTCGGCGAGGACCTTGTTGGCGATCTGCGCCCAGACGGGGTTCGAGTCAGCGCTGTACTGGACGCATTCAATGATGGCCCACAGTGCATACCGATAGCGATCCGAGATCTCCAATGCGTTGTTTAAATGTAGTTTCAACTTGTCGACAGTCGCGTCCCGGCGGGCGATGCCGTCTTCCCTCAATAATCGATTTTCCATTGGTGCAGCGACACGCGCAAACTCATGCTTTGTGACGTCGACATTGTATTCGTAGTCGATTTCGAGCCGAGCATGGCACCGTGCTATCTCCGCGTCCTGGGCACGCAGTGCATGGGCGGCTTCGATCATTGTATTGTTGGCGTCATCGATGTCGAACAGTTCCGTCTCGTTGTCGTCATGCATTCCGCAGGAGGGCACGCCTAGCTCAAGCCGTTCGATCAGGTCATCGTTCATCATGTCCTCCGTCTGCTCGACGCAAACCGACCGGGTCCAAAAGCGTTGATCGCCTCGGCAAGAAGCTTGAAACGTGTCTGGGCATAGCCATGCGAAGCATGCTCAACAATGATCCACCATGCGGATGCTTCCCTTGAGGCAGCGATCTCATCGAAATCAAATGGCATGACCAAAGCGCTTCGCAAACTCGGTTGTATCGAGCCTACCCTATTCATAGTCAAATAATATGGGAGTCCGGCATTGCGCGACACTGCCGGGCTGGCCTTGACAACGGGCAATTGCGGGGGGCGTAGCGGCTCAAATCGCCAATTCGCGAAGGCACCAAGTCCGGTGCATCCGCTTCGAGCCCGCATTGATCGCGACCTATCGTTCCCGTTTCAGGGATATCTGAAAATAACCCTCCCGGATGAGGGCCTTACCGTCCGGCATTTCCATGTCGGCAGGAAATGCGCCCCTCACTGAGGGGCGCATTTTGTCTTTCTGCGATGTCTTGAGCGCCGCCATCGGTTCGTTTCAAAGCCGGAGTCTAGAATCTCCAGACGAAATTGCCCCGGACGCTCTGGTCGGCGGCTTTGTTGCCGAATTGACCATTGTAGGAGACGCCGAGGCTGACCGCCTCGGAAAAGGCGACGCTGACGCCGGCATCGACGACCAGGGCATCGCGGGCGATCGGGATTCCGGCGGAAGTGAAGACCGTGCCGTTGGCCAATGCGAGGGCGGCTGTAGGCTTGACGTCGCCATAGGCATGGCGCCAGCCCAGGCTCGCCTGCAGGGTTGCGATGGTGCCCTCGGTCAGATCGAAGCTGGTGGCCACCTTGGTGCCCAGGGTGGTGAAGCCGAGATCGGTGCTGCTGCTGCCACCGGCGAGGGCGGCATCGCCGCCGGTTTCCCGAAAGCCGTCGGTGTGCAGATTGAGATAGGCGGCATTGGCGAAGGGCTCGAGGCGGAAGGCTCCGGCATCGATGCGATAGCCGAGCTCGCCGAAGAGTTGGGCGGTGGCGGCATCGTAGGAGGTGGTGAGGCGGTTGACATAGCCGGGCACGGCCACGGTGCGGTCGCTGTCGATGTCATGCCAGGTGTAGGTGGCGCCGAGCCTCAGGGCGAGGGCGTTCCACTGGCGTCCGGCATAGAGGCCAATATGATAGTTGTCGGCCTTGCCGGAGGCGGAGCGGGCATCGACGTCGAAGGTGGAATGGCTGTAGCCGGCGAGCGCGCCCAGGCGCCAGTCCTGCAGGAACGAGCCCTGGACCAGGGTATCGAAGCCGATGAGGAAGCCGCCGGTATCATGGTCGATGCGGGCATTGCGCCCACCGCTGCCCAGATGGCCCCAGGAGCCGAAGCCCTGGGCCCAGAAGCCGGAAAGTGGAGCTGGCGCGGCAGCCGCGTCGAAGGGCGAGGGTCCCTTCATGGACGGGGTCTCGGCATAGGATGTCAGGCCGGCGACGGGAGGGGCAGGGGCGAGGGCCGGCGTATCGGCATTGGCGAGGCGGTTGAGCACGGCATCGCGAATGAGGCCGCCATCCTGGATCAGGGCGCTCCTGGCTGAGGCATGCACATCGCCCGACAGGGTGGAAAAGGCCTGGCGTGCGCTGGTGTCGTCCGGCGACAGGGCGACGGCATCATAGAGCTTGTTGCCGAGCGCCAGCGCCTCCACGCTTTGAGCCACCGCACGCTGGTTGGTATCCAGGGCGGCGAGCGAAGCGAAGGAGGCACTGTTGCGCGCTACATTCACATAGATGTTGTTGACATTCTTGGACAGGCTGAAGTCGACGAAGGGGGCGTTGTCGGTAACCTTGTCGAACTGTCCGGTGATGCCGCCATTGGCGGTCAGGATCTTGTAGTGCCGGCCGATCTCGTAGGTGCCCTCGACGGGAACGACATAAACCGTGCCGCCATTGACGGTGGCAGTGCCGGTGGCATGGATGAAATCGCTGTGGCCGGCCGCATCGACATTGACCTGGACTGTGCCGCCATTGTTGACGAAAGTACCGACCGTCAGTGTCGACGGCGTGCCAGGCCGGAAGGCGATCCTGCCGGCATTCGTGACGGTGCCGGCGACGGTGGCCACGCTACCGCCCGGTATCGCCCACAGGGCACCGGGATCGCTGAGCTGGATCGAAGTGGCATTGTTCGCCGTGCCGATCCAGCGCGATCTGTCCGCAAGGGTCACGCTGCCGAGCGATCCCTTCGCCACCGTCAGATTGCCGCGCCAGAGGGTCGTACCTTCGAGGCGGCCATCGAATTCGTTGGCGCCAGCCTTGCCCGGCGCGTCCACCTGCACGTCTCCGGACAGGGCGGAGTCCTGGGCTCTCAGGGTCAGTTTCCCTATATCGAAAGAATTCGTCGGTACGAAGTCCACGGCTGCGATGCGTGCGAGCAGGCCGCCCTTGCTGCTGGCGACAGGTGTGATTGCCGACCCATGGGTCAAGGTGACGTTGGCAGAAGCACCCTCCACCAGTATGCCCGAACCGGCCGATTTCAGCGTGATCTGACTGTTGTCGAGCATGAAGGAGGAGGAGCCTCCATTGCCGGTGACGTGAATTCCGTTGATGGGGCCGCCCGTATTGGTTCCCTCGAAGGTGCTGTCGATGACGAAGAAGCGGCTGTTGTCCCAGACACCCGCCAGGAAGTCAGTCCCGTCAGAGTCGTGAGAGACATTCGTGTTGGCGCTGGCCGTCACGCCTCGCATCGAAATCAGGCCGCCGCCCGATGAGAACACCCTGTAAGTCGAACCCGTGGCGGTAACGGTGCCGCCGCCGTTGAAAGAGATGTCACCGGCGTCGGCATGGGCGAAGTCGAGCCACACCCCGCTTGCTTTGATCGGACCATTCAGGGTGACCGTGCCCAGACGAGCTTCGATGCCATAGCCGCCACCGCCGCGGGCGGTCATGGTCGTCGTGCCGTCGAGCGTGATCGTACTGTTGTAGTTGACGCCGATTCCGAAGGCTCCGGCATCCATGTCGAATGTCAGGTCGTGCCCCGTGATCGTGCCGGGCGTGACCTCCTTAAAGGGATGGCCAGCCCAAAGCCCCCAGGTATCCGTGCCAAGGTGGAAGGTTCCGCCGCCGTCGAGATGAATGGTCCCTCCATTCCAGGCCATGGCTCCGAAGTAAAATGGCCCTTCGGTCGGCCAACTGTTCGGGGTCGTCACGTCAATGGGCGTGCCCGCATTGTTATGCAGCAGCGAACCTGCATCAAAGGACTGGAAGCAGTCTTTGCCGCTGCAGGTTGCCTGCCCTGGCGCTATCTCGACCGTCTGGCCGCCGCTGGCGGTCGCCTGTGCCTGGGCGCCCTGGCAGATCAGAACGGCGCTCGATGCCAGGAGGAAACCCAGGAGCGGACCCCTCGGCAGAGTGGGGCGGGTGGAGGCCCTTCCAGTTGATGACGTCACGGACCTTCTCCTTTCGAATGCCAAGGGCGCCCCGAGTTCCGCGCGACCGGCTGAACCGGCGACGATGGGGGTAAGGCGGGTAGGCGTCCTCCAACACCTGCGGAATAGGAGCGAAGGTCGATATTTCCGCAGAATATGGCCCGAAATTATCGAGTCATGACGGAACATTCAAGTTTGTAATTTCATAAATATAAGGAATATTGATATATGAAATGCTATAGCTTGGAGTTGCGTGTCAATTTGAATTTACGGAACTAAAAATTATGTTAAATACACACACAGCGAAATCATCAAGTTAGAATGTTAAAGTTATATTTTTAAAAAATATTTCATCAATTTCACGGTGGATCTTTATAATGTTGGCTCGCTTGTGCTCCAGCCAGTCCTTCGCGACTGTGAGCTTTCCGAGGACGGCAGACATCGGCGCTTTTGCGCTCATATAGGTCCCGGCCCTTGACGATCGAAGCGAGCTTCCTGTGAAGCCCGCGTGCCCCGTCCCAGGACAGTTCCCGTGTCAGGGCTCATTGCTTTGGGGACCTGATCTCATGGGCGCGGCACTCGCGTACCGCCGCGCGGACTGAATCACCAGAAGATCCGCCTTTGCGGGAGCTGATGGCGAGTTGCGGATCCGATCACGTTTCCGGCCAGCGAATAGTCTTCGTTCCTCGGCGCTGTGCGCAGCGCCGCGAATCTCCGATTGACGGAGTTGCTCACTCGGGCGTAGGGCGAGTTCCGGTGTCGGGGGCCTGCACCGCCTTCAACCAACCAAGCCCTTCCTCGGTTACACCGGCGGGGCGATATTCGCACCCGACATAGCCCTGATAGCCGATGGCGTCGATCTCGGTGAACACCAGCCGGTCATTGAGCTCGCCGGTTGTCGGCTCGTTGCGTGTCGGCACGGCGGCGATTTGGATATGTCCGATCTTCGGTGCCATTCGCCGTAGGGCCATGATGACGTCGCCGTGCAGGATCTGGCGATGGTAGACGTCGAACTGCAGGCGGACATTCGCGTGATCGAGGTCGTCGATGAACTCGAGTGCCCGATCGAAGTCGTTCAGGAAGTATGCCGGCATGTCGCGCGTGTTGATCGGCTCGATAACGAGGCCGATGCCTGCGTCAGCCGTCGCATCCGCGGCTCTGCGCAGATTGTCCTTGTAGGCCGCAATCGACGCAGGGGAATCCCAAGCAGCATTGCCCGCCATCATGTGCAGCAAAGGCGTTCCAATCGTCTTGGCGTAGGACACCGCCAGGTCCAGCCCTTTGAGGAACTCCGCGCGCCTGTCCGGCAGGCTGGCCAGGCCGCGATCGCCCGCTGCCCAATCGCCAGGCGGCATATTGAAGAGCGCCTGTTTCAGACCGGCCGTCGCCAGCGCGTCCGCGACGATTTCCGCGGGATGGTCATAGGGAAACAGATATTCGACGGCACCGAAGCCCGCGTCGGAAGCCGCCTGGAATCTCTCCAGGAAGGGACGCTCGTTGAACATCATCGATAGATTGGCGGCAAATTTGGGCATCTCGATCAAACCTCTTCCGACATGCCGGGCAGGCGAAGGCCGGCGATCTTGGCGAGCAGCCGGGCGACGGAGCTGTCGTCGTCCCGGCCCATGCCCGCCGCTTCCGTCATGATGAACAGCTGCAATGCTGCAGCTGTGATCGGGAGCGGAAACTTCACCTTCCTCCCGATGTCGGAAACAATGCCAAGGTCCTTGGTGAAAATGGAAACCGCACTATGGGGGGTGTAGTCTCCGGAAAGGACATGTGGAATACGGTTCTCGAACATCCAGCTATTGCCGGCGGATTTGGTGATCACCTCGAAGACACGCGAAATATCGAGGTCGAGGCTCCTGGCGAATGCAATTGCTTCGCAAGCCGCGGCGATATGGACGCCCGCGAGCAACTGGTTGACGACCTTGAAGGACGAGCCGATGCCCGCTTGATCGCCCAGCTCGTAGACCGTTCCGGCCATCGCATCCAGTGCCGGCCGGGCTGCAGCAAAGGCCTGGGCGGAGCCTGATGCCATGAAGGTCAAATCGCCGGAAGCAGCTTTCTTGGCGCCACCGCTAATCGGGCCGTCGAGATAAAGCATGCCTGCGGCTTCGGCGCGTGATGCAAATCCCTTCGCCTCCGAAGGTGAAATGGTGGCGCACGAGACGATGACCGCTCCAGGCCGCAAGGCAGACACGACGCCGCCCTCGGCGAAAAGAACAGCTTCCGTCTGGGCTGCGTTCACGACGACGATGACGGCAATGTCGGCGTCGGCAGCCGCCTCCTGCAGGCTGGCGGAGGCCAGACCGCCCTCCTGGCTGAACGCCTTCAATGCATCTGCGTTGACGTCATATCCTCTTACAGTCCGTCCGGCCCGGAGCGCCGAGCGCGCCATCCCCAATCCCATCGAGCCCAGACCGATTACGGCAATCGTCGATTGGTCGCTCATCCTGGACGGCGCCTCCCACTTTCCAAATCAAATCAGATTCGCCTATCTCAGCGCTAACACTTGCTAATCACATCCTATTGCAAGGATCAAGCGAATGATGTTAGCGCTTACACATAACGCCCTGACCTTCGCCGTCGGGCGCAGATCCTGCGGTGAGGTCGTCCTTTGACAGCGCTTGAAACGCCAACCCTCGCCCATGTGGCGAGACTGGCCAACGTCAGCGAGAACACGGTCTCAAGGGTCATCCGAGACAAGGGGGCGATTGCACCGGAGACGCGCCGGCGAGTCATCGAAGCCATCGATGCGCTCGGCTATGTGCCAAACCGAGCAGCCGGCTCGCTCGCATCTTCCTCCTCGATGATCGTCGGGGTGATCTTGCCCTCGCTCTCGAACATCGTCTTTCCGGAATTGCTTCGTGGCATTCATGCCGGCCTGGCGGGAACATCGTATCAGCCAATGATTGGTGTGACCGACTATGACCTCGAGAAGGAACAGCAACTGATCTCGTCGCTGCTGGCGTGGCAGCCGGCGGCGATCATCACCACGGGCTTCGATCATACCGATACAGCGAGGCGGATGTTGGAGGCAAGCAAGGTTCGTGTCGGCGAGTTGATGGATATCGACCGCAGGCCGATCGACCTTGCCGTCGGCCTCTCCCACCGCGGGGCGGGGCGTGCCATGGCTCGCCATCTCACGCGCCGCGGATACTCGAAGATCGCCTATGTCGGGCATGATTGGGACGCGGATCGCCGGGCCCATGCGCGCTATCGCGGGCTTTGTGAAGGCTTGGGGGACGTCGGGCTGGCATTGGTCGCGGAGCATAGAGTCGACGGACCAAGCTCGACCTTGAGCGGCCGGCAGGCCCTGGCGGCAATTCTCGCCGATGGGGCCGAGATCGAGGCCGTCGCATTTTCCAACGATGACATGGCCGTTGGCGGATACCTGCACTGTTTGGCCGCTGCCGTTCCAGTGCCCGACAGGCTCGCCCTCATGGGATTCAACGGGTTGGAGATTGGCCAGGCGCTTCCGAAGCCGCTCGCGACGGTGCTTTCCAATCGTTTTGCCATCGGCAGGACGGCGGTGGAGACTCTCCTGAAATCCCCCGACCGCGCGTTTGAGCCGGCAATTATCGACACAGGGTTTACCATCATTGATGGCGCGACCGCGTAGTCGGGCCGCCTTTTCGCAACAGGAGTAGGGGATGTTACTCGGCGCTATCGCTGACGATCTTACCGGGGCAAGCGACCTTGCCCTCATGCTTTCCCGAGAGGGAATGCGAACCATTCAAACGATTGGCGTCCCGTCGGGAGACGTCGATCTCACTCATATCGACGCCGTCGTGGTTGCTCTCAAATCCAGGACCAACCCGGCCACAGAAGCCGTCGCAATGTCGCTTGAGGCCTTGGCGTGGCTTCGCGCGGCAGGCGCTCGGCAAATCATCTTCAAATATTGCTCGACCTTTGATTCAACGGCAAAGGGCAATATCGGGCCGGTGACCGATGCGCTCCTTGCTGCGCTCGACGTGGATCTCACCATTGTTTGCCCGGCTTTTCCGGCAAATGGCCGAACCGTCTACAAAGGCCATCTCTTCCTTGCCGAGAAGCTCCTCTCAGAGAGCCCGATGCGGAATCATCCGCTGACCCCCATGACGGATTCCTCCCTGGTACGGCTCATGGCCGCGCAGTCGTCCCTCAAGGTAGGGCTCGTTGGACAGGAGATCGTGGCACGGGGCGCAGAGGCCCTGCGTGAGGCCTTTAGGGCGGCGCGCGCGCTTGGCGATCGAGTGCTGGTCGTCGATGCGATATCCGACCAAGACTTGCGGACGATCGGGGAGGCCGTTGCCGATTTTCCGTTGATCACCGGAGGGTCCGGCATCGCGATCGGCTTGCCGGAGAACTTTCGCCGTGCCGGATTGTTATCGGGCAATTCCGAACCCGGCTCCTTTACCGCGCCACGCGGCGGCGCTGCAATCTTGGCTGGCTCATGCTCGGAGGCAACGAGGGGCCAAATACAGGCTGCCATTGCCGCCGGCATGCCCTCCATGCGGATCGATCCGATCGACATAGCGCAGGGGCGCGTCACCGTGGGCGGCGCAACGGATTGGGCATTGGAGCAGGGGGAGGGCACCCCCCTCATCTATTCGAGCGCCGACCCCACCGAAGTTCGTGCCGCGCAGGATGCCCTCGGACGGCAGAAGGCCGGTGAAATCATCGAGCACTTCCTGGCAGAAACCGCGATCATGCTGCGTGCGAATGGTGTTCGACGCCTTATCGTCGCCGGTGGCGAAACGTCCGGGGCGGTGGTTGGCGCCCTTGCACCCGCCGCCCTCTATATCGGACCGGAAATCGACCCCGGAGTTCCCTGGACGCTGACGATGGGGGAGGCGGAGCCGATGGCTCTGGCGCTGAAATCGGGAAACTTCGGTACGGCCGACTTTTTCCTGAAGGCCTGGGAACTGCTGCAATGACAGCCATCATTTCCGAGACAACCCGCGTTCGAGATGAGATCGTGGCGGTCGGCAAGTCCTTGTTCGAGCGAGGCTTCACTTTTGGGTCGACCGGAAACATCAGCGCAAGGCTCTCGAATGGCGATCTTTTGATGACGCCGACCAACGCCTCCCTTGGAGCGCTTGATCCGGGGCGGCTTTCCAGATTCAGCGCGGAAGGTGTCTTCGTCGATGGTGACAAGCCCACGAAAGAAGCGTTTCTGCATCAATGCATGTACTGCGCACGTCAGGGGGTAGGGGCGGTCGTCCACCTCCATTCGACGCACGCGGTGGCTGTCAGCGTGATCGACGGCCTGGATCCGGAAGATCTCCTGCCCCCACTCACCGCATATTATGTCATGCGAGTTGGGAAGCTGCCGCTGGCGCCCTATTTCGCTCCGGGAGATGTCGCTTTGGCAGAGGCGGTTCGCGAGAGGGCACGCACGAGCCATGCGGTGCTGCTCGCCAATCACGGTCCGGTCGTCGCAGGAAAGTCGCTTCGCGAGGCCCAATACGCAAGTGAGGAACTGGAGGAGACCGCGAAGCTGTTTTTGATGCTGAGAGGAGAAAGGATCAGACCGCTTACCACGGATCAACGCAATGAACTCACGAAGCCTTCAGAATAGAAACCGCTTGGATCGTACCATGCATTGGGCTCATCGCAGTCGATCGGTGCACTGTCGCGGAAATGCTCTGGTTGGTAGCGTGAAGGCCGCGGCAGTTCGGAATCGCCCGCCGCCGGCGAGCGATCCAAGGGTAGCACCCCTCCGGTATGTGCGTTTTAACACGCCGCCCGAACACCATCTGGCCTATTCAAGCACCGCCGTGGTCAAGCTCAACGGCTCTGTCATATCCGACAAGACTGCCCGGCGTGTAGCGTATCGCTGGGCTTTTCTTTGCCTGCTTGCTTTTTTGCATTGAAACTTTAGGTGCGTTCGTTGCAATGCAATCCTTTTTGACGCTCGCAATCCAGCCTCCGGAACATATGATGATGCGGTGATCCTGGCGCGATATGGGGATACGCCAGAGGATCTGACGCAGAACAATGTCCACTGTGACGCACTACATCATTTTCCCCTTCGTCCGAGACAGCGAGGGCAACCTTGTCGCCGGACAGGGGCAAAGGGCCTATTCGAATACGATGGCGCGTTTCCGTGCTGCTTTCTGTGTGGGAATCAGGCAAGGTGACGAAACGATCGTCGGGGCCGTTGCGTTCATGCGAACTGGCGATAGTCGGCCGGTGATCCTGGCAAAATATGGCGAAACGCCGAAAGGCCTTGCGGAGATGGAATGATCCGGCTTCTGCCGCCCTTGCGCGCCATAGAGGGGATCCGGCGGGATGCACGATGGCGTATGGTAACTGCCTGCATCCAATAGCGAGGAAGTCTGCTTGGCCGGCCCGTCTTCGGTCAGTCGCGGCCATGAAACGCAACCAAAGTGCGGTGCTCGAAACGGCGAGTCCATCGATGATGCCCGTGGCGGGTCGACCTTTCCCTTGATGTTCTTCCTGTCGATCCGTTGGTATGGCTGTGTCCTGCCCGGTCGGGGGCGGGCTCTTTCTGTCAGATCTTCACAGAGGTTTTTTAAGGTCCCGTTACATATTGCAGGGTAAATTGCACCCGACCTAACGATTATCAGCGCAGGATAATCAGTTGATTGAGGAAGGGTCTGTCATGGCGAAGTCAATTAGCATCGTAGGAATCATTGCATTTGTTCTTGGTTGTATAATGATCCCAACGGCATCGGGGCTTCTACAGGAATTGGAAGGCGCCGTTGCACTGGGGTTTGGTCTGCTGACCTTTGCGTTGGGCCGAATCCTCGACTCCCTCGTCGAGATCAGAAAGGCGCTCGACAAGAATCCGTCTTCCTGATCGAGCGCAGGACCTTGTCCCGCGCGACCTGGTTTGCGCCATCGTTCACCTGACCTGGCATTCGCGCCGCGCTTCCGGTGACGAACGTGGATCATCGGCAAATCAGGCGTGTCGTTTGCGCATCCCACGGACCAATTCGATGCCGGAGAGCATGATCTCGGCCCTTGCCATGACATGGCGCCTTGTGCAGCCTTGCATGGGATGTTGGCACCGCGCTTTGCCGCCTGATCCGGCACTCAGTGAGGCTGGGCGCGTTTTTCGAGTTGCATGGCCGCAAGATCTTCCTCCAGCCGGTTCAACCGATCATGGATGTCCACGGACCGGTAAGCGTGCTCCTCCAGGATAGAATTGATCAGCACGTTCATCGACATGCCTTTGAAACTTGCCTGGCCTTCGAGAAGTTTCCGCAGTTCGGGGGCCAGGCGGATGACCAGCGGCTTGAAGGATCGGGTAAGACCCCTAGTTGCATTCATGATTGGTAACTACCTCTGTTGGGCATATTGTAGACACCTGCGCTATCCTGCCTATCTATTGTTTCGTGTGACAGGGATGTGACTCGGAGAGGCAAACAAAAACACCTGCTTGTTCATCGAAGCTTTTGGCTCCGATGTGCTGGATCAAGATTTGGCCAGGGCTGGCCGTCCATGATCTTGGCGGGGGACTAGCCTGGGTTGCGGACGCGTTTCTCCAGTTCGAGCGTGCGCTTGGCGATATCGTCCAGCTCGAAGCTTTGTGAGATCATGAAGGCGCCGGAGCCGGTGTCGGGATCGCTCGCAAGGCGCCTGGTCTCGCCGAGGTGATGGACAAGCCAGGCTTTTTGTTCTGCCTGCAGCTTTGTCCGTTTGCTGCCGTCTTCTCTGTGCAGCAGGGCTCGGTAGGCGATGTTCAGCCTGGCATCCCACTTGGCAATTTCTGTCTTTCCACATTCAAGCATGTTGGTCGAAACACCATCCGCGCGATCGACGCAGGCGGTCATCTCGTCGGTCGATTGTGCGTTCACGGACTGGGCGGCGAGAAACAACACGCCGGCAAGGGCATATTTCGAGATCATGGGTGGCACCTCCTGCTTTGCACGGGTCATTGCACCGAGACGACGAAGTGGCCTTGGTGAAGGGCGAGCTTGCCTTCCAAAGAGATCATGTCGGCTGAGAAATCGCCTTCGATCTTGCCGGCTTCCATCTTCGTGATGGTCAGTGCGGCCTCTGCATTCGGGCTTTCATCGGTCTTGTAGTGGCTGTCATTGGTGCTGAGTTCGATGCAGGGGGCATTCTTCTGGCAGTCGCGGGTGAGCTTCTGGGTGCCGGTGGCGCTTGCGTCGAACTGCAGTCGCAGTGTCGTCGCATCGATCGTCCTGTCCGGCTTGATGATGGGGGCCGTGTTGACGAGAACGGTGCTGCCCAACTTCACGACGATGAGCGAGGAGCCGCCTGCCGACCAGGTCCTATCCCCGATCTCAGTCGAAACCCGATCGCCCTCCTGCGTGCTGGCGACGATCTTGGGCGGTTGATTTTGAGAGGGCGGGCTCGTTGCGGGTTGCGGCTGAGCCGCGTTTTGTTGAGCGATGCCGGGCATCTGGAGGGTAAAATTGAAGACTTGCCACGCGCCTGCAGCGTTCTTGGTCAATTCTACCCTGGCAGGCAGAGACACGTCCCCGTCCAGCAACAGCGTCCCCGATACGCTGCCCCGGCCGTTCTCGATTTCTCGTTCGGGCCATGACGCGCTCTTGAACCGTCTCAGACCCGCTCGGTTGGCGAGTGCGGCGAAACTGCTTTCGCTCATGGCCTGCTGGAATGCCGGGGAGGCGCTGCGATAGGCATTCTCCGGCCCGCTGGAAGCGATGGTTGCAAAAAAGACGGTGGCTGTGTCGGCGACGCCCTTGGTGAAATAGTAGACGCCGGTGCCGACGGCCGCTCCGATCACGACCACGATTCCTAAAGCCAGCAAAATCTTGCGCATTGTCGACATGTCGGATCTCCACGATCCCAAAAAGGATCAATATGGCTCCTTGTTCTCTACGGCCTCCGCGGGGCCGGCCGGGCGACCGGCTGCCACGCAGTCAGGCCATTTGCCGGGGGCTTGGGCTGCCCGGGGGGCGCCCTTTCTGCCAGGAGCGAAATTCCTCTCATAATGCAATGGTTCGGTGACCGATCTGCCGAGAACGATACCCGCTAAAACGGAGCAACAGCTGAAACGACGGTAACACAAGATGATATCGAATTCGTGCTATCGAAATGCCGATCGATGAGCCATTCCGGCGCCTTCTTCGTGGGGGGGGCGGCATTCCATGTTTTGCCCGATGCCGATATGGGCATCGTCGTTCTCACCAATGGTGCTCAGGTGGGGGCCGCAGAAGCCATCGCCACGGAGTTCATGGACATCGCCCAGTTCGGCGACGTCACGCGCAACAGCTGGTACGAGATCGCGCACGGTCATTTCATGAATTTCTATAAGGCGTCAGGCGATCTGGTCGGTAATTCACCGCCTCAAAATCCCAATTTCCCGCATCCGCTCGCGATCTATGAAGGGATCTATAGCTCGGCCTATTTCGGCGAGGTCGAGGTCTGGGCGAACGGCGATCATCTGATCCTGCAGATCGGCCCCCGCAAGTTGCAGTTCGTCCTCAAGCACTGGGACGCGGACGTCTTCCAGATGGATCCTGGCCGTGATTTCACCGCCAAGGGGTCGCTTTACTCGGTCGGGTTCGCGCTGTCCGGCGGAAGGGTGACGTCGATGACCGCCGCCTATTTCAACGACAATATGCTCGGCACCTTCCCGTTTGCGAGGCCCAGGGGGACCTGAAGCAAAGCGGAGCACACGGTGAAGGAAACGAGGTTGCAGTCGATGCGTGACCTCGCGCCCACCGGTCGACAATTCCTGGTGTGTGGGCTGACGCCTCCCCGGATGGCGTCAGAACGACAATTGCACCTTCATCGCGCGGCGGCGGTCATTGGCCAGGGCGAAGGCCGAGACGGCATCGTCGAGCGCGAAGCTGCCGGTGAGCAGGGGACGCAGGTCGATCTTGCCGGTATCGATCAACTGCGTCGCCAGGGCGAATTCGGCGTGGAAACGGAAGGAGCCGACGACCGAGAGTTCCTTGGCAACCACGAGGTTCTGGGGGAAGGCGACATCGCCGCCCAGGCCGAGCTGGACGATGATGCCGCGCGGGCGCATCGCCTCCAGGCCCGCGCGCAGCGCCTTCTCGTTGCCGGAGCACTCGAACATCACGTCGACCTGGCCCTTGTCCACCGCCAAGGCGGAGAGGGCCTCGGGTGCCTGCGCCGCATTGATGGTGCGATCGGCGCCGAGCCTGGCCGCAATGGCGAGCGGCTCGTCGACGATATCGGTGACGATGATTTCGGTGGCCCCATGAAACCTGGCCGCAGCCACGACGAGCGCGCCGATCGGCCCGCATCCCGTCACCAGGATACGGCGCCCGAGCAGCGAACCGGCGCGGGAGACGGCGTGCAGGGCAACCGAGAAGGGCTCGACCAAGGCGAGTTCGTCCGTGCCGGCATTGTGCCCGACTTCGCACTGCACGGCATCGCAGACGAGGAGCTGGCGAAAGGCGCCCTGGACGTGCGGCATGCGCATGGCGCTGCCGTAGAAATGCATGTCCATGCAGTGATTGGGCAGGCCCTGCAGGCAATAGCGGCAATGGCCGCAGGGTCGACTCGGATTGACGGCGACCCGGTCGCCGCGCCGCAGCGAGCCGACATCCGCCGCGACCTCGACGATCTCGCCCGAGACCTCATGGCCGAGGATCATCGGCTCCTTGAGCCTGACGACCCCGAAGCCGCCATGGTTGTAATAATGCAGGTCCGAACCGCAGATGCCGCCGGCCTGGACGCGGACCATGACCTGCCCGTTCTGGAGCGGACCGGGGTCGCGTTCCTCCAGGCGCAGGTCCTTGGGGCCGTGGATGACGAGAGCACGCATGGCTACCTCTCAAATGACCGGTGTCAGAAGCGGAAGACCGGCGAAGTGCGCGGCGAGATTGTCGCGCACCAGCTGGCCCATCGCCCGCCGGGTCTCGATCGTCGCGCTGCCGAGATGGGGCTGCAGCACGACGTTGTCGAGCCTGGCGAAGCGGGGATCGATGCGCGGTTCGTTCCAGAAGACGTCGAGGCCGGCTCCCGCAATCGTACGGGCCTCCAGCGCCTGCAGCAGGGCTTCCTCGTCGACGGTGGTTCCGCGCGAGACGTTGACGAGATATCCCTCGGGGCCGAGCGCCTGCAGGACCTCCTTGCCCACGATCTTCTGGGTTGCGGCACCGCCGGGAAGGGTCAGGACGAGCAGGTCCGCCCAGGCCGCGAGCGCCGTCAGATCGTCAAAGAAGCGGTAGGGTGCATCCTCGTGCGGGGAACGGCCGAAATAGCCGATGTCCATGTCGAAACCCGAAAAGCGGCGGGCGACGGTCGAGCCGATGCGGCCGAGCCCGGCGATGCCGAGCTTCTTGCCATGAAGCCGCGGCGTCAGCGGGAGATTCGCCTTGGCCCAATCGCCCGAGCGAACGTGGACGTCCCCGGTTGGAATCCGCCGCATCGTGGCCAAGGCGAGGCCGATCGCGAGGTCGGCGACGTCGCCATTGAGGACCTCGGGGGTGTTGGTGACGCGAATGCCCCTTGCGCGCGCCATGTCGAGATCGATGGCATCGACGCCGACGCCATAGCAGGCGATGATCTCGAGATGAGGGAGGATCTCCAGTGTCCGGGTGTCCACGCCCAGGTCACCGCGCGTGGCGATGGCCCGGATGAGCGGGCGGATCGATACGGCAGGCCCGTCGGAGCCCTGTTCCCAGAGCTTGTGCAGCCGATAGGCGCTCGACAGGGCCTCCATGTCCCCGTCGGGATAGGAACCCATCATCAGCAGGTCAGGTTTTATCATCCTCGCCTCGGCATATTTTTGTTATCGATATCACAACTGCATAGGGGAGCAAGCCTCTTTCCACGGCTCACCGCTTACGAACGAAATGCCGGCCGCGGTCGGCTTCTAGCGCGTTGACAAATTTTGTTATCGATATCAATTTGTCGAGGAAGAGCGCCGATAGCGAACAGGCGCCGGCAAGACAAGGGAGACCGACGTGACGCTGTTCGACCTGACCGGGCGCAGGGCCCTGATAACCGGGGCCAGCAAAGGCATCGGCTATGCGATTGCAGAGGCTCTGGCCGGCGCCGGTGCCAGCGTGGTGCTCAATGCCCGCAATCTCGACCGTCTGGAGGACGCCAGGGTGGCGCTCGCGGCCAAGTCGCATACCGTCGATATCGCGCCCTTCGATGCCGCCGATCCCGATGCCGTAGAGGCCGGCATCGCCGAGATCGAGCAAAGGCTCGGGCCGATCGACATTCTCGTCAACAATGCCGGCATGCAGCATCGGGCGCCGCTGGAGACTTTTCCACTCGACGCCTGGAAGCGCCTGTGCGCCACCAATATCGACAGCGCCTTCCTGGTGGGACAGGCCGTGGCCCGCCGCATGATTCCGCGCGGCCGGGGCAAGATCATCAACATCTGCTCGGTGCAGAGCGAGCTGGCGCGCCCAGGCATCGCGCCCTACACCGCGACCAAGGGCGCCCTGAAGATGCTGACCAAGGGCATGGCCACCGACTGGGCCCGCCATGGACTGCAGGTCAATGCCATCGGTCCGGGCTATTTCAAGACCGAGCTCAATGCCGCCCTGGTTGCCGATGCCGATTTCTCGGCCTGGCTGGAGAAGCGCACGCCGGCGGGCCGCTGGGGCGAGGTGAAGGAACTGGCGGGCGCTGCGATCTTCCTGGCCTCGGACGCCTCCAGCTTCGTCAACGGGCATGTCCTCTATGTCGATGGCGGGATCACCTCGAGCCTGTAGGTTTTCCCGAGGCCGGCGAGAGGAGGGGTGCTGCGCCCTTCTCAGCCTCTTGCGATGGGACGAAGTGGAGAACGGCCGATGATAGAGAGCGAGAAGGCCGCCGTTTCCGTGGTCGGAACCGGGATCATGGGATCGGCGATCGCGACGCGCCTGCTGGCGACGGGACATATCGTGACTGTCTTCGACCTGGACACGGCCAAGGTCGCGGCGCTTGTCGCGAAAGGGGCCAGGGCAGCCGCCAGCGCACGGGAGGCAGCGCAGGCGAGCCGCTTCGTCATCACCAGCCTCAACAGCGCCGCGATTGTGCGGAGCGCCGTGTTCGGCTCAGGCGGCATTGCGGAAGGAGCGGATGCTTCCGGACTCCTGATCGACATGTCCTCGATCGATCCGGCCTCGACACGGGAGCTTGCCGGGCAGTTGGCGGAGACGACGGGCATGCGGTGGGTCGATGCCCCGCTTTCCGGCGGCGCGCCGGGAGCATTGGCCGGCCGCCTTACCGTGATGGCCGGCGGGGCCGCCGAGGATGTGGACCGGGCGCGCGCCATCATGGACAGCCTCTGCGCCAACTACACGCATATGGGTCCGAGCGGCGCGGGGCAGACGACCAAGCTGGTGAACCAGGTGCTCTGCGCGCTGGGCTTCCAGGCGGTCGCGGAGGCGGTCAGGCTGGCGGAGGCGGGGGGCGTCGATGCGGCCCGCCTGGCGGAAGCCCTCAAAGGCGGTCGCGCCGACAGCGCCATCTTGCAGGAATTCGGGCCGAAAATGGCAAGACGCGATTATACGCCGACCGGCCGCATCGACAACATGATGAAGGATCTGGAGGCCGTGCAGGCTTTCTCCGGCAGCCAGCGCCTGCCGCTGCCCGTGACCGGGCTGGTTACCGACCTGCACCGGTCCCTGCTGGCCGCGGGCCTCGGACCCCGCGATACGGCGGCGATCATGCTGCAGTTCACCGGGTTTCGTGAGCAGTCCGATGAAGGCTGATGTCGGGGTCGGTCACCGACGGGTATCTTGACAGGATTATATTTGTTATCGATAACATAAGAAACCGGCCGTAGAGCCGGGCGGGCTTTGCGGGGCTGGAAGGCCCTCGAAGTTGTGGAGGACGAACGCGATGGCAGGGCAGGATGCTCTCCGGTTCGAGAATGTCGTCAAGGCCTTCGGTGGCACCCGTGCGCTCAAGGGCGTCAGCCTGGAGGTCGGGCGCGGCGAGGTCGTGGCCCTGCTGGGCGAGAACGGTGCCGGCAAGTCCACCCTCATCAAGATCCTCGGCGGTATCTTCAAGGCCGATGACGGCCAGATCACCATCGGTGGCGAGGTCTATCGCCACCGTGCCAATGCGCGGGGCCAGCGCCAGAGCGTGGCCTTCATCCACCAGGACCTCGGCCTGGTCGAATGGATGACGGTGGCCGAGAATATGGGACTGTCGCAGGGCTTCTCCCGGCGCTGGCTGGGGGGCATCGACTGGCGCGAGGTGGAGCGCAAGGCCGAGACGGCGCTGAAGCTGGTCGGCTGCGACATCGATCCCACCCTGCGCGTGCACAGCCTCAGCCGGACCGAGAAGTCGCTGGTCGCCATTGCCCGGGCCCTGGTGGTGGACTGCGATTTCCTGGTGCTCGACGAGCCGACGGCCAGCCTGCCGGCCGACGAGGTCGAGCGCCTGTTCGAGGCAGTGCGGCGCCTGCGCGAGCGGGGCGTGGGCATGATCTATGTCTCCCATCGTCTCGACGAGATCTTCCGTATCGCCGATCGGGTGGTGGTGATGCGTGACGGCCTCAAGGTCGACGAGAAGCCGGTGGCGGAGACCACGCCCGACGAACTCGTCAGCATGATCGTCGGCCGCTCCACCCTCGAACTCTTCCGCAAGGCCGAATTCCATTCGGGCAAGGCCCGCGTGGTTCTGCGCGATGTGGTGACCCCGGCGGCCGGCCCCGTCAGCTTCGAGGTTCGCCAGGGCGAATTGCTCGGCCTCGTCGGCCTGCGTGGCGCGGGTCAGGAAGATATCGGGCGCAGCCTGTTCGGGGCGGTGCCGCATCGCGGATCGATCACCATCGATGGCCAGGTGCCCGATCTCTCCTCACCGCGGGCGGCTCTGAAGGCCGGTGTGGGGCTGGTTGCCAGGGACCGCATGGAAGAGTCCCTCGCGCCTTCGCTCAGCATCCGCGAAAACGCCTTCCTTAACCCGGAAGCCGCCGGACGGCCGTGGTATGTACCGCGTTCGCCCGCGGTCGAGGCCAGGCTGGCGAGTGAGCTGGGCGAGGCCGTGGGGCTCAGGCCCAACGATCCGGATCTGCCGATCGAGGGGCTGTCAGGCGGCAACCAGCAGAAGGTGGTCGTGGGGCGCTGGCTCGCGACCGGCCGCCGGCTCCTGGTGGCAGAGGATCCGACCGCCGGCGTCGATGTCGGCGCCAAGGCCGAGATCTACCGCCTCATCGCCCGAGCCCTGGAATCCGGCCTCGCCGTGGTCGTGGTGTCCACGGATTTCGAGGAAATCGCCCATATCTGCCACCGTGCCCTGGTGTTCAACCGCGGCCGGATCATTGCCGAGCTGACCGGCCCAGCCCTGACCACGGAGGCGGTGATCTCGGCCGCCTCGGCCTCCGAAGCCGCGTGAGCGCAGACAGGAAAGCTCCATGTCCACCAACTCCATCAAGTCCGACGCCCTCGAGCCGACACGCGGCGAACTCAAGCAGGCCTCCGCCGGCGAACGACTGCTGCGGCGCCTGCCGGTCTACGGCCTACCGATCCTCACGGTCCTCTTGATCGTCCTGTTCTCGCTGATGCTGCCGCAGACCTTTCCGACCATGCTCAACGTCCGCTCCATCATCGCGGACAAGGCGATCATCGCCATGCTCTCGCTGGCGGCCATGATCCCGATGGCGGCCGGCAAGATCGACCTCACCGTCGGCTATGGCATCGTGCTCTGGCACATCCTCGCCATCAGCCTGCAGACGATGTTCGGGCTGCCTTGGTCGGTGGCCGTGGTGGTCGTCGTCCTGTTCGGCGCCCTGATCGGCCTGCTCAACGGCCTGCTGGTCGAAGTGGCACGCATCGACAGCTTCATCGCCACGCTCGGCACCGGTACCGTGCTCTATGCCGTCGCACTCTGGCATACGGGGGGACGCCAGGTCGTGGCGAGCCTGCCCCAGGGCTTCCTCTCGCTCAACGGCACCATGGTCTTCGGCCTGCCGATCACGGGCTTCTATGTGCTGGGCCTTGCGCTTGCCCTGTGGTTCATCCTCGAGCACCTGCCGATCGGGCGCTACCTCTATACGATCGGTGCCAATCCCAAGGCGGCGGCGCTCAACGGCATCCCCGTGCAACGCTACACCATGGGCGCCTTCGTGGCTTCTGGCGCTCTGACGGCGGTGGCCGGCGTCCTGCTCGCCTCGAAACTGCGTATCGGCCAGGCCAGCGTCGGTCTCGAATATCTGCTGCCGGCCCTCGTCGGCGCCTTTCTGGGCTCGACGACGATCAAGCCCGGCCGCGTCAATGTCTGGGGCACGGTGGTCGGTGTTGCCATCCTGGCGGTCGGCATCGCCGGCATCCAGCAATTCGGCGGCTCGTTCTGGGTCGAGCCCATGTTCAACGGCGTGACCCTGCTGATCGCGATCGGCATCGCCGGCTATGCCCAGCGCCGACGCGGCTCGGCCACCCGAAATTTCAAGAAGACGGGCAACTGACGACCCGTCGCATTCAGGAGGAGATCATGTTGAGACGAAATGTGTTGATGGTGGCTGCCGGCCTGGCGGCCCTGGCCCTGGCGCCCGCTTTGGCGCGGGCGGATGCCTTTGTCGACGAGGCGAAAGCAGTCGTCGCCAAGGCTGCGGCGCGTGCCGACAAATGGGATGGACCGACGTCCGGGCCCAAGGCGGCGGCCAAGAAGACGGTTGTCTATGTGGCGGGCGACATGCGCAATGGCGGCATCCTGGGCGTTGCCCAGGGCGTCAAGGAAGCAGCCGGCGTGATCGGCTGGACCTATCGTGAGATCGACGGGCAGGGCACGGTATCCGGCCAGGCCGCCGCGCTCAGCCAGGCCGTTGCCCTCAAGCCGGATGCGATCATCGTCGGCGGCAGCGATGCGGTCGAGCAGAAGGCGGCGCTGGAAGATGCGGCCAAGCAGGGCATCACCATCGTCGGCTGGCACTCCGGCCCCAAGCCCGGGCCGCTCGACGGCACGCCGGTCTTCGCCAATGTCACCACCGACGCCATGGAAGTCGCCAAGGTGGCGGCCATGAAGGCGATCGCCGATTCCGACGGCAAGGCCGGCGTGGTGATCTTCGCCGACTCGACCTATGCCATCGCCATCGCCAAGGGACGGGCGATGGAGGAGGTCATCAAGAAATGCCAGGGCTGCGCCGTGCTCTCCTTCCAGGACACGCCGCTCTCGGATGTTTCCACCCGCATTCCCCAGCTGACCACCACCCTCCTGCAGCAGCAGGGTGCCAAATGGACCCATTCGCTGGCGATCAACGATCTCTATTACGATTTCATGCCGCCTTCGCTGGCAGCGGCCGGCATCGCCGGGGATGGCGATCCCCAGAACATCTCGGCGGGCGACGGTTCGGAAGCCGCCTATCAGCGCATCCGCGCCAAGGACCATCAGGCCGCGACGGTGCCCGAGCCCCTCGCCATGCAGGGCTGGCAACTCGTCGATGAGCTGAACCGCGCCTTTGCCGGCGAGAAATGGTCGGGATACGTCCCCGGCGTGCACCTGGTGACGCCCGACAATATCGGCTTCGACGGCGGCTCCAAGAACGTCTTCGATCCCGACAATGGCTACAGGGACGCCTATAAGAAGATCTGGGGTGTCAACTGAGCCGGAAGCGTGGCGGGGGCGCGTAGGCGCCTCCGCAATTGCCAGGCTGAAAGATAGATTATACCGCATTATTCGAGGGTTGAGCCAAGTTCTTCAACTCTCTCTCCACTTCAATGGTCGCTCAATCATGTATATACGCTGCGCCTTTTTTCGCGGCCACGTCCGCCCTGGGTCGGAAGACGCCTTTACGCAGTTCGTGCGCGACAGGCTCGTTCCGCTCTGGACCCGCTTCCCGGGGGCCGACGAGGTGCGTGTCCTGCGTCAGGAAGAGGCCGATGTGGCGGAGCCGCATTACGCCATGGTGCTGGCCATCCGCTACCCCTCGCGCGCCGCCATCGAGGAGGCTCTCGCCTCGGAGGCCAGGACGAAGAGCCGGGCCGTCACCGCCGAACTGATGCCTATGTTCGATGGCGACATCTTCCACACGGTCTTTCGCGCCGACGAGTTCCCGATGTCGCCGGAACGAGGGTGAGGGATGAGCGACTACGAGATCCTCGACGAGCGCTTCGCCGCCCTGATCATCGGCCACGCCCGGCTCGAAAAACTCTGGACCGGGTGCCGGTGGGCCGAAGGGCCGGTCTATGTGCCGGCCGCCAAATCCGTGTTGTGGTCGGATATCCCCAATGACCGCGTGATGCGCTTCGACGAGACGGACGGGTCGGTCAGCGTCTTCGAAAGCCCCTGCGGCTACCATAATGGCCATACGCTGGACCAGGCTGGCCGGGTGATCGCCTGCGAGCATGGCGGTCGCCGCGTGACGCGGTTGGAGCCGGACGGGCGCTGGAGTATGCTGGCCGACAGCCATGACGGCCGGCGCCTGAATTCCCCCAATGATGTCGTGGTGAAGAGCGATGGCTCGATCTGGTTCACCGATCCGACTTACGGCATCGACAGCAATTACGAGGGCCATGCCGCCGCATCCGAGATCGGGGCTTCGCATGTCTACCGGATCGATGCCGCTACCGGCGCTGTCAGGCCTGTCGTCACCGATCGCATCAAGCCGAACGGCCTGGCCTTCTCGCCGGACGAAAGCCTGCTCTATGTCGCCGATACCGGCGCCAGCCACGTTCCAGGGTTGCCTCGGGCCATCCACGCCTACGATCTGTCCGCCTCGGGCGAGACCATCGGTCCGGCACGCACCTTCGCCGTGTGCGAAGCTGGTTTCTTCGATGGGTTTCGGGTTGACCGCGACGGCAATGTCTGGGCCTCCAGCGCCGATTCAGTCCGCGTTTATGCCCGGGATGGCAGTCTGATCGGGCGCATCCCGATTCCGGAGATCGTCTCCAATCTGTGCTTCGGAGGCCCGAAGCGCAACCGCCTCTACATCACGGCGCAGAGCTCCCTCTATGCCATCTACGTTAACAATCACCCGCCGGGCTGGTAACGCTCCGACTATGGCGATTGCGCCAGAACTGCCCTAACGGATTGCTTGATGCCTCGCGACAACGACAGACCGCTCAAAAGCCAGCCGACCATGGCCGATGTCGCCGAGCGGGCGGGGGTGTCGACCATGACGGTTTCGCGCGCCCTGAAGAAGGGGGGCTCGATCTCCGAGAAGACCCGCGGCAAGATCATGGCTGCGGTGGACGAGCTGGGCTATGTGCTCGACCAGATGGCGGGCACGCTTTCCTCCAAGCGCTCCGGTTTCGTGGCTGCACTGGTGCCCTCGATCAACAGCTCCAATTTTGCCGACACCGCCCGCGGCATCACCGAAGCCATCGAGGGCAGCGGCCTCCAACTGCTTCTCGGCTACACCGACTATCAGATCGAGAAGGAGGAACGGCTGGTCGAATCGATGCTGATGCGGCGTCCCGAAGGCATCATCGTCACCGGCGGCCGCCACACCGATCGCACCCGCAAGCTGCTCGAGGCCGCCGGCATCCCGGTGATCGAGACCTGGGACGTGCCAGATAAGCCGATCGAGCACGTCGTCGGTTTCTCCAACGCTGCCGCCATGAATGCGCTCGTGCATCATCTCCACGGCCGTGGCTATCGCAATATCGGTTTCATCGGCGGCACCAGCAATCGCGACACCCGCGGCGCCGATCGTCGCCAGGGCTACATCCAGGCGATCGAGCAACTCGCCCTCCCACACGGTCGGGTCATTTCCTTCGGCAAGCCGCCGATCTCGATGGAGCAGGGCGCCCAGGCCATCGTGCATCTGGTGTCCCAATGGCCTGATGTCGATGCGGCGGTCTGCGTTTCCGATCTGTCGGCCTTCGGGGCCCTGATGGAGTGCCATCGCCGCGGCTGGGCGGTGCCGGGGCGTATCGCGATCGCCGGCTTCGGCGATTTCGAGGTTGCGCGCTGCGCCTACCCGAGCATCACCACGGTTTCCGTCGATGCCAAGGAGATCGGTCGGGCGGCGGGAAACCTTCTGCTCCGGGCAATAGAAGCCCAGCGGTCGCAGCAGCAAATTCCGCCGGAGATGATGCTGATGCCGTTCGTCGTGATACCGCGTGAAAGCAGCTGACGGACCTTCGCAGTTTCCTCCCGCCGGCACGGCTCAGCTGCAAACCCCGCGCTCCCTGGCTTGGCGCCACGGGACCCACCTCACGGCTTGATCGCCAGTGGCAGGAAAACCAGGCTCGTACTTCCTAAGATTCCGGTCGCTCGGCGAAGGCTTCCTGCATTGCCCGTAGAATGATGAGGGCGGACGCTGCGCCGGGGTCCATATGGCCCAGGGAACGTTCTCCAAGCCGGGCGGCACGCCCTCGGGTTGCGACCATGGACCTTGTCGATTGCGCGCCTTCCGCGCCGGCCTCCACGATATGGCGCCACATCTGCCCGATGGTCAGGCCGTTTGCCTTGGCGTGAACGGCGACCTCCATTGCCGGAATCCATGTGTCGAGCATCGTCTTGTCTCCGCGCTGCCCTTTGCCGCGCAGTTGGATACCCTTGGTAATGGCTTCGACGATGGCGACCTGTTCCGGCAGCTCGAGGGACAGCTGGTTCTTCAAGGCCTTGGCTGCGTTTTGAAAGCCTGTTGCATAAAGGGGACCGGTGGAGGCGCCGACGGCATCGAGAAAGGCGGATGCCGCTGCCGCGAAGACGTCGGAGGGCGATGCCTCATCAAGGTCGAGTTTTGCAAGCGCGCTGGTGACGGCCGAAAACCCCAGCGCCATGCTGATCCCGTGATCGGCGTCGCCGATGGCGCCGTCGAGATCGGACAGATATTCCTTCTCCGCCTTTATCGACAGGGCAATCAGCTGGAACATCCAGCTGAGGCGTCGCGCTGCGGTTTGCGGCATTGCATTGATCTCCCGAACAGCGTGGAATTCTCATTGGGCCGCAGGTAGCGGCCCTTTTTCGGTGATCCGAAGAAAGGCCGTATCGCAAGGATGCGACAGGAGATCGGATAGTTCCTGATCCAGGTGCAGGATGGATATGGATGCACCGTTCATGTCGAGCGACGTGCAGTAATGGCCGACCCAGTTTGCCACGATGACGATCCGCTTGGCGCTGAGGCGCTCTTCCACGCGCTTGAACAGAATGTAGAGCTCCATCAGGGGGGTTGAGCCGAACGAATTGACAAGAACCGCCACCTGGTCGCCCGGGCCGGCGGTCATCTCGGAAAAGACCCTGTCCATGATGCGGTCGACGATTTCATCGGCTTGCATCATCTTCTCGCGGATGACGCCTCGCTCGCCATGAATGCCCATGCCGATTTCCATCTCGTCAGGGCCGATCTCGAAATTATGCCGGCGGGTTTGCGGCAAGGAACAGGGTTCCAGCGCGACGCCCATCGTATAAGTGCGCCTGTTGGCCTTGCGCGCAATGGCCTCGCATTCGTCGAGCGACAGCCCGCGATCGCAGGCGGCGCCGGCGATCTTGAAGACAAAGAAATTGCCCGCCACGCCGCGCCGTCCGTCGCGATCCTCTACCGGTGAGGAGGAGATATCGTCAGTCGTCAGCACCGTGCGCGTGGGGATGTTCGCCTCCTGCGCCAGCTCGGCCGCCATTTCGAAGTTCATCACGTCGCCGACATAATTGCCGTAGACGAAAAGGACGCCGGCTCCGCCTGAGGCAGCCTTTGCGCATTCGAAGATTGGAACAGGGGGAGGCGAGGAGAAGATGTTGCCGATCGCTACCGCGTCGGCCAGCCCCTTGCCGACATAACCGAGAAAGCAGGGTTCGTGGCCGGAGCCACCGCCGATGACCAGGCCGACCTTGCCCTTACGCGGACCATTGCGTGCAACCAAGGCACGCTTCGAGCCGTTGATCGGTGCGATATGAGCGGCATGCGCCTTGACCACCCCGTCAAGCATTTCATCGACAACGTCATCGGGGTTGTTGAGAAATTTCTTGATGTGGGTGCGATTGTAGCTGGGCGGGGCAGCCTCGGATTCCTGCCGCAAGCGTTGGGCCGGCTTGTTGTGGATCTGCGCTACGCCATCGGCGTTGAGGATGCCACGCCCGGTCGCCGCATCGGTGATCAACACGCTGACATAGCCGCCTCTCAGCGCCGCCAGAATTGCCGGCACCTTGTCGAAACCGCCGGCAACCGCAACGCGCATGTCGCTATCCCGCAGCCGATCGAGCGAAATGCCGATGGTTCTGTCGTCCAGGGGACCGGAAACGGGGTGGCCATGGGAGTCGATGAAACGGCCTGCAATCACGCCGACTGCATTTCTGGCCAGATAATCCTGTATCGAGACGTCCTCGAAGAATCCGCTGGTATGGATCGTCGAATTCGGCCGAAGGGACGAAATGCCGAAAAGTGCCTTGTTGGCCCGGGTCAGCGCTTGGAATTGCTCGGCAATGACCGGTTCGTCCAAGAAAGCCGATTTGACCTGCGCATTCGACACGATGGCCGGCGCGGTGATGTTGATGAGATGGGCATTCGTGGCTTTGGCGAGCGCTGCCGCGCATAGCTCCGGCGTGTAGGCGAAACCGGCGCGAGTGCCGCCGGTGGCCTGGACGACCGTCACATCCTGCAGATTGGAGATATGCAGGTTTTGGGCAATGGATAGGACTGTGCGCCCCCATGCGACGGCGACCGTATCGCCGGATTTCAGCAGCTTCGCAACGGCTTGTGCACCGGCGGCTCCCAGGCGGTCGATCAGGGTTCGCGATCCGTCATCATTGGGCACGACGAGGCAGTCGGTCAATCCGAAATGCTGTTTCAGCTCCTGTGCGATTATCAGCGAGCTCAGCCGCGAAGGTTCGATGGAAATGCTGACAATTCCACGGCTGCGCGCTTCGGCAAGGTAGCTGTTGACCGTTGCGCGCGAGATTCCCATTATCTCGGCGATATCGCCCTGTGTGCGCCCGTCCTCGTAATAAAGCCAGCAGGCCCACACATAGGGATCGTCGCCATAACGCAGCGGTATGACATCGGCCAATTCCGCCTGACCGGGCTTGGCCATAGCGGTTTTATTACTCGGTGCCATCTTGTTTGCCATCGCTCCTGCGTCGGTCGGGAAGGCTTGCAGGACAATGCCTTTGTCTCGTCTTGCGAAAATTCACAACAAAAGGCGGCCCAACTTTCCAAGCATAAAGTGGGGCCGCCATGTTGCGCAAATCGGCTGTCCCTTATTGCAGCTGCTCGCGGGCGCGGAGTGACAATTCCTTGAGAATGATGGCACAGGAGGTTGCCCCGGCGTCCAAGACGCCGCGGGAACGTTCGCCCAGACGGCTGGCGCGTCCAATCCTGGCCACCAGATCTATTGTGGAATCTCGCCCCTTTTCCGCGGCTTCAACGAGCGCATCCAGAGCTTCGGCAAAGGATCTGCCGGCCGTGTTCGCATCGTCGAACGCGGCAAGGGCAGGAACGAACGTGTCGAGAAGCGTCTTGTCGCCTACCTTGGCTGAGCCGATGGATTGAATGCCTTCGAGGCCCGCATGCAGCATGCGGCTGAAGGCGGTGGCATCGATGGCGTCGACACCGTCGATCTTTTCGGCGAATTCCGTAAACATGACGCCATAGAGCGGCCCCATCGAGCCGCCGATTTCGGTCATCAGGACGGTGCCGAGCGTATCGAGCGAGCCTGAAAGGGACGCGTTCTTGCCCTTGAGCCGTTCGGCAGCCAGGTTGAAGCCTTTGGCCATGTTGACGCCGTGATCGCCGTCGCCGATCTTGCCGTCGATTTCGCTGAGATAGGCCCGATTTTCGATAATGCGTTCTGCCATGGCCAAAACGATATTGCCGGCTTCCGCATTGTTCAGGGTTTGCATGGGGCGTTCTCTCTACAAGATTGCAGTGCAGCGCACGTCCGTATCGAGCAGTTCCTTCAGTTCGTCGTCAAGAGCCATGACCGTCAGGGTTGCGCCGATCATTTCCAGAGAGGTGAAGTAATTGCCGATATAGGTGCGATGGATTTTCAGGCCGCGTTTGACGATCTCGGATTCGATCGTATCGTTCAGGATGTAGAGTTCGTTGAGCGGTGTCGCGCCGAGGCCGGAAACCAGTACGGCGACTTCGGTACCTTCGGAAAGATCATGGTCGTCGAGAACGATCCCGCACATGTCGCGGGCGATCTCGGCCGCGGATTTAAGCGGCTCCACGCGGACGCCCGGCTCGCCGTGATGGCCAATGCCGACCTCCATCGTGCCCGGAGCGATCTCGAAATTCGGATGGCCGACAGCAGGCAAGGTACATGGACCGAGGCCCACGCCGATCGAGCGGCAATTGTCGATCGCCCTTTGCGCGGTGGCACGGACGTCTTCGAGCGAGGCGCCCTTTGCCGCCTTGGCGCCGCCAACCTTCCACATGAAGATTTCGCCAGCAACGCCCCGGCGTTTTTCGCGCTCGTCTTGGGGCGCCGAGCAGACATCGTCGTTGGCGACCACGGTCGCCACTTCGATGCCATCCTTGGCGGCAAGCTTGATCGCCATCTTCACGTTCATGTTGTCGCCGGCGTAATTGCCGTAGAGCACGACGACACCTTTACCGCCATCGGCTTCGCGGATGGCGTCATGGAAGCTTTTGGCCGTGGGGGAGGAGAACAGCTCGCCGACAGCCACGGCATCGAGCATGTTCTTGCCGGTATAGCCGATGAAGGCCGGCTCGTGACCGGAGCCGCCGCCCGTGACGACACCCACCTTGCCGGCCTGAGGGGCATCCCTGGCGGCGATGACACGGGGATTGTCGGCGAGGCGAACAATATCGGAATGGGCCTTGACGAAACCCTTCACCGTGTCTTCGACGACTTCGTCGGGATTGTTGACGAAACGCTGCATGATTTCTCCTATGGGTTCCTGGAGCGCTTCGGCTCAAAGGATGGTGTAGCCGCCATCGATCAGCAGATCGGCGCCGTTGATCATGTCCGCACCGGAGGAAGCGAGGAAGACGGCAGCGGCCGCGATTTCCTCGGGAAAGGCGAACCGGCCGGCGGGAATGCGTTTTTTGGCGGCGTCGCCCTTTTCTCCCGCCCAGGCCTTCTTGCCCAGTTCGGTGAGTACGATGGTGGGAGAAAGCGTGTTGACGGTGATGCCGTATTTGCCCCATTCGGCCGCAAAGGTCTTGGACATGCCGATCACGCCGAATTTCGAGGCGCAATAGGCCACATGCTCCTCGATGGCGACGGTGCCGGCCTGCGAAGCGAGGTTGATGATCCTGCCGCCCTTGCCGGCGCCGATCATTTCCCGGCCGACAGCCTGCGTGACCAGGAAGCTGCCCTTGAGATTGATGTCGATCGTCCTGGTCCAGTGGTCCAGCGACAGATCCTCGGCCGGAGCCAGGAACACGACCCCGGCGCTGTTGACCGAAATGTCGATGCCGCCAAAAGCAGCCTTCGTACCCGCGATCGCGGCGTTGACGGATGTAGGATCGGTGACATCACACGCGAATGCGTGCGCGCCATTCCCAAGTTCGGCCGCCTTCGCGGCGGCAAGTTCGGCGTTGATGTCGAGAACGGCGACCCGGGCACCCTTGGCGGCGAAGGCCCCTGCAATGGCCGCACCGATGCCGGAGGCGGCTCCGGTAACGAGGGCGACCTTGCCGGAGAGCGGGAAGGTCAGGTCGATTTGAGGCGCGATATCGGTCATGTCGATTGCTCCTGGCGGCGGAAGGCGCGGGGCGAGGCGATGCCCCGCGCGTAAAAATCACTTGCTGCGGGCAGCGAGCAGCTTGTCGACATTGTCGGCGGTGACGGGAGTCCACGGCACGTTGTATTCCTTGGCCTTACCGTCGTTGAACGGCATGCTGGGATACTGGGCCCAGATATCGGATTGCGGCTTGTAGTTGCCCTTCCTAGCCTGGAAGATGGCAAGGTCCAACGCTCCCTGCGCCTGAGCGCGGGCGTCCTGCAGGATCGAGGTCATCGTGCCCTGCTTGACCGCATGGAGCGCATCGGTGACACCGTCGATGCCGGCAATGGCAAAATCCTTGACGTTCAGCTTGGCTGCCTTGATGGCTTCGATCGCGCCGAGCGCCATCTCGTCATTCTGGCCGATGACGCCGTTGATCTGGCCCGGGTGTGCCGTCAGCCAGTTTTCCATCAGCGTCTGCGCTTCGGCGCGTGACCAGTTGGCCGTCTGGTCTTCGATGACCTTCACATTCGGGCATTCCGCAAGAGCCTTCTTGTTGCCCTCGAGACGGGAGATCTGCGCCGACTGGCCGATCGGGCCTTCGATGATCACGACATTGCCCTTGCAGCCGATCTTGTCGAGCACGCTCTTGGCCTCCAGATAGCCCGAGACCGTGTCGTCGGAGCCGACATAGGACGCCAGCAGGTCGGAGTGGACGCGTGTGTTCGAGCCGACGACGGGAATGCCGGCGTCATGGGCGGCCTGGACGGCGGTGGCGCCGGCTTCGATGTCGATGGGCACGAAGATGATCGCGTCGAATTTCTGCGTGATCATCGTGTTGAACTGTTCCTGCTGCACGAGCGCATCGTAGCGCCCGTCGAACACGGTCAGTTCCACCTCCCCATTCTTGACGGCAGGATGCTCCTTCAGCGCCGCTGTCCAGATCTGCATGAACTCGGCGTTGAGGCCGTAGGGGGCCGCCCCGATCTTGATCTTCTTGTCCTGCGCCAGGGCAGGCGTCACCAGCAACGCCGTGGCCGCGGCCAGGGCGAAAAGCAGTTTCCTCATGGTCGTTCTCCTCCGAAAATTGCCGCAGCCATGACGGCACGCGGTTCTGGATCGCGGGCGCGAGCGTCCGGATGGCACGGGCTTACTCGCCCTGGTTTCTCTTCTGATCCAGCATCACGGCACCGACGATCAGGGCGCCCTTGAGGACCTGCTGGTAGTAGGATTGGATGCCCATCAGATCGAGGCCGTTGTTCATCACGCCGATGATCAGGGCGCCGATCAGCGTGCCGGTGATACGACCGACGCCACCCGACAGGCTGGTCCCGCCGATCACCACGGCCGCGATGGCATCGAGTTCGTAGGCGATACCGGCCTGGGGCAGGGCGGAACCGGTGCGGGCGGCCAGCATCATGCCCGCCAGGCCTGAAAGTCCGCCGGAGATGACGTAGACGCTGAAACGGATGCGGGCAACGTTGATGCCCGACGTCTTGGCGGCATGCGGGTTGCCGCCCACGGCATAGATGTAGCGGCCGAAGCGCGTACGGTTCAGCACCCACCAGGACAGGGCGAACACCACGGCGAGCAGGACGACCGGCGCAGGAATGCCGAACAGGCTGCCGGTGCCGATCCAGCGGAATTCGGGCGTGAGAGCGGGCACGGGCCGGCCTCCGCCATAGATCAACGTCAGGCCCCGCGCCGCGGAAAGCATGCCGAGCGTGGCCACGAAGGCGGGGACGGCAAAGCGCGAGACGATGATACCGGCCACGGCGCCGCAGGCGATACCGACGAGGAGGCCCGCCGCCAATGCGAGATAGAACGGATAAGGCGCGCCCGGCAGGCCCGCCGTCGACGAGGTGGTGGCGAAGCTGGCGGCAATGATGCCCGTAAGCGCCGCCACCGATCCGACGGACAGATCGATCCCTCGCGTCAGGATGACGAACGTCATGCCCACCGCCAGCACGCCGTTGATGGCCGTCTGCAACAATACGTTGGAGATGTTGCCCGCGGTGAGAAAGTACTGGTTGGAGACCGAAAGGACCAAGGCAAGCAGCAAGAAGGCGATGAAGATGCCGTATTCCTGGATGATGAGCCGACGATGCTCCCTGCCGGGCCAGATGCTGGTGGAAGGATTCTGGTTAGCGGACACGTGGATTTCCTTTTTGTGCCGGGCATACGCCAGGGCGCCGGTCTCAGGTGGACAGATGCACGAGCGACTGCGCGTCGGTTTCTTCACGCCGTTGGATCCCGGCGGACCGTCCCTGCCGCATCACCAGGATGCGGTCGGACATGCCGAGCACCTCGTCTATTTCGGATGAGATCATCACGACCGTGCCGCCTGCTGCCGCGAAATCGCAGATGATGCGGTAGATCTCGCGCTTGGCGCCGACATCGACGCCGCGCGTGGGTTCGTCCAGCAGGAGAAGCTTGGGCTGGCGCAAGAACCACTTGCCGAGCACGACTTTTTGCTGGTTGCCACCCGACAGGCCGGAAACCGGCATGGTATCGCGCGCAGCCTTGATGCCGAAACGCGCGATCATGTCTGCCGAGGCGGCCCGTTCCTGCCGGCGCTGCATGGTGAAACCCGGACTCAGCTCCGGCAGGCTCGCCAGACAGATGTTGTTGCGCACGCTGTCGGAGAGATTGAGGCCGGTGAGCTTGCGGTCTTCGGTGACGAGCGCGATGCCTGCGCGCATGGCATCGGCGGGACGGGAAATGGCCAGCGGCTGGCCGTCCAAAGTGATGCTGCCGGCCGTCGGCTTGTCCAGGCCAAACAGGCAGTCGAAGATCTCCGTACGCCCCGACCCCATCAGACCGTAAATGCCGAAGATCTCACCCCGTCGCACGGAAAATGAAATGTCGTCGATCTTGCCGGGAGCCGAGAGGCCCTTGACCTCGAAGCTTACCGTCTCCGCGGGGATGTTGGTCTTGACATATTCCTCCCCGAGCTCCCGACCGACGATCATGCGGATCAACTCGGGACGGTTGATATCGGCCAAGGCGCCGCTGCCGACATAACTGCCGTCCCGGAAGACGGTGTAGGAGTCGGCGATCTGGAAGATTTCCGACAATCGGTGGGAGACATAGACGACCCCCTTGCCGGCGGCCTTGAGCCGCTCGATGGCCGAGAACAGATGCTGAGCTTCCTTCTCGCCGATGGCGGAGGTCGGCTCGTCCATGAAGATGACCTCGGCATCGTGACTGAGCGCCTTGGCGATCTCCACGAGCTGCATCTGCGCCACCGAGAGATTCATCATGTATTGGCTGGCACGGATGTTGAAGCCGAGCTGATCGAACAGCGCCTGGGCCTCCCGGTTCATCTTGCGGAAATCGATGCCGCCGAAGCGTGCCGACGGTTCGCGCCCGAGGAAGATGTTCTCGGCCGCCGTCATGTGGGGAACCGGGCTGAGCTCCTGTTCGATGATGGCAATGCCGGAGGCAAGCGCTTCGGCCGGACTGGAGAACTCCACGGCCTTGCCGCGGCGGCGGATCGAGCCGGCGTCTCTGCGATGCAGCCCCATCAGGATCTTCAGGAAGGTGGACTTGCCCGCGCCGTTGCCGCCGCACAAGGCATGGACGGAACCAGCATGGAGCTTGAAGGCGCCATTTCGCAAAGCAGCAACGCCGCCGAAGGACTTTTTGAGCCCTTCCACCTCAAGCAAGAGATCCACGCTTCCTCTCCTCCTATGCGCACGCCGCCTGGCCGGCGGGCACGTCGACGTCACGAGAGCCAAGCTCGAGCGTCGATATTGACAATTGTCAAATAAGGATCGACAAATGTCAAGAACTGCAAAAACGAACAAGAACCATGGCCGTCGGGCAGCCGGCTGGCCTTGGGAGGGAACCACAATGAAGATTGCTCTTGGCGCGGACGGCGCAGGAAAGCCCCTGCTTGATGTCATCGCGCATCATCTGGCCGGTAGGGGTGACATCACGGTTACCGATCTGAGCCGGCCGGGCTACTACGCCGACATCTCGAAGGTCCTCGCCGAAAGCGTGGTCAACGGCGAATACGATCGGGGGCTGTTGTTCTGCGGCACCGGAATCGGCGTGTCGATTTCGGCGAACAAAGTGCCAGGTATCCGCGCCGCCCTGACCCATGACACCTATTCAGCGGAAAGAGCCGCAAGGTCCAACAATGCTCAGATCATTGCCATGGGCGCCCGTGTGATCGGTCCGGAACTGGCTAAAGCCATCGTCGACGTTTTCCTCGCATCCAGCTTCGATCCAAACGGGCCGTCGGCGGACAACGTCAAAGCGATCGATCGTTTGGATGCAGGCAAGGCAAATGCATCCGATGCTTGAGGCTGAACGATGGAGCGCGGCAATGAACTCTTGCGCAACCGACAAAGAAGCTGCCCCGCCGGCGGACCTGGCCGGCCTCGCCGGAAAAACGCAGCCTTCGGAAACGGGAGGAAAAAGTGTCGTCATATAGCCTGAACCGGCAGGCGCCTTTTCTGCTGTTGATCAATTGCGCGGTGCTCGCCGCCGGGGCTCTATTGGCGGGCTCCAGTTTCATCGACAGCTACAATCTGCAATCCATGGCGTCGCAGGTTCCCGAACTCGGCCTTCTGGCACTCGGCGTCATGCTGGCGATGATCTCGGGCAATGGTGGTATCGATCTGTCGGGTATCGCCCTGGCGAACCTTGCCGGTATCGCCGCCTTTCTGGTGACGAGCCACTTCGTCGTCGCCGATGACGCGCCGACCCTGTTTTTCTGGAGTTTCACCGGTCTGGCGCTTCTCGTGGGCCTGGTCGGCGGCTTCGTAAACGGAAGCGTGATCGCCTATGCGCAGCTGACACCCCTGATCGCGACACTGGGGACGCAGCTCCTGTTTACCGGCATTGCGGTGTTCCTGACCAATGGCTCCGCGATCACCATGGGCTTTATCGAACCGCTGGATGACTTCGGCAACATGCCGGTATTCGGTATTCCCGTGTGCTTTGCGTTGTTTCTGGCAATCGCAGCCGGACTGGCATTTCTTTTGAAATACACGCCTTTCGGCATGAAACTCATGATGCTGGGAAGTAATTCCAAGGCAGCACGGTATGGCGGCATCAATGAAAAGCGCATGCTGCTTGTTACCTATACTCTATGCGGTGCGCTGTCTTCCGTTGCCGGGGTCATTATCGCGGCCCGCAATTCCTCGGTGAAATGGGATTATGGCGGCTCTTATGTGCTGATCGCCATTCTGATTGCCGTTCTGGCCGGCGTTAAGCCCGAAGGCGGATACGGCAAGGTGGTCTGTGTGCTGCTGGCTGCGACGGCGCTGCAGATTCTCTCGAGCCTGTTCAACTTCATGAACATTTCGAATTTCTTCCGCGACCTTGCCTGGGGCGTCCTGCTGTTGGCCCTCCTGGCCTTTTCGCGGGTGCATCTGGGCGTCTGGCTCAAGCCGAAGCGACGATAGCCCGGTTCGCGATCGGCTTGGCACCGTGAAGATCCCATAGAACCGGCAATGCCGATCCTAGAAGACGATTTTGCTTAAAATGGAGGAAACTATGAGCAAAATTACCAAACTGGCAGCTTGTACGATGCTGGCAGGCGTGTTGATGGCCGGGGCTTCGTTTGCCCAGGACAAGCCATCCATCGTGACGGTGGTCAAGGTCACCGGCGAAAACTGGTTCATCCGCATGAATGAAGGCGTGGATGCGTTCGGCAAGGACAACCCAAGCTTAAGCGCCAGCCAGATCGGCCCCGCCAAGGCAGACGCGGCGCAGCAGGCCCGCATCATCGAAGATCTCGTCGCCAAGAAAGTATCGGCGATCGCGGTTGTTCCGATGGACCCGTCGGCACTCGAAGGCGTGCTTCGCCGAGCCTCTCAGCGTGGGATCAAGGTCATCACCCATGAGGGGGACAGCCTCAAGAATACCGATGTCGACATCGAAGCCTTCGACAACAAGGCCTTCGGTGCGCGTATCAACGAAAAGCTCTCCGCCTGCATGGGCAAGTCGGGCAAATGGACGTCGTTCGTCGGCTCGCTGGGCAGCTTGACGCATAACCAGTGGGTCGATGCCGGCGCGGAAAACGCCAAGAAATATCCGGGCATGGAACTGGTTGCCGCCAAGAACGAATCCTTCAACGACGCCAATCGCGCCTATGAAAAGGCCAAGGAGATCCTGCGCAAATATCCGGACATCAAGGGCTTCCAGGGCTCCTCTGCCATTGACGTGATCGGTATCGGCCGCGCCGTGGAAGAAGCTGGGCTTCAGGGCAAGGTCTGCGTCTACGGCCTCGGCCTTCCCAAGGATACCGGACCTTATCTGGAAAGCGGCGCCGTCAACCAGATCTTCTTCTGGGATCCCAAGGATGCCGGCTACGTCATGAACAAGGTCTCCGAGATGGTCTTGAAGGGCGAAGAGATCAAGGACGGGGTCAATCTCGGCGTGCCGGGCTACGAAAAGATGACCGTCATCAAGGGACCGGGCAAGGGCATCATCATGCAGGGCCAGGCTTGGGTGGATGTCGACAAGTCCAACTACAAGAAGTTCCCGTTCTGACAACGAGCATTGCTCGCCGATGCGTCTTCCGCCGGGCATCGATCCCGCGCCGGAAGGCGCGTCGGGGAGTTCTAGAGCAAGGCGCGTTCAGGTGTGAACGCTTGTTTGCTCTAACTCTTTGGTTCGACGCGTCTTTGCGATTTGAAGCGATTCAATCAAATCGCAAAACGCTATAGGAATTTGCCATGCACGCGACCGATCCCACGCCGCACTCTGTGCCGCCGTTTCTCGAGGTCAGAAACGTCCGGAAGTCCTTTGGCGGCGTCGTGGCGCTGAAGGATGTCAGCCTCACGATCCAGGCGGGGCAGATCTATCACCTGATGGGGGAGAATGGCTGCGGCAAGAGCACGCTGATCAAGATCCTTTCCGGCGCCCAGCCTGCCGATGAGGGTCAAATTCTGATCGACGGCCAGTCGACCGGAAGCCGGGCCGGCGACCTGGGCGCGATCGGGGCGCTGCGGGCCGGTATCGAGACGGTCTATCAGGACCTGTCGCTCCTCCCCAACCTCTCGGTTGCCGAGAACGTCGCGTTTACCGAGCAACTCGTCGAGGCGTCGGGGCGTCTGGTCCGCAGGCTGAACGTCACGGCGCTGCATGAAACGGCGCGCCGGGCCCTGGCGGAAGTGCATCTACCGACCAACAGCGATTTTCTCACCCGCCGCACGGACACGCTGCCGCTTGCGACGCGCCAGTTGATCGCCATTGCCCGCGCCATCGCCTCCGAAGCGCGCCTGGTCATCATGGACGAGCCGACGACATCCCTTACGCGCCAGGAAGTCGAAAATCTGCTGGGCGTTGTCGAGCGGCTGCGCGCCAAGGGTGTCGCGGTTTTGTTCGTCACGCATAAGCTCGACGAGTGCAAACTGCTCGGGGGCCGCGCAATCATCATGCGCGACGGGCTGAAGGTCGCCGAACTCGATGTCGCCGATCACAGCAAGGCTGAATTCAGCCGGTGGATGACGGGCCGCGAAATCGGCGAGACACGCTATCGCACCGACCCGAAACTTGGCGATGTCCTGCTCCAGGTCGAGAATCTCGAGGATGGCCGGGCTTTTCGAAACATCTCGCTGAGCGTGAGAAAGGGCGAGATATTGGGCGTCACGGGGTTGCTGGATTCCGGCCGCAACGAGCTGGCTCTGGCGCTGGCCGGCGTGAAGCCGGCGATTGGCGGCAAGATACGCCTGGCCGGCAAGACGATCGCGCCTCAATCGACGCTGCAAGCCATACAAAACGGCATTGGCTATGTGCCCGAGGATCGCCTTACCGAGGGCTTGTTCCTTGAAAAGTCGATCCAGGACAACATAACGCTGCCGATCCTGGATCGTCTGCGCAATGCGCTCGGCATCGTCAGTTCCCGCAGTGCTCGTCGCACCGCGGAAGCCAGCGTCGCCGACCTGCAGATCGTCGCGCCGGACGTAGCGGTTCCGGTTCAGTCCCTTTCCGGCGGCAACCAGCAAAGGGTGCTCATCGGACGGTGGCTCACCATCAACCCGAAACTGCTCATCCTGCACGGGCCGACCGTCGGCGTGGATGTGGGGTCGAAAGACACGATCTTCCGGATCATCCAGCGCCTGGCCGATGAAGGCATGGCGGTCATCATCATCAGCGATGATTTGCCGGAGCTTCTGCAGAACTGCGACCGCATTCTCGTCATGCGCCACGGCGGCATCGTGGCCGCGCACAAGGCCGAAGGGCTGACGGAAGACGCGATCTATCAATCCATGGCCGGCACGTCGAAGGAGATCGCGCAATGACCGAGATGGCATCGCCGACCGCTGCCGCCCCCCAGCGCCGCGGCTTCCTGCTCCGCGGGTGGGACTTGATGGGGCGCCGGCCCGAGCTCTTCACCTTGGCGCTGACGATTGCGACCTGCTTGGTCGTGATCGCCGCCAATCCCGACTTCCTCCAGATGAGCAATATCGTCGACATATTGCGCGCATCGGTGGTGCGCGGGCTGTTTGCGATGGGGGTGCTGGTCGTGCTGGCGTCCGGGGGCATCGACGTGTCGTTCACGGCGATTGCCGCCTTCGTGATGTATGTCCTGACCATGATCGTCACGAACTGGTTCCCGGGCATGCCGATGACGGTCATCCTGATCCTTGCGGCCCTCGGCGGCGCGGCCTTTGGAATCGTAAACGGGCTGCTCGTGCAAAAACTCCAGGCCCCGTCGCTGATCGTCACGATCGGCACGCAATATGTCATCCGCAGTTTCCTGCTGACCTTCATCGGGACGGCCCTGTTCATGAACATCCCGGCCGCGATGGATGCTTTCGGCAAGGCCTCGCTGTTCACCCATCGCGCCTCGAATGGCGTTGTGTCCGTGTTGCCCGCGACCGTTCTGGTGCTGGCCGTTGCCGCTTTCGTCACATGGTACATCCTGGAGCGCACGCTGATGGGCCGCGCCATCTTCGCCATCGGCGGCAATTCTGCGATTGCCGAACGTCTGGGCATCAATCTGTTTCGCGTGCGGGTGTTCGTGTTTGCCTATGCCGGGCTGCTCGCCGGCATTGCCGGTGTGATCCACGTTTCGAGCAATCGCCTCGCCAATCCGTTCGATCTGGCCGGCATGGAGCTTGAAATCATCGCGGCCGTCGTTCTGGGCGGCGCCCGCATCACGGGCGGCTCCGGATCGGTGATCGGGACGCTGCTCGGCGTGCTCCTGATAACGCTGGTCAGCAACGTGCTGATCTTCGTGGGTATTCCAAGCACGCTGCAGCTGGCCATCGTCGGCATCTTCATCCTGATCGCGGGCACCATTTTTGCCTTGCGCAATGGTAGCTAGCAGGCGCCTGCAGCGCCGCCAGCCAATCGTGTGTCTTAATTTCAAGAGGTTTCCATGTCTCATGACGTGTCGGTCATTGGGCTTTATATTCTCGACGTGCTCGGCCGCCCGGTCGATGCCATTCCAGCCGGCGGCAATGTGGAGTTCATCGACGAAATCAGGCTGACCGTTGCAGGCACCGCCGGTGGAACGGTGGTGGATCTTGCAAAGCTTGGGCTGAATTGCCTTGCAGTCGGTGCCGTGGGCGACGACGAGAAGGCCGATTTCGTTCTTGCAACTCTTCAGCGCTTCGGTGTCGATACGGCCCAGATGCAGCGCCTGACCGGCGTGCCGACATCGTCGACCATCTTGAACATCCGGCGCAATGGCGACCGGCCGGCGCTCCATGCGCGAGGCGCCTCCGATCATTTCGAGGTTGCCGAAAGCGCCCTTGATGCGGTGCTGGCTCCGGCGATCATCCACCTGGGTGGTACCGGATTGTTGGCCAGGCTCGACGGAGAGCCGAGCCGCAAATTGCTGGCCGAGGCAAAGGCGCGCGGGCGGACGACAACGTTCGACCTGCTCGGGGCCAATGACGGCACGCTCGATCTTATTGCGCCCCTGTTTCCCTATATCGACTATTTCATGCCCTCCATCGAGGAAGCGAGGCAGATCTCCGGCACGTCCGATATCGAGAGTGCGGGCCGGTTCTTCCTCGATCGCGGCGTGAAACATTGCGTATTCACGCTCGGCGGCGATGGCGTGTGCTTCATGGACGCTCACGGCGAGATCGTTCGCCAGCCGGCCTTCCAGATCGAAGTGGTGGACACCACCGGATGCGGCGATGCATTCGATGCGGGTTTCATCACGGCCCTGCATCGCAGGATGGACCTGAAGACCGCCTTGAATTTTGCCCAGGCATCGGCTGCACTGGTGGCGACGGGGCTTGGCTCCGATGCAGGCATTCGGTCGTTCGATGACACGTTGGCCTTCATGAATACCGTGCCGATCAAGCACTGAACCGGAAGCGTCCCGCAAATCCGGCCCTCATGACCCCCAAAGGCCGGCAGCAGCCTCGGGCAACAACGTGCTTCGTTCGGCAGAGGAGGCACGTTTGCCGAAAGGCTGGCCGCGAGGCTTGGATCCCTGCGATCCAGGATCTGCAGACCGTCGGCCTCGCGCCTGCTGCGCAGGCGAGGGGATATAGTTCCGCGCCGCTCTTCGCCCCATCCTGCGTTCGACTTGATCAGGGGCCGTTGCCCGGCGCTTCGTGCCCGCCCCACGGCATGCCAGTGCGGCCAGGGAGACGTCAAACGCCGCCGCAAGGCCGCCGATCGAGCCAGACGATCCTTCTCCAGATCCTGCAACTCAAAGACCCGGCCCCCCGGCCGTGAGGCGCCCGATGGCTCCCGCGGATGGCTCTATCCATGCGCTCCTATAACTCTTGTAAAAATTAAAATACATGTGTATCGATTGCCGAAGGCGGCCGGAACTGACTGCAGTCAGCCGGTACGCTGCAGGCGGACTTGTTCTGCCTGTCGACCATAGAGGGAGGACTCCATGAATAAGCTCGCGACGCTGATCGCATGTGCCGCTTTTGCTCTGCCCGCTACAGCCCTGGCTCAAAGCGCGCCCGGTACCGTCAAGAAGGACAGCTATCGCTTTGTCATCGTGCCGAAAGTCGTCCATCCCTGGTTCGACAAGGTAAATCAGGGCGCCCAGCAGGCTGCGGCGGCACTGAAGGCGCAAACGGGCGCCAATGTCGAAATCGTCTATTCCGCTCCCCAGTCCGCGGATGTCGTGCAACAGAACCAGATCCTGGACAGCGCGCTCGCCACGCATCCCGATGGCCTGGCGATCGATCTTCTGGATCCTTCGGGCAACCGCGCTTCGCTGGAAGAAGCCCAGGGCCAGAAGATCCCGCTCGTCCTGTTCGATTCCGTGCCGCCCGAGGGCATGTCGATCACCCATATCGGATCGGATTTCTGCGAACAGGCCAAGATTGCTTCGCGCCGCCTCGTCGAACTTCTCGGCGGCAAGGGCGAAGTCGCCATCATGATGGGCGTGCCGACCGCGCCCAACCATGCGATCCGGGCTGATTGCCATCGCAAGGTGTTTGCCGAAAATCCCGGCATCAAGGTTGTGGCCGAAGGGATCGACAACGACAGCATCCAGACCGCTCAGCAGCAGGCCGCCGCCATCATGCAGGCGCACCCCGATCTCAAGGGCTGGGTTGCCTCCGATGCCGCGGGGCCGATCGGCATCGGCCAGGCCATCGTCGAAGCTGGCAAGCAGGGCAAGGTCACGCTTGTCGGCCTCGATAACCTGCCGGAAATGCTCGATATGATCCGCAATGGCGTCGCGGAGAGTTCATCGGCGTCCCAGCCTGAACTGCAGGGTTACTGGTCTGTGATGATGTTGTGGGCAAAGGCGACCGGGGCGCCCGTTCCCGATTTCATCGACACCGGCAACGCCTTCCTGACCAAGCAGAATGTGGGCGGCTGAGCATCTTTCGCAAAAAGCAAACAGGCGCGGGTTCCTCGGCCCGCGCCTTATTCGTCCACAGTGAAAGATTTGGTCCATGGCCTATCTTGAAACCACCGGACTGGGCAGGGACTTTCCTGGTGTGACTGCGCTCAATGGGGTCGATCTCAAGGTCGAACTCGGGCGCACTCATGTCCTGGCCGGCGAAAACGGGGCCGGCAAGTCGACCCTGGTCAAGATTCTCACCGGCACGGAACATCCCTCGCGGGGGACCATCAGGATCGATGGTCGCGATCCCACCGAAGAGCCCTCCCTTTACCGAAATATCGCCTATGTGCCTCAGGAGCTCACGCTGTTTCCCCAGATGAGCGTTGCTGAGAATCTCTTCATGCCCCTGAACCGCACGGGCCATGGCGGCATGCTGTTCAACCGCCGCGCCCTGATGGCGGAGGCGCAGGCCTATCTCGACCGTTTCGGCATCGAGGCCCGCCCCCAGGATCTCGTGGCCAATATTTCGGTCTCGGATCAGCAACTGCTCCAGATCGCACGCGCTTCCACGAACAGGAATATGAAGGTGCTCATCCTCGATGAGCCGACCTCCGCGCTGACCGGCGTCGAAGTCGAGCGTGTCTTCAAGGTCATGCGCGGCTTCCTCGATCGCAACCACGCGATTATCTTCATCAGCCACAAGATGGATGAGGTTTTTGCCATCGGCGACGACTATACGGTTCTGCGCAATGGCGAGAAGATCGAGAGCGGACGGATCGCCGATATTTTGGAGCCGGATCTCATACGCGCCATGTCCGGCCGTCATGTGGCGCTGGACGAGCATTTCCATCCTGCGGGCAACGCGACGGATACGATCATGGAAGTCAGGGGCCTGACCGGTCCGCGCTTCAGCGATATTTCATTCGATCTTCGCCGCGGCGAAATCCTTGGTTTCGCCGGCCTTGTCGGGGCAGGGCGCTCCGAAATCATGCAAACCATCTTCGGCTATCGCAAGGCGACCGCCGGCAAGGTCATGGTTGCCGGCAAGGACTGGCGGCTCAACGATACGTCCAGTTCGGTCGAGGCCGGCATGCTCTATCTGTCCGAGGAGCGCAAGCTTCACGGCATATTCCCGCAACTTTCGCTGCGCGAGAATATCGGCATCTCCATCCTGCCGCTCACCGTCGGCCCCTTGGGCATCAGCCAGAAGCGAGAGCGCAGCGCGGTCCAGACCATCATCGACGAGTACGGCATCCGCACCGCCGGCATGGGCAAGCGTATCTCCCATCTGTCGGGCGGCAATCAGCAAAAGGCGATCATCGGCCGCGCTTTGGCCACGCGGCCGCAGATCCTGATTTTCGATGAGCCGACCAAAGGCATCGACATTCGCACCAAGACCGAAATCTACCGGATCATGAAGAGGCTGGCCGAGGAAGGTGTGGGAGTCATTCTCATTTCTTCCGAGATCGCCGAACTGCGCAAATGCGCCAGCCGCATCATAACCATGCATAACGGGCGCCTGACCGGCCAATACGTCACGGCCGACACGGCCACGGAAACGCTGGTGGGCGCCATATTTGGAACCGAGATGAACGCCGATGTCGCCTAAATCACTTGCCACGGTCCTGCGCGATCCGCTCGCGGGAGTCCTTGCGGCCCTCGCGGTCATCTTCGCCTTGTCGGCGATCGTTTCACCTTATTTCCTGACCTCCTACAACATGTCCGTCGTAGCGCGCGGCATCGCCTTCGTCGGGCTCATCACCATCGCGCAGTCCATGCTGATGGTGCTGGGCGAACTCGACCTGTCGCTGGGCGTGATAGGCGGCCTCTGCGGGATCGCCTCCGGTGTCCTGATGATGAAGTTCGGCATCGAGCCCTATACGGCAATGCTGCTCGCCATCGCCCTCGGCGCAACCCTCGGGTTTGCCAACGGGCTGCTTGTCACCGGCTTGCGGCTGCACTCGCTCGTCCTGACGATCGGCACGGCGGGCATTTACGGCGGCGCGAATCTGGTCCTGACGCGCGGCGTGGCCATCACCGGTATTCCGCAGCAGATCCAATATCTCGGCCGCGGCGACCTGTTCGGCGTGCCTGTTCCCTTCGTGGCGATGATCGGCGCCCTCCTCGTCGCCACCTTCGTCATGGTGAAAACGCCGTTCGGCCGCTACATGTATGCGATCGGCAACAACCGGGGCGCCGCGCGCATGCTCGGGATCCGTGTCGACCTCGTCCGTTTGATCGTCTTCGTGGCAGCCGGCGCTCTCGCGGCGCTGGCGGGTGTCCTCATGGTGGCGCGCCTGGGAACGGCCCAGCCGTCCATCGGCGATACCTGGGTGCTGGCCCCCATCGCGGCGTGCGTGATCGGCGGCGTCGCCACCACGGGCGGCGTGGGCAGCCCGATCGGAGCCATTCTCGGCGCCGGCATCATTGCCATCATCGAAAATATCATCGTCCTGTTTGGCGTATCGCCCTACTGGCAGGGCATTGTCTCGGGTGCGATCGTCGTGCTGGCAATCTCCTTTGATGCCATCTCTCGTCGCTATCTGCGCGGCGAAGCAGCTTGAACGGACATGATTGAAGAATTCGCGGAACAAGAAACGATGAACGAACAAGTCTCCACCAAGAAGCTGATCAATGCGCCCGAACAGATCATCCAGGAAATGATCGAGGGCATGACGGGCGCACATCCCGACCTGCTGCGCGTGGAAGGGCAAACAGGCCGCGCCATCGTCGCCGTGGACGGACCGCGCGCCGGCAAGGTCGGCATCGTGATCGGCGGGGGATCCGGCCATGAGCCTGCCTTTGCGGGCTATGTGGGGCGCGGCCTTGCGGATGCCGCAGCGGTGGGCAATGTCTTCGCCTCTCCGTCCCCGGCGCACATCGTCGAAGCGGCGCACGCCGCCGATGGCGGCGCCGGCGTGCTGCTGCTCTATGGCAACTATACCGGCGACGTGCTGAACTTCACGATGGCGGCGGAGGAACTGGCCGGAGAAGGCGTGAATGTGCGCCAGGTCGCCGTGGTAGACGACGTTGCCTCCGCGCCGCCCGAACGCAAGAACGAGCGTCGCGGCATTGCCGGCGATTTCTTCGTTTTCAAGATCGCCGGCGCTGCCGCCGATCTCGGCGAGCCCCTCGCACGGGTGGAAGCGCTGGCCCGCGCGGCGAATGACGCAACCTGCTCCATGGGCGTGGCGCTCAGTCCTTGCTCCTTGCCGCAAACAGCCAAGCCCAATTTCACCATCGGTGCCGAAGACATGGAAATCGGCATGGGCTTGCATGGCGAGCCGGGCATTCGGCGCCAGAAACTGGCGACGGCCGACGTCGTCACCGACGAACTGATGGACAATCTGGCCAGGGAGCTCGCACTCAAGCAAGGCGACCGGGTCAGCGTCCTGGTCAATGGCCTCGGCGCCACATCGCAAATCGAACTCTATGTGATGTTCCGGCGCGTCAAGCAGCGCCTCGATGCCCTCGATGTGAAGATCCACGCGTCCTGGGTGGGCGAATACGCGACGTCGCTGGAAATGGCAGGCGCTTCGGTGACGCTGATGAAGCTCGATGACAGACTCCAGGCTCTGCTTGACCATCCCTGCCGGACTTTGGCCCTGACCGTAGGCGCAATGAAACCGGTCGTGGAGAAGGGCACGGTGCGGCGCCAGCCGGAACGGACGCCCGATCGTGGCTCGACGACAATGGAAGCCGCTCGTGAACTCATCGCCGATGGCGACATCACGCCCGCCCTGTTCCGGGCCATGATGCAGAATGTCGGCGACCAGATCATCGCGGAGAAGGATTGGCTCTCCGAGCTCGACGGGGTCATTGGCGACGGTGACCACGGCGTCACCATGGAAGTCGGCTGGCGGGCGGTGCAGAAGGCTCTTGACGATGGGCCGGACAATGAGGCGATCGAGGGCATATGCAAGCGCATGGCCAAGGCCTTTCTCGATGCCGTCGGCGCTTCTTCGGGGCCGCTTTACGCGACCGCTTTCCTGCGGGCAGGCACGGCGGTCGGTAATCGTCTCAATCTCGATTCCGAAGCCTTGGCGGCCTGGCTTTCCGCGGCCTGCCAGGGGATCCGCGACCGTGGACGCGCCGAGCCCGGTGACAAGACCATGATCGATGCCTGGGTGCCGGCCGTCTCCGCGGCTCTGGAGCGCGCGCAGGAAAAAGGCTCGACACTCGATATCCTGATTGCCGCAAGGGATGGTGCCAAGGATGGCATGGAGGCTACGGCGGCAATGGAGGCGCGGCGCGGCCGCGCCGCCAAACTCGGGAAGCGCTCCATGGGGCATATCGATCCGGGTGCGGCTTCGACCTATGTCATGTTGAGGGCGATGTCCGAAGCGCGCGAGCGCGCCGTCGGCTGAGCCCGACAAGGCGGCGTGCACGTCCTGGTCAGCTTGGCCGAGGTGTTGAAAGAAACGGGACATTTGTCGCCGCCGGGCCTGCTCCGGCGGCCACGATGTTTGGCCCGCTCGCAAGGACGATGCTTGGTCGGTCAAGCATCGATGCTGTAGGTTATCGTTGTCGCATCGCTTTTGCCGAAAACCGGCATCCACTTTTCGGCACGATGCTCTAGCGTGGCCCCTGCAGAAGGGCTCTGGCAACCGATTCATTGGTTACTAGGCGGTTGACATATCCTGCCCGCAGGATCGCCCGGATAATCGGGATCTTGTCGGTGCCTCCTGAAACCAGCACCGAGATCGGCTTTATCTTGAGCTTGTCAGGCGGCAGGGCGATGGTCGACTCGTTGAGAAAGTGGTCGACGGGGCGGCCCTGGTAATCCAGGAAGCACCCCATGAATTCGCCGACGGCGCCCAGATTGAGAATGGCGTCCAGATGATCCTTCACGACCCGGATCTGCGTGAGCGAAGTGTCATGCGATAGCGGGCCGCAGGAAACGAGGCCGATGTCGGCAATCTCCGTGCGCGCCAGGACATCAGTCAACTCCTCGTTCAGAAGCACCGCGTTGCGGCTTTCCGGATTGGCGCAATAGATCGGCGCCGTCAAATAGTGGCATTCCACGCCGAGGGAGCGGGCGAAGGCCGTCGCCACCTCGAAGGTATTCGTCGAGGAACCGCTGGTGACACCGCCCGTCAGTCCGACCACCCAGCTCGTCGGTCGCAGCTTCGCCGTCAACGCGCGCACGGCGTAGCTGAGCGTGCGGCCCGAACCGATGCCCACGCCCATGTCCTGACCATTGATCAGGGAACTGGCGAGCATGCCGGCCGCCTCGCCGATGACGCGCTTCTGCTCGAGATAGTCCGTCACGTCCGGCACCACGACCGACTCGACCAGGCCGTATCGTGCCGAAACCCTCTCCGCGAGATCGATGCAGTCACTCAGCGGCAAGCTGACACGGATCTGCACCTTGCCTGTATCCCGGACCTGGCCGATGATCTTGTTCACCTTCAGCCGGGTGATGTTCATGCGCTCGGCGATTTCCTGCTGGGTCTGGCCTCCCACGAAATAGAGCCAGGCCACGCGGGCGCGCTCGAGTTCCTCGGCAAGATTCGCCCCGGCTGGCATGGTATCTTCGATCTCGCTGCTGGGCACGGGGCGATCCTGTAGAATGGGCCATCCGGTATAGCCGTACGGCGTAAGCCGTTGCAAACCTTGTCACAGGTGATCCGGTGCCGAAACAGGGTTTTCCTCCCTTTCTGCCGAGAGTTGCGCCCGGCTCGGCGCATCGTTTTCCGTCAGCTCATGCTGCCCTGCGCAACGCGTTCGGCGCGGGACGCCGCGTCCCGGGGAAAGACCGCCGATCGGGCCGCGAGTGCGGGATCCGCGATCTTTGCGTCAGAGCTGCAGCACATTCGCGCCGATCGACGGATCGAGCGCCCGCCCCAGTCGCGTCGGAAAGACCGACACATGGATCTCCAGCGAGCCACGACCGACCTCGAGCGCAAGCAGGTGGCCGCCGAAGGTTTGGAAGGTGCTGTCCGCCGCCACGCCGTGGGCGTGAATCGCGGGCTCGCCATCCTTCCAGGCCAGGGTGCCGGTCATGTTGGCGAGCTCCAGATTCTCGATGGTTTTCGGGCGATAGGCCTTGTTGTCGAAATCGAAGAACCCGAAGGTCGCTTGCCGGAGAAATCCGAAGCCGACAAAGCCGGCAGCCGGAACCGCTTCCTCCTTCATCAGGGCTTCAAGCCGCGCGAAGACGTCGTCGCCCTGCCGCAGGACCATGAAATAGCCGTCCGGCGTTTGAATGTAGCGCCTGTGCTCGAGCATTCCAGGCCTCTTGGACCGTTGCTGCAGGCCTGGTTGCGCCGTCGGCACCAGGCCTGCCACCCTTATGATGCAGCGAGCGGCCGCAGGCTGCCTTCCAGGCGGAAGAACGTGCCATCCGGCGTCGTGAAAAAGGCGAGCGAGCGCCCGGCCTCGAAGTCGTCGATATGGACGACCGTGGAGCCGTCGGCCTCCTGCCAGGAGATGGCATAGGACTGTCCGGCCAGATGCCGCCATTCGAAGCCGACAGTCGCCTTGTTGCCGGTCAGCGGCCCCCTGGTGATCTCATAGCGGAGTGAGGGGCCATCCGATGCATAGGCATTGGTGGCGACGAGGTCGCCGTAGTCGACCTCGAACTGCTGTCCGGCCAGAGGAAATGCGATAGGATTCATGTTCGTTTCACCTTTGCGATCGTTGGCTCAGGCCTGGCAGGCGAGGGCAGTCCGTGTCCGGCCGAGCCACACCAGCGCCAGGCCGGCTGCGGCAAGCGCACCGCCGGCCACGGGAACCGCCGCGTAGCCCCAGCCAAGGCTGATGACCCCGCCGCCGACAGCCGCACCGACCGCATTGCCGAGATTGAAGGCGCCGACATTGATCGAGGAGGCCAGGCCGGGTGCTTCCGCCGCCGCCTGCATCACCCGCATCTGTACCGGCGGGACGATGGCGAAGGTTGCAGCACCCCAGGCGAGCAGCCCGATCGCCGCCCCGACATGGCTCGTCAACACCAAGGGCAACAGCACCATGATAAGCGCGAGGGCGGCGAGGAAGATCTTGGTGGCGCCGTCGAGAGACCAGTCGGCGAGGCGGCCTCCCAGGCCGTTGCCGAGGGTGAAGCCGACGCCGATCAGCACCAGCGCGAGCGTGACGAAGGTGTCCGAGGCGCCGGTGAGGTCCGCCAGCACCGGAGCGACATAGGTGTAGAGCGTGAACATGGCGCCGGCACCCATCACGGTCGTCGCCATTGCCAGCAGGACGGCCGGGCGGATGAGGACGCCGAGCTCGCGCTTGACGTCCGGCACCTTGCCGGGCTCTCCCTTCGGCAGCGCCAGCCACAGCGAGGCGATGGCGAGGAGGCCGAGCACGGCCGTACCGGCGAAGGCCATGCGCCAGCCGATCTGCTGGCCGATCCAGGTGGCTGCGGGTACGCCGCCGATATTGGCGATCGTCAGGCCCATGAACATGGTCGCGACCGCGCTGGCCTGCTTCTCCTTGGGCACGACACTGGCGGCAACCACGGCGCCGAGACCGAAGAAGGCGCCGTGGTTGAGGCTGGTGACCAGCCGCGCGAGCAGCAGGGTGGCATATCCCGGCGCGAGCGCCGACAGGATGTTGCCGATGGTGAAAATGCCCATCAGCAGCATCAGGGCGGCGCGCTTGCCGAAACGACTGAAGGCGAGCGTCATGATCGGGGCGCCCAGCATCACGCCGATCGCATAGGCACTGACGAGCATGCCGGCCGTCGGGATCGTGACACCCACGCCGTCGGCGATGACCGGCAGCAGGCCCATGGGCGTGAATTCGGTCGTCCCAATGCCGAAGGCGCCGATGGCCAAGGCGAGCAGGGGCCAGTTGAACCCCTGCCGAAGCTCGTCGCCGGAAGCGACACCGTTCGTGCTCATCATCGATCCTCCTCAGGCGTCCCAGGCCGGGGCGAGACCCGGAGGGTTGACGAGGCGTCCATCCGCACGGGCGAGCGCGCCGATCACCGCCATGTCGTCCTCACTCAGGACGAAGTCGAAGATCGCGACATTCTCGGCTACGCGCTCGGGCCTGGCGGTCTTGGACAGTGCCACGAAGCCCTGCTGGACCAGCCAGCGTAGCGCGACCTGCGCGGCGCTCTTGCCGTATTTCGCGCCGATGCGCTGGAGCAGCGGATCGCGGGGCACAGCACCGTCGGCCATGCCGTAATAGGCGCTGACGACAAGGCCCATGGACTTGGCGGCCGCGGCGAGGGCGCGTTGGTCGAGATAGGGGTGAAGTTCGACCTGGTTGGTGACGATGGGCGCCTGGCTCAGTGCTACCGTCTCCTTCATCTGGGCGATATTCTGGTTGCTCACGCCGATGAAGCGGGTCTTGCCGGCGGCCTGGACGGCGTTCAGCATTTCGACCTGATCGGCGATGGCGACCTTGTCACCCGGCCAATGCAGCAGCAGGAGGTCGATCTGGTCGACCTTCAGCCTGTCGAGGCTTTCATCGACCGAGGCCGCGAACCTGGCCCGGCTGTAGTTGTCGACCCAGACCTTGGTGGTCAGGAACAGCTCCTCGCGGCGGGCGCCGGCGGCCTGGAGGGTGCGGCCGAGCGCGGCCTCGTTCTGATAGATCTGGGCTGTATCGAAATGGCGGAAGCCGGCTTCGAGGGCAGCGGGAACGACGCGCTCCACTTCGGCATCCGACATGCGGAACACGCCGAAACCGAGGGTGGGGATCACAGCGCCTTGGACACTGATGGTCTGCATTTTCGTCTCCTGGGATCGTCAGGCGGCCAGCGCCGCGGGTTTCCTGGTCAGCATCGGCATGACATCCGATGCGAGTTCATCGAGAACTTCGGCAGGCGGGCGGGCCGACTGCCGTAGATTGATGGCGACGTGATCGACACCCGCCGCCGCCAAAGCGCGGAAATGCGCGACAAGGCCCTTGCGGCCGACACGGGCGCCGAAGCGGATCGGCGTTGCCGGTGCGTCGGCCTGGTCGAGCAGATCGAGGTGGAAAGCGCTGATGAAAGCGCCGTGCCCGGCCGTCGCATCGGTCCAGCCGCGCGCCTGCCGGGCGGTCTTGTCGAGGCTGCCCGGATAGACGAAGCGACCGTCCATATGAGCGGCGAGCCAGGCGTCGTCCTGCCGGGCCTGGCCGGCCACCACCAGGGGAATCGTCGGCTGCACCGGCCTCGGCAGCAGGTCCAGCGCCGGCGCACGCTCGCCATTCACCGGCAGGCCGCCGGGCTGCCAGGCCGCACGCAGATAGGTGACCGCCTCCCGGAAGGCTTCGCCGCGGGCCTCGAAATCAAGGCCGAGCAGTGGATATTCGACCGGCCGGTCGCCCGAGGCCACGCCGAGGATCAGGCGGCCGCCGGAGAGGGCGTCCACCGAGGCCGCCGCCTTGGCCGTCATCAGGGGATGGCGGATCGGCAGGACGACCGCGGCGGTACCGAGGGCCACCCTGCGGGTCACGCCGGCGAGAAAACCGAGCAGGGTGAAGACATCGTAGACCGAGCCAGCATCGCCCATGTTCACCTGGTCGAAGACAGGCACGTCGCGCATCCAGATCGCCGAGAAACCGAGGTCGTCGGCCCTGCGGACAAGATCGGTCTGCGCGCTGAGATCGGGAACGCCGCGCGGGCGCCCTTGCGCCGCTCGCCGGGCCTCGCCGGCGGGCGACCAGTCATTGTCGAGCGGCAATTCGATGCCGAGGGTCATGTGATCCGGCTTGCGGATCAGTTCCAATGCGGAATTCTTTTTCATGAATGGCTAGATATCTGTTTGGATCCGGCTTGATAATCGGCTCACTTTCCACATTATCTGCGAAGTCAGTTCACAGATTGGGCGTCGCATGGACAATCGCGTCGGCGAAATGCAGGTCTTCCTGCGCGTGGTGGAGAGCGGGAGCTTCTCCGAGGCTGCCCGGTTGCTGTTGATGACGCCATCCACGGTCAGCAAGCTGATCGGTCGCGTCGAGGAGCGCCTGGGCGTGCGCCTGCTCGAGCGCTCCACGCGCCGGCTGTCGCTGACGGCCGAGGGCCAGATCTTCTATGAGAAGAGCCTCGCCTTGCTGGCGGAACTGGACGAGATCGAGCGCGGCCTGTCCCAGGGCGCGGCCAGTGCCGGCGGCACCGTCCGGGTCAACGCCTCGGTCGCTTTCGGCGTGCTGGGCCTGGAGCCCTTGCTGCCGGCGTTCTGGGAGACTCATCCCAACATCGTCGTCGATGTCTCCCTCTCCGACGAGATCGTCGATCTCTATCTCGACCGTACCGATGTCGCCTTCCGGGTGGGCGCGCTGCAGGATTCCGCCATGATTGCACGCCGCATCGGCGTGGCCAGGCGCAAGATCGTCGCTGCTCCGCGCTATATCGAGCGTCGGGGGGAGCCAAGGACCGTGGAGGACCTCGCCGGGCACAATTGCCTCGGCTTCAATTTCCGGCGGGCCGCGCCGGTCTGGCCGCTGAGGGAAGGGGGACGCATCGTCGATCGCGTCGTCGGCGGGCCTCTGCTTGCCAATAATGGCGAGACCGTCCGGCGGATGGCGGTGGCGGGAGCCGGGTTGGCGCGGCTCGGCGAATACCATGTCCGGGCCGATATCGCAGCGGGCCGCCTGGTCGAGGTGCTGTCGGAGGCGGTCGAGGGGGACGAGGAACAGATCCATGCCCTCTATCTGGGCGGCCCGCATCTGCCCTATCGCGTCAGGGCCTTCCTCGATTTCGTCTGTCCTCGCCTGACGGCCTTCATCATGGGCAGACAGACGGCCGTGGCATGACGAAGAGGCGGCTGGGGATACGCAAATACCCTTGATCGCCAGGCGCGGGATGAAGCTTCATCTCGGCGGTGGCCTAAAGGCGCGTTACCCGACCAAGCCGAATGTAGCGATCCACGAGGGTCTTTTCGGCAGAAAAAGGGTGCCACTCCCACCCCTGATGGGTAAAGCCGACGAGGATGATGGGAAGGTGTGCGAAACGCTGGAGAACATAGTGGAGCGCCAGCATTCCGCTGCTTGGTACCACATAGGGCGGAGCCGCAAGATCAGCGAGGTCACGATCGACTTCGTCGTGGAGCTTGCGATCGAAAACCAGAAAGTCCTTGCCGACGACAGCGCAATAGGTGGCGAACCTCGACGTGTGATCATCGCAAAAATCGGTGAGGTCGGGCCACATATCGAGGATGGCAGCCCTCAGGTCCAGAAACTTGGCTGGGTTGCGTACGCACCATAATTCGCCGGCTTCGCGGATCGCCGAATGAGATCGCCACTTGGTGGAGGTCGCCATCGCATAGCCAGGCCGACCCGTGTTGCAGATGGCCACGGCATGCGTAGGGCCCGGCAGGTCGGCATAGGACCGGCAGTCGTTGAAGCGGACAACGAAGCTGGCCTGATCGGCAAGGGACACTGCGTCAGGAGAGATGGGACCGTTGCCAACCAGCAGGATCATGCAGCAGCCAATCGAGACTGGAGAGTCCAACGGTCGGGAACACGACAATGCAAATTCACAGCTTCCCGAAATTACGCATTTGAGGAAGCTTTTAGCATGGGCATGGACCTATGGAACAGCGGGTTGCCGTTTGGCACGATGGGCCTTCTGCGGGACGATCGGGGCTGTCGCCAAGTGGATTCGGCCTTGGCCACGTCGGTCCAGCCTGGCTGCCTGGATGCGAAACCTCCTTTGCTGCTGCAATGCGCTGGCGTGCCGGAAGCCCGGACGACGGAGCGCTGATGACCGGCTGTGATCAAATCTGATCAAGACTCCTCGTTCAATCCGATGAATTTTCTCGCACATTTCGCGACGGAACGGAGACGCCATTGCGTCGCCGATGAAGACGGAATGGAAACCATGAGCAAGCATATGGTCATAATCGGTGCGGGCGAGGCCGGGAGCAGGGCTGCCTTTGCATTGCGCGAGCTTGGCTTTGCGGGCTCGGTGACACTCATCGGCGAGGAGACGCATCTTCCCTATGAACGGCCGCCCTTGTCCAAGGACGCGCTGACCACCGAGGATGCGCCCGGTCCGAAGACCATCGCCACCGCCGCTCGCTTCGAGGCTTCTGCAATCACATGCCTGACCGGTATCAAGGTGCACGGCATCGACCGCGTGGCAAAGCGGGTGCATCTGTCCGATGGCCGGACGCTTGCCTATCACAGGCTCCTGCTCGCTACAGGTGCGAGTGCGCGGCGCATAATCCTTCCCGGCGACGGCGACGATCGCCACTGCGTAACATTGCGTCGTTTCGAGGACGTGGCGCGCCTGCGCAGCCATTTTCGTCCTGGCGCCAGGATCGCCATCATCGGCGGCGGTTTCATCGGGCTGGAGGTTGCAGCCAGTGCAATCCAGCGCGGCGCGGGCGTAACGCTGATCGAGGTCCAGCAACGCATCCTGAGCCGGGGCGTGCCCGAAGAGATCGCCCGTATGGTGGAGGCGCGCCATCTTGCGTCCGGCGTCGAACTGGTGTGCGGGATCCCCATCCTGTCCTTGCAGGACAGGGGAGGGCAGGCCGTGCTGCGCTTGGCGAACGGACGGGAGATCGCCGCCGGTCTCGTGGTGGCCGGTGTCGGTGCGGTGCCATCGACGGAGCTTGCCGAGGCAGCCGGGCTGGCGATCGAAAACGGGATAGCCGTCGATGCCCAGCTTCGCACCAGCGACCCGTCGATCTTCGCCGCCGGCGATTGTTGTTCGTTCCCCCTGCCGGTCTACGACAACAGGCGGGTGAGACTGGAATCCTGGCGCAACGCGCAGGATCATGGCGCGCTGGCGGCCCGCAACATGCTCGGCGCCAATGACATGATTTCCGCCGTGCCCTGGTTCTGGTCGGATCAATACGATCTCAGCCTCCAGGTTGCCGGATTGGTCGATCAGGGATGCTCGATTGTGCGGCGAGACCTCGGACCGCATGCCGTTCTGCAGTTTCATCTGGATGGCACGGGCCGCTTGGTCGCGGCGAGCGGCATCGGGCCGGGCAATGCGGTGGCCCGCGATATCCGCCTGGCGGAGATGTTGATCGCCAGGCGTACCAGGCCCTCGGCGGCCGCCTTGTCGGCACCGAATGTCAATCTCAAGAGCTTGCTCGCGGCGTGAACACATCGGTCAGCCAGCCGGGCCGAGGCGGTGACTTGCGAGCGGGCAGATCGCCAGCGCTTGATCAATTCTGATCAAGTAATCCGGCGACGGACACCGGCACGCCGGCTATCATCGATGCAAGAAAAAGGGAGAAAAGGCGATGGACCGTCGGCCGTCGGTTTATGATCTGCGGAGCCAGAAAGGCTTGCGAAAGTGGCTCCAGCTGCATGTCGATACCCCGGCCGAGGCTGCCGCCGCGCAAGCCGCCGGCATCGTGATCCTCTCCTGCGAGCCCGATCATCAGCTCGAAGCCCTGCGCAAGGCCGCGCCTGGTGCCTTCCTGTCGGCGGGGATGCCGCATGGCTCTGTCTCGTCGCCCCAGGAAGCCATCCGGCTCGGCTTCGAGATCCTTCGCCGCGGCGCCGATTCCATCTATTGTTCGCATTCTCCGTTTTTCATCGAAGCCATGGCGCGCGAAGGCATCCCGGTCACCGGCCATGTCGGCCTCGTGCCAAATCGAGCGACCTGGACGAATTTTCGCGCCATCGGAAAGAAGGCCGAAGAGGCGGTCCAGGTGATGCGCGCCGTCAAGGATATCGAGAATGCAGGAGCGGCTTTCATCGAGGTCGAAGTGGTCCCCGTGCGCCTCGCCGACTTCATCACGCGCTCGACCCCGATGATCACGATGGGCATGGGATGCGGATCGGCCTGCGACACGCAATATCTGTTTTCATCCGATGTGCTGGGGACGAATAGAGGGCATTACCCCCGTCACGCCAAGAAATATGCCGATTTCGCTGCCCTCGAGGCGGAGCTGCAGCAAAAGCGCGTGACCGCGTTCCAGGCCTTCGCAGCTGATGTCGAGAATGGCGCCTATCCGCAGGTCGTGCACCAGGTCGACATGGACGACGACGCCTTCGAACGTTTCCTGACCCTTTCCAACAAGCTCTGAAAGGAGGCCGTCATGGACGACCTTTCCTATGGCGCGCGCAACAAGCGCGGCGACTGGGCTCCGAACGAGCCGGCCTCAACGGCGCCCGTCTTCACATTCCCGCCGCAGCCGCTGAAGTTCCTGAAGTGGCTTCCGCACTATTTTCTTCCCTACAACGTCCTGTTCGCGCTCTCGGCCGTTGCCTGGTGGTATTTTGTCCTGCCGGAGCCCGAGGTGATGAAGGCCTTGGCCTGGGGCTGGGTGTTGAAGCTCTTCGCCGCCAACGCCATCGCCGTCTTCCTGTTCTTCGGCGCCTTCGAACTGAAGCTCTATATTCTGCGTTCTCAGGGCAACCGCTTCAAATATAACGGGAAATTTCCGGCCGAGCAGCGTTCGAAAGCCTTCTTCTTCGAGCGCCAGAATGTCGACAACATGCTGCGCACCTTCGGAACCGGGCTGCCGATCTGGACGGGTATCGAGGTGTTCGTGCTCATGGCCTTCGCCAATGGCTGGGTACCGTGGCTCGCCTTCGCGCAGAACCCGGTCTATCTGTTCGTGCTCGCGCTCCTGGTGCCGATCATTCACGAGACCCATTTCTTCCTGCTGCATCGGGCGATCCATTGGGGACCGCTCTACAAATGGGTGCACTCCGTCCACCACAATTCGGTGAATCCCTCGCCGTGGTCGTCCCTCTCGATGCATCCCGTCGAGCAGTTCTTCTATCTCGGCACCATGTTCTGGCACCTGATCATCCCATCCAACCCGATCATGGCGCTCTACCAGCTGCATTTCGCCGGATTTGGTGCCATTCCCGGCCATGTCGGCTTCGACAAGGTGGAACTGGGCGAGGACACCGCCGTCGATAGCCACGCCTATATCCACTACCTCCACCACAAATATTTCGAGGTGAACTATGGCGACGGGCTGATCCCCTTCGACAAATGGTTCGGCACGTTCCACGACGGCAGCAAGGAGGGGGAGAAACAGATGCAGGCCCGCTACGAAAAGAAGAAGGCCCGCCTCAATGCGAAGGCCGAGGCCAAGAAATCCAATGAAACCGACCGGGCAGGAGCATAGAGATGGCCGACTGGATCACTGCCTGCAAGCTGGCCGACATCGAAGCCGAGGGCGTCATTCGCTTCGACCATGGCGGCAGGACCTACGCGATCTATCGCTCGCCGAGTGACGAGGTCTTCTGCACCGACGGGCTCTGCACCCATGAGGCCATTCATCTGGCCGATGGCCTGGTCATGGACTACGAGATCGAATGTCCGAAGCATTCGGGCGCCTTCGACTATCGAACCGGCGAGGCGCTGCGCATGCCGCCTTGCGTCAATCTCAAGACTTACCAGGCCGAGACGGATGGCATCGATGTGAGGGTGTGCCTGTAGGGTCGGCTGCGCTTTGCGCCTATAGACCAAACGAAAACGGGCCGGCACCTTGCGTGACCGGCCTTTTTCAATGGCGCCATGGCCAGCGCAATGCCGTCGAGCGCTTCTTCAATAAACGCAACACTTCAGGGCTGTCGCAGCCCGCTACGGCAAGCGCGACGACAACTTCCTCGCCTCTGTCCAACTCGCTTCAATCCGAATCTGGGTGCGAAGCTATGAGGTGGTCACCTAGAGATTCTCGGCGGTGATCGTATAGAACCGCACGGGCTCGGTACTGACCTCGGCCGCAATGAAGCCGATCTTTCTCAGAACCGTATCGATGGCGCGCCGGGCCTGTGTCTCCGGTGCCTGATCCAGGACGATATCCATCAAGCCCGATCGCAGCCAAAGCCGGGATTCATCCGTCAGCTCATGGCCGACCCACATAAGGGGGTGGCCGGATTTGCGCCGTTCCAGGACGGAGGCCACGCCTGCATTGGCGCCACCCGCATTGTAGAGGCCGACGATCTCAGGATCGCGCTTCAGCGCCGTATCGAGAATCTCGGCCGATCGCTGGTCCTGGTCGAGCCCAAACAGCGTTTCGGAGAACACCAAGCCATCTCCCGCCTGCTCGGCAAGATAGTCCGAGAAACCGCGGATACGCTCCCGGTGCACTTCGTAGACGCCACTGTGGCAAAGCGCAGCCAGGTGTCCGGACGCGCCTCTTAGCATCCTCGCCATCAGCATGGCGGCCGTTCGGCCCGCCGCATAATTGTCGATGCCGACGAAGGCATCGTGGGACCCGTCGATCCGGGACACGATCTGGACGATGGCGACGCCCTTTTCGCGCTCCTGGGCGAGCCTGGCCCTGACCTCGGGATGGTCGGGGGCGACGATGATCAGCCCAACGCGGCGAAAGCCGGGCTCCGCAATCCGCCGGGCCACGCTGGCAGGAACGTTCTCGTCCACGAAGGTGCGGTGGAGCAGGATGCTCGGATCGAGCGATTCCGAGATGCGGATGAAGGCCTCGTTCAGCCGGGTGAAGAAGGGCGTCTCACGACGCACCATCAGGACCTCGATACGCAGGACGCCGCTATATTTCTGCGGCAGGGCCCGGGTGCTGCCGAGCTGGCGCATGGCCTGCACGACTTTCTCGATGGTGGCGGGCGTGACATTGCCGCGTGAGTTCAGGACGCGCTCGACCGTCGCGGTTCCGACCCCCGCCTCGCGCGCAATGTCCGCCAACGTCGCTTTTTTCATCCCAGTTTCTGAATTGGCAGGTCGTTCCGCGCCCTGATCAAATATGATCACAATTGTTGTCGCCTGGGAAGTGGCGCCTTTCGCCGTGTCGCTGGCGATCGCCGACGGCTCTCTTAGCGGCTGCAATCAACAGCAGATGCTGATTGCCAATATTGGGCTATCCCCGATGCACGGTCCCGATGCCGACACGGGCGTGCCACAAAATAATCCGCATTGCTTGTTGACAATATGTATTTTTTGCAATGATCATTGCAAAAAATCAGGGAGGATTTCCGTGCTCAGGATTGCCGTATTGGGATGCGGGCGTATCGGACGGATGCATGCTGCCAACATCGGGGCTCATCCCCGGACCCGGCTCGCCGGTGTCTTCGACGTTTCGAGAGAAGCTGCCGCCGAGGTCGGAGCCCGAGAGGCGACGCCCGTCTTCGCGACCGATGAGGAGGTCTTCGCCTCCAGGGAAGTCGACGCCGTGCTCATCGCCAGTTCCACCAGCACGCATGCCGACTATATCGAAAAGGCCGTGGCGGCCGGCAAGCCGGTGTTGTGCGAGAAGCCGATCGACCTGAGCCTGGAAAGGGTCGATCGCTGTGCCAGTACGATCGGCAAGACGTCTCTGCCCATCATGCTCGGCTTCGTCAGGCGTTTCGACCCCACGCACAGGGCGACCAAGGCTGCCATCGCGAATGGCGATATCGGCGACGTACACCAGATCGTCATCACCTCCCGCGACCCGGGAATGGCGCCGGCCGCCTATATGGAGGTGTCGGGCGGTATTTTCCGCGACATGACGATCCACGATTTCGACATGGCCCGCTTCCTGCTGGGCGAGGAACCGCAAACGGTGAGCGCGGTCGGAAGCCGGCTGGTCAATCCAGCTCTGATGGCCCGCTGCGAGGACTGGGATACCGTCTCGGTGGTTCTGACCACGCCGTCGGGGAAGCAGTGCGTGATCTTGAATTCCAGGCAGGCTGTCTATGGCTACGACCAACGCGTCGAGGTGTTCGGCAACAGGGGCATGGCCATCTCGGAAAACCGCAGGACGCATGACTGCGTGCGTTTTGCCGCGGAGTTCACATCCCGCGGGGCGCCTTACCTCAATTTCTTCATCGAACGCTATGCGGAGGCCTTCAACGCCGAGATCGGCGCATTCGTCGAGGCGGTCGAAAACGGCACGACGCCGGAGGTCGGCTTTGCCGATGGCCGTGCGGCCCTGGTCCTGGCCGAAGCGGCCGGCCGGTCGATCCGCGAAGGACGGCCGGTAAACGCCAGCGAGGTCGGGTGAACATGTATCAGGATTTCGGCCTTTTCATCGACGGCCAATGGCGCCAAGCCTCCGACAAGGGCAGCTCTCCAGTCATCAGCCCCGTGCACGAGCGCGCGCTGGGTGAAGTCCCGCTGGCGACCCTCGCCGATACGGAAGAGGCCCTGGACAGCGCCGCCAAGGGTTTTGCGCTGTGGCGATCGAAGACGGCATTCGAGCGCGCAGATGCCCTGCATCGGATCGCCGATGAGATGCTCCGCCGCAAGGACGATGCCGTTCGCATGATCTCGAGCGAAACCGGAAAGCCCATCGGGCAGGCCGAGCGTGAATGGGGCCTCGCCACCGACCAGTTCCGCTGGTACGCCGAAGAGGCGCGCCGCATCTATGGCCGCATCATCGAGAGTCGGGTCCCTGGCGGACGCTTCGAGGTTCTGCACGAGCCTGTCGGCATCGCTGCTGCCTTCACGGCCTGGAACTTCCCGGCGGCCCTGGTCGCGCGCAAGGCCGCACCGGCGCTTGCCGCTGGCTGTTCGATCATCGTCAGGCCTTCCAGCCAGACGCCGGGGACGGCCATGCTCATGGTCGACTGCACCCGGGCGGCGGGTATCCCCGCCGGCGTGGTGAGCCTTGTCGTCGGCCCGACCGCCACGACCTATGGTCCGATCATGGTCTCCTCGGCGGTGCGCAAGGTCTCGCTGACGGGCTCGACGCGCGTCGGGCAGCAGATGATCAGGGATGCCGCCGAAACGGTGAAGAAGGTCTCGATGGAACTCGGCGGCAACGCACCCCTGATCATCTATGAGGATGCCGACCTCGAACTGGCCCTCAACACCTCGGTGCCGACCAAATACGCCAATGCCGGCCAGGTCTGCGTGACTCCCGATCGCTTCTTCGTCCATGAAAGCCTGCATGATGCCTTTGTGCGGGGCTTCGTGGCCAGGGCGAGTGCCCTCAGGCTTGGCGACGGTCTCGATGGCGAGACGCAGATGGGGCCGCTCATCAGTGCAAGGCGTCGTGGCGAGATCGAGGCTATCGTCGCCGAGGCCGAGAAGGCCGGCGCCAGGCTGGTTTGCGGTGGGCGCGCGCCTCCTTCCTTCAACGCCGGCTTTTTCTTCGAGCCGACGGTGCTTACCGAGGTCGAGGACGGCATGCGCGTGTTCGCCGAGGAGAATTTCGGGCCGATCGCCGCCATAGCCTCGTTTGCCACCGATGACGAGGTCATTGCTCGGGCCAATGCCAGCGACATGGGATTGTCCGCCTATGCCTTCACGCGCAGCCCTGCGCGCGCCAGGCGGACCGTCGCCGAGCTGAAGGCGGGCATGGTCGGTATCAACAGCTTCGCCCTGGCCGCTGCCGAGGCTCCCTTCGGCGGCACCCGATATTCGGGAATGGGCCGGGAGGGAGGCACTGAGGGCATTGCGGATTATCTCGATACCAAGCTGGCCCAGATCGTATTTTGAGGAGGCGGCCTTGATCAGGAACAAGCTGAAGCAGAGTTGGGCCGAGGGACGGGCCACCATCAACGGATGGCTCTCGATCGGCAACCCGTTCACTGCGGAAATCATGGCGGCGCAAGGCTATGACAGCCTTACGGTGGACGTGCAGCACGGGGCTCTCGACTATTCCATGCTGCTGCCGATGCTGCAGGCCATGCGCGCATCCGGCGTCGTGCCGATGGCGCGCGTGCCCTGGCTCGAACCCGGCATCATCATGAAGGCGCTGGACGCCGGCGCCTATGGCATCATCTGCCCGATGGTGAACACGGCCGAACAGGCGGCCGAGTTCGTCAGCTACATGCGCTATCCGCCCCACGGCCAGCGCAGTTTCGGGCCAACACGAGCCAACTTCTCGGCCGGCGCCAATTATGCGGCCGAGGCCAATGACGAGATCCTCGGTTTCGCCATGGTCGAAACCGCCGAGGCCATGGCCAATCTGGAGGCCATCGCTGCTACACCCGGATTGGATGGCATCTATGTCGGGCCGGCAGATCTCACCTTCAGCCTGCATCAGGGACGTCTCGCGCCGGGCTTCGACCGCGAGGAGCCGGAGATGATCGAGGCGCTGCAGGCGATCGTCGCGGCATGCAAGAAATCGGGCAAGATCGCCGCCCTGCATTGCGGCACGCCCGACTATGCCACGCGTGCCATCGCCTGGGGCTTCGACATGACCACGGTGTCGGGCGATTCCAGGTTGCTCGCCGCTGCCGCGCAGGCCAGCGTCTCCCGCTTTCGCGAGCTCAACGGCAAACCGGCCACGGCATCCCCGGCGGTGAAATCGGCCTATTGATCGCGTGCCTGCAAAGGTCTCATGCCAGGGAACATAAAGGCTGGCCCGTCATTGCGAGCAAAGCGATCCGGGGGCTTGAAGGCATGGAGCCCACTGCCCTCCGATTGCTTCGCTTGCAATGACGGCGCTGGTGTATCAGCCATAGAGCCTGGGTACGGATGTGGCGGGAATATCCTCACGATGCCCGGAGGCGAGCGACCGCAGCCCCGCCTCGGCCACGAGGGTGGCGGCATATCCGTCCCAGGCACTCGCACCGGTGGGCTTGCCGTCCCTGATGCCGTCGATCCACCCCTGCGCCTGCAGGCGATAGGCATCCTGGAAGCGCGGGCGCCAGTCCAGCGGATAGCTCGCACCCTGTGACAAAGCGTGATTGACGAGCGCATGCACCGGCCGCTGCAGCTCGATCGTGCCCTTCTCGCACACGAGTTCGCCCCTGACGTCGTAGCCATAGGCGGCATCGTTGAAGACCTCGATGGTCGCCAAAGTGCCGCCGGCGCCGTCCAGCACCAGAAAGACGGGTGCGCCGGGCGATTGGGCGGAACGATTGCCGGGCCGGAATACCGAAATGGCGGTCAGGTCGCCGGCGAGCATCCAACGCACGATGTCGAATTCATGCACGGCCGAATTGGCAATGGCCATGCCGCCATCGAACCACGGTGGCGCTGCGACATTGCGATGAACGCAATGAAACAGCAGAGGCTTGCCGAGCCTGCCCGCCAGGAGTTGCTCCTTCATCGCGACATAGGCGGGATCGAACCGGCGCATATAGCCCACCTGGACCAGACGCACGCCTGCCGCTATCTCGGCATCGATCAGTTCGAGGCATTCCTGCGAGGTCGAGGCCAGGGGCTTTTCGCACAGCACCGGCTTGCGGGCCCCGATGCAGGCGAGGGTCAACTCCTTGTGGGTACTGTCCGGCGAGGCGATCAGCACGGCATCGACCTGGGGATCGCCGATGAGATGAAGGGGGTCGCTGGCGACTCCGGTGGCACCCACCTCGTCGGCAATCTGCTTGGCGCGCTCGGCATTGGCATCGTAGATGCCGCGGATGCTGGCTCCCGCCACCTGCGATGCGATCGTGCGGGCATGATCGGCACCCATCACGCCAACGCCGACAATCCCCAACCTGACACTCATTCCATCCTCCCGATTCCATCGTGGCCCTGCAGCACCGGACCCGATTTCGGAATCGAGTCCGGTACTGCAGGTTATTGCTGTCGCATCGCTTTTGCCGAAAACCGGCGTCCCCTTTTCGGCACGATGCTTTAGGCCAGCCGGCACGGCGTCCAGACACCACCTTTTTCATGCGATTCCACGGCGGCGTGGATGAAGCCCACGCCGCGGGCACCATCCTGCACGGTGGGAAATTCGAGCATGCCCGCCGGCAGTGAACGCTTGGCGGCTCTCGCCTCGATCGCCACCGCAAATTCGGTGTAGAGATTGGCCCAGGCATTGCTGAGCGCCTCGCCATGCCCGCTCGGCAGCGTGGACATTTTCCCGACACCAGGCAGCATCGCCCCTTCCTTGCCGCGGACGATTACCTCGTCCGGTTGCCCGAGGGAGCTGACCCGCAGATATTCGGGCTTCTCCTGGTCCCATTCGATGCCGCCGCGCTCGCCATAGACCCGCAAGCGCAGCGCGCAATAATTGCCGGGCGCGACCTGCGTGACCAGGAGCGTGCCGGGGGCGCCGCCGGCAAGGCGGATATTGATGAAGGCCGTGTCCTCCAGGCCGCGCGCGGGGCCGCACACATGCAGATCCGCTCTCAGTTCGACGATCGGTTCGGCCGTGACATAGCTCGCCAGATGAAAGGCGTGCGTGCCGATGTCGCTGATCGCCGACGCTCTGCCGACCCTTGCCGGATCCTGGCGCCAGGGCAGCTCTCCGCCAGCCGGCTTTTCTTCCAGGCAGGACCATTCCTGGAAATACTCGACATGAACCTGGCGGACCCGCCCGATCCGGCCTGCGAGGATCATGTGCCGCGCCTGCCGTACCATGGCGTGAAACGCGAAGGCATAAGTCACGCCGAAGACCAATCCCGTATCCCTCTCGAGGGTCATCAGGGCCTTGGCTTCGTCCAGGCTCGTCGTCAGGGGCTTGTCGCAGATGACGTTGACGCCCGCCTCGAGGAAGGCACGGGCGATGTCGTAGTGGGTGTGGTTGGGCGTACAGATCGAAACTGCATCGATGCCATCAGGGCGGGCTGCTTCATGCTGCGCCATGGTGCGATAATCGTCGTAGATGCGGTCGTCGGCCAGGAACCAGTCCCGGCCCGATGCCCGGGCCGTGGCCGGATCGGCTGAGAGCGCTCCTGCGACGATGTCCCACCGGTTGGAGAGACGAGCGCCGGCGGCGTGCCAAGCGCCGACTTGGCCACCGCGCCCGCCGCCGACGAAGCCAAGCCTCAGTCGACGATCGGCCCTGGGATAGGCCTCCATCCGAGATTGCCTGGCTGTCATGGCTTCCTCTCCCTGCACCTGCCGGTGCGATTTTTGCAATGATTATTGATAAAAATAATTTTAGTCAATTATCATTTCAATAACCCTTGACGGTCGCGTCGGCTTTGCAATAATTGTTGCAATCATAGTAAAAATGAAATAGAAATTGCAAAAAAGAAGCAAGCACCAGCGGCAGGACGGGGAAATTCGCAATGCGTGCCAGGCGTCACGAAAGCATCCTTGCTTGCAGCAGGATCGCCGGGCGACGGATCTTTCGATCCCAATGAAGTCGATGCTCTTCCAGCGCGGGCGGCCGCCTTTTTTCCGGTGGCATCTGCCGGCTTATGCGTCATGAATAGAGCAACAAGAAAAGAAAGAGGGAGCGAGGCATGACATTGCTGCAGCTGAAGTCAGTCTCAAAGAGCTTCGGCGCCATCAAGGCATTGACAGACGTCGAATTGACGATTGGCAGGGCCGAGATCGTCGGCTTGATGGGCGACAACGGCGCCGGCAAATCCACCTTGGTCAAACTGATCGCCGGCAACTTCCCTCCCACTTCCGGTGAAATCAAGCTCGACGACGAGGTGGTGCATTTCCACAAGCCGGTGGAGGCCCGGGCCAAGGGGATCGAGGTCGTCTATCAGGACCTTGCCCTGTGCAACAACCTCTCGGCCGCCGCCAACGTATTCCTCGGCCGCGAGATCAAGAAGGGCGTCGGTCCTTTACGCTGGCTCGATCACGGGGCGATGATCAAGAAGGCCGGTGAGCTCTTCGCCGAGCTCAAATCGGAAACCCGCCCCCGCGACCTGGTCCGACAGATGTCGGGAGGGCAGCGCCAGGCGGTGGCCATTGCACGCACGCGCCTGTCGCAGGCCAAGATCGTGTTGATGGACGAACCCACCGCCGCCATCAGCGTGCGGCAGGTTGCCGAGGTCCTGGGGCTGATCCATCGCCTGCGCGACGCCGGCATTTCGGTGGTGCTGATTTCCCATCGCATGCCCGACGTCTTCGAAGTCTGCGACCGCGTCGTCGTCATGCGGCGCGGCCATAAAGTGGCGGACAAGCCCATAGCCGCAACCTCGCCCGAAGAGGTTACGGGTCTCATCACCGGCGCAATCCAGGCAGCGTGAGGTTGCGATGACGGATGCTTCCAACCATTCCAAGCAGGCCAATGCGCCTGCGTCCGCCAATGTTTCCATCGAGTCGGTCCTGACGACGAAGGAAAAGTCACTGTGGCAGTCGCTCGTCTCCAGCCAGGCCTTCTGGGTGACGGTCGCACTGCTCGTCATCTGCATCGTGATGTCGATCCGCGAGCCGCGCTTCGCCACCGAGGACAATTTCTACAACATCACCCGCAACTTCGCCTTTATCGGCATCATGGCGCTCGGTGCCACCGCCGTGATCGTCACCGGCGGTATCGATTTGTCCGTCGGCTCGATCATGGGCCTGGTCGCCGTCGTCTGCGGATTGACGCTGGAGGCGGGTAATCCCTGGTATGCGGCCGTGCTGGCCGGCCTCGTCGCCGGCGGCATAGCCGGTGCCGTGAATGGCGGGCTCATCGCCTATGTCGGCCTGTCCCCCTTCGTGGTGACGCTCGGCATGCTCTCGGCCGCCCGCTCGGTCGCCGTCGTCCTGTCCGGCAACAAGATGCTCTACAATTTCGGTCCCGGCGGCCCGACCTTCAAGGCCATCGGCGCCGGCGCGATTTTCGGTATCGCCAATCCCGTCTGGGTGCTGCTCGTACTCACTTTCGCGCTCTTCGTGGTCATGCGCATGACGACATGGGGCCGGCATCTGATCGCCATAGGCGGCAATGAACAGGCCGCCAACCTTACAGGCGTCCCAGTCAAGCGCATCAAGCTGCAGGCCTATGTCGTTTCCGGCGTCAGCGGTGCCATCGCCGCGATCCTGAGCGTCGGCTGGGCCGGTTCGGCCATCAACTCCCTGGGCACGGGCTATGAACTGCGCGCCATCGCCTCCACGGTGATCGGCGGCGCCAATCTGATGGGCGGGGAGGGCGGTGCCTTCGGTGCGCTGATCGGCTCGGCTTTGCTTGAAGTGATCCGCAATTCCCTGCTCATGGCCGGCGTCGATTCCAACTGGCAGGGCGTTTTCGTCGGCAGCTTCCTGGTTCTTGCGGTCCTGCTCGAGCGGATCCGCGGCAAGAGACGCGAATGACCGGTCGAACCGGCATCGTGTGAACGCCCCAAGGGCGTGTCGCGGACACGTCCCGGAGGGCACAACATCCGGAGGAGACAATGCTCAAATATCTGCTGACCTCGGCGGCCCTTGCCGTTGGTCTTGCCGCGACGGCCGGTGGCGCCCATGCCGCCGACAAGCTAACCTTCGCGCTCGTCCCCAAGAACACCAACAATCCCTTCTTCGACCAGGCGCAGGCCGGCTGCAAGAAGGCGGAGAAGGAACTCAACGGCGCCATCGAATGCCTCTATGTCGGCCCGGGCGAACATGGCGGCGGCGACGAACAGGCGCAGATGGTGCAGGACCTCATCACCAAGGGCGTCGACGGCATCGCCGTCTCGGTGGCCAATGCACCGGCGATCGCCGCTGCGCTGCAGGGCGCGGCCGGGGCCAAGATTCCGGTGCTGACCTGGGACTCCGACCTGCTTCCCGACGCAAAGGGCGAGCGTGTCGCCTATGTCGGTACGCACAATTACGAGATCGGCGTGAATCTCGCCAAGATTGCCATGAAGATCAAGCCGAAGGGCGGCAAGATCTGCATCCAGTCGGGCGGTGCGGCAGCCGCCAACCACAATGAACGCATGCAGGGAATTCGCGATACCCTTGCCGGCAAGCCGAGCGCCCAGTCGCCGGGCGATCGCCTGACCGGCCAGAACGGCTGGACCGAAGTCGACGGGTGCCCGCTCTATACCGATGACGATTTCCCGAAATCGGTGCAGCAGCTCGAAGACACGCTCGGCAAATATCCCGATCTCGATGCGTTCATCCCGACGGGCGGCTTCCCCGAATTCCTGCCCGACGCCTATCGGCAGGTGGCGACCAAATATAAGAGCAAGATCGCCTCCGGCGCCCTTGCCCTGGTGGTTGCCGATACGCTGCCCGTGCAGATCGACCTTCTCAAGGAAGGCCTGGCTTCCGGCAATGTCGGCCAGCGTCCCTTCGAGATGGGCTATAAGGCGATGTATTTCCTCAAGGATATCAAGGACGGCAAGGCCCCGCCCAAGGATCCCAGCTATACCGGCCTGGACGTCTGCACACCCGAAAACGTCGCCACCTGCATCGGCGGTGGCAACTGACGGAGCCAGGCCGCTCCATACAGCCTGCAAGGCCCGTCGATCTTCCGGGCCATCCGGCGGGCAGTTCCGGATATGCCGCGTGGCTAACGCTGCGCGGCATACCTGTGATAAAGCGCGATTTGCATGCGGCATTTTCCCAAGCTGCCGGTGATTGGAGAAGGACATATTCATGGGCGCCGACAGTGTCCCGCAAGACTACGAGGACCTAATTCGGGTCATCCACGACAAGTATGACGGGATGAGCAAGGCCTATCAGAATATAGCCGTTTACCTGACCCAAAATCCCAATGATGTCGCGGTGATGTCGCTCAACGCCATCGCGGACACCTGCGGCATCCATGCCTCCAGTTTCGTTCGTTTCGCCCAGATGCTGGGCTATAAGGGCTTCAAGGAGGTGCAGGCGGTCTTCCAGCGACGCCTGTCGACGGCTGCGCCCGGTTTCCAGGCCAGGATCAAGGCCCTGGAGTCGGAGCTGAGCGACCGGGAGAATGTCGGCGGCTGGGGCTTCCTCCACGATCTGGTCCTGCGCGACATCGACGCCTTGCAGGAACTGCTGAACCTGACGACGGGAGAGACCATCGAAAAGGCCGTCGACCTGATGGAGAAGGCCGACACCATCTATCTGGTCGGCCAGCTTCGCTCGGCGCCGATCGTCGATCTCACTCGCTATATCCTGACCATGCTGGGAAAACGCACCGTTCTCCTCGATGCGAGCGGAGGCCTTTCCACCCATATCGCCGGCACCATGCGGCCCACGGATCTGCTCTTTGCCGTTTCTTTCCGGTTCTATGCGACCGAGGTCGTCAATATCGTCGAGCAGGCGGCGGCCCGAAAACTGCCGATCCTGGCGATAACGGACTCGACCCTTTCGCCCCTCGCCAAGAACGCAACCGTTCTGTTCGCAGTGCCCGAGCATCAATATACGTTTTCACGATCCCTGGCGGCTCCCATGTGTCTGGCGCAGTCCCTGACGGCGGCGCTGGCGGCACGCCTGCAGAAGGCTCCCGATCCCCGCATCCCGATCGTGACGCAACCCTAGGCGAGTGTTTGCACAGAGCAGCGGCCCACGAGGGGCCGCTTCCGGTCGCCAATACACCTCCGCGTGGGGCGATCATGCCAGGGAAAGGGCTTCATTGGGCACCGGCATCATGCCGGCTGATCCGCCCCACACCGTCTGGTCATAGTTGATGACGGCACCCGTCATCAGCCCGGCATCGTCGGAGACGATGAAGTTGACAGCCCTGGCCGCCTCGGCGGGATCGACGAGCCGGCCGAAAGGCAGTGCCGCCGCGGCCTTGGCCTCCCAGTCGGGATCGCCGGTGGAGGCCGCCTGCAGCTCGCGTTCATGATCGGACGACATCCAGCCGACATTGAGCTGGTTCACGCGGATACGGTTCTTCATCACCGAGAAGGCCGTATTGCGGGTCAGCGTCGCCAGGGCGCCCTTGGAAGCGCAATAGGCGTTGATGAAAGGCTGTCCCGCATGTTCGGAAATCGAACCGATATTGCAGACCGATCCGGCGATGCCGTCGCGGATCATCAGCTTCATCGCCTCCTGCATCAGGAAGTAGGGCCCGCGGACATTGGTGGCAAAGAGCTGGTCGAACAACTCGGGCGAGGTATCGAGGATCGTGCCGCGATCGGTGCAGGCGGCGGCATTCACGAGGACATCCACCCGGCCATAGACGCGGTCGGCCTCGGCAATGGCGTGCCGGCACTGTCCGACATCGGCGACATCGGCCTTGACGAAGTGAACGGGAACGCCGGTCCGCGCCCTGATTTCATCGGCCACCGCCTGGCCCTTGGCGGCATTGCGGCCGAGCGTGACCAGGCCGGCGGCCCCGGCGGCGGCGAGCTCATGCGCGATCGCAGCCCCCAGCCCCTGGGTCGAACCGGTCACGACGCAGATCTTTCCATCCATGCGGTTCATGGCATCAATTCTCCACCGAATAGCCGGCTGCGGCCATCACCCGCAGCAATTCCTTGTGCCCGATCCTGGCCATCTGCAGTGGCGGGCTCCTGACGGGGTCCTGCTCCGCCTCCACGACGAACCATCCTTCATAGCCGTGGCCGGCCAGCCGCTTCACGATCGCCTCGAAATCGAGGGATCCGTCTCCGGGAACGGTAAAGGCCCCCTTCACAACCGCATCGAGAAAACTCTCTTTGGTACGGTCGACGCTCTCGACCACCGCGGCGCGGATATCCTTGGTGTGGACATGGGAAATGCGGGCATGGTGCTTGTCGATCACCCGCAGCACGTCGCCGCCGGCGAAAGCCATGTGACCGGCATCGTAGAGCAGGGGCAAGGCGTCTCCCGAGTGCTTCATCAGGAGATCGAGTTCGGCTTCGGTCTCGATCGGCGCCGCCATGTGATGATGGTAGCTGATCGGCATGCCCTGTCCGGCGCACCATTCGGCGAAGATCGTCATCTTGCGCCCATAGGCCTTGATCTCTTCCTCGCTCAACCGCCTTTTGGTCGACAGGGGCGCCGAGCGATTGCCCTGGATGGTACCGGCGGTTTCGCCATAGACGATGCACGGTGCTCCAACCGCCTTGAAGAGGGCCATCTGTCCGGCGATGCGTTCCTTTTCCACCTCGAGATCGCCGTCGAGCAGCAGGCCCGAGAACCAGCCGCCGCAAACGCTCATGCCGTGTTTGTCCAGGACGGGCTTGAGCGCCGCGGGATCCATCGGAAAACGACGGCCCGTCTCCATTCCGGTAAAGCCCGCCTCGCGGGCCTGACGCAGGCACTCGTCGAGCGACACGTCGTCACTGAGTTCGGGCAGGTCATCATTCCACCAGGCAATCGGTGCGATGCCAAGTCGGGCTTTCATGAGGTTCTCCAAATCTGCATCGATGGAAATCGAGGTCGATCACCTCCAAAGGACAGTCCTGGGAAGCAGGCCTGGGAAGCAGGATAGTCCCGGCTGCTCGCAATATGCGTCCGTCATACCCCGACACGCTGGCGCTTGCGCCCGTCAAGCTGAGAGGCATGCGCCTCGCGTACCTCGCTCCTCTCGCTCGTGGCGGGAACCCCGACATCCCACCAGGCATCGCCCGGCGTCCAGGTGAAGGCGTCCGAAACGATGGAGATGACCGTGGTCCGGTCGTTGTTCTGCGCCCATTCGATGGCGGGGCCGAGATCGGCAAGGCTGTCCACCTGCCGGGTCAGGGCGCCCATCGCCTCGGCGTGCTTGGCGAAGTCGACCGCAAAGGGCTCCTTCACCCGGCAATCCTTGATCAGATTGTTGAAGGAAGCCCCGCCCTTGGCATTCTGCAGCCGGTTGATCACGGCATAGCCGCCATTGTCGCAGACGATCACAATGATCTTGTGGCCGCTCAGGACGGTCGAATAGATGTCCGAGTTCATCATCATGTAGGTGCCGTCGCCGACCATGACGATCGGCGTGCGCGTCGGATCGGCCATTGCCGCGCCCCAGCCCGCTGCGATCTCATAGCCCATGCAGGAAAAGCCGAACTCGCAGTCGAAGGTGTTGGGCTCCTTGACCCGCCAGTTCTTCATGACTTCGCCGGGCAGGCCGCCGGCAGCGGTGATGAGCAGGTCCCGGCTGCGGGCATTGGCATTCACCACCCCGACGACCTGTGCGTAGGTGGGGACCGGCTCGTTGGTAGGCTTTTGGAAGCCATCGAGCATGGCATTCCATTTGGCGAATTCCGCCACGCCCTTCTGCGTCCAGGCCGCCGGCACCGTCCAATCGCCAAGTGCATCCGCCAATTCCCCGACGGTTTCCAGGGCATCGCCGACCACCGCCAGCGCCCGATGCTTGGTGGCATCCCAGCGCGCCGCGTTGATCGAGATGAATTTCGCCGTCTGCGAGAAGGCGGTCCAGGAGCCGGTGGTGAAATCCATCAGGCGCGTGCCGATGGCGAGGATCACATCGGCCTCGCTGGCCAGGGCATTGGCGGAAGTCGAACCGACGATGCCGATCGGCCCGACATGGGCGGGATGGTCATGGGTGAGCGCGCCCTTGCCGGCAATGGTCTCGGCGAGCGGAATGCCCCGCTTCGCGGCAAACTCGGCCAGGGCCTTTTCGGCGCCGGAATAGCGCACGCCGCCGCCTGAAATGATGAGCGGCCGCTTTGCCTGTTGCAGGATCTTCACGGCTTCCTGGAGGCGATCGCGATCCGGGCGCGGCCTTGGGATCTTGTGCACGGCAGGCTCGAAGAACGCTTCCGGATAGTCCCAGGTCATTTCCTGGACGTCCTGAGGCAACGCGATGAAGGCGGGCCCGCAATCGGCCGGATCCAGCAGCACGCCGACGGCCTGCGGCAGCGAGGAGATGATCTGCTCGGGATGGACGATGCGGTCCCAATAGCGCGTCACGGCCTTGAAGGCGTCGTTGACGTTGATGGTGGGATCACCGAAATGCTCCACCTGCTGCATGACGGGATCGGGGCGGCGATTGACGAAAGTGTCGCCGGAGAGCAGCAGCACCGGCAGGCGGTTGGAATGGGCGACGCCGGCCGCGGTGACCATGTTGAGCGCACCGGGGCCGATCGAACTCGTCGCCACCATGATCTGGCGTCGGCGTTTGGCCTTGGCGAAGCCGATTGCCGCCAGGGCCATCGATTGCTCGTTCTGGCCGCGCCAGGTCGGCAAAGTGTCCTTGACCGCCTCCAGGGCCTCCGACAGGCAGGTGACGTTGCCATGCCCGAAGATCGCGAAAACACCCGGAAAGAGCGGAACTTTCGCGCCCTCTACGACTGTAAACTGATTGCACAGATAACGGACCAGGGCCTGGGCCATGGTGAGGCGGAGTGTTGCCGGCATCGTGTTCCTCCCACGCAACCGCGATTTTTCCATTGCTTACGAAATGATTATTGACAATGCAACATATTTGCAATCACCATTGCAAAATGCTTGGCAGGAGGCAGGCTCCCTCTCATGAGCGAGCATGACGGCGCTCCCCATATCGCGGGCATGAAACGATCGACAGAACCAGCCACCAGCGCTGGGCCGGAGGAAACGATGCCGCACGTACTCGTCGCCGGCAAATTGCATCCGAGCGGAATCGCATTGCTGCGTGACGCTCCCGAGGTGACGTTCGACTATGTCGAAGAGGTCTCGGAGGAAAGCTACGCCCCTTTCATCGCCGCTGCGGACGGCCTGGTCATTCGCACGCAACCTCTCTCGGCCCCCATCATCGCGCAGGCCGAAAGGCTCAAGATCGTTTCGCGGCACGGCGTCGGCTATGACGCCGTCGACCTGCCCGCACTGAACGGCAGGGGCATCGCGCTTGCGATCGTGGGCGATGTCAATTCGATCTCAGTGGCCGAGCACGCTATGCTGCTGCTGCTCGCCTGCGCCAAGAAGCTGTTGCGGGCCGATGCCAGCGTGCGCGAAGGCAACTGGATCTGGCGCAACAGGCTCGAAGCGACCGAACTATCCGGAAAACGCCTTCTCATCATGGGATTTGGCCGGACGGGGCGCCAGCTTGCCCGATATGCCGGAGTGTTCGGCATGGAGATCAGGGCATATGACCCCTACCTGCAGGCCGCCGGCTGGCCGGAGGGGCCGGTTGCTCCCGTCGATGAGCTTGCCGTCGGATTGGGCTGGGCCGACGCCATATCGGTGCATGTGCCCAAGGCCGCCTGCCCGGCGATCGGTGCCGGGGAACTCGCGGCAATGAAACCCTCCGCAATTGTCGTCAATACTGCGCGCGGAGGCGTGGTTGACGAGGCGGCCCTGCTGGAGGCCCTGCGCCAGGGAAGGATTTCGGCCGCCGGTCTCGATGTCTTCGACGACGAACCTCCTCTTGCCGATCACCCCTTGTTCGGGCTCGATCAGGTCATCCTGACGCCGCACATCGCCGGCCTGACGGCTGAGTGCGCCGAGCGGATGGCCATTTCTTCGGTGCAGAACGTGCTCGATTTCTTTTCCGGCACCATCGACCCGGCCCTTGTCGTCAACAAAGAACAGCTCAATGCCAACTCCTAAGCAGCAGCTCAGAATCGGCCTCATCGGCACGGGTTTCATGGGCAAGACCCATGTTTTCGGCTTTGCCGCCGCACAGCGGGTCTTCGACCTCGACTATGACATCGTGCTGCACACGGTCGCCGACCGCAGCGAGGAACTGGCCGCCGCTGCGGCGCAGACGCTCGGCTTCAGTACGTCGTCGGGCGACTGGAAAACCCTGATCGCCGATCCCGATATCGACGTGATCGACATCACCGCTCCCAATACGCTGCACAAGCAGATGGCGCTTGCCGCGCTGGCGGCCGGCAAGCACGTCTATTGCGAAAAGCCCCTCGCCACCACCGCGGCCGATGCCGCCGAGATGGCGCAGGCCGCGCAAGCTGCCGGTGTCCGTACCCAGGTCGGCTTCAACTATCTGTGCAATCCTCTGTTTTCGCTGGCCCGCGACATGATCCGTGGCGGTGAGCTCGGCGAGATCCGCAGCTATCGGGGCATTCACGCCGAGGACTACATGGCCGACGCCGAAAGCCCTTTCACCTTCCGGCACGATCCGGCCGGCGGCGGAGCCCTGGCGGATCTGGGCAGCCATGCGTTGGCGACGGCGGAGTTCCTGCTCGGACCGATCGAACGTGTGCAGGGCGACAGCGTTACCGTGATCGCCAGCCGGCCCGATGGCAAGGGAGGCCGACGGAATGTCGAGGTCGACGATCTCGGCCGCGCCTTCCTGCGGTTCGCCAGCGGCGCGTCCGGCAGTCTGGAGGCGAGCTGGATCGCCATGGGCCGCAAGATGCAGCATGACTTCGAAGTCTATGGCACCAAAGGAGCCCTGATTTTCAGCCAGGAGCGCTTCAACGAGCTCCATTTCTTCGATACGTCCGACCGGCAGGGGCGCCGTGGCTTCCGCCGCATCGAGGCCGGCCCAGACCACGCCCCCTATGGAGCGTTCTGCGTTGCTCCCGGCCACCAGCTCGGCTTCAACGATCTCAAGGCGATCGAGATCGCAGGCTTCGTCGACGCCATTGCCGGCAAACGGCCCGAGCCCTTCGGTTTCAAGGCCGGCCATCGCATCCAGTCGCTGGTCGAGGCGATACAAAGATCCGGCCTCGAAGGGCGCTGGATCGATACGTCCCAATGATTGCGGGCGGAATGGCCTAGGCCGGGCTTGGTTGCCTTCCTCCCGTGAGCCATCCAGCAGCGGTTCCGGCGGAGAAGCGGTGCCATTGTGATTGCGGTTGAAATGTTACGGCTGTTTCATCACAATGAGTTCCATGGTTTCGCTTTCCTGGTTGTTGCTGACGTACAAGGTGCCACCCGAACCGGCTGCCCGGCGTATCGCGCTCTGGCGGCGGCTCAAGGGGATGGGGGCGGTCTATCTGCAGAACGGCGTGTGTCTCCTGCCCAAGACCAATGACCACATCCGCCGCCTGAAGATGATCGAGAACGATATCGCCGACCTGTCGGGGGATTGCGTGATCCTGGAGACGGTTGCGCTCGATCAAGGGCAGGAAGAGAAAGTCGTAAGCCGCTTCAAGGACGATCGGGACGAGCAATATCGCGAATTCCTGGGGCGATGCGCCGATTTCGAAAAGGAAATCGCCAAGGAAATTGCGATCAACAAGTTCACCTATGCCGAACTGGAGGAAGAGGACACCGACCTCAAGAAGCTCCAGGGGTGGCTCGAGAAGATCAGGAAACTCGATTTCTACGGTGCGTCGCTCGCCGGGGAGGCGGCCGAGCGCCTGCATGCCTGCGAGGCTCTGCTCGACAGCTACGCCCAACGCGTCTTCGAGGCACAGGACGAGAACCGCTGAGATGGCCGATCGGAGGACAGCCCAAACCATGACGCCTTCTCCGCCGCGCAGCGGTATTCCAGCCGGCATCTGGGCGCTCGGTTTCGTGTCGCTGCTGATGGATGTCTCGTCCGAGATGATCCATGCGCTCCTGCCGGTCTATATGGTCACGGTGCTCGGCGCGTCCACGCTTGCCGTCGGCCTCATCGAGGGCATCGCGGAAGCGACGGCCTCGATCACCAAGGTGTTCTCGGGCGCTCTCAGCGACTGGCTGGGAAAGCGAAAATTCCTGGCTGCTCTCGGCTATGGTCTGGCCGCTCTCACCAAGCCGGTCTTTCCCCTGGCGAATTCGATCGACTGGCTGGTCGCGGCGCGGTTCGTCGATCGTATCGGCAAGGGTATCCGGGGTGCACCCCGCGATGCCCTGGTCGCCGATCTTGCGCCGCCGCATCTGCGCGGCGCGAGCTTCGGTCTGCGCCAATCACTGGATACCATCGGCGCCTTTGCAGGCCCGCTCCTGGCGATCGGCCTGATGTGGATGACGGCCAATCACTTCCAGCTCGTGTTCTGGATTGCCGTCGTGCCAGCCTTCCTGTCCGTCGGCCTCCTCCTGGTCGCGGTCAAGGAGCCCGAGCGACCGCAGGACCTGCGCCGTGTCCGCATGCCACTGCGGCGCGACGAGGTGCGCCGCCTCGGAACGGCTTATTGGTGGGTGGTTGCCGTCGCGGCGATCTTCACGCTTGCCCGCTTTTCCGAAGCGTTTCTCGTCCTGCGTGCCCAGTCGGCCGGTCTGCCCCTGGCGCTTGTGCCGATCGTGCTGGTGATCATGGCCTTTGCCTATTCGCTCTCGGCCTATCCGGCCGGCATCCTTTCCGATCGGATGGATCGGGTGGCGATCCTCGTCATCGGCCTCGTGCTGCTGATTGTTGCCGATCTGGTGCTCGCCTTCGCTTCCGGCGTCATGGGCGTGTGCCTGGGTGTGGCGCTCTGGGGGCTGCATATGGGGTTCACTCAGGGGCTGCTGGCCACCTTGATTGCCGAAGCCGCGCCTGCCGAACTGCGCGGCACCGCCTTCGGCCTGTTCAATCTGGTTACCGGCCTCGCGCTGCTCGTCGCCAGCGTGATAGCAGGAGCCCTATGGGACCTGGCCGGACCGCAAGCCACTTTTCTCGCAGGAGCTGTTTTCTCGCTTGTGACCCTCATCGTCTTGCTGCCGGTTCGTGCGCAGCTCTCCGGGACGCGTGAATGATCGAAGCTTTATTGGGTGGGCATATGGCGACGCATGAGACGGTATTCGTGCCAGATCAGCCCCATCACCACGACGTCCAGGATGGTGAGGACGATCAGCCCGGCACCATGCGTGTAGGAGAAACGATAGAGCTGGTAGACGATGAAAAGCCCGAGCACGATCAGCGATGCCGGATACGACCAAAGCTTGCCCTTCAACAAGCCGATGACCAGCGCCAGTTTCACCACGCCATGGCCCAGTAGATAGAATGCGTAGAAATGCTTCGTCTCGATGGAAAAATTCTGGGCGAAGGCGGATAGGTGGCCCGCGATGAAGTCATGCGGGTTTTCGATCAGCTCCTCTTGCGTGACCCAGTTGACGAAAGCCCGAATTGTATTGGTGCTGATCAGAGCAAGGGCGATGCCGCCGACGCATTCTATCAGTGCATGTGCCCCTTTCAGGAGAATGCCGATCTGGAAGATCTTGTGAACCTGATGTTCATTCATGAGATGGTCGAGCCAGCATCAGCAGGGAGAATACGAACAGACACATGCGAGCTGCAATTCGAGCCTTGTCGTTGGCGGTCGTGTGGATCACCAGCTCTGTCGTGCACGAGGCGGCAGCATCGCCTTGTTGTAGTCCTCGATCATGGCGGCGGATAGAGGACTGGCATCTGCGCGCGTGGCGGGCCCAGGAGACCGGCGCTCTTGAGGTTGGCGCTCTCGCTGCTCATCCTGCGGATTGATTGGTGGTGGCCTGGAGCAACGTTCGCAGTCTTGGCGAGGCAGGGGACCGCGCATGGTTAGGCTCGATGGGTCAGGCCGCGCAGCAAGCGGGCAAGGCCTGGTTCGGCGACGAGAAGCGCCGCTTCCTCCAGCGGCATCCATTGAACCTCGCGTTGGCCCTGCTCCTTCCATTTCTTCAAGGTCGCCTTGACCTCGACGCGATAGACGGTGGTTTCGACCAGGGCAAAATGGGTATCGAGGCGTTTCCAGTAGGGATAGGTGCCGATCGGCTTTTTGTCGGCCTTGCCGACAAGGCCGGCTTCCTGCTTTGCTTCGATCCTTGCCGCCTGGGGATCCTTGCGCCCTTTGATCGGCCAGCCCTTCGGCAAGGTCCACCGCCTTGTCGTGCTGGTCGTCACGAGGCAGGTCTCCAGGCGTCCGGCCTTGATCCGGACGGGCAGGGCCGCCACCTGGCGCAATGAGGGCGAGGGCCTTGCAAGGTCCTGCATCACCTCGACATCACCCTGCTCGAGATACGCGTCAGGGTGATCAGCACGATCAGGGTCGCGGCACCCAAGATCGTCGTCAGCGTGGCAGCATCAAAGATCGCGCCGCGGTCCGATAGCGAGAAGATGCGAACCGGCAGGGTGACCCAGCCCGGCGGATAGACCATGACGGTCGCCCCGAGCTCTCCCATCGACAGGGCGAAGGAGAGGCTGAAGGCGGCGATCAGATAGGGCGTGAGCAAGGGCAGCGTCACGCGCCGCAGGCGGTAGAAGGGGCGGGCGCCCAGGCTCTCGGCAACCTGTTCGCAGTCGATCGGAAGGCGGGCAAGGCCGGCGGTGACCGTGCCGTAGGTGAAGGCCGCAATCAGCATGAAATGTGCGATCAGCACGATCAGCCGCGTGCCGTTGAGCAGGAAGGGCGGCTGGCTGAAGGCGACCAGCAGGCCGAGGCCGATGGAGACGGAGGGAACCGCGCTCGGCACGAAGAAGAAGAGGTCGAGCACGCGCTTGGGCAAGGGCTTGAAACGGCGAAGCGCCAGGGCCGCCCAGGTGCCGCAGACGAGCGCCGCCAGGCTGGCGATGATGCCTGTGAGAATGCTGGCCTTGAGCGAAGTGAAGGATGCCGTGCGAAAGGCGTCGGCATAATGCTGGGTGGTCAGGTGCGAGGGCAGGATGTCGTTCCACTGCCCGCTGAAGCTGGCGAGGACGATCACTCCGATCGGCAGGCCGTAGACGAGGAGGAAGAGCGGCACCACGGTCGCCCAAACGGCCCCACGCTCGGCTTTAGACCACACCAGCATTGCTGCCTCCGAAGTGAGCGACGATGATGCGATAGAGCGTGTAGAGGCCGAGCGAGAGCGCGATGTTCACCACGGCAATGACGCAGGCGGTCGCATAGTCGAACTCCTGGATCGCCTTGCTGTAGATCAGCAGCGGCAGGGTGATGACGTCCTTGGCGCCGATGAACAGCACGATGCCGAATTCATTGACGGTGAGCAGCAGGCACAGGCTCCCGCCGGCGACCAGGGCCGGCAGGGCGGCCGGGAAGATGACCTTCCGCACGATGCGCAGGGGCCGGGCGCCGAGGCTGCTTGCCACCTCGATCTGGGCATGATCGATCTGCGAGAAGGTGGCGAGGAGCGGGCGCATGACGAAGGGCGTGTAAACAGTCACCTCCGCCAGCACGACCCCCCATTGCGAATAGAGAAAGTCGATGGGTGGCAGCTGCAGGGCGAAGGCGTGCATCAGCGTTTCGTTGAGAATGCCGGCCGAGCCATAGATGAAGGTGAAGGCAAGGGTAACGAGGAAGGTCGGCAGTGCGATCACCGTGTCGATCAGACGGCCTGCAAGTTTGGCGCCGGGAAAGGGCACGAAGGCGAACACCACCGACAGGACGAAGCCCAGCAGCAGGCAGCCGATGGTGGAGCAGATCGCAATGACGATAGTGTGGTAGAGCCCGTCGACGAACTGGCGCGAGCCGAGGACCTGCTCGAAGGTGGCGAGCGAGGGCGGACCGTCCCCGAGCGAGGCGCGGATGATGAGGGCGAGGGGGTAGAAGAACAGCAGCGCCAGCACGAGAAGAGGCGGCAGGATCCAGAACCCGTCGAGATTGCGCCGCGCCGGGGCCGCGCCGAGCGCAATGTCAGCCATGGGCGGGATCCTCTGGAACCAGCGTGACGTCACCGGGCTCGAAATGGATGCGCACGCTCTCGCCGGCCTGCGGCGGATCGGCCATCGGCGGCGTCGTCATGCGAACCGTGTGCCCGCCCGTTTCGAAGGTGATGTTCTGGACATCGCCCTGCCATTGCACGCTCAGTACGGTAGCCTTGAGGGCATTGGGCTCGGAGGTCGCCCGGGTAAAGCGGAAATCATGCGGCCGGACGCAGAGCAGGCAATCGCTACCGCCGGCGAGACGGTGATGGTTGCGGGCGAAGAGAAAGGTGTCGCCGAAACTCACCCGGGCATGCCCGTTCTCGGTCGGCTGCAGGTCCTTGACCGGCATCAGATTCGCCCGGCCCAGGAATTCCGCCGCAAAACGGTTCGGGGGATTGCGGAACAGGGACTGGGACGTGCCGAAGGCGCGCAATTTGCCGTCCCGCATGATGCCGATATGGTTGGCCAGCGTAAGGGCTTCGGACTGGTCATGCGTGACGTAGAGCACCGTCAGGTTGGGCAGGCTGGTATGAAGCTTGGCGATTTCGTCGATCATGGCGCGGCGGATCTGGGCATCGAGGGCCGAAAGCGGCTCGTCGAGCAGCAGGACCTGCGGCCGTGGCGCCAGGGCACGGGCGATGGCAACACGCTGCTGCTGCCCGCCCGAAAGCTCGCGCGGAAAGCGCCGCGCATAGGCGGACATGCCCACCATCGCCAGGCATTCGGGCACGCGCTGGCGGATGACGTCTTCGCGGGCGCCATGGGCCCGCAGGCCGAAGGCGACGTTCTCGTCGACGCGCATATGCGGGAACAGGGCGTAGTTCTGCACCACCATGCCGATCTTGCGATCATAGGGGGCCAGATGCGTCACGTTGCGCTCGCCGATCATGATCCGGCCCGAGGAGGGCCGTACGAAGCCTGCAACGGCGCGTAGCGCCGTTGTCTTGCCTGAGCCCGAGGGGCCGATCAGGGCGACGACCTCGCCCGGATTCACGGTCAGCGTGAGGGAATGCAGAACCGTCAGGTTACCGTAGGTAACCGAGACGTCCTCGAAGCCGATGCGACTGCCGTCGAGAGCGGCGGTCTTGGCTTCGGTGCCCGGACCGGTTTTCAACTGCGCGCTCGCCATCGCCTTGTCGGCTCTCAATTGCTCGAAATGGCTGAATTGTAGGCAGCGACATTGTCCTTCAATCCGGACAGCACGCCCACCCAGTCCGGGCTCCAGATCTCGACACCCTGCAGCATGGCCTGGAGCTTCTTGTAGTTCTCGTCCTCGGGCTTGACGTCATTGCGCACGGGCAGGCCCTTGGCGACGACGCTGACCTGCTTCTGCGCTTCCGCGGACAGCAGGAAGTCGATGAGTTTCTTGCCATTTTCCGAGTTGGGCGCGCCCTTCACCAAGGCGATGTAATAGGGCAGTGCGAACAACGTCTTCTTGCCGTCGGGGCCTGCCGGCACGAAGATCTGGATGTTGGGATTGTCAGCCTGCTGGGACAGGTTCATCTGCATGTCGCCATTGGCGACGTAGAGCTCGCCCTTGTTGACCAGCGCAGTCAATTTGCCGGTCGAGGCGGAAGGGCCGAGATTGTTGGCCTGGAGCTTCTTGAGAAAGTCGAGCCCCTTCTCCTTGCTGCCGAAGGCGTGAAAGGTCTGCAGCATGAAGGCCGTGCCGTCACCGGCCTGTCCCGGTGTCGAATATTGCAGCTTCTGCTTGAATTTGGGATCGAGGAGATCCTCATATTTCGCCGGAGGCTGCTTGAGGACTTCGGCGTTGTAGATGAAGTTGGGGTAGTTGTTCACCAGGGCATAGAAGCGGCCGCCGGCGTCCTTGTCGCGGGCCTCGATCTTGTCGGCTCCGGCCGGGCTATAGGCTTCGATCAGGCTGTCGGCAGCGGCCTTCTGCATGAAGGGCGGCAGCGTCACCAGCACGTCGGCCTGGGTGTTGGACTTTTCCTTGGCCAGGCGATCGACCACGCCGCTCGATCCCGCCTCGACATATTGGACCTCGATGCCGGTCGCCTTGGTGAAGGCTTCGAACTGATCGCCGAACCAGCTCGGCGTGCCGTCGTGCAGCCCATCGGCGCTGTAGATGGTGACCACGCCATCGGCATGGGCCGGAACGGCCATGCCGGCTAACATCAGGGCTGCAATCAGGGCGAACCTGGATTTCATGACGTTCTCCTCTCGGGACGGATGTGAGCGTTTGGCGGCTTTCTTCGCTTTTGCCTGTCTCTTGCCGCGGCCGGAGCCGAACGCCTTAGCGAAATGTGTTTTCAAGTGTCCGATAAGTAAAATCTATTTATCTTATGCAATGAAAGATCAGGCTTATGGTTGGATCGAGGCCGCGGTTTCGCGGATTTCCACCGGCAAGGCACGCCCCAGCACGAGCGTCCTCCTGCCCCCAACTCTTTGTTTCGACATGACTTTACGATTGCCGCCGGATCGCAAAATGCTTCAGGCAAACCGAATGCCGGCGCGCTGTGCTCGCAGGCGGGGGTCGTTGGAACGAACCGTCACCGGCCGGCCTTGAAGGATCTCCTCGCAGCGGGTCAAGGTGTCCGCTTCCAGGCGCTGCATGGCTTCGACCGTGAAGAAAGCAAGATGCGGAAGCAGGATGACGTTGTCATGACGATAGAGCGGGCTCATCGGGTGGCCGGCTTTGCGCAAGGGTTCGAGCGAATAGGTATCGAGGCCGACGCCGCCCAGGCGCTCTTCCATCACTGCATCGACCAGGGCTGCTTCGTCGACCAGTGCGCCGCGCGACACGTTGATCAGGATGGCGGTCCGCTTCATGCAGGCGAGTTCCGCCGCTCCGATCATGCCCCGCGTGCTCTGGTTGAGCACGGTGTGGATCGAGATGAAATCGCTTGCGGCCAACAGGTCAGGCAAGGCATCGACCTTTTCGATACCGGCCCCGCGCATGACTGCGGCGTCGAGATAGGGATCGTAGCCGAGGACGCGGGCGCGAAAGCCGGCCCCGGCCATGCGGGCAAGGCTGCGGCCGATCCTGCCGCAGCCGACCAGGCCCAGCGTCGCGCCGGCGATATCGCGCCCGAGCCAGCGCGCCTCCGGCCAGACCCAGCCTTGTTCGGCAACCGCATGGGTGATGGCCGGCAAGCGTCTGGCGAGCGCGATCATCAGGGCGAAGGCGGCTTCGGCCACCGTTTCTTCGGCATAATCGGGTATGTTGACCACGGGGATGCCGCGCGCCATGGCCGCCGGGATGTCGATCGCATCGATGCCGACGCCATATTTGACGATGCCCTTCAGCCGGGGCGCGGCTTCGATCACCCGGGCGGTGATCGGCGTGTAGCACATCAGCAAGAGGTCGGCGTCGGCCACGGCCGCGCATAGATCGCCTTCCGAAATGCCTTCCGGCAGGATGGCGAGCTCGACGCCATGAGCCCTGAGCCCCGCATCGACGGCGGGGCATTCGAGTTCCCCGTCGGTCCTGACCGCCTTCACCATCGCGCCCTCATCCCGTCAGGACCGCCTCTTCGACGATGCCGAGCGCGCGGTCGAGGTCTGCCCTGGCGATGGTCAGCGGCGGCGACAGCGTCAGCACATTGCCCCGGCTGATCTTGAAAGAGAGGCCGTTTTCCAGGCAGCGATAATAAACCCGCTCGGCCAGGGCGTGATTGGGCTGAAGCCCCTGCCGGTCCTCGACGAGCTCGACGCCGAAGATCAATCCTCGGCCGCGCACGTCGCCGACATGCGGGGAGCGGGCCATCAGCTCGCGCATGCGGTTCATGGCGTGATCGCCCAGTTCTCTGGCGCGTTCGGGGAGGCCCTCCTCGCGGATGATGGCGATCGTGGTCAGCGCGGCCCGGGTGGTGACCGGGTTCTTTTCATGGGTGTAGTGGCCGATCGCATAGTCGCCGGCGACATCGAGGCCGCGACGGGCGACGACGGCCGCGATGGGCAGGATGCCGCCGCCCAGCGATTTGCCGAGCACCAGAATGTCGGGGGTGACGCCGTCATGTTCGGAGGCGAAGAATTTGCCGGTCTTGCCGAGGCCGGTCGGAATCTCGTCGAAGATCAGCAGCGTGCCATGCCTGTCGCAGGCTTCGCGCACGCTTTTCCAGAACCCCGGCGCGGGAACGAGCGGGGTCGCGCGCATGGGTTCGGCGATGAAGGCGGCGATGTCGCCTTCGCGGGCCAGGACATAGGATATCATGCTGGCGCAGGCGCGGGCCGACTCCTCCAGCGAATTCGTGCCATAGGGGCAGTGATGCGGGGCCCAGGGCGCGACATGCTCGCTGCCCGGCAGGAGGGGCCCGGCAATACCCGAACGGAAGGTCGCCTCGCCGCCGACGCTGGAGGCACCGAAACCGGCGCCGTGGAATGCATCCCAGAAGGACAAGGTCTTGAACCGGCCGGTCGCGGCACGTGCCAGCTTGAGCGCGACCTCGATGGCATCCGAGCCGCCCGTGGTGAACAGCACCTTGCCGAGATCGCCCGGCGTGAGTTCGGCCAGCGTTTCGGCCAGTTCGACCGCCATCTCGCAGGTAAAGCGCCGGGGGGCGAAGGGCAGCTCATCCATCTGCGCCCGGATTGCTTCCTTGAGGCGCGGATGCCCATAGCCGACGTGATGGACGCTGTTGCCGTGGAAATCCATGTAGCGCCGGCCGGCGAGGTCCTCGATCCAGATGCCCTCGGCCTTGGCGATGGTCGACACGCAGGGGCTGGACAGGCTCTGATGCAGGAAGACGTCGGCATCGCGCTGCAGCAGCGCGGCCGAGGCAGCGTGATGCTGCCGGGCGTTCCAGTCACGCCGCGCCTGGGCGGTATTGGATTCGCCCTCGGTATGGATCAGGGTCATGGCGCTTCACAGCCGGGCCGAGCCCGCTCCCTCTTCAGTCTCCAAAAAGCTCGGCAATCGTCTCCTCGCCGAGAGCAAAACCAGTGCTCGCACCCGTGCCGCTGGTCACGATCACCAGCCTTACGCCGTCGCAAGGGTTCAGGCGGAGCGCCTCGTCCTTCGACGAGGACGCGTAGGTGCCGACCCAATGGGCGGTGACGGGCGGGGGTGGTGCGCGGAACAGAGCCTCGTATTCGGCCAAGATCAGCGCATCGACCTCGGTGGAGGCGAAGGGATCCGGCATGGAGCCGTAATGGTGTGAATCGCCCACGACCAGGGAGCCATCGGCCGATTGGGTGACGATGAGATGAACGCCGTTCTTCAGGGCGGCTGCCCGCTCGCTTTCGAGCCGCCGGCGCAGCGCGGCCGTTTCCGGCAATGCGGCAAAGGCGCCGTAACGCAGGAGGCTGAGATCCGACAGGAGTGCCGAATTGAGCCTGAAGCCGGGATCGGCGAGGCGCAGCATCTGCAGCTTGCAGCGCCGCACGCGATGCTCCGCAATGTTGTCGCCGAAGAGAGTGGCGAGATCGTCGCCCGGGCAGACCGCGATGCGCGAGGCCGCGATATCCCCGGTACTGGTGAGAAGCCGTCCAGGCTCGACGCCCCGTACCGCCGTGCCGAAGCGGAAGCTGACGCCGTGATGCGTCCGAAGCCACTCGACGAGGTGGGGCAAGGCGAGGGAGGATTCGACCCGCAATTCATGCGGGCTGAAGAAGCCGCCGATAGCAGCCGAGCCGGCGAGGGAAGGCTCGTGCTTCGCGAGTTCGGCGCGGGTCAGGACCTGGCATGAGGCGCCTTCGGGCGTGGCGCAGAACGCCTCGATGGCGCCGAGCGCCTCGGGACGCTGGGCGGCGACCACCATGCCGCGATGGAGTATGTCGATTTTCGCCTTGGCCGCCGCCGCAAGCCAGACCTCGCGGCTGCGCTGGGCGCGCCGATAGGACGGGCCCGGCGTCTGGCCGCTGACGACGACCAGGCCGAAATTGCGGATGGAGGCACCATTGGCCGCGCTGTCGCGATCGACGACCACGACTCGCAGCCCGCGCCGGGCGGCTGCCAGCGCATGGCCGAGGCCGACAATGCCGGCCCCGACCACGGCAAGATCAAAGGTCTCGGGCATGAAGCGCTACCACGGCAATGAGAAGGTCTTGACGTTGGTGAAGGACTTCATCGCCTCGATCACGCCTTCCTTGTAGCCGTTGCCCGAATCCTTGATGCCGCCGAAGGGGCTCATCTCGATGCGATAGCCCGGCACTTCCCAGATATTGACGGTGCCGACCCGGAGGCCGGTGATGAAGGCCTGCATGCGCCGGAAGTCGTTGGTGCATACGCCCGAGGACAGGCCGAAGGCCGTCGAGTTCGACAGTGCGATCAAGGCCTCGTCGTCATCGGGGGCGCGAATGATCGGGACGATCGGGCCAAAGGTTTCCTCCATGACGAGCTCGCTCGCATGCGGCACCCTGTCGACGACGATCGGCGGCAGCAGTGCGCCCTGGCGGCCGGGATCGTAGAGGATCTCGGCGCCGGCCTCAGCCGCCATATGGACGCGCTTTTCGAACAGGGCGGCCGCCTTCTCATGCACCACCGTGCCGAGCTGGGTGGCTGGATCGAAGGGGTCGCCGAAGCGGATGGCCTTGGCGCGTTCGAGCACCAGGGGCACGAAGCGATCGGCGACCTTCTCCTGCACCAGGATGCGCTTGACGGCGGTGCAGCGCTGGCCGGAATTCTTGGTGGCGCCGGCGACGGCGAGATCCGCCGCCCTGGCGAGGTCGGCGTCATCGAGATCGTTGAGGATGATCAGCGGGTCGTTGCCGCCGAGCTCCAGGACCTGGCGCTTGTAGCCGGCCTTGGAGGCGATCATCTTGCCGACGGGCACGCCGCCGGTGAAGGTGATCAGGTCGATATGGGGATTGGTGATCATTTCATCACCGATCTCGGCGGGCCATCCCGTCACCACCGAGAGCATCTGCGGCGGCAGGCCGGCCTCGTAGAGAATGTCCGCCAGGACCAGTGCCGTCATCGGCGTGAGTTCCGTCGGCTTCACCACCACGCAATTGTTGGTGGCGATGGCCGGTGCCACCTTGTGCGCGACCATGTTGAGCGGATGGTTGAAGGGCGTGATCGCCGAAATTGCCGTGAGAGGCTCGCGCTGGGTGAAGATCCGCCTCTGCTTGCCATGCGGAGTGAGGTCGCAGGAGAAGATCTGGCCATCGTCGTGGATGCACATCTGGCCGGCGAGGGTGAAGACGTCGAAGGCGCGCCCGACCTCATAGAGCGAGTCCTGCTTGGAAATGCCGAGTTCGCTGGTGACGAGATCGGAAATCTCGTCCTTGCGGGCGTTGATGAGCTCGGCCGTCTTCAACAGGATCTTCTGGCGGTCGTAGCGCGTGAGCTTCGACTGGTAGCCGGCTGCGATCTCGAAGGCCTGGCTGGCATGTTCGGCCCGCCCGGCCGGCACGGTGCCGACGACCGTATCGGTATAGGGATAGCGGACCTCGAGGGTTGCCTCGGCCTCGACCAGGCGGCCGGCGATCCGCATCGGTTCATGGCGGACCTTGATGGTTTTCTCGGGTGTGTTCATTTTGGCTGAGCCGCTGCGAGGGTGGCGTAGTAGAAGGCGTCGAAATTGCGCAGGGCCGGCGCCTGCGGCAGGTCGGGCAGGGGGCGGTTCACGATGAAGGGTACCGCCTGCTCGGTCAGGCCGCCATGCGAGCGTAGCGGTTCGTCGAGCGCGGCAAGGTCGTGGCGGTGCTCGGACGTGCCGATCGTCTTGTTCTCGCCCGAGACCATGACGATGTCGCCGATGCGGTCCTCCGGCAGTTCGAAGCGCCGGCAGCCCTCCTCGCGCCCGAGCACCAGCGTCATGTCCTGGATAGCACGCAGCCTGGCGATGATGGCCTCCCGGTCCGCGCCCTTGGGCAGATAGGCGGTGGCGAACGAGCCCAGTGCGCCGTGATGCACCACATAGGGGTCGGTGATCGGCAGGATGACGCGGGCGGCATCCTTGCCGAGCCATTCATCCAGCAGGTCCTGGACATAGACCACGTTGGGCGAGCCGTCCGCATGATGCTTCGGCTTCATGCCGTGGTCGGCAGTTACGACGATGGCGGCACCCAACGCGTCGAGCTCGGCGAGATATCTGTCGAACATGGCGTAGAAGGCGTTCGCCTGCGGCACGCCGGGGGCGTATTTGTGCTGAATGTAGTCTGTCGTCGTCAGATACATGACGTCGGGGCGGAATTCGCGCAGAAGCTTGACGCCGGCGGCGAACACGAATTCCGACAGTTCCGCCGAATAGACGTCCGGCACCGGGCGCCCCAGCCATTTGGAGGCATCCTCGATGCCGTTGGCGGCTTTGGTGGTGGTGTTGGCCTTTTCCGACGAGAAGCAGATGGCGCGATCGTCGTCATAGGACAGGCCATGGCCCAAGAGGGCGCGCAGCTTGTCCTTGGCGGTGACCACGGCAACCTTGGCCCCGGCATCGTAGAATGCCTTGAACACGGTCGGGGCGCGCAGGAATTTGGGATCGTTCATCATCACCTCCTCGCCCGTTTCGGGGTTGTAGAGGTAGTTGCCGCAGATGCCGTGCACGGCGGGCGGGCGCCCGGTGACGATCGACAAATTGTTGGGGTTGGTGAAGCTGGGAATGACGCTGTGCGCGGTGCTGGCCGTTCCCTTCCGCAGGATGCGCTCGAGGGCCGGCATCAGGCCGGCCTTGATGGCTTCGTCGAGATAGGCTGGCTCGCAGCCGTCGAGACAGATGGCGATGGCCGGCACGCGCGGCCAGGCGTAATTGCGCTCGTTGGCGGAGACCGAGACGGGGGACATTTGGTTCATCGAGGATCGATCCTTCAATAAGGGCCGCCTCAGGCGGCGAGTTTTGCGCGTTCGGCAATGGCGTCGGCGGGCGGGGCGGCGGAAGCAACCTTCATCTCGGCGAGGGACTGGCGGGCCGCCTCGACCACCTTGCGCATGACATGCTCATCCATCCGTCCGATGCAGCCGATGCGGAAGGACTCGACCACCGTCAGCTTGCCGGGATAGATGATGAACCCCTTTTGTTTCATCTGTTCGTAGAAGCGGCTGAAAACGAAATTCGGATCGGCGGGGCAGAAGAAGGTCACGATGATGGGCGAGAGCCAGGTGTCGGAGAGCAGCGTCTCGAAGCCGAGCTCGCGCATGCCGGCTACCATCACATCGCGGTTCCTGATATAGCGGGCACCCCGCCCTGCCACGCCGCCCTCGGCGGTATGCATGCGCAGGGCCTGGAGGAAGGCCGCGACCACATGGGTGGGTGGCGTATAGCGCCACTGCCCGGTCTTTTCCATCGTGGCCCATTGCGCGTGGACGTCGAGGCTGAGCGAATGGCTGTTACCCTCAGCCGCCTTCAGCGCATCCTTGCGGGCAATCACGAAGCCGAAGCCCGGCACGCCCTCGATGCATTTGTTGGCGGAGGACACCATGGCCTCGAAGGCGATCTCGTTGACGTCGAGGCGGATGGCGCCGAAGGCACTCATGGAATCGATGAGGAGCTTGCGTCCCTTGCTCTCGACCACGGCGGCGATCTCGGCCACCGGGTTGAGAATGCCGGAGGAGGTTTCGCAATGGATGGCGAGGACGTGGGTGATCCCCGGATCCGCGTCGAGCGCGGCCGCAACTTCCTCGCCGCGCGGAGGCAGGTAGTCGCCCTTGTCGATGAGGGTGTAGGGGCGGCCAATATAGCGCATGGTTTCGGCGGCCCGCAGACCATAGGCGCCATTGGCCAGGACAAGGACCTTGCCGTTGCTGGGGACGAAGGAACCGAGCATGGCCTCGACGCAGAACGAGCCGGACCCCTGCATGGGCACGCAATCATAGTCGCCCCTGCGGTCGCCGGTCAAAGCGAGCAGGCCCCGCCGAAGCTCGACGGTCATGGCACGGAAATCGGCATCCCAGGAGCCCCAGTCGCGCAGCATGGCCTGTTTCACCTCGGCTGAAGTGGTCAGCGGGCCGGGGGTCAGTAGATAGGGCTCACCGAGCAGGGGAGGGGCAAAAGCTTGCGTCGACGCACCATCGTGCATGGGCCGGTCCTCATCAGATGCCGTTCGTTCGGCGACCATATAGGACCGGCACAATCTATTCTAAAAATCGTTATTTTGTATCCGTATATAAGCTGTGATTATATGTGGACGATATCGAGCCCTGGGGATGATCGCCGATGCGCTATGTTCAACTTCGCGCCTTTCACTATGTGGCGATCTCGGGCGGCTTTTCGCGGGCCGCCAGCGAATTGCTGCTGACCCAGCCGGCTATCTCCGACCAGGTTCGCAAGCTGGAGGAGGAATATGACACGCTCCTGTTCAATCGGCAGCGCAAGCAGGTCGTGCTGACGGAAGCCGGGGAGCGCCTTTTGACCATCACACGGCGCATGTTCGAAATGGAGAATCAGGCTCTCGAACTCTTGTCGGAATCCCGTTCTCTTCGGGCCGGGACGCTCCGCATCGTCGCCGATGCGGCCCACCACGTGCTGCATATCATGGGCGAGTTCCGCCGGCGTTATCAGGGGGTCCATGTCACCGTCCGGTCGGGCAACACCGAAACGGTCATCAAGAGCCTCTTCAACTATGAAGCGGATATCGGTGTCGTGGGGGAGGTGCCGGCGGGCCGCGACTTCGAGATCATCGCCCTCAACGCCACGCCGATCGTCGCCTTTGCCGCGGCAGATTTCGACCTTGGTGGACGCAAGAGCCTTTCTTTTGCCGATCTGGCCACGATGCCCCTCGTCATTCGCGAGCGTGGCTCCAAGACCCGCAAGCGCCTGGAGGACGGGGCGGCCGATGCCGGCATCAGGCTGAAATATGCCATCGAGGCAGAGGGACGCGAAGCTGTCCGTGAGATCGTGGCTTCGGGCGCCGGCCTTGGTTTCGTTTCCGAGGCCGAGTTCGGCAACGACGGCCGGCTCATGAGAATCCCGATCTCGGGCCCTCCAATGCTGATGGAAGAGGCGCTGGTCTGCCTGAGCGAGCGAAGCGATGCCAAAGCCATCCGCGCTTTTCTGGGCATTGCGAGGGAACTTGCCAACCGGATCCCAATGAGCGGTTAGGCCCTCCTTCTTCTCGACAGCGGCATTGGCCGGCCGCGACGAGGCATCGCTCCGGGGACGCGTCAGGAAAATCGCTGTCGCAGAGCCAACTCGACGTTTTCCGGCAATCGGACGGTGCGGTGGCAGGTGGCCCGGTCGCTGAGGTTTGGGTGGGGCGACCGGGCCTGTTGACCAAGCGTTGCGGGGCTCGGTCGATTTGGCTTCCGCTGGGGGCAGCAGAAGCAGGGAACACGCTAGGCCGGCTTCTTGCTGATCAGAAGTTTTGTTATGTTAAATGTTGTTTCGCGAGGCCAGGAAGCGAGGCTTCTTGTGGTCGTGGAGCGTGATTCAGTCGGCCTGTCGTCGAGCGCTGTCTCGGTGGAGAATGGCAGCATGAATGCGCGGCGGGATCAGGTTGACTTCGCCGCAAGCCGCCCAAGCAGGCGAGACTGCCTCGGCCGTCCATCACGCCCATGACCAGGATCGAAATGACGCGCGTGTGGGAGTGGGCTTCCGACGGAAGGAGGAGTTGGCGGGACGACCAAACGATTTGAGATCGGCGATCACGTGACCTGGAATTCCGAGGCGGGCCGCGTATCGGGGACGATTATCGCGATCCATACACGTGATTTCGACTATAAGGGGCATATCCACCGTGCGACGGAAGACGATCCCCAATATGAGATCAAGAGCGACAAGACCGACCATATCGCCGCTCACAAGGGCAGTGCCCTCGACCATGTGTGAACCAGGCGCGTGAAGCCGCCCTTCTTCACCATCGGCCATTCCAACCGGCGCATCGAAGAGTTTGTCGACCTTCTGCGTCAGGCGCAGGTTGAGCTGCTCGTCGATATCAGGAAGATCCCGATGTCGAGAGCCAACCCGCAATTCAATCAGGATCGCTTGCCCGGCTCCCTCTCGGCCTGCCAGATTTCATACGATTACATTGCTGCGCTTGGTGGCCTTCGCGGCAAGTTCGGAGCATTCCCTTGGGATCGCAATGGCTTTTGGACAAACGAGAGCTTCCACAATTATGCCGACTATGCACTTTCGGGTGAGTTCCACGAAGGCTTGGAGCGCCTGCGCAGCGAGGGACACAAGAAGCGCTCGGCGATCATGTGTTCGGAAGCGGTGTGGTGGCGATGTCACCGCCGCATCGTGGCGGACTATTTAATCGCCGAGGGAGAGATCGTTTTCCACATCGTGGGAGAGGGGCGCCTTGAGCGTGCGCAACTCACGACGGGTGCCATGGTCGAAGCAGACGCGACGATTATCTATCCGGCACCCCGCAATAGCCCAGCCGCGGAGCAGCCATGAAGGCCGTGCGGTGACCATTCAATGAAATCAGTGACGCCCCTCGAGCCCCACGTTTCAAAGACGAGCGACCAGGCCTCCCCGTTTGAGGCACTGCTGAGCAGTATCCGCGCCTGCCGCATCTGCCGCGATGACCCCCGGTACGGCATGCCGCTGGCTCATGAGCCAAGGCCGGTCATTCAGGCATCGCAAGATGCGCGTATCTGCATAGCCGGCCAGGCACCGGGAACCAGAGTGTACAAGAGCGGTCGTCCCTTCGACGACCCGTCCGGCGTGCGTTTGAGGCGGTGGCTGGGAGTTGACGAAGCGAGCTTCTACGATCCGTCGAAGGTTGCCATTCTGCCGATGGGATTTTGCTTTCCGGGATTGACGTCGAACGGCGGCGATCTGCCGCCCCGCCGGGAGTGCGCAGAGCTCTGGCGCTCCCGGCTGTTCTCTCAAATGCCGAATGTGAGGCTGTTGCTGGTCATCGGTTCCTATGCCCAGCGTTGGCACCTCGGACCGGAAGCCGGACGATGGGGTGTCAATGAAACGGTCAGGCGGTGGCGCGAGGCCTATCAAAGCGACCCGCGGATGCGCAGGTTTCCGTTGCCTCATCCGTCCTGGCACAACAACAGATGGCTGAGCCAGAATCCGTGGTTCGAGACCGATGTGTTGCCTGTGCTGCAGGCGGACATACGGGATGTTCTTCTGTGATGATGGAATACCGTGACCCAAAATGGATACGGGCTTCCAGCAGCAAGCGAAGCGATAGCGGGGACTCTTACGGCATCAGGCCTGATTTGGAGGCCAGCCTCAGCTCACCTCAAGCTTCGTCATGAACGCCTTCAATTCATCTGGCGGCATATGCACGATGTGCCGTTCCTGCGGATAGGCATTGGCGCCCACATCCGACACATATTCGCGGAAGGCCGCAACGCGCTCGGCCTGCAGGCGATCATATTCGGCAGCGAAATTGCGGTAGACCTTGGAGTGCCTGGGCATGTGGCCGCGGTTCATGCCGAGGATATCCTCGGCGAACAGATATTGCGCGTCACAGCCGGCGCCGGCCCCCATCGACAGCATGAAGAGGCTGGTGCGCTGCGCGATCGCCTCGGCGACCTCCACCGGCACCACCTCGATCTCGGCTCCGAAGGCGCCGGCTGCTTCGAGCTGCTTGACGGCCTCGAAAATTTGCAGGGCGCTGTCGGCCGTCTTGCCGACGGCTTTGAAGCCGCCTGTCCAGGTCTTGCGCGAGGGGATCAGGCCGACATGGCCGATGACGGGGACCGCCTCGTCCGCCATGCGCTTGATCGTAGCATAGGAGGCGCTGCAATAGACCGCATCGGCGGAGGCCTTGATCATGCGGAACGACCAGCGCACGAAGTCGTCGGCCGTGCCGATCTCATAGAAGTTCTCGCCCGGCATGGAGAACAGGCTCGGCGCGGCATCGCGATAGCGCGGGTCGAGGATCAGCTCGGGCGGAATGGAGACGATGTCCACGCCCGCCCGCTCGGCGGCCTCGGCCTCCTCCAGCGTGGTGACGCGGAGCATGGTCAGCTGCTTACGGCCCTTGAGGGCGCGCAGGTCGGCAACAGTGGGTCTGGTGCGGGTCATTGCGTGGTTCTCACTCGGCGGCCGCGGCCGCGGCCACGGCCAATTCATGGAATTCGGCGCGATAGGGCCGGGCGGTGGGCGGCAGCTCCCGCAGCAGGAAATAATCCTCGTTGCGAAGCTGGCGCAGCACGACCGGAAACACCTCGCGATAGGCGTGCCACATCGACGGGTTCGGTGCGGGCAGGTCATGCTTGATCAGGTCATGCAGCCTGGGCAGGGCATGATAGGGCACCATCGGGAACATGTGGTGTTCCACATGGTAGTTCATGTTCCAGTAGATGAAGCGGCTGATCGGGTTCATGTAGACGGTGCGGGTGTTGAGCCGGTGGTCTGTCACATTGTCGGCGAGGCCGATATGCTGGAGTAGGCCGGTCATCACCATGTGCCAGCAGCCATAGAGGCGCGGCAGGCCGATCAGCATCAGCGGCAGCCAGGACCGGGCGGCGAGCGCAGCGAGGATGGCGGCAAGATAGATCGCCATATGCCAGCGTGCTGCCGTCACGGCCTTGTGCCGTTCCATCTCGGGAATGAAGCTCTGCTCGTCAGGCGTCAGGGTTCCCAAGGCGTTGCGGCCGAGGGCGATCAGCGAATACCAGGCGTCGATGATGCCGACGAAATTCAGCACCAGCCGGATCAGGTCCGGCGGCCTCATCACGGCGATCTCGGCATCCCGCCCGACGATGATGGTGTCGGTGTGGTGGCGGGCGTGGCTCCAGCGCCAGGTGACGGGATTGCGCATCAGCATGAAGCTGGCGATCTGGTAGACCACGTCGTTCATCCAGCGGGTGCGAAAGGCGGTGCCGTGGCCGCATTCGTGCCAGCGCGAGTCGCTGGAGGAGCCGTAGAGCACGCCGTAGACGAAGAAGAAGGGAAGGCACCACCAGCTGCCCCAGAACCAGATGCCGCCGGCCGCGGATAGGAGGATGGCCGCAATCCAGATCACGGTGTCGCGGATCGCAGGCCCGTCGGAACGTTGCATCAACTCCTTCATGACCTTGCGGGGGATGTCGGTGTGGTACCATTCCGCCGACGCCAAGCCCGTCTCGATGGCCTGGCGCGTGCTGTCGCCGACCAGGCTGTAATCCCGTTTCCTATGCATCGTCGCCATGGCCATGCCGTTCATTTCGTGTGGTTTTCCGGGCCTTCGCCCGCATCTTCCTCATCCATCCCGCCCTCGTCACGAACGCCCCTCCAGTTGTGGGAACAGTCCGGATGGCGGGGGGAAGTCCTCCGAGGGCTGCCGGGCGATACCGGTGATGAGGTCTTCCGCCGCCGCGATCTCGGCGGCGCCATCGAGGACCTTGAAGGTCGCCTGATAGGGGCGTTCCTCGCCATGCTCCAGCCAGATCATTTCGCCGCGCTCGCGCGCGGCGAGATCGCCGAGAACGTGATGCGTCGAGGGCTCGATGCCGAGGACATATTCGCCGGGCTGGAAGTTCTGCCATTGATAGAGGCAGGGCAACTGGTCCTGTCGCGTCACCACCATCAGTCCCAGGCCGATGCGGTCGTTGACGAGGGCCACCGGCTGTTCCCCGGCGGCATTGGCGGCGAGCCTGTGCTGCCAGACCTGCTCGCGGAAGCCGACCTGGGGGGCGGGGGCCACGCGATAGCCGATCTCCTGTTGGCGATAGGCCTCACCGGCATGGGCAGCCCAGGCGACATCCTCGATGGGGGCGAGGTAGCGCGAGCCCTGGTCAAGCACGGGATGGCCGATATTGATATGATAGAAATACATGTGCGGCGTGCGCCGGAAGCCGTGATTGACCACGCGGTCGCGGATGCGGATCTCGTTGCCGCCGAGATCGGCCTCGATGCGTCGCAGGAGATGCAGGTCCTCGCCGAACACGGCCGATTGCTGCACGATGCCCTCCGCCCAGAGCACGCAGTGCTCGCCGTTCCAGCTCTCGCCATAGCCGGTCAGGCGGGCGGGAATGGTGCCGATGCGGCCATGCAGCGAATGCTTGATGCTCTTCTTGCCGGGATAATTGTAGCTGTCGGCCGGCGTTTCCTGCGGCCCGAGGATATGATCGAGGCCGCAGGTCACCAGGAGGCCGGAGAAGGAACGGGCCCAGGCAAGGCCGTTTTCCCCCTCATATTCATGCAGGCCCGGATGCCGGAAACCGGTCGGGGAATGCCAGCCGATGGATTGCCCCCGATACTCGCAGTCGGCGATGTCGAGCGCGCGGTCGACCAGCACGGTGAAACGCAGGCCCGTGCCGGTACGGAATTCCAGCATGCGGATGCCGCGTTCGACGCCGTCGCCCAATGTCATCAGTCGCACGCCGGCGAATTGCGACAGCATGCCGGCCCGTTCGCCGATCTGGCGGCGCGTGAGGGAGCGTCCGAACAGTTCGACCATTCTCAATGCGCCTTCGCATCCTTGAGCAGCGCCTTGATGTCGACGCCCATGATGATGCCTTCCACGGTGAGGAGGTCGGTCTCCGCCACCGTCTTCTCCGCGACGACCTCGCCGCGACGCATCACCACCAGGCGGTCGCAGACTTCGAAGACGTGGTGGATGTTGTGGGTGATGAACAGCACGCTGTGGCCTGCATCGCGCATCTCCCGCACGAAGCGCAGCACGCCATGGGTCTCCTCCACGCCGAGATTGTTGGTCGGCTCGTCGAGGATGATCACCTTGGCGGCGAACTGCATGGCGCGGGAAATGGCGATGGACTGGCGCTCGCCGCCGGAGAGCGTGGAGACCAGGGCATCGGCGTCGAGCTTCTTGGAAATGCCGACGCGCTTCAGCAAGGCCGCCGCCACGCGGCGCAACTCGCCGAAATCAATCGGGGCGAATACGCCGAGCCAGCTCAGCTTCACCGGCTCCCGGCCGAGGAAGAGGTTGCGTGCGATGCTGAGATCCGGCGCCAGGGAGGTGTCCTGATGGATCGTCTCGATGCCAAGATCCATCGCATCGCGCGCCGAGCGGATGGAGGCCTTGTCGCCGCGCACATAGATGGCGCCGCCATCGCTCGGATGGACGCCGGAGATCGCCTTGATCAGGGTGGACTTGCCGGCGCCATTGTCCCCGAGCAGGGCGACGACCTCGCTTTCGCGCAATGTCAGCGAGGCGCCCTTGAGGGCCTGCACGCTGCCGAAGGATTTCCGCAGGTTTTCGAGCCGCAGCACTTCTCTCGTCATCGGCGCCTCCCGCCATTCTTCTGCAGCAGGGCGTGCAGGATCAGCATCACCAGGATGATGCCGCCGAGAAAGATGTTGTAGGCGAGGCCCGGCACGCCGATCAGTACGATGCCGTTGCGGATGGCGCGCAGCATGAGCACGCCGACCACGGTGCCGAAGATGGTGCCTCGTCCGCCGGTGAGGGCGGTGCCGCCCACCACGACCATCGCGATGACCTCGAGTTCATAGCCGGTGCCGGCCACCGGGGAAGCGGCGGAGATACGGAAGGCGCTGATCATGCCGGCAAGCCCGGCGAGCACCGAGGTCAGGATGAACAGCCAGATCTTCACGGCATCGGCCGGCACGCCGCGGGCGACCGCGGCATTGCGGTTCGAGCCGATGGCGCTGATCCAGTTGCCGAGCTTGGCGTAGTTCAGCAGATAGATGCACAGGCCGGTGAGGCCGATGAACCACCATAGCGAGGTGTAGAGCTTGAAGGCTCCGGCCTGGAAGCTGCCGGCCAGCAGCGTCACCCAGGGACCGGGCTGGTCCCACGATTTCAGGGGGAAGCCCTGGGTGATGTAGAGGGCCACGCCGCGCAGGATCAGCAGCATGGAAAGCGTGACGAGGAAGGAGGAGATGCCGATCTTCGTCACGATCACGCCGTTGACCCAGCCGATCGCGACGCAGAGGAGGAGGCCGACCAGCAGGGCCGGGCCGATATCTATCACGCCCTGCTGCACCAGCAGCATCACCAGCACCGGCGCCAGTGCGAAGACGGCGCCGACCGAAAGGTCGAACTCGCCTGCCGTCAGCAGCAGCGTCATGCCGAGCGCGATGATGCCGAGCTCGGGCAGGAACGCCATCATGTTGGTGATGTTGAGCGGGGAAAGGAAATTGGCGTCGGCCACGGCGAAGCCCGCCAGGGCCACGAGGAGGATGACGAGCGATGCCATCTGGGGCGAGCGCGGCAGGCTCGCCCGCAGGCTCCTTCCGGGAGTGTTGTTTTCCACGACCAAAGCCATGACGGTCCCATTCGCTGCGAAAAGGAGGGTTCCGGCCGGGGCCGGCCCCTTCGGTTACTTGCCGGCGTAGAGCTTCAGGATCGGCTCGACGCTGGAAGCGTCGTAGAGGCTGAAGGTGTGCACGTCGTAGCCGATGGGTTGGCCCGAGGCGGCCAGGTTGAGCAGGGCGACGGGCATGAAGCCTTGCGCCGAGGGGTATTGCCAGGCGGCGGCGTTGACATAGCCTGCCTTGACCGCCTCGGCCGTCTCCCTCGAATTGCCCCAGCCGACCACCGGGATCTGGCCGGCCGAAACACCGGCGCCCTCGAAGACCCGCTTGACGCTGGCGGCCACGGAGTCGCCGAGGGCGATGATCGCCGGCGGCTTGTTGGCGATCATGTAGTCCGTCATCTTGGCGATGATGCCGGCCGGATCGGTGCCGCAATCGACCACGTCATATTTGATGCCGAGCGGATCGAAGACGCTGGCGATGCCCGCCGTCTCCAGCTGCTGGTAGCTGGCGCCGGGCACTTCGACGGGCAGGAAGACCTTGTCGCCCTGCTTCACCAGCTTCTTGTCGACCAGATATTTGGCCCAGGTGACGCCGGCCTCTTTGAGATCGGCGCCGACATAGGCCTGGCGGCCGGTGGCGACGTCATCGGTGTTGTAGAAGATGATCGGGATGCCGGCTGCCTTGGCGGCCTTCACTTCCTCCGTCCACAGACCTGGCTGCGCCGAAGTGGTGGCGATGCCATCCGGCTTGGCGGCGATGGCCGAGTTGAAGGCCTCCTTCTGGGCGGCCATGTCGCCGCCGCTGAAGGAAATCTTGCAAGTGACCTTGAGCTGGTCGCAGGCCTTGGTGGCGCCGGCGTTCCAGTCGATCCAGAACGCGTCGGACGGCCCGCCATGGGAGAGAAGGTAGAAGGTCTTCTGTTGCTCCTGCGCCTGCGGCGCGGTGATCGCCATGGCCAGCAAGGCGGCTGCGACAGCGAGCTTCAGTCCGAATTTCAACATGTTCGCCTCCCTCGACCTTCAAAGACCGTTGTCGCGGAACTTGCCGTCGAGGAATTTTTTGGCGCGGGGCACGTCCTCCTCGGACAGATGCTCGATGATCACCGGAATGTTGGGGTGCTTCTGGGCAAGACGCTGCAAATAGAGATCGTAATTGAGGGAGCCGAGGCCGGGGGCGGGCAGTTCGATCTCGCCGACACCACGGAAGGTATGGCTTTCGAGGGCATCCGCGTCGCCGATATCGGCATGTTTCTCGCTCTTGTCGTCGCCCGAACGCTTCACGTCCTTGGCATGGGCGATCCGGATCTTGTCACTGAGCGTGTCGAAGACCTGGTTGAGGATCTGGTCCATCCGGTCGATGTTGTGGGTCTCGAAATAATTGGTCGGATCCATCAGCAGGCCGAGGCCGGGATGGTCGACCTGGGCGAACATGCGCACGGTTTCCTCGACCGAGCCGACGACATTGTTCACATAGGTTTCGAGCAGGAAGACCGCGCCGTGGTCATAGGCCGTCTGGGCGAGGTCGGCGATCACCTTGCGGCATTCCTCGAAGCCTTCCTCGGTCTTGTTCCTGGGATGATGCACCCAATCGGACTCGGTGTTGAAGGTTCCTGTCTCGGAAATCACATAGGGCGAGCCGAAATGGCGCGCATTGCGGATGATCTCCTTGAGATAGCCGACGCGCTTCTCGCGCTCGGCTTTGTCGGGATGGATGATGTTGGTGTAGCCGGAGATGCAGCAGATCGGCAGATGGTGGTCGCGGAAGGTATCGCGCACCTTCTTCGCCTTGTCCTTGGTGATCTGGCCGGCGGAGAGGTCGACATCCTTGAAATGCAGGTCGAGCTGCACGGTGTTGAAGTCGAGCGAACGGATCTTCTTCGCCGTTTCCTCCAGGCTATAAGGAAAATAGCCGGTGAAGATACCTGCCTGCATCATGGTCGATTTCCTTCCCGTATCGATATTTCTTGATTTTCAATGGATGGGTATTTCGCTGAGCCTGACGGTGCGGCTTTCCGTGATGGAGCGATATCCCGCCTCCACCAGCGCCATCGTCCTGACATTGTCGGCGACCGAAAGGGCCGGGGCGGTTCCGGTTTCCACCGCATGCTGAAGCTGCTCCATCACGCCGATGAAGGCGTGCGGGAACCACATGGTCTGCCATTGCGGCGTGACCCACTCGCCGCCCGTGGCCTTGGCCGATGCATAGCTGAAGGTGGACGGGGCGCCTGTGGGCCAGCCGATGCTGCCCTTGGCCACGCCTTCGGTTCCCTCCACGCGCCAGGTGATGTGCTGGTCGTCGCGATAGCCTTCCTGCCTCGGGCCCGACCAGACGTCTTCGAGCGACAGCGCCAGCACCCCCGAGGGAAAGCGCAGCGTCGAGATCGTGATGCCGTCGCGATGGTCGAAGGTGGTGCGGGGGTCCTTGCGGGTGAGGGTGGTGATCTCGTCGGGATCGCCGAACAGGAAGCGCAGCACGTCAAGGTGATGCACGCTCATATTGGCGAGCGTCAGCCGGTCGTAATTGCGCAGGAAGGGCTGCCAATGGGGGATTGCATGCATGTCGATCTGGGCGAACACCACCTGCCCGAGGTCGCCGGCGTCGAGGACCTGCTTGAGCACGCGCATCGACTGGTCGTAGCGCATGTTCTGGTTGACGGAGAGGATCTTGCCGGCGGCCTCGGCCTCGTCCCGCAGCTTGATGGCTTCCGACAAGGACAGGGCAAGCGGCTTTTGGGCGAGGATCGCCTTGACGTGCCTTTGCTTGAGGGCATGGCGGATGAGGGCCGGCTGCTGGTCCGGCGGAAAGGCAAGATCGAGGATCTCGACGTCGGTATCCTCGATCAGGGCCTCGGGCGTGTCATGTACGGTCGGGATCTGCCAACGGGCGGCAACCTTTTCGGCATTCGTCTTGGTGCGGGACGCGATGGCGACGACGGGGAAGCCCGCCTCCCTGTAGGCCGCCAGATGGCATTCGGCCATGATCATGCCGGCACCGATGCAGCCGATCGCGTAGCGCCTGGTGCGCACCGGGGCATCCGGCGCGAAATGCCTGGGTTCGTTCATGCATCCTCCCTAGGTCTGTTTGTCCGACCTTTCGGGCGATATTGATGTTGATGGATTTTGATGTCAACATCATTTGAAATCATTGTAAATCATCCGGCTTGGAAGACTTGAAGAAGATGTCGAAAACACAAGCTAAAACAGGTGGATAAATAGCGGCCGGCAATTTCCGGGGCCTGGGTGTCGCTTGCACTCGGCCCGCAAAAAATCCATCATTTTCAATCAGAATCACAAAAGGCGGCATCCGTGCCGCATTCGGAAGGCGAGTTCCAGATTGCGTGCCACCCTGTCAGACGTTGCGCGAGAGGCCGGTTTTTCGTCGGCAACGGTCGATCGTGTCCTGAACGGGCGCCCAGGCGTACGCGGCCGGACCCGCGAGATCATTCTGGAGACCGCCCAGCGCCTCGGTTATGTGCTCGAGGATGGCGCGGCGCAGGATGCGGGAAGCGGGCGCAGCCTGCGCCTCGATTTCGTGCTGCCCTCCCGTTCCAACGCCTTCATGCGCAAGCTGTGCGAGCAGATTGGCGAGCAGGCGGCCTATCGCGCCGGTGTCGACGCGCGGATCCACACGGTCGACGACTTCACGCCGGACAGGCTCGCCCGGGCGCTCTACGACCTGCAGGGGGAAACCGACGGCGTAGGGGTGATCGCGCTGGATCATCCCACCGTGCGCGAGGCGATCCGGTCGCTGGCGGCCACCGGCGTCAGAATCGTGACGATCGTTTCCGACATCCAGTCCGTGCCGCGCGTCGCCTATGTCGGCATCGACAACCGGGCGGCGGGCCGCCTTGCCGGCTATCTCGCCGGCCGCTTCATGGGTGCCGGCAGGACGGGCAAGGTCGGGCTGCTGGCCGGGTCATTGTCCTATCGCGGCCATGAGGAACGAGAGATGGGCTTTCGCCACATCCTTGCCGAGGAGAATCCCGGGCTGCGCATCGTGGAGCTTCGCGAAATGGGCGACGACAACGAACGCGCCTATGCGGAAACCAAGGCGCTGCTGCAACATCATCCGGACCTCGCCGCCATCTACAATATCGGTGCCGGCATTCCCGGCATTGCCCGTGCCCTGAAAGAATGCGGCCGTGCGAACTCGGTCGTCTTCGTCGGGCATGAGGTCACCGAGGACACCAAGCCGTTGCTGCTGGACGGTACGCTCGATGCGGTCATCGACCAGAACCCGCGTGTGGAGGCGCGCGAAGCGCTGAATACGCTGATCCACTCCTTGCGGGATCAGCCGATCATTGCCCATCCGCCGCGCCTGCAAGTGGTGTTCAAAGAGAATATTCCGGAGGTTTAAGAAGGCCCTCAAGTTATCGGCCAGGATAGGCGGCATCGCCTTGCCCGGGCCTGATATTCAGCCGGCAGCCTTATTCTCGAGCGCCTACAGCACCAGATGATCGGGGCCGGACAGACCTGGAATCCGTCGACCTCCCTGGAAATCTGAAGACCGGCTTCGAGCGTCTCCTTTGCGCCCCAGGTCCTTGCTGCCGGCGATATTGCCGTGGCTGGCAAGAGTTCGAGCGGTCTGGGGTTCGAGATGGTTCTGCGTGCGTGCCGGGATGTCGTAGAGGTAGACCGGTGTCAGCGTCACATCGGCGCCTGGATTGCCGGCAGTCGCATCCGGACTCATTGCCAACGATCAGGATTCCAGGCCGGCGATGTCGGAATTCATCTTCTGCGGACAGCTGGACGGTCCGAAGAGGCTCGCTCGATCAACGTGCATCCGATCTTGTGAATGCGGCGAGCCGACGATGCGGACTTCCTTGCAAGTTGCTCAATGGCCCAGGCACCCATGGCTCGATGCGGAAGCTCGAGCGTCGTCAACTGGGGCCGCAAGTGACGTGATAGCTCGTCATCATCATATCCGACGACGGACAGATCCGCCGGTATCCTCAGGCCAGTTTCGACGATCGCGTTGAAGCATCCCATTGCCATCTTGTCGTTCTGGCAGAAAATGGCGGTCGGCGGCTCCTCGAGCGACAGGAGCCTTTGCGTCGCCTCGAAGCCGGAGGTCGGCGTCCAGTTCCCCTCGGCGACCAGATGATCGTCATAGGGAATGCCAGCCTCCATCAGCGCCTGCCTGTAGCCGGCGAGCCGGTCCTGGGCCGCCTCCATGAAGCTTTCTCCCACGATCGTGCCGATGCGCCTGTGACCCTTTCTTATGAGGGAGACGGTCGCCATTCGCCCGCCTGTCGCCTCGTCGGGGACCACCGCTGGAAAGCGGTCATCGCTCGTATAGCAATTGAGCAAGACCAGGGGGACAGGAAGGTCGTCGAAAGTTGGATCCAGTGAAACGCGGCGGGTGAAGATCGACATATAGACGATACCTTGTGCGCCCGCCTGGAGAAGCCGGGCCACCGCCTTGCGTTCGTGCTCGGCACGGCCTTGGGTCTGCGCCACTAGAATGGTGACGTCGTTTTCCCAGGATGCCTGTCGGGCGCCGTCAATGGCATTGACGGCTTCCGGCGTCGTCGCCAACTGGTCCACGATGAAGCCGATGCAACTGCCCCGCAGTTCTTCGAGGTTCGCTCGCCGAATCGGACTTCCCATTCCATAACCGAGGGAGCGCGCCGCATTCTGCACCCGCATGCGCAGGTCGGGAGAGATCTTGATATCCGTGATGCCGTTCAGGACGACGGACACCGTAGCCTGCGAGCAGCCCGCTGCCTTCGCTACGTCCATCATCGTCACGCGCTTCTTGGTTTTCCGGCTGTTCACATGTCCCCCATTCGGGATCCGACCCTACGCAAGCTACACAAGCTAATAAAATTCGACCATTGACTAATAATTATTAGCTGCGATAGCGTCTCCGCAAAAGGGAGGAGACGGCCGGATGACCACGCACCCCTCGTTCAATTACGATATCGCCTCCCAGGTGGCGCAACTCGTCGAGGATGGCATCATTGGATTGAAAGGCGCCTTCAGCCCTGAATGGGCCGACGACATGCGCGAAGATATGATGACGGCTTTCTGGGCAGCCATTCAAAGGCCCGGCGGCGCCGTCGGTCGTGGTCCGCGCCGCTGGTATGTCGAAATACATCCGCAGGCCTTTCGCGGTTTCGTGGACCTCATTACCCATCCCTGGGTCGTGGATGTCTGCGCCCATGTACTCGGACCCGATTACCAGATCGTGGAAATCGGCTTCGACGTGCCGTTCCAGGGTGCGAAATACCAGCCCTGGCATCGCGATTTCCCGTCACCGGCCGACACTTATCGCGATCGGAAAATTACCTCGCTCGCCTTCAATCTCACCGGCGTCGATGTCACCGAGGACATGGGGCCTTTCGAAATCGCGCCCGGCACGCAGTATGACGACGGCCGCGAATGGAAGCATGAGATGTTTCCGGACAAGCCGCTCTGGGGCCGCTTCCAGGAGCGGGCGACTCGCAAATATCCGCACCGTGGTGATATTTCCTGCCGGTCTGCCCTGACGGTCCACCGGGGAACGGAGCATCAATCGCCGATCGCGCGGCCCGTCATGGTCCTTGGCGTCGATGCGCCGGGGGCAGGGCATGCCGATCTGCACGACATGATGGTCACGCATGACTGGTACGAAGCCTTGCCTGATATTGCGAAACGGCATCTTGTTTGCAGGGTTGTGGACGAACTGGTGCCGATCAGCCAGAAGCACGACATCGAAGGTCTCGTGATGGGCGCCGACCCGACCTGAGGATGGCTCTCCATGGATCGGCGCTAGGCCAGGCCCTCGGCGACCGCATAGGCATGAAGAGCGTCCGCGAGGCTGTCTTTCCGGGGCAACAAGGCGCGCGTCGTGATCGAGTCGAGGTGGTGTGTCATCAGGGCGACCGCCTCGTCGGTCTTGCCGGCGATCAGCTTGTCCAGCAGTTCCCGATGCTCCGATACGGCGCATTCGGAGGAGTGCGGCCTGCCGTAGAGGGCGAGGATCAACGAACTGCGCGCGACCAGTTCGTTCACATAGCGTATGAGACTGGCATTGCCGGTCATCTGGGCCAACAATGTGTGGAATTCGCCGGCCAGGCGTATCGACGCCGCGTGCTCGGCCCTGGCAGCCTCCTCGGCGGCGATATGGGTCGATAGCGTGTCTATCTGTTCCTGCGTCAGGCTTCCCGAAAGGGTCTCGACGACCAGGCGTTCCAGTGCGATGCGCGTGAGATACAGGTTCCGGCCTTCCTCCAGGCTGGGATGGGAGACCACGGCTCCCTTGTTGGGTCGCAACTCGACAAGCCCTTCCTGGCTCAGGCGGACGAGCGCCTCACGGACGAGCGTGCGGCTGACGCCCAACCGCTCGCCGATCGAGTCCTCCGGGAGTTTCGATCCGGGCGGCAGCGCTTGGTCGAGGATGGCTCGCTTCAAGGCTCGGTGAACGGCCTGGGAGCGGCCACCGCCGATGTCGCCCACCTTCTTTGCCATTCGAGATCTCCGGCTCCAACGCTTCTCTCTTGGAATTGCATGCGAATATTGTGGGTGTCCAGTCGCTTGTCATCGCCGTGAACATGCATTTGCCATCGCGAGGGTTTGCCAACTCGTTTGATGGATGCCTGATCCTGCGGCCCGGGCATGCGAGGTGCGTCCTTGAGGATAATTCTGTACGCATATTTCCTATATTTTACATACAATAATTGCATTCGAAAATCGAAAGTGATTTTCGATAGGAGTGCCATTCAAAAGATATGTGAATTTTTCCAGCCTGATCGCATGTGGTTGCCTTTCATAAGCGGCGCGACAGTGCAATCGAGCGCCCGGGGTCTCTCCCCTGACTTGACTCGGGCGTGTCATATAAGTATGCAATTTATTATAAATAATGCATACAATTAGTGAGCGCGGCTCGCTGGCTCGGGAGGGCAGGAAATATGAATGGCTCACAAGTGGAATTGTCTCGACGCGGCTTTATGGCGGGAGCCGGTGCCGGCAGTCTGGCGCTGGGTCTTGGCCTGGCGGCGGGCGCGAAGGCGGCAGACGGGAAATCCATGATCGATGTCGGTGCCGTCACGACACCCGTCAGCGATGTGACGAAATTGCCGGATGCCTATCACCTGCTCAACGTCCGCCTCGAGACGGGCTTTGTCGAGGAGAAGAAGTCGTGGCTCGATGCTCCGGTCATCGCCCACACCAGTACCGAGTTGAAGACGCTGCGCATCGCTGGCGGCAAGATCGCCGAGATCCTCGACAGCAAGGCCGCCATCCCGGCGGGCATGGCGACCTATGACGCGCAGGGCCAGTTGCTCTTGCCGACCTTCCGCGACATGCACATCCACCTGGACAAGACCTTCTATGGCGGTCCGTGGGAAGCGACGCTGCCAAGAGAGCATGGCCGAGCCGATCGCATCGCCCAGGAACGCGAGATTCTGCTCAAGCTTCTACCGCTGGCCGAGGAACGTACCGCCGCGATGGTGCGCCTGATGCATTCGCACGGCACTACGGTCTGCCGCAGCCATTGCAATGTCGATCCTGTCAGCAAGCTCGGCAATCTCGAGCACCTCAAGGCGTCGTTCGAGCGCTTCAAGGATACGCTGGACTCCAAGATCATCATTTTTCCCCAGCACGGTCTGCTCGCCTCCAACAGTGTCGAACTGATGCGCGAAGCGCTGAAATCAGGCGGCGTCAGCTACGTCGGCGGCGTCGATCCTTCCGCCTTCGACAATGCCATGGAAAAATCGGTCGACACGACGGTCCAGCTCGCGATCGATTTCAACGTCGGGATCGACATCCACATCCATGAGCCGCGTCAGACGGCCATTCCCGCCTTCAACCGCATCATGGATCACATGGAGAAGAACAAGCAGCTGCAGGGTAACGTGACCTTCAGCCACGCTTATTCGCTGGCCGAACTCTCCAAGGAAGAGCTCAGCGACATTGCTGCCCGCATGAAGGCGCTGGGCGTTACCCTCGCCAGTGCAGTTCCCCTGGGCAAGGATGCGATGCCGCTGCGTGAACTGCACGAAGCCGGCATCAAGGTGATCTGCGGTACCGACAGCACCATGGATTGGTGGGATTCGTTCGGCAATTGCGACATGCTGCAGAAAGCCAACGAAATCGCCCGCATCCAGTATCGCAGCACGGAGTTCGAGATCAATCGCACGCTCGGATATGCGACCGGCTTTGTCACCCCGCTCAACGACAAGGGCGAGCAGGTCTGGCCGAAGGTGGGTGACGAGGCGAGCATGAATCTCCTTCCCGCCAGCTGCTCGGCCGAGGCCGTCGCGCGCTTGCCTGTCCGTAATGCCGTGTTCCACAAGGGCAAGCTCGCCTACGGCACGCTCCCCAAGGCCGGCTAACCTTGTCCGTATAGGCAAGCGCGGCGGAGCGGGCCGTCATCAGGACGGCCCGCGTTCTCGTGAGATCGGCCCGGCTATTCGGCAAGGCCGATTTGCTACCCGTTATTGGCTTCGTCGAGAGACTCTAGGAAGTGGCGCAGAGCTTCGCCGATCTCCATCGGCGAATCTTCCTGGACGTAATGGATACCCTTGACCGTCACTTCGCGCTGATGGGGCCAACTGCGGCATGTCTCGCGTGCCCGGCCGGTAAGGATTGCGCCTGGCTCGGCATTGACGAACAGCTTCGGGATAGCTGCCCTTGCTAACCAGGCGCTGTATTGCCGGACAATGGCCAGCACATCCGCCGGCTCACCCTCGATCGGCAGTTCACGCGGCCATATGAGGGTTGGCAACCGGGCCTGGCGTTGCACGAATGGCTTGCGATAGGCGTCCATTTCGGTCTCGCCCAAGGGGCGGATGATGCTCTTGGGCAGGACGGTTTCGATAAAGAAGTTCTGGTCGAGCACCAGCGCCTCGCCCTGTTCCGAGCGCAGGGCGCGAAAGAATTTGTCGCGCCCTGCAGGGAACTCCGCCCAATGGCGTTCGGCGACGATCGCCTCCATGTAGACGATGGCGCGTATCTGTTCGCTATGCCGGAAAGCGCGATAGAAGCCGAGCGCTGACCCCCAGTCATGCAGCACCAGAGTGACATTGGCGGTAAGGCCGAGTTGCTCGAACCATGCATCGAGATAGCGCGACTGATCGATGAAGCGATAGGCGCCGGATGGTGACGGGCTTGATTGTCCCATGCCGACGAGGTCGGGAGCCAGGCAGCGTCCAAGCCCGCTGGCATGGGGAATGACGTTACGCCAGAGGTAGGATGAGGTCGGGTTGCCGTGCAGAAAAACGATCGGGTCGCCCGTGCCGACGGCCACGTAGCTCATTTCGCTGTCGAGTACCTTGATCCGTTCGCGCGGATGGGGATCTTCCGGATTGATCATCATATTCAAGGTCTTGCTCCCTGTCTGGAGAGGCCGAAGCGCCTGTTGGCGCCATTCGGCATCGCTCTCATGGGGGCAAATTAGGCCGTCGCGGCCTCTGCGAAAATTCGCTAATATTGCGCAATGCATGATCATTTTCGCACAGGCCGGATCGATTGGGAAGATGTGCGCTTCTTTGCGGCTTTGGCGCGCCATGGCAGCTTGTCGGCGACCGCCCGCGCCTTGCGGGTCAATCACGCCACGGTCTCCCGCCGCATTGCCGCACTCGAAGCCGCCGTCCAGGTCAAGCTCTTCAAACGCGACCCCAATGGCTATCAGCTGACCGATGCCGGCCGGCAGGCATTGCAGGCGGCCGATACCATGGAAAGCGCGGCTGCCGCTCTGTCGCAGCTGGAGCCCGAAACCGCGTTGACCGGTCTTGTCCGCGTCACTACGACACCGAGCCTGGCCGAGAGCTTCGTCATTCCCAAGCTCGCTGCCTTGCAACAACAGCACCCGCTTCTCGAACTCGAGATCAACGCGGAACGCCGGCCGCTCAGTCTCAGACGGCATCAATCCGATATTGCGCTGCGCATCGGTCGGCCGGAAAAAGGGGAACTGAGGGCACGCCGGGTCGTCAGTCTTGCCTATCGGTTCTATGGAACGCCGGTATGGCGTGAACAGCTCGTTGCCGGTGCCTCACCGCGTTTCATTGGCTTCGACGAGGCGGGGGCCGATTTTCCCGAGGCGCAATGGCTCGCGGCGCAATTCGAAAATGCGCCAATGGCCTTGCGCTGCAATAATATCACGGGACAGATCGTAGCGGCGCGTGCGGGCTTTGGCATTGCCTTGCTGCCGCATTTCCTCGCAGCGGATGATCCCGGTCTTGTAGAGATTGATCTGTCTTATGGACCGCCATTGCGTGAGCTGTGGCTGTTGACCCGTCATGGCGCGCAACCGCCACAGCGCATCCGGGTCGTGGCCGATTTCCTGTTCGATGCCATCCGACAGGAACGCCTGCGTTTCGAAGGCGTATAGAAGCGGTAAAAAAGTCCTGGCGCTATGGGCTGCAACCCGGCCCCTGCGGATCTGCAAGTCGCGACCCGGTATTCGTCAGGCGATGCCCAGGATTTCGGGGCGCACGGCCAAGGCCGGGAAACGATAGCCGGCCGGTTTTGTTTGGTGTTACGCTCGACACAACAGATCCAATAATTCGCCTGTAAGATAATCAAGGTCCTATTTCGGTTCTGCCGGAATGATCTGACAGTCGAGCCAACCATTAGCGATCACCCCCAAAGGGAGCAGCGCGATGGAAGACGATCCGAGATCTGCCTTTTCAGAAAATCGACCGCATCGAATCCGCGGGTTGTTGGCCGCCGGCGTTACGACTTGGATGGTGCTGACGGGCTTTTCCTTGCTGGTGCCTTTGCTCCTGGGATGGGCCAGGGAGCTGGCGGCCGGCCGCGGGCTTTCCATTCCCGCCTATGAGGCGTTTACCATCGTTTTCCTGGCAGTCTACATCATCCCGATCGCCGCGATGGTTTGCCTTGTCGTGGGCTATCCCCTGTGGAGCCTCGCGGGTGCGGCCGGAATGACCCGGCGGCGACACGCATTGGGATTCGGCGCGGCCGCCGGCGGCATCATCGCGCTCCTGATGTTGCAATCACATAGTCTGGCAGGGTTCCTCATCGGCTTCTTCCTGGTGCCTCATCTGGCAATGGGGGCCGCTTTCCGCCTGCCGGATTGGCTGAAGGGTCTATCGATGCCCTACATCGTCCTGGCCTTTGCTTCTGCCGGCGCAGTCGCGGGCCTCACGGCCCTGTGCATCGGCCGCCGTGGTGCTGCAGGCCTTCGCTGCCTGTTTTGCCGGTCGGCTTGAGCGAGACGTTCCGGACGTTCCTGACATTTGTTTGGAGATCGCCATGATCAAGCAACTCGCCCTTGCCGCTTCGTGCTGTGTCGCTGCTGCCGTGAGTGGCCTTCCGGCGCCCGCCATCGCCGCCAGGATCGGGAAAGGAGCGAACGAGGATCTTCCGACCTATTGCGCACGGGTCGGCACCGACGACACCGTCCGCGAATACACACCGGACCTGCGCGATCGGACGCTGCGTGCCTATGAGACATTCCGGGGCGGAGGCGACGCGTCCCGGGAGAATCCGAGCGAACTCGACGCCCATTTGAAGGTCGACGCGAATTATCGCTGCATGGATGGCAAGGTGATGGTCTGTTCCATCGGCGCCAACCTGCCCTGCGTGAAGATCAACATGGCGCGCAACATTCCGCAGATCACAAAGTACTGCCTGGAGAATCCGGGCGCCGACGACGGCCGTGACCTGGCTCTTGCGATCACGGGTCATGACACCGGGCATAGTTTCCAATGCCGTCATGGACGCGCCATCGTGACCGGCACGACCTGGGCACTCGACAAGCGCGGCTTCGCCAAGAAGATATGGTACGTTCTTCCCGACTAGGAGCCGATCCCGCAATTGGGAACTCGGGGCCGCATAATTCGTGTCGCCACTCCATGTTGGCGCGAGGCCACGCGACCGAGCGCGTGCGAAGCGATCCGCCTGGCATTCGGCCCCCCGCTGGCGACGATGCGGTCAGTCCCGAATGAGGGACTGCGATGAAACCCTGCCGCCTGGAACGGAGCCCGCCGCGGGTCTGTCGTCGTGGAAGGGAATGCGCGATGTCACCGCGTCGATCGCGCGGCCAGCAGGGCGAAGACGAAGCGCGTTGGCAACAACGATGATTGACGAAACGGACATGGCGCGCCCGGCCAGCAAAGGCTGGAAGAGGCAATTCAATTCCGGCTATAGAACGTCGGGGGCCTCATCTGATCGATCGACTGCAGAAAATGCCCAACCTGCTCATCCGCTTGTGCCTGCTTGTATGGATCCCGCTCCAATTCGGCGTCATCGCGGAGGCACACGCCGCCATGCCCCAGGCCGGCGTTTGCCGTGAGATTCCGGCGGGCCGCGACAGCGGCGACAAGCGCGTGGCGCTGATCGTGGGCAATGCGGCCTATCGGCATGGCCTGCCGGCGCTCGCCAACCCCGCCAACGATGCCGCCGCGGTCGCCGCGACGTTGAGCAGGCTCGGCTTCGAGGTCCTCCTCGTCACGGATGCCTCGGACCGGCAATTGCAGGCCTGCCTGACGCGCGCCAGCGCCCGGATGTCGCAGGCAGCGATCGGCCTGTTCTATTATTCGGGCCACGGCATCCAGGTCGATGACGAGAATTATCTCGTTGCTGTCAATGCGGGGGCGGGAAACCTCAAGACGGGCTTTGTGCCCGTGCAGCCGATCGTCGAGGAGATCCAGCGTCGGGCCGCCGCGACACTCGTGTTCCTCGACGCTTGCCGAAACAATCCGCTGGCGCCCAGGGGCCGGGAAGGCCTGTCGGTATCCACCGGCCGCGGCATCCAGATCGTGGCAAGCAAGGCGCCCGTCCCGAAGCCCGCTGCGCCGCAGGCCCGCGGCCTGATGGTGGCCTATTCGACCTCGCCCAATTCGGTCGCCGTGGACGGCGACGGCGATCTCAGCCCCTTTACGGATGCTTTCATTCACAGGGTCCTTTCGCCGGGCTATTCGATCCAGCGGGTGATGAGCGAGGTGACGAACGCCGTGGGCGAGCAGACGACATGGGCCCAGACTCCCTGGATGAAGTCCTCGCTCACCCGCGAGCTCAAGCTCGACGGCGAGCAGACTTTGGCCGAGGCCCAGGCGGTGTCGCAAAACTGGGCGAACCTGTCGCTGAAGCTCCTATGGACGCATGAGGGCCGGCAAGCCGCGCTGGCTGCCGCCTTGAAGGGATTGCCGGCCGAGCCCAGCGAGGCGACGCTCAGGGCATTTCCGGATGCCTATCTCGCCGTCTTCTCCGCCATGCATGCCAGCATGTCGAAACTGCCGGTGAACGGCTTGCCCCTTGGCGACATCAACGGTGACCAGGTCGCAGTGTTTCGCCTGCTCGAGAACGGTGCCTCGAGCCTGGAGCTCTGGTCCCAGTCACGTCAGGTTCTGCTGCGCCCGGTGGCGGAATATCCCGCAAACGAGGCCCATGGCGCCAGGTTCAGTCCTGACGGCACCCTCCTTTTGAGCTTCGGCAATGGAACGGTTGCCGGATGGGATATGGCCACGGGCGTCAAGCGTTTCGAAACCGTGGTTGCGCATGAGGCCGCCGGCGGCCTGCTCGGCCAGCGCAAATGGGTCTTCGATGTCGGCTTCAGTCCCGATGGGCGCTTCTTTTATGTAACCGCAACCGACAAGAAGATTCTTCAGATCCTCGATGCCCGCACGGGCAATGTCGTCGAAGCCTTCGACGGTGCCGCGTTCGCGCCCGTTGCGGACGTCGCCCAGTCTCCGGCGGTGAAGTATATCGGTGACGACAAGCTGCTCCTGCTGCTCTCATCGAGCCAGCAGCCCGAACGGCCGGTGATTGCGACCTATGATCTGAAAGAGCATCAGTTGACGCTGATCGATCGGGTTTCCGCGAAGTCGGTGACACATTTGAGCTATGACCCCGCGGGGCGTTACGTCGCTCTCACGCTCATGCCCGACAATGGCTTCAGCGGACAGGCCGACTTCATGGTCTGGGATATTCGTTCCAAGAAGAAGGTCTTGTCCGCCAAGGGCATGGTGATGGACGCCTCCTTCGATCCGACGGGGCGTTTCGTGCTTGCGAGCGCCGGAACATCATCGACGGTGTATGACCTTTCCGACGGCAAGGAGACCAGCCTGGCGGCGATACCATCCGGGTTTCGGGCCATGCCCGGCTATATTGCCTCGTCGACGGGGCTGTCGCCCGTGGTGATGCCGTCCGGTCCGTGGTTTTCGTGGGATCTTCCGCATGGGCGGGCGCTCGTCGATCTGGCCTTTTCGACGCTGCCTGGGGAACAGCAGGCCCGCGTGGCCCAGGAGCGGGTTTCCTACGTTGGAAATGACTGATCGAAGCGCATTCGGGTGCGAATGCCCATCGGCTTCGCGAACCGGCCCGATCCGGCTTATGCTCGGAAGACTTGCGTTCGGAAGACTTGCGCTCAGAAGAAAGGCAGCGGTCCCGGGAAGTTTCCGATCGGCACCCAGTGGGTCAGCAAGCCATGCCCGGGCCGCCAATGATGCAACAGGAAGGCCGGTGGCTCGACATAAGAGGCCGGTATGGAATCCGCCGCAAGGCGGAGGGCAATGGAGGTAGCGGTGCTCGGCGCGGTCATGAGCATGGTTCCGGCGAACCGCGCCTGCGTGAAACGATGAACATGCCCGCACAGGACGCGTTCGATATGGCCGTGACGAAGCAAGAACTCGGCAAGCCGCTCGCCACGAAGGCATTTATAGGCGTCGATGAAATGGATGCCGATGTCGATCGGGGGCTGGTGCATCAGGATGACGGTCGGCTGGTCCGGGTATTCAGACAGTGTCTGTTCGAGCCACAGGAGCGCAGCGTCATCGATGTCGCCGTGATGCTGGCCGGGTACGGTGATGTCGAAGCCGATCACACGCACCGGCCATCGCGTGCCCGTATCGAAATGGAGGGGGCCGGGCGCCGTCAGGCTTGCGGTTTCACGAAGACAGGTCCTGAAGGCTTCCCGCTCGTCGTGGTTTCCAGGAATGGCGAAAACCGGTTGACGCAACCTGGAGAGCGCGTGCCGGGCGGTCTCATATTCGGCCTCGGATGCTTCATCGACCAGATCGCCGCCGATGATCACGATGTCCGGTTCCGGCCTGAGCGCCTCGAGCGTTTCCATCGCCAGGTCGAACATGGCATTGGAATCCACCAGTCCCTGATAGAGATGGCCTTTTTCCCGCAGGTGGGGATCCGACAAATGGGCGATCAGCACTCAGTAACCTCATCAAAAGTCGCGGCACGCCCTGGAAGGTCGGGCCCTTCTCAGCCGGCCAGGAAACCACCATCCGCACCGAGCACATGGCCGACAATATAGCTCGCCTCGCCTGAAAGCAGCCAGACGACCGCTGCCGCGATTTCCTCCGGATGCCCCATGCGGCGGAGCGGCAGTCCCGCTGCGACACTCCGCATGTCCGCGATGCCCGAGGACAGCATCATGTCCGTGACGACCCGGCCCGGCGCGATGGCGTTTATCCGAATGCCCTTGGAGGCATATTCCATGGCCGCGGCGCGCGTCAGCGCAATGGCGGCCGCCTTGGAAGCCCCGTAGAGCGCCAGACCGGGATTGGGGTTTCGGAGGCCGCTGACGCTGGTGTTGTTGACGATCGTCCCGCCACCCGAGGCCAGGAGCGCGGGGATTTCATGTCGCATGGCATGGAACATGGCCCGTACATTGGTATCGAATACCTGTGCGTAGACGCCGTCGGTTTGTTCCGCCAGCGGCGCTCGTCTCTCCTGGAAACCAGCGTTGTTGAAGACGGCATCAAGGCGGCCGAACCGTTGCATCGTCTGTTCCATCAGCCTGGCAAGATCGCCTTCCTGCGTGACATCGGCAGGGATGAACAGGCTCCTCGCCCCTGAGCGCTGCAGTTCTTCTTCGAGTCTGGCGCCAAGCGTCTGCCGGCGGCCGGCGATCACGACGATGGCGGCGCCTTCCCGGGCCATGCGAAGGGCGGTGGCACGACCGATGCCGCTGGTCGCACCGAGGACGAGGCAGGTGCGCCCGTCAAGCCGTTCAGCCGGCATGTGGATCGGAGCGGGACCGGCAAGGTCCGAGAGGGTGGGGGGCGGTGCCAGAGCGGACGTCATGGGCGGGGCCTCATGAAGCGCTGCTCCAATACTTCGCTGCCCCATTGCCGGCCGGGGCGCTCTTCGACGCAGACGAAGCCATGTCTTTCATAGAGGTGCCGCGCCGCCGCCAGGCCGGCAAAGGTCCATAGATGGGTCTCCTCGAACCGATTCCGGTCCACGAAATCGAGCGCGGTCGAGAGCAATCGACGGCCGGTACCGCCGCCACGAACCGACCCTTCCACGATGAACCAGCGCAGATGCGCGATGCCGGATCCAAGGTCCTCGCCGTCGATGGCGATGGAGCCGATGATCCTGTCGCCATGGATAGCGCTCCAGATATTGTTGGCGGGCCTGTCGAGACGATCGCAGAAAGCGGCCAGACCACCGGCGACGACGGATTCGAAAGCCTGGCCGAAACCGGACGCATCCGCGTAGTGAAGCGCGTGCATTTCAGTGATGCGGGCTATCAGTCCAGGTCGATAGCCGGAGGCGATGCGAAGCGGCGGCGCGGGGTCGGGCCCATCTGCGGCGAGGGACCCGGCGTAGAGGCGAAGGCCGTCCAGGACGACATTGCATTGGTCGGGAGACAGACGATCCAAGGCAGATACGACCTGCTCCCGGGCGAAGGCGTGAATGGCCGTAACCCGGTTTCGGCCAGCCGCAGTCAAGGAGAGCCTTCTTTCCCGGGCATCCTGCTCCCCCGGCTCTTCCAGGACGTCGCCGGAGAGGATGAGCTTGCGCAGCATGCGGCTGACACTGGACTTTTCCAGGCGAAGGATTGCGCTGAGCGTCCGGGCTGTGATGCCCTCATGCTTTTCGATTTCGATCAGGGCGTGGACGGCGGAGGGCGACAGGTCCGTTCCGGCCAGAGACTCGTGCATGAAGCCGAGTTCGCGGACGAGTTGCCGAGAAGCCTCGCGCACCAGTTCGATGATAGGCGGGGAGCCGGACATGGCGAAGCGTCCAATTTAGTTGTACGATACAACCATAGCTGCTTCTCGCCTTTTGTCGAGCCTCATCGTGTTCATCGCGGTGACCTTGGGCCCGCGGATACCCCGTTACGCCGTCGGGCGTTCGAGATCCTCGTCGGGCTGCATGATGAAGATCAGCACGAGGAGAATGGTGACATAGAACCGGAAGGCGGGATTCTGGCCATTCCAGGTCGAAGACTGCCACATGGCAAACCACTCCCCGCCGATCACCATGAAGCCGAAGAACCAGACGAGAAACCCGATCGTGGAGGCCATGACGACATGGTTCTTGGCAGCATGGAAGCTTCTTGCCGGCGCGTGACGGGCTTTCCAGAGCGCAGCGCTGGCAAATAAGTACAAAACGCAGGTAATTGCTTCGCCGGCTATGATTAGAATGTAGGAAGCATTCCACAGGATCGGGCTGCTGATCGACCTATACATCAAACTATTGCCCGGAAACGTGCTGTCCATGGACAGGACATGCTTTACGAATTCGTAGTTCGAGCCATAGTCGGTGATGTTGCCGAAGGTCACGAGAAAGGCGAAGGCCGCAAGGCAGAGGCACATGACGATCTTGGCGTAGCGGGTGGACATATGCTGTACTTCCTCGGTTGAGACGGATGGGCCAGCCTGGAAATCACGCTCGACCATCCCGCGGGGCGCGGCCTGCGCTGACAGAGCCTTTGTGGCCTGGGGCCTTCGGCGGAACCCTCAGACATCCGGGCACCTCACATGGCGATATTGCGCCGGCGATCGGGATCGCGAAGTCGTTGAATGCAGGTCAAGGCGAGGGCCAGCGATGCGTCGATCACCGGCATGCCCTCCGGCACCACCTCTTCTGCCGCGATGGGAAGCTCGGTGCAGGCGAGAATGGCCGCTTCGGAGCCGTCTTGCCTGCAGAGCTCGAAAGCCGCCGCACAGGCAAGTCGCGCCTGCCTCAGCTTACCGAGCTTGACCTGCAGGATTGCATCGTCGACGGCGCGCTGGAAGGCCGGCCCGATCGGGTTGCGGCAATCGAAGCCCGCTTCCCGCAGACGTTTCTGGTAGAAACCCGAATGCAGGGTCCCTCGCGTTGCCATCACGGCTGCCCGGTTCCCCTTGTAGCGGCGATGCAATTCGCCGATGGCCGCGTCCGCGATGTGAATGATCTCGGCCCTGGAGGCCGCAGACAGGGCATCGTACCAGTGATGGGCCGTATTGCAGGCGATCGCGATGATCTCGACATCGAGGCTGTTGAGCATGTCGATCGCCTCGATCAGCCAGGGAAGAGGCTTGTCGCTGCCCTCGCGGATGGCTCCTGAACGGTCCGGTATCTGCGGCACGCTCAGGATTGCCATGGAGATATGGTCGGCATCGGTCTCGGCTGGAACCGCGTCGATGGTCTTGCGATAGAAATCCGCGGTGGCAAGCGGGCCAAGACCGCCGACCACACCGAGACGCGGTCGCAGGAGCTGGCCGGTCATGCCGCTGCTTCCGCCTTGGGAACGTTGAGCGCGAACCCCTCGCTCTCATCGACCGGATGCTGGGCCGAGTCCTTGGGCGCGATCGCGGCTGTCGCCGCGGCGATCGTCGATACGACGGTCAGCGTTCGCATGGTGTCGGTCAGCGCGTCGATGGTGAGAAACAGCACGAAGGGTGCTTCGAAGGGCAGGTTCAGGTGCGCGCACAGGATCGCCATCTGCGACAGCGTGACCGCGCCGCTCATTCCGGCCGTAGTCATGCCCACCAGGATCGAGGCGCCGGCGATATAGACATAGTCGTTCATGCTGAGCGAACGGCCATAGAGCTGCGCAATGAACAGCGAGCCGCACACGAACAGCATGATCGGCCCGGCACGCAGCATGGTGACGTGAAGCGGCACCAGCATCTCCACGACGATGCGGTTGAAGCGCAGGCGCTCGCCGACGAGGCTGATGATCCAGGGGATGCTCGCCGTGCTGGAGCGGGTCGCGATGGCGATCATGAACAGGGGCTGATGGGCCTTGAAGGTCGCCCACAGGCTCTCGCCGCTGCGAAACCACACCAAGAGCAGCGACAGCACCATGATGATGCCGGTTGCGATGGCAAAGGTGGCGATGAAGCCGACCATCAGCATCAGCGGCTCGACGCCGGTCAACGCTGTCTGGCTGGCGATGATCGCGAAGGAGGCGAGAGGCAGCAGGACATTGAACCATCCCGTCATGATCAGGCAGGCACGGTAGACCGTCTCGAGGGCGTTGGCGAAGCTGAGGGAGGTGGCGGCGGGCACCCGGCCGATGCCGATGCCGAACAATATGCAGAAGACCAGCACCTGCATGGTGTTGCCGACCGACAGCGAGTTGAAGATGTTGCTGGGGATCAGCTCCAGCAGACCTGAGAACACGCCCTCGTTCGTGGGGGGCTGGCTGGGTGGCGCCAGCGTCATCTGCAAATCCGTGCCGATGGTTCCCCGGTTGTTGAGCACGGTGCCGAGTTCGATGCGATCCTGGACGTCGGTGATCACCCCCGGCTGCAGCACCAATGTCACGGCTCCCGTGATGGCGACGGCTGCCACGGATACCAATGCGATCGCCATGACGACCTTGGAAAGGTAAGCGGCCGTTTGCGGATCCCGGGTCATCGATTTGATCGCGAAAACCGTCGCCGACACGATCAAGGGCAGGACGACCATCTTCAGCAGATTGAGGTAGGCGTCGCTGATCGGCGCGAGGGACTTGGCGAAATCCGGCAAGTAGGCGCCGCAGAGGGCCCCGAGCACCACCGACGCGATCACAGTCCAGGGCGATTGGGAGATGCGCCGCAGGCCCGCATTCCAGGTGGCCGATTTGTGCTCGCTTGGAACGGACACGGAGCTCATGGGGTCAGGCCTTGCGCAAATAGCGGTTCACCAGTTCGTCGGCCGTCATGGGCTTGTCGCGCCCCGACAGCTCGAGGAACAGATTGACGAATTCCAGGAGGTGGGGAGAACCGCGGCGCACGCCGATCGCAATGGTGTCGGTCAGATCGGTCAGGGTAACGGATCGCGCCACGATGGTGAGCGACGGGTCCTCGTGCAGCAGGCGCTTGATTTCCAGATCGTCGCGATAGGCCGCGTCCACATGGCCGTCCCGCACTGCTGCGACCAATTCCTGCCAGGTGAGGAAAGTCCGTACCTTCGCCTTGGTGAAATTGTTTCGCGCATAATATTCGAATGATGATCCGGCGATCACGCCCAGTTCGCCGTCGAATGCACGTACGACTTCCTCGGGTTGCCGCCCATTGGCAAGGATCGCGAAGCGGACCCGATTGATGATCAGGGCATGGCTGAGCTGGGCATAGGGACGCGAATAGCTGATGTTTCGCGCGCGACTGAGGGTACGGCTCAGCTTGGCGACGACGATGTCGGCGCGGCCCTGCTCGATCAGCGCAACCGCGCCATCGAAAGTGGGGGAACTGCGGTCGAGGACCAGCTTGACGCCGAGGGCGTCGGCAAGCTGCTGGCTGGTGTCGGCATCGATGCCCTGCAGCGTGTCGCTGCTCCCCCCAAAGAAGGGCGGCGATGCGAAGCCGGGCATGGCGACGACCAGCGATTTGCGCGCGACAATCTCTTCGACATCCCCGACCAACGGCGTTGTTGCGAGAGACTCGTCGGGCTGGGTTGCTGCCACAACGGGCGATACGGCAAGAGCAGGTGCTGCTAGAAAAAGAATTCGCCTGGTGATCATGACGTTGTGCAATCCCGAAAACAAACAAGACTCACATGCAATCCGAATAGGCAGCGCAATCAGGACATGACCTGCAGAACAACGTGCTACCCTTTCGCTCTACACTGCATCCTCGCTCGGAGATCGGACACTTGAGGCGGGTGGGTCATAGGGCTTGCACAATGAATTCCCATCCGGTCCGGTCATACCGGCGGAGGTGTCGGCCCCATCTTCCAGGTGCTGATGTCATCCCCTCAATCCGAATTTCTCAAACCTCGGAAACACTGCGGCTGAACGCATTCGGCAAATTTATATCTAGTCTAGCGATAGGTTAGCTTAGATGGTGCCTGGATTTTTACAAGGTGCCGCAGTGGCGAAAATTCCATCAGTTATGGCTATCCATGACCTTTTACACTTTATCCCGGAGATGCACACGTTAAAGCTCTTCCATCGTATCGGCGATGATGGTTTATCGGTACGGTATGGAAGTTTAAGGATTTAAATTTAATGTATAAAATCCCCATAATAAATGAATAATTTCAATTATACACAATAATGTTTGGGGATTTTTCTTATATAAATTGGTATTATCTGCAATAATTTCAGAAAAAATTCATATTTGCAAAATTTTTAAGTGGAGAATTACTTCGAATATCCGTGACTCCGGCTCGAAAGGCGCCGCCGTATAATCCTGGGACAAAAGATATCGGCTTTGTCGCAAATTGTGCGATGCAGCAAAGTCGGTACATCCTTCGACAAACTGCGCCTTCCAACGGCACACTTTCGAGACAGGCCTCGATCAGTCTGACCCGCGACAAGGGCGCTCCGACGACAGGCGGAACGCTGATAGACGCATGGCGCGGAGCACGGACTTGAAAAACGCAAAGGCAATCATGGGGCTGGCCGGCCTGGCAATCCTCGCTGGCATGACGGCTGCGGGGTGGACTCTCTTTCAGGCACGGGCGGCGGTGACGCCGGCGCCCATCCGTCCTGCACCCTCGGTCGTCGTGTCCCAACCCCTGCAGATGCGCGTCGTCGATACGCAGGAATTCGCAGGCCGCTTCCAGGCCAGCGCCATGGTCGAAATCAGGGCGCGGGTGCCGGGCTATCTCGACGCCATCAATTTCGAGGACGGACAATTGGTCGAAAAAGGCCGTGTGCTCTTCGTCATCGATCAGCGTACCTATCAGGCCTCGCTCGACATGGCCAAGGCCCAGCTCAAGAGCGCGGGGGCACAGGCGGATCTGGCCGGTCAGGAACTGGAGCGGGCCCGCCAGCTCGCCGGCACGGCGGCCGTCTCGCGTTCCACGCTCGATCAGCGCCTGCAGCAAAAGGCGGCGGCCGATGCTGCGATCGAGACGGCGCAGGCCACCTTGCGACGGGCCGAACTGGATCTCGAATTTGCGACGATCCGTGCCCCGATTGCCGGGCGGGTTTCCAATCGCCGGCTCGATGTCGGCAGCCTCGTCTCCGATAGTGGCACGGTTCTCACCACCATCGTGGCGCTCGATCCGATCGACTTCGTTTTCGACATGAGCGAACGGGACTTCCTGCGCCATGAGCGCGCCATGAAGGCGGGAGCCATGCCGTCCATGCGCGACAAGGGTGTTGCCGTGCAGGCTCGGCCGGATGGCGAGACAGGTTGGTCCAATGACGGCGTCCTCAGTTTCGTCGACAATCGGCTGGAGCCGGGCGCCGGCACCATCCGCGCCCGCGCCACGCTCGCCAATCCGGGCCTTGCCATTACTCCCGGCCAGTTCGGCCGGGTTCGCATGGCCGCCTCCGGCGACTATCCGGCCTTGCTGATCCCGGAGACGGCCGTCCTCACCGACCAGGCAAGCCGCATCGTGCTCAAGCTGGGAGCCGACAGCACACTGCAGGCCGCGACGGTCGGTCTTGGTCCCAGCCGGCCGGATGGGTTGAGGGTGGTGACCAGCGGGCTCGGCCCGGACGATCGCATCGTCGTCAACGGCCTGCTGCGGGCCCGGCCCGGCCAGAAGGTCGCGCCCCAACCGGGCAGCATCACCACGCAGACGGCCGGCCTCGCGGAGTAGACGATGCGCATCGCCCATCTTTCGATCGATCGCCCGATCCTGGCGACGGTCATGTCCGTTCTCGTCGTGATCATCGGCGTGGCTGCCTATTTCACCCTGCCTCTGGCGCAATATCCTGAGATTGCCCCGCCGACGGTCGTGGTCCAGGCCCAATATCCCGGCGCGTCGGCCGAGACTGTGGGCGATACGGTCGCCGTGCCGCTCGAGCAGGAAATCAACGGTGTCGAGAACATGCTCTACATGTCCTCGCAGGCCACCGGTGACGGCCAGCTGACCCTCACCGTGACCTTCCAGCTCGGCACCGACCTGAACGAGGCTCAAGTGCTGGTGCAGAACCGCGTGGCGGTGGCAGAGCCTCGTCTGCCCGAGGAGGTCCGTCGCCTCGGCGTCACCGTGCGCAAGACCTCACCGGACCTTTTAATGGTCGTGCAGCTCTTCTCCCCGGACGGGTCGCGCGATCCCCTCTACATGGCCAATTATGCCACGCTACGTATCCGCGATGCCTTGCTGCGCCTGGACGGCGTCGGCGATGTCCGTCTTGCGGCGTCCCGCGATTACGCCATGGTCGTGTGGCTCGATCCGGACAAGGTCTCGGCGCACAATCTTTCGGCGGGGGAGGTGGTAGCGGCCCTGCGGGCGCAGAATGTCCAGGTCTCGGCGGGGGTGATGAACCTGTCGCCGGTGCCGCGCCAGGGGGCCTTCGAACTCAATGTCGAAACGCTCGGGCGATTGACCGACAAGGAGCAATTCGAAAACGTCGTCATCCGCACCGATGCCGAAGGACGCGTCATCCGCATCCGTGATGTCGCCCGCGTCGAGCTGACGGCGCAGAGCTTTCGTGGCACCGCCTATCTCAACGGGCAGCCGGCCCAGCCGATCCAGATATTCCAGCAGCCCGGGTCCAACGCCATCGAGACGGCCGCGCGCGTGACGGCGACCATGACGCGTCTCGGTGCGGAGATGCCTGATGGCCTGAGCTACGCCATTCCCTTCAATCCCACAGAGTTCGTCGCGGAGTCGGTTCGCGAAGTCTACAAGACGATTTTCGAGGCCATCGGCCTGGTCGTGCTGGTGGTGCTTCTCTTCCTGCAAACCTGGCGCGCCGCCATCATTCCCGTCCTGGCGATCCCGATATCCCTGGTCGGCACCTTTGCCGTCATGGCGGCGCTGGGCTACTCCCTCAACAATATCTCCCTGCTGGGCCTGGTGCTTGCCATCGGCATCGTGGTCGATGACGCCATCGTCGTCGTCGAGAATGTCGAGCGCCATCTGGCCGCCGGCCTTTCGGCGCGAGAGGCCGCCCACCGCTCCATGGACGAGATCGGCGGCGCCCTGATCGCCATCACCCTGGTCCTGTGCGCCGTCTTCGTGCCCGCCGCCATGATGTCGGGCATTTCGGGGCAGTTCTTCCGGCAATTCGCCGTCGTCGTCGCGGCGGCCACGGCCATTTCCGCCTTCGTTTCGCTGACGCTCAGTCCGGCTCTGTGCGCGCTGCTGCTGAAGCCGCATGCGGCCGAAGGGCAGAAGCGCCGGGGCTTCCTGCCGATGCGCCTGATCCATGGCTTCTTCGGTCTCTTCAACCGTGGCTTCGACCGCCTCTCCATTGCCTATGGCAGCATGACAAGGCGGCTCCTGCGTGTCAGCGTTCTCGTCCTCGTCGCCTATGCCGGCCTGGTCGGTCTCTCCGGCTGGCAATTTGCCCGCGCACCCACCGGCTTCATCCCGGTGATGGACCAGGGCTACATCATCAATGCCGTGCAGCTGCCGCCGGGCTCGGCCCTGAGCCGGACCGATGCGGTGATGAAGGAGGTCTCGCGCCGGCTCCTCGCCACTGAAGGGGTGGCAAATGTCGTGGCCATTGCCGGGCTGGACGGCGCCACCTTCACCAACGCCTCCAGCAGTGGCGTCGCCTTCACCATCCTGAAGCCTTACGCCGAACGCGAGCGCCAGGGGCTGACCACCGACCGGATCATCGCCTCGCTGCAAGCGCGTTTCGCCGATCTCTACGAAGCGCGCATCATTCCGATCAAGCCGCCCTCGGTACGTGGGATGGGCAATGCCGGCGGCTTCAAGCTGATGGTGCAGGACCGCAACGGCCAGTCGCCCCAGGCGCTGGAGGCGGCGGCCCAGCAGGTGCTGGCCGCTGCCGCGCAAGCCCCCGGGATTGCCAATGCCTTCTCGCCGTTCAACACGGCGACCCCGCGGGTCTATGCCGATGTCGATCGCATCAAGGCGCAGATGCTGGGGGTGCCCGCCGCAAGCGTCTTCGAAGCGCTCGAAGTCTATCTGGGTTCGGCCTATGTCAACGATTTCAACATGCTCGGGCGAACCTTCCAGGTGCGGGCCCAGGCCGACGGGCGCTACCGCACGGATCTTGCCTCGATCGGCAATTTCAAGATGCGCGGCGATGGGGGCGCCATGGTGCCGTTGAGCGCGGTGGCGACCTTCCAGGAGAAGTCCGGCCCCTATCGCATTCCGCGCTTCAACCAGTATCCGGCGGCCGAGATACAGGGGGCTGCGGCGGCGGGGTCCTCGACCGGCGCTGCCCTCGACCGTATGGAGCAGATCGCGCGCGACAACCTGCCCGAAGGCTTCGGCTTCGAATGGACCGAAGTGGCCCTGCAGGAGCGGCTTGCCGGCAATACCGGCCTTCTGATCTTCGGTGCCTCCGTCGTCTTCGTGTTTCTCCTGCTGGCGGCGCAGTATGAGAGCTGGACGCTGCCGCTCGCCGTCCTGCTGATCGTGCCCGTATGCCTGCTGTCGGCGGTGAGCGGATTGCTGATCTTTGCCATGGACGTCAACATCCTGGCCCAGATCGGCTTCGTCATCCTGATCGGGCTGGCGGCCAAGAATGCCATCCTCATCGTCGAATTCGCTCGCCAGGCCGAAGCGGAGGGGCTCGGCCGTGTCGAAGCGGTGGTGCAGGGTGCCCGCATCCGCCTGCGACCGATCCTGATGACCTCGCTCGCCTTCATTCTCGGCGTGCTGCCGCTGTTCCTGGCCAGCGGTGCCGGCGCCGAGATGCGGCAGTCGCTGGGCACGGCCGTCTTCTTCGGCATGATCGGCGTCACGGCCTTCGGCCTCGTCTGCACGCCGGTCTTCTATGTGCTGTGCCGCATGCTTGAAGGGGGAGCTCGTCGAAAACCCGTCTCGGCCGCGATCGAGGCTTCCTAGTCAAAGCAGCAGGATCTGCAGGATTACGCCGGTCACAGGAAAAATGTCGCAAGCTATGGCGCGATATCCGCAGGATACAATTGGATACAGTTCAGGCCGGTTTGTCCCGACAGCCGGTCTACCCAGCCCGCTGCGACGCCATTACAATAGAACGTGGAAGAGACGGCGGTGGGCATGGTGCGAAGAGCCTGCTTTGCCCTGGTCGCCCTAGGTCGGAGTGTCATGCATGGAATCGGTGCCCCATATCGCGGTGGTCGACGACCACCGTGACATTCGCGACCTCGTCGGCAAATACCTCACCCAGCATGGCTATCGTGTCAGCGTGGCCGAGAATGCGGCGGCGTTGCGGCGGCTGCTCGAGCGCAACGCGCCCGACCTCATCATCCTCGACGTGATGATGCCGGGCGAGGATGGCCTGAGCGTCTGCCGCCATCTGCGCAGCACCACGGTGGTGCCGATCATTTTCCTCACCGCCATGGTCGATGACACCGACAGGATCATCGGCCTCGAAATGGGGGCGGACGACTATCTCACCAAGCCGTTCAATCCGCGCGAATTGCTGGCGCGGATCAAGGCGGTGCTGCGACGGGTCAACAGCCTGCCGCCGCAGCGCGGTGCGGTGAAGGCCAAGACGCTGCGCTTCGACCGCTGGCAACTCAATGTCGGCCGCCGCGAGCTTGCCGGCTCGGACGGTGTCGCCATCCCCCTCAGCACAGCCGAGTTCCGGCTGCTGACGGCCTTCCTCGACCATGCCGGCCTGGTGTTGAGCCGCGATCAATTGCTCGACCTCACGGTCGGGCGGGCCGCCGACACCTTCGACCGCAGCATCGACAACCAGGTCAGCCGTCTGCGCAAGAAGATCGAGTTCGATCCGAAAAACCCCATGCTCATCAAGACCCATTGGGGCGGCGGCTACAGCTTCACCGCGGAGGTCGAGCAGGCATGATGGCCTTGTGGCGGCGCAGCCTGGCTGCGCAGATCATCACATTCATGCTGCTGGCGCTGGCGGTCTCGCAGGGCATAGGTTTCTGCGTTTCCTGGGACGAGCGCGGCCAGGCCATGCGCGCGGCGGCCAAGGGGGAGTTCTTCAGCCGTGCGGCTTCGCTCGCTCTGTCGTTGAATGCGACGCCGGATGCGGTGCATGACGACATTCTCGCCGTCAGCGGCACGATCTATTCGCGCTTCTGGCTGTCCGACCGGGAACCGGTCGATGCGACGGCCTGGGCCAAGGACGCCTGGATGCGCCTTCACCAGCCACTCCCGCCCGGCAAGGTGCCCGTCCATCCCAAGCCGTACGGCGGCCCGCCGGTGGCGGCCGTACCGGAAATACCAACCGGCGCCGCCTTCGCCAGCGAACCTGCCCGCTGGGTGGAGATCGCGCCGCAGTCCTGGCTGCTTGCCCGTCCCGCGAAGTTTCAATATCTCAACACCGCGATCGGCATGGGTCTGGCCGTCCAGCTGGACCGGGGCATGTGGCTTAATGCGGCCTATGCCAAGAATTATCACAACGCCTTCTGGACCTCGCAATCGACCCTCTCGCTCGGCATCACCGCCCTGGTGCTTTCGGTCATCGCCATATGGGTGGCACGCAGCATAGCCCGGCCGATGCGCCGCCTGGCTACCGCGGCCGAACTGCTCGGGCGCGGCGAGGCCGTGCCGCCCCTGCCGGAATCCGGGCCTGACGACATCCGGCAGACCGCCGAGGCCTTCAACCGCATGCAGGCCCGGCTGCAGCGCTTCGTCGAAGACCGCACCCGCATGCTCGCGGCCATCGGACACGATTTGCGCACCCCGCTGACTTCCCTGCGCCTTCGGGCTGAGTTCGTTTCGGACCCGGAGATCCAGGACAAGATGCTCAAGACCATTGCAGAGATCCAGACCATGACGGAATCGGCGCTGGCTTTCGCGCGCGAACAGGCAACGGCCGAGACCACCCGCACGGTCGATCTTTCAGCGCTGGTGGAGAGTCTGTGCGATGATCTGGTCGATATCGGCCAGAACGTTGCCTTCCTTGACGGCCCGAAGATCAGCTATCGCTGCCGTCCCGATGCGCTGCGCCGCGCCGTCCGCAATCTGGTCGAAAACGCCGTGCGCTATGGCGAGCGTGCCAGGGTTACGCTCGCGCGCACGGCCGAGAGTATCGACATCGTCATCGAAGATGATGGGCCAGGTATTCCGGAGAATGTCGGCGACCAGGTGTTCGCCCCCTTCTTCCGCCTCGAGCACTCGCGCAACCGTGAGACAGGCGGGGTCGGTCTTGGCCTCTCGATCGCCCGCGCCATTGCCCGCCATCATGGCGGCGACATCCGGCTCTTCAATCAGGCCAAGGGGTTGCGGGCGGTGATCGGTCTGCCGCTCGTCACCGGCCGCACTGCCCAGGCCCGGGCGTGACGCCAAGGCCGTAGCCGCCTCTGATGGCACCCCTGCGGGGACTCAAGGCATGAGCGGCATTGCCAGCCCTTTCGACCGACCGGATAGGCTTGTCTTGCGGCCGTCAAGGTGCCCTGCAATTTGACGACGTCCCTTCAAATCGCAAGGGCGCATGGAGCGCTTGCCGCCTCAGTCGATGGCAGACTGATTGGGCGCGGCTTTGTCGTCGGTGGCGATGAGGCGGTGATTGCGGCGACCGACGTGAAACCTGTCGTGTCTTTGGCATGAGGGGCTGGCGAGACCAGCAGGTTCAAGGCGATGATCGCGGGAATCGAAGCGATGACGAGGATATCGAAAAACACGCCGCCGGCGCGGCGATAGGCGATGGCAGCGGGGCCATCCAGCGTCTCATAGGCGGGGTCGCCGACGAAAGGCACTTCATCGTCGACGATTTTCGATCGCGTGGAAAAACCAGCAAAGGATGTCATGGCCTTGCCTCCGGTTGCAGGGCGTGAGCGTAAGCATCCTTTGTCGCGGGACTTCGCCGCCAGGGCGGAGATTTGTCGAAAAGCGTGTAACGGCGCCCCCTGTGACATTTGGATACCGTTGAGAGCCCCCCGCAGGGACGCTTGGCAGGGCTGGATCCGTTGGCGGCATCGCCATTGCCTTCACCGTCCGGCATGGCCCGGGCCAGGATTCGTTTCAGACGCTGCTTGTTCCCTGAAACCGGCAAAAGCCCGGGGCCCGTACTCGCTCTGGTTTCAATCTGGGCCTGTGACACTTTCTTACAAAACAACCTGCTTCCGGACAAACTTGTGAGGCAGGTGCCGGCTATTATCAAAACAACGGCGATAAGGAATGTAGCGTCCGATCGATGATGGCCGAAGACAAGGGCAGGCTTGTGCTTTTCTTCAATCTAGCGATGCGGGTGCCACTATCTGAATTGCAGGATTACTTTCAAATTCGCTCTTTGAATTTACAGGAATCTGCGTTTCTGTTGGAGCGAAAACCTATCTGTGAGGCAATATGAGCGATCAGATCATTAACGCCATTCTCCCTGCTGCAAAATATATCTATATCGTTTCTGTATTAACTTTTCTTTCGGTCCAGACTTTAATCACCTATCGCTATTATAAGAGTTGAATAAGGTATTATTTCACTCTTCTGGTGAATTTGAGCAGAAGACATTTCTCGGCCCGTATCAGTGATACGGGCCGAGTGTGTTCCTGAAGCTTTCAGGCCCATCACCCTTTCGCCGTTCTCGTGGGCAACATCCTTCGAGGCGGTTTTCCGGGGAAGGAGTTAGAATCTTTCCGATTTTGGCGGAGGCGTAGCTGCGGCCGGAGGAAGAGCGAAAAGCGCGTTGGAGACACAGAACATCTCGCCTTCGGCAACGACATAGTCGTTGTAGGACGCGACGAAGCGATAGCCATGGGGCCGCAGCAGCGTATCGATGGAGATCAGGTCGCCCCCCACCGCCTTCTCCTTGGGCTGCAAATCGTTGAACTCCACATAGATGAATTTGATGGCCCGCCGTTCCAGCATGGCGCGGCCGCCCTCGAGAACCATGCGGTCGAAGCCCTCGGTGTCGAGCTTGAGAATGTCGACCGCTTCGAAGCCGTTTTGCCGGCAATAGGCATCGAGGGTCATCGACCGAACACTGATCCGCGTGGCATCTTGCGGGTAGCGCAGCGCATATTGCGCGCGGTCGCTGAGGCTGTTGATCTTGGAGGAGGGGTACTCGAACATGTCGACGGTGCCGGTCTGCGTGCCGAGCGCCGTATTGACGCCGGTAAACCGGGGCTCCTGGCCGAGCCGTTGCATCAGGACGGCGAATGTATCCGGGTGCGGCTCGAAGCTGACGATTCTCGCGCCTGGGAATTTGCGCAGGGCGAGGGTGGCCGTCTCGCCATCATTGGCACCGACATCGAAGACGGTCACAATGGGATAGCGCCAATCCTCGGCAAGATGCCGGATGTCGGCCCAGGGGTCATGGCCGAATTTGGCCCCGGTCCTGATCAGGAGCAGTCCGTGCCGGGCCAGCACCCGTTTCACCAGCCTGGAGATTTGTGCGCGAAGAACGCCCATCGCCGTGCTGCACTCCAAGCTCGCCCGCTTTGACTGCGGGGCGGGGGATTCGACGAAGGCGTATTAAGTCATTTCACCTGTTAAGTCATTTTACCTGGCATGACAGCCCTGTTGAGCCATGGCCTGGATGTCTGGGAGGCAAAAGGGGAGGGTTGTGCCGGCAAGTGGCAGGCGTGCTTCCCCATCGAATTTGACGACTCCCCAAAAATCGATAGTTTTCTTGGTCATGAAGGTCTTGAATTGCGGCATCGGACTCGCAGGACGAACAGGAATGCGGCTTTGAGCAGCGTCTTGGTGACGGGTGGTGCCGGATTTCTCGGTTCGCATCTGTGCGAGCGCCTGCTGAAGGAAAATAAAGAAGTTATCTGCGTCGATAATTTCTTCACCGGGTCTCGCCGCAACGTCGATCAACTTCTTGGCGATCCTTCCTTCAGGCTGTTGCAACACGACATTACGACGCCGCTCAATCTCGAAGCCGATGAGATCTACAATCTGGCCTGTCCGGCTTCGCCCAAGCACTATCAGTTCGATCCGGTGCAGACGACCAAGACGAACGTGCTGGGCGCCATCAACGTGCTGGATCTGGCGCGGCGCCTGAAGATCAAAGTCCTGCAGGCCTCCACCTCCGAAATCTATGGTGATCCGCACACCCATCCCCAGGCGGAAGATTATTGGGGGAATGTCAATCCGATCGGGGCACGTTCCTGCTACGACGAGGGCAAGCGCTGCGCTGAGACCTTGTTCTTCGATTATGTCCGCCAGTACCACGTACCCGCCAAGGTCGTGCGGATCTTCAATACCTATGGCCCGCGCATGCAGCCCGATGATGGGCGGGTGGTGTCGAACTTCATCGTCCAGGCCCTGTGCAACCAGGACATCACGATCTATGGCGATGGCGGGCAGACGCGTTCCTTCTGCTATGTCGACGATTTGATCGAAGCGCTGGTCCGCATGATGGCAACGCCGGCCGATGTTCACGGACCGGTCAATATCGGCAATCCCGTGGAGATAACCGTCCGGCACCTCGCCGAGCTCATCATCGAATTGACGGGTTCGTCGTCGCGGCTCAGATTCCGACCCCTGCCGGCGGATGATCCGCGCCAGCGCCAACCCGATATCGCCAAGGCGCGTGCGCTTTTGGGCTGGGCGCCGTCTGTCGGCCTTCGCGACGGCCTCGCCAGGACGATTGCCTATTTCGAGGACCTGTTGAGATCGGACGAACATGGGGTGCTGCGCAGCCTCAGTCCGGCCCAGTGAGTTCCTGAGGCCATGCGGGCAGCGCAGGCCGGAAGTTCAATGCGATTGTTGATTGGCCGGGCATGATCTATCTTGCCAAGCTAACCTGACGTGGGGACTGGCGCCGGGAGAGTGGCATGCAATTTCTGCTCAAGGCATGGGGGCCGTTGCTTCTGGCATTCGCCCTCGTTGTTTCGCCAATTCTGCTTGCACAGGCCCGCGCCCAGATCATCACCAATGGCGGCTTCGAGACGACGACCGGGTGGACGTATGCCGGAGGCTCGACGCGCACCCAGGAAGGGACATTGGCTCTCAACCCGCCGGCGCACGGTGGGAGTTTTTATGGCACGATTGCCACGGGCGGCGGCACGATTTCGCAATCCATCAATATTCCTACCGCTGGTACCTATCAATTGAGTTTCTATCTTGCGCCGCAGATTTCTCTTTCTCTCGGAACTTTGAATTTTAGTGTGCAGATAGGCGGAACCACCTATAATTTGACCTATGGAATTACTATTATCGGCTTGGGTGGATACAATCTTTATACACTTACGGTGAACTTGCCAGCTGGTGCGACGGACCTAATTTTCACAAACCTGCCTGGTTTGTTGACGGCTCCACTACGTCTGGACGACGTGTCCCTGGTGCAGATCCCCGGGCCTGTGCCGGGGACGAGCACGATTTCCTATCTGGTGGTAGCCCTTCTGGCTCTGGTGCTGGGACGCCGGCAAATGCGAGATGGGTTGAGATGGCTCCGAAGCCTGTTATCGACTGGTTGTTCATAGTCTCAGCTTGGTAGTCGCGCTCCATTTCCACGTCTTGCGTTAGGGCAAATCCATATGCCTTCTCTGCCCATCGAGGTTTCACTGATCATTTTCGTGATCCTGGTGGCTATCGGCATCGCCGGCTTCTTCGCGTCCTCGCGGCCCTACAATATTTTTGCCGAAAGCTGGCGCCAGGCATGCGTGACGATCATACGCCAGCCAGGTCTGTTCTTGGCAGCCTGGTTGATCTTCGCCGTCCAGGAGGTGGTGCCACCGCTGTCCTTCCTGGTGGCGTGGCCGTCGGGTTTGGTTCAGATCGGCCTGCTTGTCGCCTTTCATGCCCTGACGACCTATCTGCTTGCCCGCGTTGCGCTGCGCCTGCACCGGGGGCTTGTCCATGGCGAATGGCGCCCCATCATACCCACTGGGGCGCGGGCACGGCGCATGGGTTTCTACGTGCTGTCGTGCTGGGCCGTCATCGGGCTGCTCAAGCATCCGCCCTTGCCGGGTTCGCCGGTGCCGCATGAGCAACTCGTGCGTGGGGCCGTCCTGCTGTCCTATGCGCTCGGCTTCATGGCGACGGCCGGCCTGGCGCTGGTGGGGCCTGCCGCCTCCCTGGACGAGCCTCGCCCGATATGGACTTCGCTGAGGACGGCGTGGCGCGAACCGATATCCATCCTGGTGATCATTATCGGCATCGGCCTGCAGATCGGCTTCGTGATGGAGGGGGCCAATCTGCTCCTCGGTCACTATCCCCAGATCGGCGAGTTGCGGCTGGTCGCAGCGCCGGTCGTCTGGGCGTTCATGGCGCTCATCCTGTTCATGTCGGAATTCGCACTGGTGATCTTCCTTACGCGGGTGTGGGAGGATCGCTACGAGGAGGACACGCGCAGCGCGGCTCACAATTTCAATTGGACCTGAGCGCGGCTCAGGGATTGGTGAGCAGAGCTGACCAATCGGGCTTGTCACTCCGGCATCGATGGGGCGAGAAGACGGCGAGGCCGATGGAGTCCCAGGCGCTCGAGCGGGAAAGGCCGAGCGCGACGCCGAGCTTGCGCTGCAACCACGGCCAGGCGAGATCTCGCAGATGCAGGCTGGGCACGGCCGCGCCGCCATAGACGGTGGTCAGCTCTTCATCGGCACCGGACATATCTGCGAGAATGCGGGTGGCATCGCGGTGGATGGTCTGCGTCAGCACCGCCCGCGTCGGCGTGGTGCAGTCGGGCCGTGCGAAGGAGAACTCGGGGCCGAGCGGGGTCTTGCGTTGGGCCGAGAGCGAATAGCCGGCTTTTGCGAAAGCCAATGCGATCTGGGTTTCCGGGGCGGGCTGCGGCGGAAGACGAGCCTGGCGGATCGCCAGACCCAGTGAACAGACCACCAGCGCAGCGGCCAGGAGATGAAACAGGCGCGTCATACCGGAGCTTGCGTCTGCCCGGGCCTGGCCCGGCAATAGGCGAGGACGACGATCAAGACGGCATAGAACGCTGCCAGGAAACTCGCGCCCGTGCCTTCATGCCAGGCCAGATACCCCTCCTTCGAGGCGCAGATCAGCACCAGGCGCAGCCAGTTCAAGGCGAAGGTGGCGCCGATCACGATGAGGAACGCCGCGCGGTCGGAACGGCGGAGCGGTCCCCCGAGGCCGACGGCGATAATGGCGTAGGCCGTGAGGTTCTGGACCAAAGTGGTCGAGGTGGCGCAGCCCCACATCACGTCGAAGCCGATATTGTCAGCCGGGCGGAGGATATAGGTGCCATAGCCCGATACGTCCTGGCCTGCCATCTGGAGCAAGGTTCGCACGGTGGTGGCATCGAGCAGGCCGACGACATTGTGAAGAACGAGGAAGGGCCAGCCCAGAAGCACGAACTGGGCGATGAAGGCCAGCAAGGCAAGGGCCGAGGCGCGGCAGGACGGGCGCTTGCGCAGGCGCCACGCCGCAAGGACGGCAAGCGCCAGCGCGGCGGCGAGCGGTATCTGGCGCAGCACGAGCACGCAGAAGGCCATTGCTGTAAGGATGAGGACCGCTTCGCCGATCTGGAAGGGAGCGTCACGACGCTCGCGGCCGATCAGCCGGACAATCATGGCGATCTCGATCACTTCCAGGACAGAGATCACGTTTGGCAGGTCGCCGATCTGCCGCAAGGGCTGCTGGCCCAGCCGATAATACAGCCATTCCAGGCAAGCGAGGACGAGGCACCAGCCATAGACGGCCCGGCAGGAGACGGCGCGCGAGGACGCCGTGGCTTCAGGAACCGCCGACATGGCTATCGGAGACGTGGTTATCGGCGGCGTACCGACTGTCGGGCAGGCCAAGGGGCCCTGTGTCCTGCCGGCGTCGGATCATCACATGCCCGAGCACGAGAATGTCCATGCGCGTGCGCAGGAAGCAGTCGAGCGCCTCGCGCGGGGTACAGACGATGGGCTCGTTTTCGTTGAAGGAGGTGTTGAGCACCATGGGGATGCCGGTCCGCACGAAGAAGGCGGAAATCAAGGCATGATAGGCGGGGTTGGCCTTTTGCTGCACCGTCTGGGGCCGCCCCGTGCCGTCCACATGGGTGATGGCGGGCACGAGGGCATGCTTGTCGGGCCGGACCGGGAGGACCTCGGTCATGAACGGCACGTCGTCGATACCCTCGAACCAAGCGGCGGCATGCTCGGCGAGAATGGAGGGCGCGAAAGGCCGGAACGACTCGCGGCGCTTTATCTTGTGGTTGAGAAACTCTTTGATGTCGGCCCGGCGGGGGTCGCACAGGATGGAGCGGCTGCCGAGCGAGCGCGGTCCCCATTCCAGGCGCCCATCGAACCAGCCGACGACATGACCGGCCGCGATGGCGGACGCGGTCTCCCGGCAAAGCTCGGCATCATCGTCGAAATGCCCGATCTCACAGCCCATGGCGGCGAGATTGGCGGCCTCCGCCATCACCAGCCGATCGATGTCTGCGGAGGCAAAACCTGGTCCCCAATAGGCGTGATCCATCGGGGGCATACGATCGCCGCCGAGCTTGTGCCAGACGGCCAGGGCGGAGCCGAGAGCACCGCCGGCATCACCGGCGGCAGGTTGCACATAAAGGTGCCGGAAGGCGGTGGTTTGCCTGATCTTGCCATTGGCCACCGAGTTGAGGGCGCAGCCGCCGGCCATAGCGAGGTTGGGCAGGCGATAATTGTCCCGGACAGCCTGCAGGATGTGGCCGAGGACCTCCTCATAAAGGGCCTGGGCCGAGGACGCGATATCACGATGGCGCTCGGTCAGTGCCTCGTTCGGCGCTCTCGCCGGGCCGAGCAAGTCCTCCAGCCCATCCGAATAGAGCGGGGCGAAGACCGGGGCACCGCCCTGCCAGTCGAAGGCGATCCTCTCGCGGTGATGCCGGAAATAGCCGAGATCGAGGCTGAAGCCACCTGCCGCTTCCAGCCTGATGACACGCCGCAGCCTGTCGAGGAAGAGCGGCCTGCCATAGGACGCCAGGCCCATGACCTTGTACTCGTCGCCATAATGCGGAAAGCCGAGATATTGGGTGAGCGCCTGGTAGAACAGGCCGATGGAATGGGGGAACAGGACCCGTCTTTCGACGGCGATGTTCTTGCCTTGCCCGCTTCCCCAGGCAGTGGAGGAAAAGTCGCCGAAGCCATCGAGGGAGAGGATGGCCGCTTCCTGGAAGGGGGAGGCGAAGAAGGTCGATGCCAGATGGGCCAGGTGATGCTCGATCCGATGCACCGTGCCCTTGAAAAGCTGCCCGGGAAAGGCGGCAACCAGTTCATCGGATACGGACAGGCGCTTGCGCCTGTTCCGGAGACGGTCGAGAACGAGGGCAGGATCGGGCCTATGGCGCATCATATGGGCCAGACGCTCAAGACGATGCACCTTCGGGTCGCTGTTGACGGCGACATGGTCGACGTCTCTAAGCCCGATACCGGCCTCCTGCAGACAATAGGCGATGGCCTGGCTCGGAAACCCCGCCCAGTGCTTGATGCGGCGAAAGCGCTCTTCCTCCGCGGCAGCAACGATCTTCCCGTCCCTGAGAAGGCAGGCCGCGGCATCGGCGTGGTAGGCGTTGAGGCCGAGGATAATCAAGCCGGAACCCCTCCCGTCATTTTGCCAGGCGCCGATCGATCAGGGTCAAGGCAATCAGGCATTCGGCGATCAGGCGCTGCAGGGTGTAGTACCAGCCCGCCCAGCCGTCGAGAAACGCGCCCTTCCACAGCAAGGTATAGAAGAACACCAGAAGCGGGGCCGGCCATGCCTCCAGCCTGAGACGGTCGACCCGGCTCAGTGCCTCCTTCGGGCTGGCAAGCAGATGGTCCGCCTCGATCTGCGCATAGCGCTTTTGGGAATCGACCCATCTGAGAAGGGGCTTGCGGTCGTCGTGATAGAGGGGAGCGGCCAGGCTGCCGACCTCGCCGGCCACGGTCACGCGATGGCCATGGCCCTCGTCGCGATAGCGTGCCGCCTGCCGGCGATAGAGCACAATGCGGGCCGGATAGAGCGTCCCCCGCAGGGGCTTGCCATGGATGCGATAGATGAAGGCGGCCGAATAGCCCTGCGCGGTCCCTTCGCGGAGCGACTGGATTTCGCTAACGAGGCTCTCGCTCAATTCATAATCGGCGTCGAGCGAGAGCACCCAGGGGGTCTCGATGAGGCCCAGGCCGAAATTGCATTGGCTGGCGAAACTGTCGAAGGGGCGATGCACGACCTCGACATTGGCGTATCGGCCGGCGATCTCGAGGGTCTCGTCCGTGCTGCCACTATCCACCAGCAGGATGCGCGGCGCCCAGTCCAGCCTGTCGAGGCAACGCGCCAGATTGGGAGCCTCGTTGAAGCTCAGGACCAGAACCGTCGTCTGCGGCGCGATCAACTCAGACATGCACGGCTCTTCCGGCGAGGGCGGTTTGACCCGCCTGGGCGAGGATGGCCTCCTGGTAGACATCGAGCATGGCTGTTGCAATGCCCGGCCAGGAGAATTGCTCGCGTGCCGTCTTCTCGCCCGCCTGTCCCAGCCGCGCGGCAAGATCCGGGTCTGCCAGCAGTGAAGAAAGCGCTGCGCCAAGTGCCGCAGGAGTGCCTTCGACCACCAGGCCACAGCCGGCGCCGGTGACCACATCGGCCAGCCCGACTTCGGGGGTAACGACGACAGGGCGGGCACAGGCCATGGCCTCCAGGACGGCGTTGCCGAAATTCTCCGAATGGGAGGCCAGCGCGAAGGCAGCACAGTTGCGCAGCAGGGACCATTTCTTTTCGCCGTGCACGGGACCGACGAAGCGGATGCGGGCATCGAGGCCCAACGCTGTTGCTTGTGCCTTCAACCGGGCGGTTTCGCCCTCGTCGTCATTGCCGGCGATGACGAGATCGGCGTCGGGTACCAACCGCATGGCATCGATCAGGCGCTCGATGCCCTTCTTCCAGCTGATCCGCCCCAGAAAGAGGACATAGGGCCGGACGTAATCGGGCTGCATGAGGTCAGCACCGGCAGGCGGCATGTCGATGCCATTGGGCACCAGGGCGAAAGCCTGGGCCGGCAGTCCCAGCTTCTCGATTTCGAGGCGTTCGGATCGGCTGGTCACATGGACGGCCGCAGCCCCGGCGAGGTTAGCCCGGTCGAAGGCCTGTATCCAGGCCGATTTCAGCAGCCGGCTCTTGCGCTGGATCAGCGGGCCGACGAGCATGCCTCGTGGTGCCAGCAGATAGGGAACGCCGTTTCTCCCTGCGTGTCTTGCCGCGGCCGTGGTCGGCCACAGGAAAACGGAATGGAGATGAACGATGTCGAAGGAGCAGACGTGCTTTGCCAGGGCGCGGCCCATGGCGGGCGAGCGATAGAGACGCCGGCCCAGCCCGGCGGGGAAATAGTGGACATCCACCCCGTCGAGCTGCACCGGCCGATCGGTCGGGACCGGCAGGACACCGTTACCGTCGACATTGGTGGTGTAGACCTGCACGTCGCAGCCCTGGCCTGCCAATGCGCGGCACAGACCGTGCACGGCATGAATAGGCCCGCCATAGCGCAGCGCCGGCAGATAGGTCGGCACCACATGAAGGCAGCGCAGGGTCAAGACGTCAGCCCCGGCGCGGCGCGGAACCGCGTCTTGATCCGATGCGCCAGCGTATAGCCCTCGCGCCAGCCCAGTGCCTTCCAGGCACGTCCAGCCAGTGCGGCGGTGCCTGTTTCGTAGGGAAGCATGACCAGCATGGCGAGCAGGCGGTCGAAGAAGACATCAGGGGCGAAATGCGCCGCGAACACCTGGCGCGCGCGATCGCCCATGGCAGCGGCCTCCCCGTGCGCCTCACTCAGGATGTGCGGTATGTGCATGACATCTTTTTCGGCCACGAACAGGCTGAAGTCCCGCCACGGAATATCCGGCGGCGGCAGCCAGGCATCGGCGATGATCACCGGTGCGCGACCGAAGGCCATCGCCTCGAAAAGGCGGATGCTGGCGGCGCCGAAGCCGCGCGGACAAAGGGCGAATTGCGAGCCGAGCAGCAGCTCGCGATAGGTCCGGCGATAGTCGAAATCGGCGAAGCGGCCCGGTGCCGCCGCAAGATCGAGGCATGGCGTATCCGGGCTGTCGAGGGCCAGCAGACACTCTCGTATCGGATGCGTACCGGTCCGGCCCAGAAACGAGAAGAGATGGGCCGGCTCCTCCTGCGGCGGGGAGGCAGCCGGCATGGGGGCATCGGGGTCGGGCAGATAGCTCCAGCTCCGCGCCCAGGGCAGAGCCCTGGTGAGGGATGGATAGGCTCCTGGCAGCGCTGCATAGGGCCAGTCCGATTCCGAGAACAGGAAGTGCCTCGCCGCGGGGTGCGTCCCGATCTGGCGCCGCAAGTGCGGCAGGTCGGCAAGGCCGACATAGCCGCTGTCGAGGTACAAGACGATATCGGGGGTGTCGTCGCAAGCCGCGATCCGGAAGGCCGAGGGCGGATGCAGCGCTGCCAGCCTGCGGGCTTTCGAGAGAGCAGGGTTTTCCCGCAGAGCCGTGAGGAGAACGCAGGGGCGCATGGCGTCGCGTCCGTCTTGTCAGCGTCTTGCCGGCCTGGCTTCCAGCCAGACGCGCAGGCGTGGTGCCACCAGCCGGACGAACAGGGCGGTGAGAAGGACCGAAACCATCACGCCGCCAACCAGCTTCGCCAGGCTGACTTCCAAAAGGGCGGCCTGGGCCAGGATGGCGCAGGCCGAGGTGAAGCCAAGCAGTGGTCCGGCTCGCGCAGAGTGCACCAGCCAGCGGTAGATGCGACCATAGAGATAGCCGAAGACCAGGATGACGGCCATCATCGGCAAAGGGCCGAAATCGATGTAGAGTTCGGCCATGTAGCCGAGGCTGATCGAGGTGCCGCGATAGGTGCCCGACAGGCCGCCCGTGTAGTAGTTGGTGCGGCGCGTGTCGTCGACCTGGCTCTTATCGGCAAACAGGATGCGCGGCATGAAGGGGCGGCTCGCCGCATCCAGGAGGAGCGCCCCCTTCTCATGGGGGATGGTCTGCGGGACGCGGGCGAGAACCACCGCGAACAATTCGACATAGGAAATGCGATGGAGCATCTTCCCGGTCGCCTCCGACATCGAGGCGCCGTCGAGCCTGCCGAGGAGCTGGGCTATAGTGGCCAGCCGCTCGCCGAGGTCGAGCGTGACGGCCTGCGAGGCGGAGCCCCCGGAGGCGGCATTGCGATAGTCTTCCTTGATGGCCGTCCACAGGATCCCGCTGACGACGATCAGGCAGACCAGGATCGCCCCGCCCGCGATGTGAAGGCCGCGCAGGCGCGTTCCGGCCATGGCTGTGGCAAAGAGGGTGAAGAACATCACCGTCTTGAAATCGGAGAAATACCCGCCCGTGCTCATGGCCAGTTCGGCAAGAAAGACACAGGAAAACAAAGGGTTGCCTAGCTGATTTCGCACGAAGGATGCATAGGCGAACATCATGAAGAACGCCCATTTCAATCCGGCCAGGGCGAGGAGCGGCTGCGCAAGCCCGGGAATGAGCGCGGCAGCCTGGAGGGCGCCGACCGCGACGATCGAGGCCGCGAGATAGAGAAAGAACCAGGTGGCGAGCGGCCGGGCCAGCACCGCCTCCCGTGCCTGCCGGCTGGCAGCCCTGTCGGGCGGACCGCTGCCGAGCCGCATGCCCAGCGCCAGGAACAGCAGGCCGGCCAGGGTCAGCAGGATCGCTGACTTGTTGTCCCCGCCATAGATCGTATAGGCGCTGACGTCGATGCCGAGCCAATTGGCATGGAAGGCCGATATCGAGGCCTGCAGCCATTGATAGGCGAAGATGAACAACCCGATCGGCGGCTCGCCCGGCCGCCACAGCAGGGCGACGCCGGCCACGAGCACGACCAGGCTGAAGGTGGTGAGCAGGGCGTTCTCGGCGGGCAGGTTCAAAATGGCGAGCAGGACCGCGCCGACAATCACGGCCCCGGGCAGCGGGGCCGCCGAGCGTGGGGAGGTGGCCGATATCGGCATCAGGTCAGGGCTCCCGACGTCCTGCGCTGGGAGGGCGCCTTTTCGAGGCAGGACGATAGGGCAGCCTCGATGCCATCGACAGCGGCGCCTACGCTATAGCGGCGGACCAGCGACGCAAGGGCCTCCTTCGTTGCGAGCCCCGTCGGCAGATCGGCGAGGGCTCCGGCAAGCGCGCTGACGTTACCGGTCTCGAAGGTCCGTCCGGTGCGGGGATCGGCGACCAGGTCGGGGGCGCAGCCACATTGATCGGATACGATGATGGGTCGCCCGCAAGCCTGGGCTTCATTCGCCACGAGGCCCCAGGTTTCCTGCCCGGAGGAGGGCAACGCCAGCCCGTCGCAGGCGGCATAGAAAGCCGGCATTTCGGTCTGGTTGCGAAAACCGAGGAAATGCAGCCGTACTCCGAGCTCTGCGGCGCGCGTGAGCACCACCTCGCGCATCGGACCATCGCCGGCGATCATCACCTCGATCTCGCATCCTTTGCCGCGGCACAGCGCTGCCGCCTCGATGAGGTCGAGGGGACGCTTGCGTTCGACCAATTTGCCCGCAAACGCGATGGCCCGGCTGCCCTCGGCAATGGACAGGTTGGTGCGCAGGGTCTGGCGGGCCTCAGGCGTCGCCCGCGAGGCAAACCAGTCCGTGTCGACGCAATGGGGTGAAAAATGCAGCTGCTCGGCCGGATAGCCATAGTGGCGGTAATAGGCCAGGGAGTTCCGCCCGACATAGAGCGCCGCATCGAAGAAGCGCAGCAGGCGTGGATAGGCCGCCTGTTTGGCCCAGGCCTTCATGCGCCGGCGCGGTGTGAGCAGATGGCTGTCTCCTCGCACCAGCACGGGCAGGTTGAGGCGCCGGGCGGCGGCAATGCCCTGGAGATAGGATTTCAGCGCCCAGCCGCAGACGAGCAGGGCATCGAAACCGCCCTCCTGCAAGGCTTGGGCGATGGCGGGCGTATCGCAGCCGAAGAAATGATCCACGCCTGGGTTCCTGGCCTTGTTGGCAAGGAAGCGATGCGGGTAGCCGGTGGTGAGATCGATGTCCCAGTCGAACGCCATCCCGAAGCCGGCGTCGGCCTGCTGCCGGGGCGTGGGATTGTGCGCGAAAAAGACCTCCAGCTCCATGTGCCTGGCGAGCTCCCGGAAAATCGGCGCCTGGTACTGGATCGGATGGGAGGTGAGGATCGCCAGGCGCATGATCAGAGCAGCCCGTCGAAAATCGCGCCATAGCGGCCGGCGATCGCCCGGGCCGAGAAGGGCTCCAGGAGATCCTGCCGGGCCTGACCAAGGCTGGTGGGCTCGAGGGCCAGGCGCTCCAATCCGGTGGCGATGTCCCGCGGCAGGCCTCCCAGGTCGCTCGCGTCGGCAAAGGAGAAATTGATGCCTCCGCCGGTTGCCGTGAGAAGGGCGTGGGCGCTGGATTGGCGATGAAACAGCGAAAGATAGGGACGCCGCGTCAGCAAGGCGGGATAGATCTTGGAGGCGGTGTAATGGGCTTCATCCGAGCCGACCAACAGGAGGCCCTGGGACTCAGCCATCAGTTGCAGCGCTTCGGCATAGGCAAGACGCTGGGGAGTCTCGACCACGAGATCGGCGACGCCTTCTGCTTCGGCAAGCGGACGGATGGAGAACGTATCGCAGCCCTTGGCCTGATTGCTGGTGCCGATGAAATGCAGACGCAAGCGCGCGGCAAGCTGCGGCTGACGTGCCCTCACCGTGGCAAGGCCTTTCAGAAGGATGCGGAAAAGCTCCTGCGAGCGTGGCAGTGCCGTACCGACATAACTCAGATTGATCATCGCCGGCTCAAGCCGGCTCGGGCGGGTGCCCGGCATGGCCCGGAGGAGGTCGAGATCGCCGGGATCTCCGCCGATCGGCAGCGCTGCCATGCGCGAGGCGTCGAGCCAGGAATGGCGCGCGGCCAGTTCCTCGTTCTGGCGTGCGGAGACCGATGTCACGAAGCGGGCCTTGCGCAAAGCCGGCCCTTCGAGGCGAAGCGCGAGTTGGTGGGATAGCCCGGCCTTGCTCAATGGTTTCTGGTCCCCGCCCCACGCCGAAACCCAGGGGTCCTGGAAATCGAGCACCACGGGCACGCCGAATTTCGGCTCGATCCAGCGCGACATCAGCATTGGGTAGAACGGCGATCCCGTGATCAGCACGGCATCGACCCGCCTGGACGAGAGCAATTTCGCCGCGCGGCTGGAAAGGGCCGGCCAAGCCCGCAGGCTGAGATCCCCGACGCCGAAACGGCGTGTCATTCGGGCTTGCAGGGCGGGAACCTTGACGATCTCCAGCCCCGGCGAGACCAGACTGCCGAGCAGGGGATCGGGTTCCTGCTCGTAGAAGCTGTCGTCCACGCAGAGGACGACAGGGGTCCAGCCCGCTGCCGGCAGGTGATTGGCCAGATGCCGGGCCCGATGCACGCAGGCCAGATTGGACGGCGGGAAATAGGGGGAGACGATCAGGACGGTGCGCGGAAGGGTCATGCCCGCCTCCACGACGAACCGTCCAGGGCTTGACGGGCCAGATCGACCACGATCGCGCCTTCCCGCTCCCAATTATAGGTTTTCTGCGCAAGACCGAACGCGCATGCCCGCGCTTGCGCCAAGCGTGCTGGATCCTGCAGCAGGCCGTCGAGGCTGGCTGCCAGGCTCACGGCATCGCCAGCTGTGAAAAGTGCGGTGGCAAGCGGATGCAAGCCGGCGAACGCCCGCTGAGCCGGCGTATCCGAGAGAACAGCGGGGAGCCCGGCCATGAGATAGGTGAACAGCTTGTTGGAGAGGGCGAAGGCGTTGTTGGCCGTGTGCCCCGGTTCAGCGCACAGGCCGAGATCATGGTTGGCGGCCAGCCTGACGAGTTCGCCGGGAAGCGCGGAGGGCAGGAAATGCAGGCGCTCCGGCACGCCCTCCCGTTGCGCAAGGCTCCGCAATTGGCCTGCATAGGGCGCATCCACATGGCCGCGCAGATAGAGGTGCGGTTTTGAAGCGGCCCTCGCAATGGCCTTGATGGCACATTCGAGGCCGCGATCGGGGCCGATGACCTGCGAGAACCAGTAGAGCGAGGGCCCCGGATCGGCCGTGCCCTTGGCGGTTGGGCGATCCGGGGCCTGCGACAGCGGAAAGCTGTTCAGCACGACATGCGGGAGGGGTAGCGCATAGGCCTGCGCATAGGCGCGTACAATCTCGGGCGAGGCGGCGGTCATATAACGGCATCCCGGCAAGGCGGCCGCCTCGATGGCGCGCAGATGCGAGCGGTTCGGCTCTGCTGCCGGGCCGTCTGGCCATTCGCCGAGATGGAAATCCTCGGCGTCATAGGCATAGCCTGCTCCGAAGCGGCTGGCGGCGGCCCTGGCTGCCGGCAGGGCCGGGGGATAATGGGCGATGTAGAGATCGGCCGCGATGCGGCTGGCTGCGGCCATCAGGACGGGTGTGAACACGCTGAAGGCCCGGGAGCCGAAAAGGCGCCTGCCGCTCGCGGCGTGTGCAGCCCCCGCGAGTTCCTGGCCGAGCCGGCGCAGGCGCCAGCCAGCCCGCGAGCGCAGGTCGAGGCGCTCGATCCGGAATGGTGCCTGGCGCAGGATGGATTGGTCGCGTGGTTCCACGCCCTCCAGCATACGGGTGGCGACGACGGTGACGGTAAAGCCGGCCTCGTGCAGGGCATGCGCTTCCTTGACCACGCGCGGATTGGATCCGAGCTGGCCCGGGGTGAGGATGCAGATATGCGATCCCGGGCGCGGGTTCGTCATGTCCGCTCCATCTGCGGCATCGGGGAACCTTGGTCGGAACTGCCCAGGCGCTCCCTGAGCCCTTCAGCCAGGGCAGTGCGATAAGCCGGCCATTGATGCCGGCGGGCCGTCTCGAGCGCGCCGATCCGCATGGCCTGCAAGCGCTGGCGGTTGTCAAGGCACCAGGCAAGGGCCTCGGTCAAGGCCTCTGCATCGGCTGAGGGAATGACGAGCCCGTTCTCGGGCGTGACCAGGTCGGCCGCGCCCGTCATGTCGGTGACGATCACCGGCAGGCCATGCGCCATGGCCTCGGCCACGACCATGCCGAAACCGTCGGCAAGGCTTGGAAACACCAGGATATCGGCCTGTTGGAAGGCCTGGAACAGTTCGGCGCGCGGCCGGGCTCCATGAAAGCGGATGGTGTCATCCGCCGGGGCGAGAAGGTCGGCGGGCAGCCCGATCCGGCCATAGATATCCAGCCTGGCATGATCAGCGGCCGGCAGTCGGCGCCAGGCCTCGAGCAGATAGGGCACGCCCTTGCCCAGGGTGACATTGCCGGCATAGACCACACGCAGGGCCTGCGCATCGTTCCTGCGTGGGGGCGGCTCGCGATCGAGCACCGGGGGAGCGCCGAGGGGGACGACCAGGATCTTGGCCGGATCCGCGCCCTCGGCGATGTGGGAGCGGGCGGTGAGAGCCGAGTTGGTGACGATGAGATCGGCGAGCCCGATCTCCGCGTCACGCCGTGCCTGCCTGCGGGCAAAGCGATCCGAGAAATAGGCGGCATGGGCATCGTCGAGCTGCTTCCACCGGGCCAGTTCACGCCGCCGGATCCTCTCGAATTGCCGGCTGCTTAGCGAGGGCAGGTGCAGGACGCGCGCTGCTTGTTCCCGTGCGGCGCGCTGGAAGCTCGCCAGTGCCGTATATTCGAAGGCATGGATGGCGTCGGCCCCAGGCACATGGCGGCTGGCGACGGCGTCATCGAAGTGATGGCTCATCCGGTCCCAGATGCGGTCGACGGTCACTGGCCCTGCGCCGCCCTTGGCCACGACGCTGCGCAAGATTTCCCAGGCCGGATAGGCCTGCACGAGGCTGTGCGGAACCGTCTCGATCGAACGGCGCAACAATTGTTCTCTTAGCGCCGCAGCCTGGCGCGACGGCAGGGTGCGCAGCAGGCGATCGCCCCAGCCCTGCGTGGAATAGTGGAAACCGGTCACGAAGGTCTTCAGCCAACCCTGTTCATGCAGGGCCAGGGCGATCTGCTGGGCATGCAGCATGGTGCCGGGATAGCTCAGCACCGACCTCATGCGGCAGCCCTCGAACCCCGTCCCGCGATCATGGCCTCGTAGATCTCTAAATAGCGATCGGTGACCGCATCCTCGCTATAGAACGTCTCGACCCGCTGCCGGCACGCGGCTCGTTCGATCCTCTCGAGTTCGGCGACTGCCGCCGCCATTTCCTCTACGGTGTCGACGACATAGCCGGTGCGGCCATGCTCGACCACTTCGGGAACGGCGCCACGACCGAAGCCGATGACCGGCGTGCCGCAAGCCATTGCCTCCGCCATCACGATGCCGAAGGGCTCTTCCCACAGGATGGGCATCAGCAGGGCTGCGGCGCCACCGAGCAATTGGTTCTTCTGCCGGTCGTCGACGGGCCCGACATAGTCGATATCGCCGTCATGCAGATGGAGCGCGACATGGGCCTCGAACCAGGCCCGGTGCTCGGCAGCCAGATTGCCGGCGATGACCAGCCGCCGACCGGCCAGCCGCGCCGCTGCGATGGCAAGGTGCGGCCCCTTGATTTCTTCCACACGCCCCAGGAACACCAGCGGCGCATCGACCGGTATCTGCTCCCGGAGGGTATAGGTCTCGCTCGGCACGCCATTGGGAACGATGTGCCAGGCGCCGATATGCCTGACATGGCGCACCATATGCTCGCTGATAGCCGAGAATTGCAGCGTGCCGCGCGACAGGCGCTGCGCCAGCCCGGTGGTGCGCGGACTGATCTCGCGCTGGTAGGTCATCAGCTTGGGGATCGCGCGCGGCAGGAGCGGCGCCAGATAGGCCAGTCGGGAGAAGCTGTGGATGATGTCGAAACGCTGGCCGGCGATCGCCCTCGCCAGTTCGCCGGCATTCCTGACCGTGTCGAAGCGCGAAAGGCTGCTCGCGCCGGGCCAGGCCCGCTTTGGGACGGCGCATTGCGAGGACGGGTGCGCGAACAGGGTCAAGTCGTGGCCGCGTGCCACCAGGCGGCGTGCCAGCATGTCGACCACGCGTTCGATGCCGCCATAGAATTGCGGCGGCACCGGCAGCTCGGGATCGCAGGTCAGGGCAATCCTCATGGCGTGATCCTCGCGAGCCGGCTTTCCGGGGCGAGGGCGGGCGGCAGCGACCGGTAGAGGCCGATCATGTCGTCGGCGACATCGGCCTGGCTGCGCAAGAGGCCCTGGAATTTCGGCAGGGGGCCCTCAGATTTGCGAGCCACCAGCCGCTCGATCGCCTTGGCCCAGCCCGGCACGGAGCCGGGCCGGAGCAATTCGCCGGCCTTCGTCCCGGCCATAAGCTCGGCGATGCCGCCGAGATCCGATCCCAGCACGTAGAGGCCGGCCGCCTGCGCTTCCAGCACGACCAGCGGACCGGTCTCCAGCCAGAGCGAGGGCACGACGAGAACATCGTGCGCGGCCAGGGTCTCGGCGATCTCCGAATGAGGCCGGGGCGGGTGGAACCGGATGCGCCGATCGCCCGCGGCCAGGGCTCGCACTTCAGCCTCATAGCCATCGTCCTCAGCGGCGCCGATGGCGTAGATGGAAAGTTCGACTGGCATCTTCTCCGGCAGGCTGCGGAGGGCGGCGACTGCGACATGAATACCCTTGGCCCGGTCCCATCGCCCGAGATAGACGAGCCGCAGCCTGGTGTCCTCCGATCTCTTTCGAGCCGCAGCTTGCCCGGCCTCCGCCAGATAGGACGCCGCGAGGCCATGGCGGCTGAGCGCGAGTTTGTCGGGCGGCGCGCCATTGCGCGTCAGCGTGTCGGCGAGCCATTGGCAGACGGCGACAAGCCGGTCGCTCAGCTCGAAGGCTTCGTCCAGCTCCTGCGCTTTCCCGAGGGCGAGTGCCCTTGCCGAAAGCGCGGTGGCAAGCCGCGTGCGACCCTGCCAGGCGCTGGCGGCAAGGGCGCGGGGCAGCCGGCCGATCGCCCAGGCGACCGCGCGGGGCGCGCCGCGGCTCTCGGCCCAGCAGGCGCCGCAGCGGATCTCCTCAACCATGCCGTCGCAAGGGACCTCTCCGAAATGCAGCAAGGTGCCACGCAGGCATACGGTCCCGGCGACATGGAAGGTCAGGACGGTTCTCAGTCCCTGTGCCCGGGCGGCGCGCAGATGGTCGAGGCCACAACCCGTCGTCCAGGAGTGCTGGTGATAGATGGCGTGAGGGTTCTGCCGAAGAAGGGCTTCGAAATGGTCGAACCGGCCGTGCCTGCGCGTGCCTGGTCCCGGCTGTCTCGCCTCGGGCAACTCGACCGGATAGGTCCATACCGTCGTGCCGCGATGCTCGTAGCGATCCGGCGCCCCGGCTGCCCGTGGCACCAGCACGGCGCATGTCAGGCCCTTGAGGGAGAGTTCCTGCACCAGCCCTTCCAGATAGACCTCGGTACCGCCGAGATCGTAGGGCGGGTACCAGGCGGTCGCCATGACGACATCGGCCGGCGCCTCGTTCATGGCCGACCCATCATGGACAGCAGGCCGTGCGCGGCGCGCAGCCCCAGCAGGCGGGCGAGCGGCGTTGCGATACGCGCATGTCGCGATTGGCGCGGGCCGAGTGTGCGTCCAGCGGCACTCGCCTCGAAAAAGTCCTTGTCCGCGCAGCGCAGCAGGCCACGGCCGGCATTGTCGTAGAGGTCGCGCAGCGTGGCGATGCGATCGGAAGTCAGGGTGCCGCGCTCGCGCCATAGGGCTTCGATCTGCCGGCCGTTGCGGAGCACGTCGCGCCAGAACCGCGCGGGATCGCTCCGCGACAGGCTTTGTGCCGCGATGCGGTAGTGGGCGCCGATATGGGCACTGGGCACGAAGCGCGCACCGTGAAAGGCTGCATCGAACATAAAGCGGGCGTCCTGGATCACCGGCAGATCGGGGCGAAAGCCGCCGATCGTCTCGACCAGTTCTCGCCGATAGAGCAGGGCGCCGGTGGTGATCCAGACGTGGCTAGCGATCGCTCTTTCCGCATCCTGCCGCAGCGCCGGCCAGTCGATGCCGCGGATTTGCGAGAGGATGGGAGCACCCTGCTCGCCCGTGCTGAACTCCTGATAGTAGCAGGCGACCACATCGGCGTTCTCCGCCACGGCAAGGCGCCGTTCGATCGTGCCCGGCGTGAGCAGGTCGTCCGCATCGAGGAAGAGCAGCCATTCCGAGCGGGTTTCGGCGATGCCGCGATTGCGCGCCGCCGAGACGCCGCGATTGGGGCCCTCGATGACGCGATCGGCCGGCAGATAGCGCCGGGCGATCTCGGCCGAACCGTCGGTCGAACCATCGTCGATGACCACGAGTTCGGCGAGGCCGGGCTGGCCGATGGCACTTTCGAGCGTTTGCGCCAAGGTGAGGCCGGCATTGTAGCAGGGGATGACGACGGCAACGCCTGGCAGGAACGGCGGCATGTCAGCAAGGCTTCCCGGCGGTGTCGGGTCGACGGATAAGAAGAGGCGGCCGCGCGGCATAGATTACGGCCGCAGGAAGCGAAAGCCCCAGGGTCAGGGCCCTTGCAAGAGGGGTACCGCCGCGCAGATAGCCCGGATGTCGCGCTTCGCTCGCAATCACCCGCAGCAAAGCCAGCAAGACGCCCGGCCAGCTACGGCCGGTCTTGCGGCGGAAATAGGCCGTCTGCCGCATCAGGCGCGCGGCTGCCTCCATCAGCGAGCGGCGATACCAGGTGCCGTTTTCCTGCCGGTTGTGATGCTGAGCCTGCAGATCGGGGTGACGGACGAGGCGCAACCCCTGTTGCTTGAGGCGGTGGGAGAATTCGGCATCCTCGAAATTGCGGTCGAGGCGCTCGTCGAAGCCGCCCGCCGCCATGAAATCCTGTTTGTGCATGGCCAGCGCGCAGGTGGGCAGAAAGATCAATGGATCACCATCGCGCCCGTTCAAAGGGTTGCCATCCGCGCGCCCTATCGCGCCCTGCTGAGGCCAAGTCGCGCCCCACGCTGCCTGAGGCTTCTCGCGCATCAGCGAGAGCAGGCGTGGAATGTAGGATCTTTCGAGTTCCATATCGTCATCCAGGAACAGCAGGATATCGCAGGACGCTGCATTCGCGCCGATATTTCGGGCCCTGGAAACATTGGCCTGAGCAAGACTGATGAAGCGCAGGCAAGCGAAATGCTCCGAAAAGCCCTGCAACTTCGAAAGGTCGGCGCCGGGCGTCTGGTCGACGATGGCTACGTCGAGATCGCAGGCCTGGTCGATCACCGATAATTTCGCGAGCAGGCTGGGCAGCCGCTCGACACGCCGGAAGGTCGGCACCACCACGGAGACGAGTGCCGGCGAAGACATCTGCTTCAAGCGGATATCCGTCGCGCCCACAGATTCTCCTCTGGAACGTCCTGTTCGGGCGAATAGCGAACCCCGTCGATTGTCAGCAGTTCGTAGCCGAAATCAGAAAAATACGCTGTGAGGTGGCTGGCCGCGATCGCATAGTCAAAGCGGGAGGGAAGGTACTCGAACAGGATATGCCGCGGCCGAAGGACGGAATTGCGGAACATGTCGTCGATGATGGCAAGATCATAGCCCTCGATATCGATCTTCATCACGGCGGCGGCCGCGATATCCAAGCGGTCGGCGAGTTCAGCGATCGTGACGGCCATGGTGAGGAGGCGCCGCGTTTCATCCGGTCTTCTGGGCCTCATGGTGCCAAGCGCTCCTGCTTCCGGAAGGCCGAACTCGATGAAGCCGGTCGCATCGGCAAGTGGTGAGGTTACCGGCAAGACCCGATCCTCGACCTTGCTCAGCCGGATATTGTCGAGAAGCCGGAAGCAAACCCCGGGGTGGGGCTCGATGGCGATCACACGTCCGGTCGGTCCCGCCATGCGTGCGGCGGCAATACTGTATTGGCCGATATTGGCGCCGAGGTCGATCACCGTTTCCCCGCTCCCGATGAGGGATTGAAACAGAGCCAGGCTTTTGGGTTCGTAGGAGCCGTGCAAGAACATGGCATGCTGCACGTAGTCGACAAGGTCCAGCTTGAACGTCCCGAAGGCCAAGCGGGCGATGACATGGCGAAAGGGCCGGCTGGCGCGCAGCCAGTCGTAAAGCCGAAGCTTCATGGGATGGTCCGGCATGTGCCAATAGCGGCGCAGAAGCCGGGCGTGCAGCGGCAGGGATGATGCCGCGGTCATTCCTGCCTTTCAAAGGTGATCGGCACGGCCACGCATCCGCGTTCATAGGATTGCTGGAAATCGAAGCCCGCACGCCCCGGATCGGATTGCACGACATCGAAGCAGATGGGCTGGGACAGGCGATGAAACTCCTCGACCCAAGGCTTGGACAGCCACAGATGCAGCTCGTAGCTTCCCCGTGCCAGCGGCAGGGCGCCAATCTCCAGGAACACGCGATTGGTGCCGGGGTAAATGTCGAATTCCTGGCCATGCATTGGTGCTGTCGATGAATAGATCAGCTTGCGCCCCAATCCGTCATGGATTTCGATTTCGATCGCCGCGCGCCGCCGATCCGGGGATTGAATCATGCAGGTGACCGCGAGCTTCTCGCCGAACAGGATCTGGTTGGCGGCCAGGGTTGCTCTGGCGATATGCGGCCCCAAGGGTGGCCGGTCCTCGACCACCACACCATCGTCGGCCCGGAAAAGAGCGGAATAGCGCGCAATGGTCTCTGCAGCGGCGCCGTGGTGAAGAATGCGCCCACCGTCAAGCAGGATGGCATTCTGACATAGGACGCCGATGGCGCTGAGATTGTGGCTGACGAGGAGAACCGTCCGGCCCTGGCCCGCGATCTCGTTCATCTTGCCAAGGCATTTCTTCTGGAATTCCGCATCACCGACGGCGAGGACCTCGTCCACGATCAGGATTTCCGGCTCGAGATGCGCCGCAACGGCGAAGGCCAGGCGCGTATACATGCCGCTGGAATAGTGTTTGATCGGCGTATCGATGAATTTCTCCACCTCGGAAAAGGCGACAATCCGATCGAATTTGCGGGCGACCTCACTGCTGGTCATGCCGATGATGGCGCCGTTCAGCCGGATATTCTCCCGTCCCGTCAGCTCGGGATGAAAGCCGGTGCCAACTTCCAGGAGACTGGCAATCCGGCCTCTTACTTCGATACGGCCCGTCGTCGGTGCCGTAATGCGCGAGAGGATCTTGAGCAGCGTGGATTTTCCGGCCCCGTTCCGCCCGATGATCCCCATCACCTCGCCGGGATGCACGTCGAATGAGACATCGGACAGGGCAAGGAAGCGGTCGTCCTCGATGGCCGACCTTGCCGAGGGACGAAAACGCCCGGTGACGATGCCGACCAGTGTCTCCCGAAAGGTACGCAGGGACGGATTGTGACCGCCCCTGACATATTCCTTGCTGACCCCGCGGGCGCGGATGCTCGGCGCACTCATCGTGAACGAGCTCTTCGTTGGACCTCAGAGGATATCCGCAAAGCGCCTCTCCACCCGTTCGAAATACCACACGCCGAGGACGAAGAGCCCGAGCGACAGGAGCAGCGAGAGGCCGATCGACAGCCAATCGAAAGGATGCCCGAGAAACGCCGAGCGAAAACCTTCCACCAGCCCAGCCATGGGGTTGAGGAACAACAGCCAGCGCCAGGCTTCGGGCACCAGGCTGGCCGGATAGACGACCGGGGTGGCGAACATCCAGAACTGCAACAGGAAGGGAACGACGAAGCGGAAATCGCGATAGGTGGCCGTAAGCGCCGAAAGCCCGGTGCCGACGCCCAACGCGCAGAGAATGACCCCGACCATCAGGAGAGGAGCCACGAGAAGGTTGATGCTCCAGCCGACACCATAGATCAGCATCATCACCAGCAAGAGCGCGGTCGTGACCAGGAAGTCGACGAGGCCGGCCCCCGTGGAGGCGAGCGGGATGATCAGGCGCGGGAAGTAGACCTTGCTGATCAGATTGACGGATCCGACCAGCGATCCTGCCGCAGCGGTCAGGGCGTTGGAGAAGAAGACCCAGGGCAGCAGGCCCGCATAGACGAAGATCGGATAGGGCGAACCGTCGGTGGGAATCTTGGCGAGATGCCCGAACAGCACCGAGAAGATCAGCATCAGCAAGAGTGGCTGGATGATCGCCCAGGCGAAGCCCAGCACGGTCTGCTTATAGCGGACCTTGATATCGCGCTCCGTCAGCACCCAGGCGAGGTCGCGATAACGCCAGATCTCGTAAAGGTCGGTGAAACGCCATAGCCGGTCTGGAACGATGAGCGTGACCGCCGGGGTTGGCTCCGGCGGAGGCTGGTTGCCCCTAATTGGATCAGAATCGGCTTGATACAAGATGGTCGACCTGTGCGGCGAAATGCGGGAAGGCAAAGCGACTGGGATGCTCCGGCGTGGGCCTGCCTTGATCGAGACAGGCGATGATCGCCTCGGCGAGGTTTTGGGGGGCGCTGGCGTCGACGAGCGTGCCGAGTTCTCCCTCCGCCAGGGCATCGGTGCTGCCATCGCCCTTGGCTGCGACGATCGGCAGTCCCGCGGCGGCCGCCTCCAGAAAGACGATGCCGAAGCCCTCTCCGGTGCTCGGCATGGCGAAGACATCGGCCAGGCGATAGATGTCCGGCAATTCGGCCTGAGAAACCGGCCCGGTGAAGCGGATCAGCTCCGATACCCCCAGCCGCTGCCCGATCCCGGCGAGACGGTCGCGATCGTCTCCGTCGCCGGCGATGAGGTAGAGTATGTCCGGATAGCGGCTTCTGATCCAAGGCAGGGCCTCGATGACACGGTCATGGCCCTTGTAGCGCTCCTGCGAGGACAGGCGGCCCACGGTGAGGATCACCTTGCGTCCCCGCGTGCCGAGGCGATCGGTGAGACCGGTAGGCGGCGCGCCGGGCGAGAAGCGCTCGTCGAACGTATTCGGCAAGACGCGCAGGCGCTCCGGTTCGATGTCGCTCCAGGTGAGGGCACGATTTCGGGTCGCCCGGCTGACCGCGGTGATCAATCGGGCCTGCTGCACGGCCTGACGGATGGCGAGGTTCGGCCTGGCCCAGCTCTCGATGCCGTGCAGCTGCAGCCAGAGCGGCGTCCGTGCCAGCCTGGAGAGTACGGCCGCGAGCGGCGCCATGAAGAGGTGGCCGCAAAAGATCAGATCATAGCGATGCGAGGTCAACTGCCCGAACGCTGTCACACTATAGGCCAACCGGCCCGTCCGGGGGGCCAGTTGAACGACATGAGCGGGCAGGTCCGTCGAGGTGCCGGCCGACCGGGGCAGGACGACGATATCCCCGACGCTGGTACTTGCAGCCAGAGCGGTAAGGAAATCCCTGTTGTAGCGGGCAATGCCGCCCGGCATGCCCCAGCCATCGGAGAGCAAGGCTAATATTGTCAGCCGCCGCGGCGCCATGTCATGCGAACTGGCGATGGACGATGCGGCTCCAGTCGCGTGCCCAGCCATGCTGGGTTGCCTTGCGCGGGACGGGCATGGAACCAGGGGAGGACGCCTGCAACCACTGAGCGATCGGCAGGGCGAAACCGGTTTTGGGGCGATCGAGCACAGCCTGCGGCAGGATCTTTGCCGGTGCCTGGGCAAGCACCGTCTTGCCGGCACCTCCCCTCAGATCGAGCCGGGCCGAGCGCTCGAGCACTTCGCTGTCGACCAGGGGTGTCCGGATCTCGACCGAGTGCGCCATGCCGGCCCAATCGGCATCGCGGAGCAACTGGTTGCGCAGATAGAGGCTCGACTCCAGCGCGGCGACTCGGGCGAAGGGGTCCTTTGGCTGTCCGTGCAACTGGGCGTTGATCAGCTTCAGCGGTCCCAGACGGCGCAGGCCTACCTCGACGGTGTCGCGGTCGAGCACCTCGCCCAGTTCCCAGGGCAAATAGAGCCCACGCTTGAGCAGATAGGCGCCGGCATAGGATCCGCCATATTCAGGCAGGCCGGCGAGCTTGGGATGAAGGCGCAGCCGCTCGACGAAAGGTCTTCCCAGACGGCGCAGGCTCGTGCCGAGAAGCGGAACGCTTGAAGGAACCTGCAGGGTCCTCACCCAGCGGGGAATGTCCCGGAAGGAAGGGTAGCCGCCCAGAAGCTCGTCGCCGCCCAACCCCGACAGCACCGCCTTGAGGCCAAGCTCGCGGGCCGTCTTGGCGGCGAACCAGATGTTGAGGCCATCGATGCTGGGCTGGTCCATGGCCTCGAAGAAACGCGACAGATCAGTCTCGAACTCGCTTCTGGTGATCATGCGCGTAACATGGTGGGTGCCGTAGAAGCGGGCGGTGTCGGCGGCCGGAGACGTTTCGTCTGCTGGCGTGTCGGCAAATTCCTCAAATCCGATGGTGATAGTTTTGACCTGCCCGGCACCGGCATCGCGCATGAGGCCGACCAGGGCGCCGGAGTCGACGCCGGCCGAAAGAAAGGCACCGACCTCGACATCCCCGGCCAGATGGTGCCGCACGGAGTCCAGGGCAATGCCGGCAAAGGCTGCTGGGCTGTCGCGCCCCGCCTCCGGGTTTTGCTGTGCGGCGCCATAGACGGACGCGACATGGTGATAGTTGCGCGGCACCTGTGCGCCGGCCCGGTCGACCAGCATCGTCGAGCCCGCCGGCAGGGCTCGAACCGCGCGGAAGCAGGTGAAGGGCTCGGGCACGCTGCCGAAAAGGTAGAAGCCGACGTCGCCGGCCGGGTCGCGGTCGCGAGAGATGCCGCCTCCGGCAATCAAGGTTTTCACCTGGCTGGCGAAGCGGAAGACCCAGCCGTCATCGCTGTAATAAAGCGGTTTGATGCCATAGGGATCGCGCGCCAGGAACAGAGTACGGGCGGTCGTATCGTAGATGGCGAAGGCAAACATACCGCGCAGCCGCGTGACCATCCCCTCGCCGTAGCGGGTGTAAAGATGCAGCAGCACCTCGGTGTCGGACCAGGTCCTGAATTCGGCGCCTTCCTTTTGCAAGCCTTCGCGCAAGGCGAGGTGATTGTAGATTTCGCCGTTGAAGACGATGACATGACGGCCATCGGCGCTCGCCATTGGCTGCAAGGCACGATCCGCGAGATCGATGATCGCCAAGCGGCGATGGGCCAAGCCCAGTCGTTCCGCCGGATCGAACCATTCGCCACTGGCATCGGGCCCGCGCCGCGCCATGTGACGGCTCATGGCGCCCAGTTCCGGGCGGCTGATGGCGTTCGCCGCATAGTGATAGGCAAAGATGCCCGCGATGCCGCACATCAGGCAGGCTGCCATTGGCTGGCGTTAAGGCCTGCCGATATCATGGCATCGAGCCTTCCGACTGGGCTGGACCGAGGCCGAGATCGTCGAGTCTTGCTCGGCTCATGCTATCCGCCTGACGGAGCAGGGCGGTGAGCTCGGTACGGATGGCGGGAGTATTCGACAGAGCCAGGCGCATGACGAGCTTGTCCGAAGCCTCCAGGCGATCCCAGCCGCCGGCGATATCCTGCGCCGTGCGGCGGCGGAGGTCGTCGGGCAGGGCGGTCCATAGCGGCAAGGCAAAGAGGGCACGGCTCGCCATCGGTACCGATTCATTCGGTCCCGTGAGTGCCGACAGGCGCAGGGCCTGCTCGACCTCCTCCATGCCCTTTCCGGCGGCAAGCCGGGCGGTAGCCAGATCGAGCCAGGCACTGCTCGACAGAGGCTGGCGCTTCAGCAGGCGGACGGTGTCCTCGATCGTTCCGGTGGGCTGGGTCTGCGTGATGGCGGATTGCATGGCAGCTTCAGCCAGGGCACCGGTTTCCAGTGTCGCTGCAAAGGGTCGGAGAGAGGCCATGTCGCCAGTTTCTTCGGCCTGGCGCTCGGCGAGCGCATAACCGAGGACCGGGACCGAGCGCCAGACCGCAAAGCCGGCCACGGCTATGCAAAGAATCGCCGTGCCTGTTCGCATCAGCTGACCGCTCATTTCTCGTAATATTTCCGATAGTAGCGGCTGCCATAATAGTAGCCATAGGCAAAGCGGCCATATTTCTTGGCCTTGTCGTCCATGATGTGGTTGAACACGATGCCGGCCACCTTCTTCTGGCCGGCGATCTGGCGTAGCGATTGCTGCACCATTTCGCGGGCTGTCGCGGCCCAGCGCACGATATAGATCACCTTGTCGACCAGATTGGACACGATGACAGGATCGATCACCGGCCCCATGGGCGGCGTATCCACGATCACCACGTCGAATCGGCTGCGCACCTTCGCCATCAGAGCCTTCATGCGCTCGGAGGCCAGGAGATCAGGCTGGTTCTTGCTCTCGCCACCAGCGGAAAGCGCCCAGATCCGGTATCTCTCGCTGTAGAAGAGCGCCTGTTCGAGTCCGATCTCGCCCAACAGGCATTCGATCAGGCCGGGCGCCTTCTCCTTCCTCAATTGCGAGGAAGCCGAGGGATGGCGCAGGTCGCAATCGATGAAAAGCACATTCTGGCCCGATTGGGCCGCCGAGGTCGCCATCATCAGGGCGATCGTCGTCTTGCCTTCGCCCGGCAGGGTGGACGTTACCTGCACCACCTTGGGGGGATGATCGACATCGCTCATCTGCACGGCGCTGCGCAGCGAGCGTATCGCCTCCGAGCTGCGTGCCAAAGGCATTCGCAGGGGATATTCGGGCAGGCTGAGCAGCCGCCCATTCTCGTCCTTGGTGCGGGGCGAGAAGCGGGAGATCGAAGCGAGCAGCGGCATTTCGAGCAACGTTTCGATCTCGCGCGGCGTGGTGAAGCCGGCGTTCAGGGCTTCCCTCAGATAAGCCGCCCCGATGCCGACGATAAGCCCGAGAATGAGCGATGTCAGGATGATCTGGGTGCGCTTGGGGGAGGAGGGGATGCCGGGTGCCACCGCGGGCGTGATGATCCGTGCGTCGCGCGCCTCGAAGGTCGATTGTTCCTGGGTGAGGCGCGCGCGCTGCAGGAAATCCTCGAACAGGCTCTTGTTGACGGCGGCGGTTCGCTCGAGTTCGCGCAGGGTGATCGCCTTGGAGGCGTCGAGGTCGGATTGCCCGGAGGCTTCCTTCAAGGCCTGCTCGGCCGCGTCCTGGCGGGCCAGGGCAAGATTGTAGTTGTTCCGGACGTCGCTGGCGATCTGGCGCAGGGTGTTGGCGATGCTGCGACGAACATCGGACAATTGGGCGCGGACGTTCACGACCTGGGGATGGGCACCGGTATAGCGCGCCAGGAGGTCCGCCTCCTGGCGGGACAGATCGTTTTCCTGGCGCCGAAGATCGGCCAGGACACCGGAACTGGCCGCCTCGGGCAGAGCGTCGAGCTTGCCGCGCTCGGCCTGGATCTTGGTCAACAGATCCAGATGCGACTTTCTTTCCGCCGTATCGGCGCGCGCCGCCACCAGCCGGCCGTTCAATTGCGTGAGTTGCTCCTGGTTGAGCGACGCACCGGGCACGGCCTGCGCGAGATTGTTGTCGGCCCGGAACTTGGTCACCGCTTCCTCGGATAGGCGCAATTGCTGACGCAACTCCACCAGGCGGTCGTTCAGCCAGTTCGAGGCGCGCTTGGCCGCTTCGAAGCGGGCGTCGAGCTTGTCGACCACATAGGCATCGGCAATTGCATTGGCCAATTGCATGGCCCTGGCCGGGCTGTCCGACGTATAGGAAACGTTGATCACATAGGCCTGGCCGGCCCGCGAAATCACCACCGCATTCTTGAGGCCTTCGACCGCGGCGACCATGGCCGGCGACATCGCGTCGTCGGACTCGCCGCCAGGAGCCGGCTGTGCCGATGTTGAGCCGGCATTGGTCTGGGGCGGCTGGGCGGGGGTGCCGCTGCCGCCGAGCAGGCCTTCCTTGAGCACCACGCGCTTGAGCAGAACGGTGGAGCGCATCACAGCGATCTCACTCTCGACCACGGACAGATCGAGAGCGGTGTCGGTGTAGATGGAGTCCGGGCCTGCAGCCTTTTCCTTGCGAGGGTCCAGCAGCAGTTGGGTGGTGGCCGTATAGAGGGGCGTTTGCCGGGCGATATAGATTGCCCCCAGCAATCCGGCCAGGATGGTCCAGGCAAGGATGAAGGCCCATTGCCGCCAGACGAAGTTGACGGTGTCACGGATATCGAATCGGCCGCCCTGGGCTTCACTGTCCTCCAATCCGCGCAAGCTCGTGTCGAGACGGTTCAACATCTGGCGCAGCTCCGATGGTGATCAGGGATCCATCCGCAGTTCATGACAGTGTCCCATCCGACAGGTTCACGCTGGAACTGGCCCATTGGGACACGCCAGCGCCGAGCAAAGCCATAAAGGTCAACGAGATTGCCTGGATCTGCAGGCTGAAATCGACGAGCGCATGCACACCCAGCAATATGCCGGTGCCGACGGCGCAGATCAGCGGAGCCCGATGCCGGCGCCGGCGGAAGGCACCGACCACGCAAAGTCCGACAAGCCAGGCCACCAAGGCTATCATCATGGTTCCGAATACGAGGCCAAGTCCTTGCAAAACCTCAAGATAGGTGTTGTGTGCCTTGTCCCACACGCCCGTCGTCGAAATGGATTGATCGCGATAGACGGGAAAAATATCGGTAAAGGTGCCGTAGCCAAAACCCGACAGTGGGGCATCCTGCAGGGAACGGATCATGATGTCGTTGACGGCCGCTCGGCTGGTGTCGGTCAGGCCGGAGGCAGCGATACGCCCGAAGACGACGTCACCCATGAAGACGACTGCGCCTCCTAAAGCCAGCAGCGGCACGAGGAGCACGGAAATCCGCTGGAGGATGGATCCGTCCGAGCGCGGGAACGTCAGGACCAGCACGCAGGCAAGGCCTGCGGCCGTGGCGATGACGCCGCCACGCGAACCGGTTGCCATGAGGGCGCCGAGCGCCAGCAATCCTGCCCCGATCTCGATCCAATGGAACTGGGCGATCAGTCGAAGGAAACGGCCTGGCTGATGAGAACCGGTTGCGGATGCGGCTCTCAGCGCCCTGAGCCACAGGGTCAAGGCGATGATGACGCCGATGCCGGCATAGGCGGCCAGGCTGTTGCGGTTGATGAAGGTCGATCGCACCAGGCCGGGTGCGGGACCGTCGAGATAGGGGATGCTCGAAGCCTCGAAGACTGCAAGGTAGAGCCCCAGCGCTGCATAGACGGCGATGATGGCCATGATCGCATGGAGCAGCAGATGCGCCCGGGGCGCCGAGCGACAAAGCTGGAGCGCCAGCCAGAACACGCTGGCATCGGTGATCAGGCGAAGGAGCCCGAGCACGCTCGCGCCGGGGTCGACACTGATCGAGCCGGGGACGGGTTCGCCGAGCGCCTGGGCGGCCAGGGGCCAGATGGGATGAACCAGGGTGGGCGGCGTCCATGGCGAAATCTGCAGGAGGATCCAGGCGACGACACCAATGAAAAGGCCGATCGGGACCGAAAGATAGCGGGCAGCTACCGCATGAGGCCGGCCCAGGACGATCCGGCTGAGTTCGTAGGCGATCACCAGTCCGGGGAACAGGATGCCGTTCACGCCCCAAGCAATTGCGCGGTTGCTGCCGAGCCAGGCCGGGGCCCAGGCAAGGCCGAGGATGAGAGCGGCCAAGAGAAGCTTCTCGACAACGCCTGTCGTCATCCTCGTCTCTGCGCGAGACCTCAGGCGCTCATCCGCAAGCGTGCCGCTCGCCAATGCCACTCGCCCCGATCGCAACGATATCCGTTTTTGCCATGCTACCGCCGTTAGGGTGAAACGGTCTGTCTCACCCTCTATCCGACATCTGGAGGCCGGCAAAAGCCGGCCAGGGTCAAACTGCCTCCAACGCTCGCCGTGGCAGATTGATCTCGACAGCTCGGCCCATGATCTCCAGCAGAACGCGGGCGCGTTCATTGGGATCGAGGCGCATCAACGGGCCGATGCTTTCAGTAAATGGACCCAGCGTCACGCGAACCGTCTGCCCTTGTGCAAGATCGCGGTCGAGCCGGGCGACGCCCTCGGCATCGACATAGGTCAGGATCGTTTCGACCACGCCTTCGGGCACCGGGAGCGGCAGATTGGAGCCCATCACCACCTGCACCACGCCGATGGTGCCGTTGATCGAGCGCCAGCGTTCGCGTTCCAGATCGAGGCGTACGAACAGATAGCCTGGAAAGAGGGCGTGAAAGGCGGTGCGGCGCTTGCGCGCATGCAGGACGGTGCGAAGCGTGCGCGGCAGGAAAACCTCGAATCCCTGGTTCTCCAGATTGAAGCGCGCGGTCTGCTCCGAGCGGGCGCGTGTCTGCACGACATACCAGCGTTGCCCACGCATATTGGCCTGAAGCAGACTGGATAGGGCCCTGCTCATGATTGCAACCGGCGCAGGGAGCTGTTCCAGGCCTGCGTCCCCTCGATGGCGGCCTCAGGATTTGCAGACACGTCGTTGCTGAACAACATGAGCTCAGGCTCGCGGAAATGACCGAATCTGGCAACCATCAATTTCGACTTATCGGCAGGCCGGTAGGGGCTGACGAAGTCCAGCCTGCGGCGTTGTGGGGACTTTGATAGACGGGCGCAAAACAGCCCCTCGGGGCGCCCGAGGCCGTCGCCAACGCCGCGAATTGCTGGCGCGCAAGTGCGGTCAGGAGAGCGGTGAGCGTCTGGTTGGCGCATTGCATTGCGGCCCTGACGGGTGTGCCGCAGGTCAGTGGATAGGGTTTGACGTCAGCCTTTCCCGAAGAGCATTTTCCCCGGCTCGCAGAACGGGCGGCCATCGGCTTGAGACGGCGCAGCATCATGATCTTCTGAAGCCTGTCCATGCATCCGGCCCGGCATTGCGGACTGGATTCCGTCAATTCGTCGAAGGCATGCAGCAGGCCGCGGGCGATTGCCGCCATTTGCTCGGGATTGGAGCGATTGGCCAGGGCGATCAGCGCGAAGGCCTGTTCAGGCTGGGCGACGGCCATTCGATAGGCGGTCCCCTCCAGGGCCTGCCCGCCATGGGGATAGGCCGAAAGCAGCCTGAGCATTTCCGGCGCCAGGTTTTCCTGTGCCTGTTCGCAGCCTAGCGGGTCCGTTTCCGAAACGCAGGCCGGCGCCTGGGTCGATTGCGCCTGAGCAGCCGTAGCGAGCCACAAGCAGGCAAGAATTGGCAGCGTGAGCCTCGCCAGCATGGTTCTCGGCTCCCTAGTAATGGTAAGTCAATCCGAGTGAGACGACGTTCTGGTTGAATGAACTGTTGGAACTGAAAAGCGCTGCTTGCCTGTATTTCGAACTGGAACGGTTGAACTGGTATTCGACGGTGAGCGCCATGTTACGCCATAGATCATAGCGAAGCCCGGCGCCGGCCGACCAGACCTGAGTGTTGGTGAGATTGGAGACGGCGCTATAGCGCGTCTGGCCGTAGCCGCCCTGGACATAGGCGGACCACAGCTGCGACAGGGCATAATCGACCTGGAGCCGGGACTGGAATGTCCGGCCGGAAGCCGATTGCATGGCCTGTGTGACGCCACCATTGCCCGAGGGAAGCAGGACGGGGGTCTGCGAGAAGGAGAGCGACTGATCGACCGAAGCGGCAATGGTGAGGTATTGCGTCGGATAGTATGAAATCCGCCCGCCGAACGCCGGCTGGTTCGTCGAGCCGGAGATGCTGCGCGATCCGCTGCGAGCCTGGTACCCCACATAGATTTCGCCGCGCACGAGCCGGATCAGCTCCGAGCCGAGGCCTGTCGTCACATGGTAGACGGAGTCGCCCTTGACCTTCCTGTCATAGCGATGGAAATCGGCGCCGCCCTCGACGAAGGCATAGATCTGCGGGGTCAGCATGGTGGTGGCACGAAGCGCCACATAATAGTCCGTGCCATTGAACGGGGTGGGGAAGCCACTCCTTGCCGCGGCCTTGTCGTCGGGGCGATCGAAGCTGGCATAGATGACGCCGCCGGACAGGCGGATGGAGGTCTGATCGGTCACCTTCTTTTCGACCGCGACGCCGGCTTCGTAGGTATTGGTGAAAACCGAGGAATCGGTGAGGACGGCGCCCGGGCGCTGCCAGGTCTGGTAGGGCGATGACCAGAACCCCGGGCTGAACATGCCGTTGGCGCGGCTGAAGTCGCCGTGAAGCCGGATGGTGAGGTCCGGCAGGGGCGAATAGGTCCATGCCGCCCCGACCTTGGCAGTGATGCGGCTGCTGTCCTGGTGCGACGGGTAGAGCTGGAAATCGCCGTTGGCATAGACGGCAAGACGATGAATGCCGTCTTCCCATGCCGCGTCCAGGCGCGGTTGGATCTGTACCCCGAGGGATGATTGGCGGTTTCGGTCCTGGCCGTCGATGTCGATATTGTCGTTATAGACCGCGCCGAGGAACAGGGACGGATAGACCAGCCAGCCACCGAAGGGCAGTCCTTCGACGAAATTCGGGCTGGCGGTGATGCCCAGGGTTTCGGCCGTCGCCTGGCTGGGCGTGGCCTCGAGCGCCGATGCATGCCGCAAGCCAAAGCCCGGAATGAGCATCGCCACCGAAGCCAGGAAAACCAGTGACGTTGTGCGCTGCATGAATACCCCTGGCTCTCGGGTTCGAGCGACTAGAAGTAACGCATGGGGACGCGGATAAGATCGCCCGGCAGAACGGGAATATTCGATGAAATCGGGTATTTCTTGAACCCGTTTTCGCCGACATGCTGAATATCGATGTTGGATGTGCTGGCCCTGTAGGTCGTGCCGCCGGCCACGGCCAGGGCGCTCACGATATTCAGGCCGCTCTTATAGTCATATTCTCCCGGCTTGTTGACCTCTCCCAGAATATAGAAGGGCCTGAAGCTGGCGAGGTCCACGGTGACCTTCGGATCACGCAGATACTCGCCGCTGAATTTGGAGGCGAGCGTCCTTTCCATCTGCTGCTTGCTCAGGCCTGCTGCCTTCACCGTGCCGGCAAGCGGCAGGGAGACGAAGCCGGCCGGGTCGACCTGATATTCTCCGGTGAGACGGTCTTCCCCGAAGACCGTAACCCGGATCTTGTCGCCGGCCTGGATGTTCGGGGCTGCGACCGCTGCTTTCTGGATGAGGGCTTCCTGGTCGGCTTTCGAGGCAACGCCGACCGTGTCGTTTGCACAGGACGCGAGCAACAGGCAGAAAACCGCAATGAGTGCCGAAAATGGCCTCGATTGAATACCCATACGCGACACCCACAACCCCTCGCGCCTGAGATCGGATACATAAACAACGTAACGATAGGCGTAAGTGTGTTTTTTTGTCCAATAATTTCTCCCGCTTGCCTTACGCTTTATTTAGTTTGCTTAATGAACAAATTCGTCCGACCTATGAAGAAGGATGTTGATAGCTCAAGCATCGGGCATAATCTTCGTGCTATTTGATTATAATTCGTGGCATGGATGGCGGCGTTGCCAAAGGGAGAAGGCGTGTCAACTGTCCCGCCTGGAACGAGAATTTACGCCGTTGGTGACATTCATGGCCGCCGGGACCTGCTGCTGCGGATGGAACAGCGGATCCTGGCCGACCTCGATGGTGGTATCACCGAACCTCTGGTGGTTTTCCTGGGGGACTATGTCGACAGGGGTCCCGAATCGGCCGGCGTGATCGAGCATTTGTCCTCTTGCCGGTTCGGCGCGACCATCAAGGCCCTGCGCGGCAATCATGAGGATCTGCTGCTGTCCTTTCTCGATGACCCCGCGGTCCTCGAACGCTGGCGCAAGTTCGGCGGCCTGGAAACGCTTCACTCCTATGGGGTCGATGTCAGCGAAGCCCTGCGCGGGCGTGGCTATCGCCAGGTCCGCGAGCAGTTCGCCGCAAAGCTGCCCGCCGCCCATCGGCGATTCCTGGAAGACATGCCCCTGAGCCATAGTTGTGGTGACTATTTCTTCTGCCATGCCGGGGTGAAGCCGCGCATTGGCCTGGACCGGCAGGCAGGCGAAGACCTTTTGTGGATCCGGGACGAGTTTCTGAAGTTCGGCGGCAGCTTCGGCAAGATCGTGGTGCACGGTCATTCGCCCGTCTCCGAGCCGGAAATGCTCGCCAATCGGATCAATGTCGATACGGGGGCCTTTGCAACCTCGCGTCTCACCGCAGTCGTGCTGGAAGAGGCAGGCCGGCGCTTCTTGAGTGCCACACCATGAGGAGCGGCAAGCCGATTACGCGGCAACAAGACCTGCGACCGCAATTGGGGAAAGACAATGGTTCGGTGCGACCGCCTCGGAACTGGCAACCCTGTTTACGGGTTGGCAGCTTGACGTTGCTACAGTCATATTTATTCTGGGCTTGTAAGGAGCGTTGAATGCGGTCCCGAATCCCGACGTCGTATAGTCCACGTAAATTACGTCTGTCACTTTTCGACGTATTGTGGGTGATTGCCGCACCGATATTGACGCTGGCGTTGCGGGATATTGACCTCCTCGCCTGGCCGAACGTGCCATTCGACCTTCCGGGTCCCTATCTTTTTGTTTTTGTTACGATCGCATTTGCAATCCCGGCCTTGCTCATCTGTCGTGCCGGGGATGCCATCCGGAACACGTTTTCGGTGCCGGACCTCTATGCGATCGGCGCGGTGATTGCATTGACCATCAGCGCCAGCGGCCTGGTGCTTTTCATGCTCACGCGACTCGATGGCATCCCGCGCTCGACCCCGATCATCTACTCGCTCGTCCTGGGCGCTGGCCTGGTGGGTGGGCGGGCCTTCTCGAGGCTCGTTTCCCATGAGCGCGCCAGGGTCAGTGCCAAGCGCAACATCACCGATCTTCGCAAGGTCATCCTGATCGGCACGGATCAGTTCGCCTGGCTCGTGATCAAGCTCATCGAGAGCCAGGCGCCGGTCACCACGCAGATCATGTCGGTCCTCGACGAGGGACCGTCGGCGACGGGACGCTCGCTCAACGGCGTGCGCGTAGCCGGGCGCGTGGGCGATCTCGGACGCATCGTCGACGAATATGCCCTACATGGCGTGACCATTGATGCGGTGTGGCTGTCCATGGAGCCCGGCCAGTTGGAGACAGCCAGCCTCCGGTTCGTCACGGAAGAGTGTGGTCGCCGCGGCATCGCGCTCAAGAGCGTGGCACAGGCGCTGGACCTCACGCCCAAAGGCACTGCGGGGATGCCAGCCTTGCCCATGCTGGCGGCCCGGGATGCGCAGGCACAGCCTACGGCCGTGTTACGGCGCTATTTCGGCGTGAAGCGTGCCATCGACATCGTGGCCTCGATTGTCCTCATGCTGCTGCTGGCGCCCGTCTGGCTGCTGGTCGCCACGCTCGTATTGTTCGACGTTGGACGCCCCCTGCATTTCTGGCAGCAGCGGGTGGGACGGGGAGGCCGGCATTTCTTCATCTACAAGTTCCGGACCTATCACGCCCCCTACGACGCCAAGGGGCATGTGGTTCCCGGGCCCGAGCGTCTGTCGCCGATCGGGCGGTTCATCCGGAAGATGCGGCTCGACGAGATTCCGCAATTGTTGAACGTCCTTACGGGTGAAATGTCGTTGATCGGCCCGCGTCCGCTTCTGCCGGCGGACCAGCCGGCCAATCCCGGGCTCCGCCTTGCCGTGCGGCCCGGCATCAGCGGCTGGGCCCAGGTCAATGGCGGCAATCTCGTCACCAGCGAGGAGAAGGACGCCCTCGACGAGTATTACATCGACAATGCATCCCTCGCCCTGGACCTGAAGATTGCCGTCATGACCGTGATCTTCGTATTGGGCGGCGAACGGAGGGGAAGTGCTGCGCTCAATCGCGCCATGGCCGCGCGCAGGGGCAGAAAAGCTCTGGCGCGGGGCTTGGCGGAACAACACTCCCCCCCGACCTATCGACGTTGACCGGAACGGCAGCGATCCCGCATGGCTTCGAAACAGCGCCGCGTCCTCCTGGTCAATCGCTACTTCCATCCCGATACGTCCGCGACCAGCCAGATCGCGTCGGATCTGGCCGCCTTCCTGGCCGGGCAGGGCTGGGAGGTCGTCGCCATCACCGGTGCCGGCCGTTATGACGAACCCACCTGCAGGCTGGATCCCGAGGCGGTCCTGCCCGGTGTTGCGATCCACCGCGTCGGTCCGGTGACGGAGGCGAGCTCATCGCTCTTCCGGCGCGCCGGCGTTGCGCTCGCCGTTCACGCGGCCCTGGCCTTCGAGGTCTGGCGGCGCGCGCGGGCCGGCGATATCGTCGTGGTCAAGACCGATCCGCCGCTGCTTGGCGTCTCGCTGTTGCCTGTCGTCCTGGCGCGGCGCCTCAGGCAGGTCAACTGGCTGCAGGATGTCTATCCGGAAGTTGCGGCAGAGCTCGGCCTGAAGGCCGGCAAGGGGTTGCTGGGAGGTATCCTGCGCAGGCTGCGGAACGCCAGCCTTCGCCATGCTGTCATGAACGTGGCGGTCGGCGAGAGGATGAAGGCGAAGATCACCGGATTTGGCGTGCCGGCTGCCCAGGTCACGGCGATCTCCAACTGGTGTGATGACTGCAGCATCGTGCCGGCTGGCGGGGAGCCCAGTCGGTTGCGCCGTGACTGGGGACTGCAGGACAAGTTCGTGATCGGCTATTCGGGCAATCTCGGCCGGGCGCATGAGATCGACACACTCATCGGTGCCGCCCGCCTGCTGCGGGACGAGCCCGGGATCGCCTTCCTGTTCATCGGAAATGGCTATCTGACCCCTTACCTCAAGCGGGCCGTCGCCGAGCATAGGCTGGGAGCGATGTTTTACTTCCAGCCCTATCAGGATGCCGGCGCATTGCCGCAGTCCCTGACGGTACCGGATATTCACTGGCTGTCGCTCAATTCGCACCTGGAAGGCCTGATCGTGCCGAGCAAGTTCTACGGTATCGCCGCGGCCGGAAAGCCGATGATTGCGGTCATGGCCCCGGATGGTGAAATATCGAGCCTGATCCGCCGGTACGATTGTGGTGCCGTCGTCGTTCCCGGCGACAGCGCGGGCTTCGCGGCGACCGTCCGCCAATGGCGCGGCCGGCCTGATCTCCTGGCGGAGAAAGGGCGCTACGCGCGCGCCCTGATCGAGAGTGGGCTTGACCGGCGTTCCAGCCTGCACGCCTGGCAGAAGCTGTTGCTGTCAGTCGCGGGGCCGCCGAAAAGCTAGGTCGCAGCCATGGATGCGTGGCGCGGTGCCGTCGCTCCACTCATTCAAATTGCGGGCTGCGGTAGCTTTTTGCCAACCTGAGCGGGCAAGGTGAAATACCCCCGTCGCGGGCTGTTGCCTCGCCCGCTCGGGCCTGCTAGTCCTTTTGCAAGGGGATACGACATCTTTCGCTGAACTGGATGGCTCAATGCACCAGCGTCGTGGCCTTATGCTTACCATTACTTGGGTTGTCTTTGCGATAATCGGCCTGGCCCTCGGTGGCGGGGGGATCTGGCTGCTGATGCTGGGGGGATCCCCCTACTATGTCGTCGCCGGGCTTCTGATGCTGGTGACGGCCTTCCTGCTTGCCAGGCGTCATTCCTCCGCCCTCGTCGTCTATGCCGTGCTCCTGCTCGGCACGCTCATCTGGGCCGTGTGGGAATCCGGTTTCGATTTCTGGCTGCTGGCACCGCGGGGCGACATCCTCGCACCGCTCGGCCTATGGCTGCTGCTGCCCTTCGTCACCCGTCCCTTGCGTTCACCCGCAACCGGCGAGTTGAGCCTGGCGGCCCGCATGCCGCTCATCGTCGCGCTGCTCGCCTGCGCCGGCGTCCTCGGCTATTCGCTCACCCAGGACCCGCAGAGCTTTGCCGGCAACCTGCCGCCGGTCGCTTCGCCGGCCCCTGTCGCAGCCGATGGGGCAAACCTGCCCGATGGCGACTGGCCGTCCTATGGCCGCACCCAGTTCGGCAACCGCTATTCGCCGCTCGCCCAGATCACGCCGCAGAACGTGTCCCAATTGAAAGTGGCCTGGACCTTCCGGACCGGCGATCTCAAGGGTCCCAACGATCCGGGCGAACTGACCAACCAGGTCACGCCGATCAAGATCAAGGACACGCTCTATCTATGTTCGCCCCATCAGATCCTGTTCGCGCTCGACGCGAACACGGGCAAGCAGAAATGGAAGTTCGATCCGAAGATCGCCTATGACAAGACCTACCAGCACATGACCTGTCGCGGGGTCTCCTATCTCGAGACCAAGGCCGATGCCCGAACCTCCGATGGCAATCCCCCGCCGGCCGAGTGTCCGACGCGGATTTTCCTGCCGACCAATGATGGCAGGCTGTTCGCGGTGGATGCCCAGACGGGCACGCCCTGCGCGCAATTCGGCAAGGGCGGGTCGATCGACCTGATGGAGGGCATGGGGGTCACCCAGCGCGGTTTCTACTACGTGACCTCTCCGCCCGTGGTGACCGACAGGATCGTGATGGTCACCGGCTCGGTGATCGACAATTATTCGGCTACCGTGCCGTCCGGCGTGTTCCGCGGCTTCGACGTGCATACCGGCAAGCTGGTCTGGGCCTTCGACGCCGGCAATGAGGATCCCAACCAGATGCCGTCGGCGACGCACAAATTCGTCGACGCCTCGCCCAATTCCTGGATCGTGTCGTCCTACGATCCGAAGCTGAACCTGGTCTACATCCCGACCGGCGTGCAGACCCCCGACATCTGGGGCGGCAATCGCACGCCTGCCAGCGAGCGCTACGCCTCCTCCATCGTCGCCCTCAACGCCGATACCGGCAAGCTCGCCTGGTCCTACCAGACCGTCCATCACGACCTCTGGGACATGGACGTACCGGCACAGCCCAGCCTCGTCGACCTCGCCAGGCCCGACGGCAGCGTGGTGCCCGCCCTCTATGCGCCGACCAAGACCGGCAACATCTTCGTGCTCGACAGGCGGGACGGCAAACCGATCGTACCCGCCCCCGAAAAGCCGGTGCCGCAGGGCGCTGCCCCGGGCGACCGGGTCTCTCCCACGCAGCCCTTCTCCGAGCTCACCTTCCGGCCGGAAAAGAAGCTGACCGATGCGGATATGTGGGGCGCGACCATGTTCGACCAGCTCGCCTGCCGGATCATCTTCAAGCGCTTGCGCTATGAAGGGACCTTCACGCCGCCTTCGCTACAGGGAACGCTGGTCTTCCCCGGCAATCTGGGCACCTTCGAATGGGGCGGCATCGCCGTCGATCCGGTACGGCAGGTCGCGATCGCCAACCCGATCTACCTGCCCTTCGTATCCAAGCTGATCCCGCGCGGCCCCAACAACCCGGCAACGCCGGATGCCAGCCTGCCCTCGGGAACCGAGCAGGGCGTGCAGCCCCAGTTCGGCGTTCCCTTCGGCGTGACGATCAATCCGTTGCTGTCACCGATCGGCTTTCCGTGCAAGCAGCCGTCCTGGGGCTTCGTTGCCGGCATCGACCTGAAGACCAACAAGATCGTCTGGATGCACCGCAATGGCACCATCCGCGATGTCTCGCCGATTCCGTTGCCCTTGAAGATCGGCATGCCCGGGCTCGGCGGCCCCATCGTCACGGGCGGCGGCGTGGCCTTCATGACCTATACGATGGACAACTACATCCGTGCCTATGACGTGACCACCGGCAACCAGCTCTGGGAGGACCGCCTGCCGGCCGGCGGGCAGTCCACGCCGATGAGCTACGAGATCGGTGGCAAGCAATATGTCGTCACCATGGCCGGCGGCCATGGTTCGTTCGGCACCACGATGGGGGATTACCTGGTCGCCTACAGCCTGCCGTAGCGCCGATCGGATCCTGAATCCGCCGGGCTCTCAAATGATCTTCGCAATCGCGTCGAACAGCGCAAGATTGAGATCCTTTGCGTCGTCGACCACGGCCTCGGGCTGGGACGAGACCTTGGCGACGACCATTTCGGCTTGCGGGTCGACATAGAGCCACTGGCCGTGAATGCCGAGGGCGAAGAAGGCGCCGTTGCCGGTGCCGGTCTGGTACCATTTGTTGCGATAGCGCCCATGTGGCAGCCATGCCGCGGAGGTGCCTTCGGCCCAGGCCCTGGAGGAGCCGCCGGTAGTGGTGTCGGTGACCCATTCCTGCGAGACGATCCGGCGTCCATTGGCCATGCCACCCTGGCGCATCATCTCGCCGATGCGGGCGAGATCGCGCGGTGTCATGTTGATGCCGCCGCCGGTGCGCGGCGTACCGGCCCTGTCGACCGTCACATAGGCGTCCTGCCGGGCCCCGAGCGGCTGGAACAGGCGCTCTGATGCGAGCTCCGGAAAGCGCTGTCCCGAGGCGCCCTGGATGATCAGGCCGAGGACGTCGGAATTGGGCGAGGTATAGTGATAGGGGCCACCGTGGGGAGCCTTGCCCTTCTTCAATCCGGCAATGAACTCAACTACCGTTTCGATCTTGTCCTCGGGGTCTGGCGGATCCAGGAGACCGGCACGCCGATAGCGGGCATAGGGACCGCGCGGGTCGTGGTAGATCTCCTCGAAATCCAGGCTCACCCTCATGTCAAGGACGTCCCTGACGCGCGCATCGCCATAGGCCGAGGCTTTGAGGGCCGGCACATAGCGCGATACCAGCTCGTCGAAATCGAGCAGCCCGTCGTCGCGGAGGATCCCCGCGATGATCGAGGTGACGGATTTGCTGGTCGAGAACAGGATATGCCGGCTCTGCAGCGTAAAATTCGGGGCGTGGAAGTCTGCAATGATGCGGCCGGACTTCATGACGACCATGGCGTCGGCGCAAGTCTTGCGGAGGAGTTCGGCCACCGTGACAGGCCGCCCTTCGAGCCTCACTGTCTCGTCCAACAGGTCCCTCGCGTCGACGACCGGCTCCTCCGCCAGGCCGGGCGTGGCTGCGATCCGAGCTGTCGGAATGAGTTCGCAGACATGGCGAAACGCCCAGACGTTCCAGGACGCCGCGCGCCAGTTGTCGAGCCGGACCGCGTCCCTGGCGAAACCCCACGCCGCCTCGAACGCCGATGGATAGGTCATCAGGGGATACTCCGTCAGTCGATATGCTTGAGGAAATCGGCAAAACGCTCGCTTGGCGGATCCGACAGCAGGTCCGCGGGCTTGCCGTCGTGGACGAGTTGGCCGCCATCCATGAAGAGCAGACGTGAGCCGACACGCTTGGCAAATCCCATCTCGTGGGTCACGACGACCATGGTCATGCCTTCGAGCGCCAATGTCTGCATGACCTTCAGAACCTCCTGGCGCAGTTCCGGATCGAGCGCGGATGTCGGTTCGTCGAAGAGCATCAGCTTGGGCCCGACGGCCAGGGACCGGGCGATGGCGACGCGCTGCTGCTGGCCGCCGGAAAGCTGCGAGGGGTAGTGGTCCATGCGTTCGCCGAGGCCCACCTTCTGCAACAGGGCGGCGGCGATGTCGCGCGCCTCCGCCTTGCTCTTGCCGCGCGCACGGATCGGGCCGAACATCACGTTCTGAAGGGCGGTGAGATGCGGGAACAGGTTGAACTGCTGGAAGACCATGCCGGCCTCGAGCCGGATGCGCCGCACATCGCGCGACGTACCGAGGACGCTGATGCCATCGACCAGGAGGGTGCCTTCACTCACCCTTTCCAGCACGTTGATGCAGCGGAGCATGGTCGACTTGCCGGACCCGGATGGGCCGATCACGACGGCAACCTCGCCGGGATCGATGGCAAGATCGATTGATTTCAGAACGCGATGGCTGCCGAACTGCTTCGAGACCTTGGAGAATTCGACCATGCTCATGGCAAGCGCGCCGCCCGTTCGACGAACCGCAGGCTGACGGCGAGAATGCTGATGACGATCAGATAGATCACGGCCACCGCCGTCCAGATCTCCACGGCACGAAAATTGCCGGACATGATCTCCTGCCCGCGCCTGGTCAATTCCCCGACACCGATGACGAGAAAAATCGAGGTGTCCTTGACCACCGAGACGAGCTGATTGCCCATGGCGGGAAGAGCGCGCCTGACAGCTATGGGGGAGATGACATGGACGAGCACCTTGCGAAAACTCAACCCCATGGCGAGGCCGGCCTCGCGCAGGCCCGCCGGAACGCTCTCGAGCGCGCCGCGAACGATCTCGGCATTGTAGGCACCGGAATTGATGATCAAGGTCAGTATCCCAGCGCTGGCGGCGCTGATGCGGACATCGATGAGGATGGGCAGCGCGAAATAGATGAACATCACCTGCACGGTGATTGGCGTGCCGCGGATCAGGGCGACATAGAGCTGAGCCGGAACCTGCGCCAGCCACCCTCCATAGGTGAGCAGGGCGCCGGTGATGGCCCCGACAACCACGCCGCCGGCCAGGCCGGCCAGAGCGATCAGCATGGTTACCTCGAGGCCCTGCAGCAGCTCGGGTAGAGCGTCGAAGACGGCCGTCCAGTCAAAAGTCATCAGGGGTCCCGTCGATGGTTGACCACATGACAAGTGGGCTAGGCGAGCCTCGGCTGTGATTGCGCCTCGGCTCTCGATGCCTTGCCGCCGAGCTCACGTCGGGTCCTGTCCAAACCATTTTTCGCGAATGGCCTTGAGCCGCCCGTCGGCCTTCATCGCCGCCAGCGCCGCATTCGCCGGCATCACGAGCGGGCTGCCCTTCCTGAAACCGATACCGACATCACGGCCTTCGAGGGTCGGGCGTATGACCCGGACTTTGCCCTTGCCCGTGTTGTTGGCGTAGTACATCAGGGCCGGCGTGTCATAGATGACCGCGTCGGTACGCCCGGCCTGAAGCGCCAGCAAGGCGTTGTTGATGCTCGGCAACTGGTCGAGCGTCGCGCCCTTGATGTGGTCCTTGATGTAGTCGACGGCGATGGTTCCGGTCTCGGTGCCGATCGCCTTGCCGGCCAGGTCGTCGGGCGTGTTGATGGTGGTGTTGCTGGCGCTCGTCACCGCCACCAGCCCGCTCTGGTAATAAGGGGCCGAAAAATCGATGACTTTCTGCCGCTCGGGTTTGATGAACAGCTGCGAGACGATCGCATCGATGTTGCCCGTCTGCAGGGCAGGGATGAGGGCGCCGAAGTCCATCGGCTGCACGCGCCATTTGCGGTTCAAGGCCTTGGCGACTTCGGCGAACATCTCCATGTCGAAGCCGGAATAGTGATCGCCATCCTTGTAGGCGAAGGGTGGGCTGCCGACATTGGAGCCGACGATGAGCTCGGCTTCGTCGGCCCTTGCCGGGCCAGCGAGAGTTGTGGCGGGCACCGCCAGAAGGCCGAGCTGGAGAATCTGTCTGCGATCCATTTTTTCCCCTTTGTTATGGCAGGCATCAGAGCGCTGGTGCCTGTGTGATCGGGCCTGTTGCCTGTCAGGACCTGGCTCGGTCACGCCCTTCCAGGCGGACGGCCCCTCCCAGCCAGCAGCCGGCAGGGCGCCCATCGCCGAGTTGAAAACGCACCAGGATTTCCGAGGGGCGCCGCATTGCCCGTCCCTGGCGGATGGTTATCGGGCGCTCTGATGCTTCCACCATGGCGTTCGCGAGCAGGCCGAAGGACAGGGCCGATGCGGCAATGCCGGTGGCTGCGTCCTCGGGATAGCCGGATGCCTTGGGGAACTGGCGAGCCTCGACGATCTGGGCGTCCCCATCGAGCACCGCGTAGGGATAGAGGCCGGTCGAGCCGATCCGGTCGCATAGGTCCTCGATCCTGGCGAAATCGGGGCTCAACCCGTTCAGGGTCTCGGCGCTCTTCAGGGGGACGAGCGTCTTGACCCGGCTGGTCGACGCGTTCTGGATCGGTCTTGGTGCGAGATCGCCCGATCCCACCCCGAGAACCTCGAGGATGCCGGCGGTGTCGCCATCGCCGAGCGTTTCGACCGTGCCGACCGGCTGCGAGATTTCGACAGCCGCACCGCGTTCGGTTCGTTCCCGAATTCTCGCCGCAACGCGGCCGCTCTTGGTCCAGATCGCAAGCTCGTTACCCGGCAGCCGTCCCAGCCGATCCAGCAGCCACAAGGCGCCGACGGTCACATGTCCGCACATCGACATTTCGTGGTTGGGCACCCAGAAGCGGAGTTCGAAATCGCAATTCGAGGCGGGCGGTGGCGGAAGAACGAAGCCGCTTTCATAGCCGGAGGAACGTGCAACCTGCTGCATGTCCGCATCGGACATTCCAGCGGCATCGATCACGATCGGTGCCGGATTGCCTCCATTGGGGCCCGCCGCAAACACACTGACTATCTCAACGTCCGAACCCATTGCCAACCTGCCTGTCGCGCAGAATTTACGGCGTGCAGGCTATCGCGGCGGTCCTCGCTCCGCGCGTCCGAACGGGCCTTAGATTTTGATCGGCCGGGCCAGGCTCTTGCGGATGTCGGAAGGGGATCGGCCCTCAGCGCGCCGCATGGCATGGGCAAGCGCCGCTCCGCTCTCGAAACCCACCCGGAAGGCGATCTCGCCGACCGGCAGGTCGGTTCCGGTAAGGAGTTCGCATGCCGTCCGCAGACGGATCCGCAATTGGAACTCGCCCACCGAGAAGCCGGTGCCTTCGCGGAACAGGCGCGTGACGTGGCGCCTCGAGACGCCGAAGCGATCCGCTAGGGCGTCGAGCGGAACCTGTTCGTCGGCATGAAGCGCCAGATAATGCTTGAGATCCTCGACCAGCGCCATGCCATGTTCGTAGCGTGAGGCAGCGGGCGCGATCTCCCCTGCCATGACTTCGGCGATGCATTGCACGAGCAGGGCGGATGTCAGCGCCTGCCTGACCTTGCCATCGCCGTAGGCGCCCTGGCCATTTCGAAGCGACAGCGCCTGCAAGGCTTTCACGGAGGAGGTGCGGTGAACCAGGATCGTGGTGCGCGTGCGCCGGTGAAACTCGCTGAGCGAGCCCGCTTCCCGGTCGAGCCGGCTGAGCGTGGCACCCGTCACATAGATGGCAAGGTGACGATGAGCGCCGATGGCCGCCCTCGTTTCATGCGCCTGGTTCGGGGGCACCACCGCAAACCGGTCCTGCGACAGCCAGGCCCCCTCGCGGCGGCCTTCGTGCTTGAGTTCGACGGTCCCCTGGCTGGGCAGGATGAACATCAGACAATCGTGCCAATGCCAGGGCATGGCATAGCTGCCGCTGCCTGCCACCGCCGCATGCTCGTCGTCGGCGGCTATGAGCAGATCGGACCTTGCCGTGTCGCGCAATTGCTCGAATGACCGCAGCATCCTTGATCTCTGATCCCTTCCTTCGCACAGAGTAACAGCGGTAGGTGGGAACCGGCAATGCAACTCTGTGTGCCCGTAGCCAGTCAGCCCACGCAAGGGCTGCGCATCGGTGTCTTCGCGTCAGGCGTGGCCGCTGCTACCGCCCGCAGAGCGCCAATGCGGCATGCGCTGGGCGGGGGGCGGACCTTTTTCGGATCCGCCCCCTCGGCCACCCGCTTGCCGGACAGGCGCGGGAACGCACGATCCCTGTCAGCCTTCGCGATAGTAATAGCTGTAGCCGTTCAAGGCCGGCGCACCGCCGAGATGGGCGTAGAGCACGCGCGAGCCCTCGGGGAAGAACCCCTTGCGTGTCAGGTCGATCAGCCCCTGCATCGACTTGCCCTCATAGACCGGATCCGTGATCATCGCCTCGGTACGGGCGGCGAGCCGGATCGCCTCGTTGGTCCCCTCCGACGGCACGCCATAGGCCGGATAGGCGTAGTCCGGGTTGATGACGATCTCGTGCTCGCCGATCGTGCGGCCGAGGCCAACCAGTTCCGCGGTGTTGTCGACGATGGAGCGCACCTGCGCCCGCGTCTGTTCGAGGGTGCCCGAAGCATCGATGCCGATCACGCGATCGGCGCGCCCCTGCGCGGCAAAGCCGACGATCATGCCGCCCTGGGTCGAGCCGGTGACGACGCAGACCACGACATAGTCGAACGTGAAGCCAAGCTCAGCCTCCTGCCTGGCGACCTCCTCAGCAAAGCCGACATAGCCGAGGGCGCCGAACTTGTGCACCGACGCGCCGGCCGGGATCGGATAGGGCTTGCCGCCGGCCGCCTCGACCGACTGGATCGCATCCTCCCAGCTCTTGCGGATGCCGATATCGAAGCCGTCATCGACGAGCCGGGAATCCGCGCCCATCAGCCGGGTCATCAGGATGTTGCCGACGCGGTCATAGACGGCGTCGTAATGCGGCACCCATTTCTCCTGGATGACCACGCATTTCATGCCGATCTTGGCAGCGGTCGCCGCCACCATGCGAGTGTGGTTGGATTGAACGCCGCCGATCGACACCAGCGTGTCCGCACCCGAGGCGATGGCATCCGGCACGATATATTCAAGCTTCCTGAGCTTGTTGCCGCCCATGGCGAGGCCGGAATTGCAATCATCGCGCTTGGCATAGATCTGGACCTTGCCGCCGAGGGCCTGGGTGAGACGCGGCAGGTACTCGATCGGGGTTGGACCGAAGGTGAGCGGATAGCGCTCGAACTTTTCAAGAAGGGACATTGGACGGGCTCCATGAGACGGAACGGAGCCTAGTCGAAAAGCCCTGGAGGGTGCTTCCGAATTTTACCTTCGGCTTTCACAAGAATGAAAGCCGAACTATCATTTCGACATAATATCTCTCATTAAGAAGTATAAAAATGAAAGAACCTTCCATCAGCGATCTCGATCGCATCGACATCAACATCTTACGGGCACTGCATATCGACGGCCGGTTGAGCAATGCCGATCTCGCCGCGCGCGTGAATGTCAGCCCGGCCACCTGCCACAGGCGCACGCAGCGCCTGTTCGACGAAGGTTTCATCACCGGTGTTCGTGCCGAAGTCTCTCCGACGTCCGTCGGGCTCGATGCCCTCGTGATGGTCGGTGTGGTGCTTGACCGTTCGACACCCGAGAGCTTTGCGGCCTTCGAGGGAGCGGTGCTCAAGCTCAAGGAAGTTCTGGACTGCAACCTGGTGGCGGGTGATTTCGACTATCTGCTGAAAATCCGCGTCCGCGACATGGCGGATTTCAACAAGCTGCACGGGCAGAAACTGATCGCATTGCCGGGCGTGAGGCAGACCCGCACCTTCTTCGTCATGAAACAGGTCAAGGACAATGCGCGCCTGCCATTCTGATGGCGGCTCCCGGTGCCGCGAGAGGGCGGCGCCGTGCCGGCTCGGGATTCATGGCTCCAGAGGATGGATGCTATACGGCACGGCCATGGGTTGCCGATCAGGCGCGTGGGGGCGTAAGGTCGCATTCGGACTTTTTTCAACAATCGGCCTGGCAAGATTTGCCCGATAATGTTGTTTGTCGGAGAAGATGAAACCGGAAGGAGTGCCGATGGCGCGCTGTCTCGTCCTCGACCTCGGAGCCGGCAGTGGTCGCGCAATGCTGGCGACGTTTGAGAATCGTCGGCTGCGGATCGATGAAATTCACCGCTTCGACGGCTACGCGGTCGAACGGGACGATGGCCCGCATTGGTGTCTTTCGCGCCTGTTCGACGGGGTAGAGGAGAGCTTGCGCCGGTGCAGCGCCGCGGTGAGTTCGCTCGATTCCATCGGCGTGGACAGCTGGGGCCTGGATTACGCGCTGCTGGATCACGCCGGCGGCATCGTGGAGGAGCCCTGCCACTATCGCCATCCGCGCTCGCAGCGCGGGCGGGATGCCCTGCCGCTCGCCCCGGAGGAGCTCTACGCGATCTCGGGTGCGCAGGACCTGCCGGTCAATACGATCTGCCAGCTTTTCGACCAGTCGCGGCACGCCTCCGGGACGTTGGCGAGAAGCCGCAACCTCCTGATGATGGCCGATATTGTCAACCATCATCTGACCGGCAGGCTGCGGTCCGAATTGACCCTGGCCCGTACGTCCGGGCTCGTCGATGCCCGCACGGAGGATTGGAGCGCCGAGCTCTGCCAAAGGCTCGGCCTGCCGCAGCGGTTGCTGCAGCCCATCATCCGTCCCGCCGAGGTCTATGGCACGTTGCGCGGCGAATTTGCCGACAGGCTGGGGCCGGTTCCGGTGATCTCGGTCGCGGCCCATGACACGGCCAGCGCCGTGGCGGCTCTCGATCTTGCGGATGGAGGTGGCTTCGTGATCTGTGGATCCTGGTCCCTGATCGGTCTGGAGCGGCGCGCCCCCGATCTCGACGATGCCGTGCGGGCGGCGGGATTCGGGAACGAGGGGGGTGTCGATGGCCGCACCTTCCTGATCAAGAGTTTGAACGGCCTGCATCTCATCCAGAAGCTGCGGGCCGCCTGGCAGCAGCGCGATGGCCGGCCCGTGACGTTTGCCGGGATCGCCGATCAGGTGATAGAAGCCGCCCGTCTGGACGATACGCCCGCCATCGACCCATCCGATCCGCTCTTCTTCAATCCTCCCGATATCATCGAGGCGATCCGCCGGTCCTGCGCGCGGAACGGCACCTTTCCCCCTTATGACCTCGGTGGTCTGGCGCTGGCCGTCTATAATGGCCTCGCCTCAGAAATCGGCTCTGCGGTCCGGGTGATCGAGCAGCTGACGGGCCGCGTGCTGCCGAGCCTCACCTTGTGCGGGGGCGGCGCGCAGGACGCGATTTTGTGCGACCGGATCGCAGCCTGTTCCGGAAAGGCCGTGCGCATCGGTCCAATCGAGGCGAGTTCCTGGGGTAACGCCTTGGTCCAGCTCCTTGGTCTGGGGCAGATAAAATCCTTGGAAGAAGGCCGGGCTCTGGTTGAACGATCCGTCGACATTCGCAATCTTGTCTGAAACGTTCCGATATTTGGTCAGGTGATCTGGTGATGCATGTTGGCGGCTGAGCGAAAAACCAGGATACTCGACCTTGTCACCCGTAATCGCAGCGTCATGGTGACCGCGCTCAGCCAGGAATTGGCGGTTACCGAAGAGACCATACGGCGCGATCTCAACAAGCTCGAGAAAGAGGGTCTGCTCAGCCGGACGCATGGGGGCGCGGTCGCGCTCAAAGGCGAAGCCGAAGACCTGCCTTATCGGACACGACATCTCATCAATATCGGGGCCAAGCGCCTGATCGCCCAGAAGGCATCGGCGCTGGTCAAGGATGGCGATGCGGTGATGATGGACTCATCCTCGACGGCCTATGAAACCTTGAGAGGTCTCGGCAACCGGCGAGATCTGACCCTCATCACCAATTCCGTCCGCGTCCTGTCGGACCCTAGCTTGCCTGCCTATACGATCATGTCGGTCGGCGGAGAATTGCGGCGCCGCTCGATGACCTTCGTCGGCCCGCTGGCCAGCCGAACCATCGCCCAGTTCAATGCGGATGTCGCCCTGATCAGCTGCAAGGCAATCTCGCTGGCTGGCGGCCTCATGGAGGCGAACATGGCCGATGCGGAGGTGAAGCGGGCCTTCATCGCCAGCGCACAACGGGTTTGCCTCCTCGTCGACGGCGAGAAGTTCGGCAAGACGGCCTTGATCAGCATCTGCGGCTTCGAATCCATCGATTTCGTGGTCACGGACCGGGAGCCATCACCGGAATGGCGCGACTTGTTCGAAAGGAACAAGGTGAAGCTGATCGTGTGATGGGCAAGATCGGGCATATTCAAAAATAAAATGTCCGAATAGTTGACTTTCTGACCGAATTTGCGATAGCTCGGGCCAACCCAGCGAGGTGCCCGGCATGCAAGACGATCTCCGATTGCGCAAATATATCTGTGAAATCGGGCGCCGCGCCTATGCGCGCGAGATGGGCGCCGCCAATGACGGCAACTTCTCGGTTCTGCTGGACGACGGCACCTTGCTGTGCACCCCGACCAGCGTGTCCAAGGGGTTCATGACGCCGGAGATGATCTGCCGGATCGACCGGCAGGGGGCACTCGTCGAGGACAAGGGCTTTCGTCCCTCGACCGAGATCAAGATGCATCTATGCGTCTATGATCATCGGCCCGATGTCCGGGCGGTCGTGCACGCCCATCCTCTCTATGCCACGGTTCACGCCATCTGCGGCAAGCCGATCACGCAGCAGATCATGCCCGAATCCACCATGTTCCTCGGCGAGGTGCCGCTGACGCCCTACGCGCTGCCCTCGACGAGCGAATTGTCCGAGGCGATCGCGCCCTATCTCGACCGATATGATGCGCTGCTGCTGGAAAACCACGGCGCACTCTCCTACGGCCACGATCTCACCAGCGCCTATTTCAAAATGGAAGCGCTCGATTACTACGCCAAGGTGGTCTATCTCGCGGCCCATTATGGCGGCGCGAAGGAATTCAACGCCGAGCAGATCGAGAGGCTTCTCGATATCCGCCGCACCAAGTTCGCCCAGCCCGGTCGCCATCCTTTCCTCGACCGCGCCGCCGAATAGGGCCGGCCTCGACGGGCATTCCCACAAAATCTTGCATTCCCACAAAATCTGGAACGGGAGGACGCCATGTATGCACGCAAGTTCCGCCTCGACGGGAGGGTTGCCGTCGTCACCGGCGGTGGGCGCGGCATTGGCCTGAGTTGCGCCGAAGCCCTGTTGGAAAACGGCGCAAAAGTCGTCATTGCCGACATCGACCTGTCGATCGCCGCCGAGGGGCGGGCGGAACTGGCGCGCAAGGGCTACGAAGTCGATGTGCGCCAGGTCGACGTGACCAAGCCCGCCGAGGTCGAGGCCCTGGCGGAGGATGTCGTGAGGGACCATGGCCGGGTGGACATCCTGGTTGCCAATGCCGGCATTGCCCGTTCTGGAACGGCGGCCGAGGATGTGAGCGACGAGCATTGGCTGCATGTGAACGACGTCAACTACAACGGCGTCTTCTGGTGCAATCGCGCATTCGGCCGCCACATGCTCAAGGCCGGGCGGGGAGCCATCGTGAATATCGGCTCGATGTCCGGCCTGATTTCGAACCGCCCGCAAAAGCAGACCTACTACAATGCAGCCAAGGCTGCCGTGCACCAGATGACCTCGTCGCTGGCCGCCGAATGGGCCGATCGGGGCGTGCGGGTCAATGCGGTGGCGCCGACCTATATCGAGACCGCCATGACCATGTATCGCCACGACAATGACGGCATGATCGACGTCTGGCTGCGCGACACGCCGATGCATCGTCTCGGCAAGCCGGACGAGATCGCCTCGGTGGTGCATTTCCTGGCCTGCGATGCCTCCAGCCTGATGACGGGCACCACGGTGGTGGCGGACGGCGGCTTTACCTGCTGGTGATGGCGGCCGGCGGAAGGGCCCGCGGCCTTCACCGTCGACAGCCCTTTACAAGGATTTCCCTCGGTCCCGATGGCGGCTTGGCGGGACGCTGAGGCGTGGACGCTACCGCTCGCGGCCGTCTTCTCTCCTGTGATCGGGTCTCCGTACTAAAACGATTCAGTAAGGTGTTGACAAACACGATCAGCTGGTGAATCGTTTTATTAAATCGTTTAAGTAATAATGACAGGGAACGGAAACGTTGGGCTGCCATGCGCAAACCTAAGCGTATTTCCATCAGGAATGTTGCAGCGCGGGCCGGCGTTTCGCCGGCGACGGTGTCGAACGTCCTCAATGGCCGCCAGGGGGCGGCAACCCCGGAGGTCGCCGAGCGCGTGCAGGCCATTGCGCGTGAATTGGGCTACGAGGTCGACCGGGTTGCCTCGCAACTCAGAACGGGAAAAGCGCGCGTCGTCACCGTTCTGGTACCAAGTCTCGACAATCCCTATTTCAGCGCCGTCATCGCCAGCCTGGAACGTTGCGTCCAGGATGAGGGCTACGACATCATCGTGGCGAGCTCGAACGAGAATGAAGAGGTCGAGCGATCCCGCCTGTCGGCCTTGCTGTCCTGGCGTCCGTCGGGCGTCGTCATCATTCCGAACGATGATCGCTTCGCCACCCGCACGCTTCTCGACGATGTCGGCGTGCCCTATGTCGTCGTCGACCGCATAACCGAGGGTTTCGAGGGCGATACCATCGGCAGCGACAATTTTTCCGCCGGGCGACACGCCGCCGAGCACCTCCTGGAATATGGGCACAGCAATGCCCTGGTGGTCGCAACCACCACGCGTATCGCCAATATTCGCGAGCGCTGCGCCGGCATTGTGCAGGTCTTCCAGCAAGCGGGCCTGCCTGCTCCGCCCATTCTCGAAGTCGGCCAGACATTCGAGACCGTCGCCGAGGGCCTGCAACGCTGGTTCACGGCCAATGAGCGGCCCACCGCCGTCATCGCCCTCACCAATTTCGGGACCCTCGGTGTTCTTGCCGACATGGCCCAGCGCAATATCCGGATTCCCGAGGACATCTCGCTGGTCGGCTTCGACGACTATGCCTGGATGCGCGCGACGGCGCCGCCCATCACCGCCATGCGGCAGGACGTCGAGCAGATCGCCGCGCAGGCTTGGGCGACCATTCGCGCCAGGATCGACGATCCGGCTGCCGTGCCCCGGCATGTCCGCCTGCCCTGCGAACTCATCCTGAGAAACTCGACCAAGAGGATCGGCCTGCCGATCCGTCGCCTGCCTGCCGCCGAAGAGCCGGCCAAGGGCGGAACGCGACGAAAATCCGTGGCCAGGCAGCCCAGGGTCTAGCTCGCCAGCCCCTTCGAGATCTCGAAACGACGCGCCGTCACCGGCACCGGCGCGCCCATAAGAACGGCCGGAATGGAGGATCAATATGAAACGCCCCGCATTCAAGCAGATCATGGTCGGCACGGCGTCCGCGCTTGCCTGTCTCGCCGGTCTGGCCGCACACGCCCAGGACATTGATTGGAAAGGCAAGCTCGCCGACCAGGCGGGCAAGACGCTGAAACTGATCAGCATCAGCGATCCCTTCATCGAGGCGATCAAGGCCACCAAGGACGACTTCACCAAGCTCACCGGCGCCAAGGTCGAGGTCGACGGCAACGGTTACGACGCCCTGCACGACAAGGAGCTGTTGAACTGCTCGCAGAACGACAGCAGCTATGACGTGCTGCTCATCGACGGCATCTGGATCGGCGAGTTCGTCGAGGCCGGCTGCATCGATGCCCTCGACGACCGCATCGCCAAGGAGGATCCCAAGGTGATCGCCTGGGACGACTACACCTCCTCGGGCGCCGGCCAGGCGAGCTGGGACAACAAGAAATACTGCCTGCCTGTCGCGATCTACTATGAGCTGATGTATTACCGTACGGATCTGTTCGAAAAGGCGAAGATGCAGCCACCCAAGACCTTCGACGAATTGCAGAAGGCTGCCAAGTTTTTCACCAACAATCCGGATTTTCCGGGCGTCTATGGCTATGCCATGAACAATCAGCGTGGCGCAGCGGCCGGCCAGCAATATTTCGAATGGATCTTTAATGCCGGCGGCTCGCCCTGGAAGAGCAATGTCATCGGCGCGGCTGATCCCTATGCCGACATGACGCCGACCCTGAATTCGCCCGAGTCCCTCGATCTCGTGCAATTCTTCAAGGACATGGTGAAATTCGGCCCGCCCGGCGTCGAGAGCTACGCCTGGGACGAACGTGCCAGCGCCTTTGCCAGCGGCAAGCTCGCCATGATGAATGACTGGTCGGTGCGCGCCCAGATCGCCAACGATCCCAAGACCAGCCAGATCGCCGGCAAGTTCGGCAGCGTCCTGATGCCCTCCAAGGCAGGCAAGCCGGTTCCGCCGGTCGGCGGCTGGGTCATGTGCCTCAACGCCCATGGCACCCAGAAGGACGCGGCCTGGGACTTCATGAAATGGTATGCGAGCCCGGCCGAGCACAAGCGCTATGCCCTGGCGGGCGGCACGCCGAGCCGCCTGAGCGCCATCAACGATGCCGAGGTCCAGGCCAAGTTCCCCTGGACCAAGACCATCGCCGAGGCCCAGAAGACGGCCTGGACGGAGGTCCGCCCGCGCATTCCCGCCACCTTCCAGTTGATCGACACCATTGGCGTCAACGTCAACAAGGCGATCATCGGCGAGATGTCGGTGAAGGATGCCATGGACGATGCCAACGCCAAGGCCACGCAGCTCCTGAAGTCTTCCGGCGCCCTGAAGTAAGCTCGGCGGGCGCAGCCCGCTCCATGTCCCGACAGGACGACCCCTCCTCCGGCATGGGGGAGGGGGATCGCCGAGATCCCTGGCGGTTTGCATCCGCCAGGGTCCGGCCGGCAGCCAACCAGAGAGGCGGACCTCCATGCAGCCCGCGGCCCTCGCATATTCCCAAGACCTGCCCCGGCGGCGGCTTGCCTTCCTGCGCAACGACCGCCTGCAGCAGACGGCCTTTATCCTGCCGACCTGTCTCTTCCTGCTGTTCCTGACGATCTATCCCTTCGTCTATTCGGTCTATCTCAGCCTGCACCAGGTCAAGCTCACCACGCTGCAGCGCGCCGTGTTCACCGGCTTCGACAATTATCTCTTTCTTCTGCATGACGGGCTGTTCCTGCGCGCCCTCCTCAACACGGCTATCCTGGGCGTCAGTTCGATCTCGCTGGAGATCGTCATCGGCTTCACCGCCGCGAAGGTGTTCTACGAGTTGTCGCATCTGCGCTGGGTCGGGGCGCTGCGCTCGCTCTATCTGATGCCGATGATGGTGACGCCGCTGATCGTCGGCATGATCTTCGCCTATCTGTTCAACCCGACATTGGGGGTGGTGAACTACGTCATCCAGCTCGTCGGGCTGACGCCGGTCTCCTGGTTCGGCGAGCCCGTCACGGCCATGGTCTCCATGCTGCTGATCAATGTGTGGCAGTGGTCGCCCTTCATGATGCTGCTGTGCCTGGCGGCCCTGACCTCGATCCGCACCGATCTCTATGAAGCCGCCCGCGTCGACGGCGCGCGCTGGCACCATATCCTCTGGTCGCTGGAAGTGCCCTCGATCCTCAATGTCGTGCTGCTCGGCGTCATCCTGCGCATCATCGACGTGCTGCGCTTCTTCGACGTCATCTATGTCACCACGCGCGGCGGCCCTGGCGATGCCACCATGGTGGTGACGCTCTATGCCTACCAGCAGGATTTCCAGTATTTCCAGATCGGCGTCGGCTCGGCCGCCGCCGTTCTCATCCTCGTCATCAGCATCGTCATCACCACCTTCGCGGTTCGCCTGCTGAGGAGCGTGGAAAATGCATAGCATTCGTGGCAAGGACATCGGGCTCGTCATTGCGGCTCTCGCCTTCACGGCCTTCGCCGTCGGGCCGTTGCTGTGGATCGGCCTGAGTTCGTTCAAGAACACCAGCGACATCATCGCCATTCCGCCGGTCTGGATCCCGGACTTCACCTATCTCGACAATTACGTCCATATCTTCACCGACTACTGGCCCTTCATCCTGAATTCGGTCGTGGTCACGCTTGGCGCCACCGCGCTGGCGCTGCTGTTCGCCATTCCCACGGCTTTCGGCCTGGTGAACTTCCAGATGCGCGCCTCCAACGCGATCGCCGACTGGATCCTGTCGACCCGCATGATGCCACCGATCGCCGCCGCCGTGCCGCTGTTCGTGATCTTCAGGGGGCTTGGCCTTCTCGACAGCGTGTGGGCGCTGATCATCGCCTATGCCGGCTTCAACCTGCCCTTCGCGGTCTGGGTCTCGATGTCCTTCCTGCGCCGGGTACCGCGGGAGGTGATCGAGGCGGCGCGGCTGGAAGGCTGCAGCTGGACCCAGGTGCTCGTGCGAATCGCCCTGCCCATGAGCCTGAGCGGCGTGATGACGGTGGCGACCTTCGTCTTCATCTTCTGCTGGAACGAGTTCCTGCTCTCGCTGTTCCTGACCACCCGTTCGGCCCGCACGCTGCCGGTGGTGATCTCCTCCTTCATCGGCACGGGCAAGGTCTATTGGGACCTGATCGCCGCCGCCTCGATCATCCAATGCGTGCCACCGGTAATCTTCACCCTCTTCATGCAGCGCCACATCGTCTCGGGAATGACGATGGGCGCTGTCAAGGACTGACCTCAAAGCGTTTTCCAGAAAAGTTGATAGACTTTTCGATCAAGAAAGCACGTTAAAACAAAGGGTTAGAGAAAAATGGCAATAAGAGGAATGTCATTTTGCTCTAGAACAAGACCACGGAGATCCCACATGTCTGAATTAGCCCGGCGCGGCCGGAACCGCGCAGCCGTCGTCACCGGCGCGAGCCGTGGCATCGGGCGCGCTATCGTCAAGCGTCTGGCGGCCGAAGGCTACCACGTGGTCGCCAACGACATCGAACGCCAGAGCGAGGAAATGGAAATGCTGCGGGCCGAGGTCGAGGCCAGCGGAGGGCGCTGCGACATCGCCTATGCCGATGTCAGCAATCCCGCCGACGTCGCCTCGCTGGCGGAATACGCCCTTGCCCGCTGCGGCACCATCGATGTCCTGGTCAACAATGCGGGCGTCCTGTCCGTCCACAAGGTCGAGGACATCGAGCCGGACGAATGGGACCGCATGTATGACGTCAACACCAAGGGCACCTTCATGGTGACCAAGGCGTTGCTCGGTCATTTCCGGCAGCGCAAGGCCGGCCGCATCATCAACATCGCCTCGATCGGCGGCAAGCGCGGCGGCGTCGGCCAGGCTCATTACTGCTCGTCCAAGGCCGCCGTGATCAGCTTCACCCATATCCTGGCTATGGAGGTCGGCCTCGACGGCATCACCGTCAATGCGGTCTGCCCCGGCATCATCGACACCGACATGGGCCGCAACAATTATCGGGACGAGGAGTCGCTCAGGAAAGTCATCGAGAAGACCACGCTCGGCCGCCTGGGATATCCTGAGGATGTCGTCGGTTCTGTCGCCTTTTTCGCGTCCGATGATGCATCCTTCATCACCGGGCAGGCACTCAACGTTTGCGGCGGCATCATCTTCCACTGAAACCATCAACCTCTGCTGAAAGAAAGACCAGCATCGTGAACAATAAACTGGGACTGCACGCCTTTGTCTGGACGCCCGGCTGGAGCCACGAGCAATGCGCTCGGGCCATCGGGAAGACGGCGGAGCTGGGCTATGACATCATCGAGGCGCCGGCCCTGGATCCGAGTGTCTTCGACGTGGACTTCACGCGGCGCGAGCTCGAGAAGGCCAATGTCGGCATCACCTTCTCCCTCGGCCTCGATGCCACCACCGATATTTCGAACGGCGACCCGGAGATGGCCAAGCGCGGGGAACGGCGCCTTCTCGACATCGTCTCGATTGCCCGGGACCTCAAGGGTACGCATATCTGCGGGATCATCTATTCGGCGTTCCAGAAATATGCCGTGCCGCCCACCAAGGACGGCGTCGCCCGCGCGGTCGAGGTCCTGCAGCGGGTCGCCGAGCAGGCGGCCAAGAGCGACATCACCCTCGGGCTGGAGGTGGTCAACCGCTATGAGAGCAACGTTCTCAACACGGCGGCGCAGGCGGTCGAGATGTGCAAGCGGATCGGTGCGCCGAACGTCAAGGTCCATCTCGACTGCTATCACATGAACATCGAGGAAGCTGACGTCGCCGCCGCCATCGTCGAGACCGGACCGCTGCTCGGCTATTTCCATACCGGCGATTCAAACCGGGGCTATCTCGGCACCGGCTCGATCGATTTCAAGATGATCTTCCGCGCCCTCGCCAAAGCCAACTACCAGGGGCCGATCACCTTCGAATCCTTCTCCTCCCGGGTCGTCGGCCAACCTCTCGAAGGCATCCTCGGCATCTGGCGTGACCTGTGGGACGACGGGGATGACCTCGCCGCGCACGCCAAGATCTTCACGCAGGCTCACCTCAAGGCCGCCTACGAGACCGAAAAGCGCGGCCGCAGCGGCCTCGTCTAGATCTCAGCCATCAGGAGGTGACCATGGGAAGCATCCAGTTCGACCGTGTCAGCAAGAAATATGGGTCTCACCAGGTCATCTCCGATGTCAGCCTGGAAGTGAAGGACGGGGAGTTCGTGGTGTTCGTCGGCCCGTCGGGCTGCGGAAAGTCGTCGCTGCTCCGGCTGATCACCGGTCTGGAGCAACTGTCGGACGGCCGTGTCTTGATCGACGGCAAGGATGTCTCCCGGCTCGCGCCGGCGGATCGCCGCATCGCCATGGTCTTCCAGTCCTATGCCCTCTATCCGCATATGAGTGTGCGCGACAATATCGGCTTCGGCCTGAAGATCGCCGGCATGCCGAGGCAGGAAATCGCCGGCAAAGTGGCGGAGGCCTCGCGCATCCTGGCCCTGGAGGACTATCTGGACCGCAAGCCCCGCCAGCTATCCGGCGGCCAGCGCCAGCGCGTGGCGATCGGGCGGGCCATCGTGCGCTCGCCCACCGCCTTCCTGTTCGACGAACCCCTGTCCAATCTCGATGCGGCCCTGCGCGTGCAGATGCGCATCGAGCTGATCCGGCTGCACCGGACCCTTCGCACCACGATGATCTACGTGACTCACGACCAGGTCGAGGCCATGACGATGGCCGATCGTATCGTGGTGCTGCGGGCGGGCAATGTCGAACAGTTCTCTACGCCGCTCGAACTCTACGACCATCCCGCCAATCTCTTCGTCGCGAGCTTCATCGGCTCGCCCAAGATGAACTTCCTGCCGGCAGCGCCGAGCGGCGACAGGGACCTGGAGCTTCCGGGTGGCTCGAAGGTCGCCCTGCCGGACGGGCGACGTAGGCGGCTGGACCAGAAGATGACGCTCGGCATCCGCCCCGAGCATGTGCTCTATTCCCCTGGCGAAGGCCTGTGGGGAGGCACGGTGTCCCTGGAGGAGCAGTTGGGCAGCGATGCCCTGCTCTATGTCGAGGTTCCATCGCTCGGCACCATCACCGTGCGCGCCGTGGGCGAAAGACGCTTCAAGACCGGCGACAGGATCTTCCTCACGCCGGATGCGTCCCGCGTCCATCTCTTCGATAGCGGCGGAACGGCGATCGCCGCATGAGGGGTGCTTCTATCCCAGGCACTTCTGACTTCGAAATTACTTGACACATACTTTGCAATCACTTCCCCTTAGCGCTGAAAGAACGAGGTGCAAGAAGAATCCATAGTATTACGTTTTGATATACGGTTGGTTGGCGAGGCAGATTGCCGGTGTGCGTCGTCAAGCCGCCGCTTTTTACGAGCGCCCGCATCACAATGAGGCGCGATTTGAAAAACCATAGGGATGAAATGTCATGAGTAGACCGGATGCAAAGGGCCAGCTTTCGAGGTGGCTGGATCGCTTTGCTCTCGCCGCGGCGGCTGCCGACAGATCTGCGCTCCTCGCTTTGTTCGCCGAGGATTGCTATTGGCGCGATCTGCTGGCGTTCACCTGGAACCTGCACACCGCCGAGGGCAGGGAAGGCGTCGGTGACCTGATCGACGCGACCTTGGCACGCACCCGGCCCAGCGCCTTTACCGTGCAGGACGAAGTATCGGAAACCGACGGCGTCATCGAAGGATTTTTCACGTTCGAAACCAGCGAGGCGCGCTGTCGCGGCTATGTCCGCCTCAAGGGCGATCTTTGCTGGACGCTGCTGACTTCGATGGAAGAGCTGAAGGGCTTCGAGGAAAAGAAGGGGCGCCGGCGGGTCATGGGGGCCCAGCATGGCATTCACCGCGATCGACAGACCTGGCTGGAGCGACGGCAGGAGGAGGAGGCTTCCCTCGGCTCCGAGACCCAGCCCTATTGCCTGATCGTCGGGGCGGGGCAGGGCGGCCTGGCGCTCGGAGCCCGGCTGAAGCGCCTCGGCGTGCCCACACTCATCGTCGAGGCCCATGAAAGGCCGGGCGATGCATGGCGCAAGCGCTACAAGTCCCTCTGCCTGCATGACCCGGTCTGGTACGACCACATGCCCTATCTGCCTTTCCCTGATGACTGGCCCGTTTACACGCCCAAGGACAAGATGGCGGACTGGCTCGAAGCCTATGCCAGGGTCATGGAGCTCAATGTCTGGAGTTCCTCACCCTGCCGCAAGGCTTCCTTCGATGCCGCGCGAGGGCAATGGACCGTGGAGGTCATCCGCGAGGGCAAGCCGGTGACGCTCACGCCCAGGCACCTCATTCTCGCGACCGGCATGTCCGGCATTCCCAATGAGCCCGCCTTCGCCGGCATGGATCTTTTTGCGGGCGAGCAATGCCACTCCAGCCGCTACAAGAGCAGCGACGCCTATAGCGGCAAGAAATGCGTCGTCATCGGCTCGAACAACTCAGCCCACGATATTTGCGCCGATCTATGGGAGAAGGGCGCCGACGTCACCATGGTGCAGCGTACCTCGACGCATGTCGCCACCTCGGACGCGCTCTTCCGGTTCGGCACCAGCCGGCTCTATTCGGAGGACGCCCTCGAGCGGGGCATCGATACCGACAAGGCCGATTTGCTGAATGCCTCAGTGCCGTACAGGCTCATGCCGGAGCTTCTCAAGCCGGTGACGGCATCCATCAAGGCTGCGGATGCCGATCTCTTGGGGAGGCTCGAAAAGGCAGGCTTCCTGCTCGACTTCGGCGACGACGAATCCGGCCTGTTTCTCAAATATATGCGGCGCGGTTCGGGCTACTACATCGATGTCGGTGCTTCCGACCTGATCGCGAACGGGGATATCAAGCTGAAAAGCGGCGTCGGGGTCCGCGAAATCACCCGGAACGGCGTGGTGCTCAGCGATGGCACCGAACTGCCGGCCGATCTCATCGTCTACGCCACCGGCTATGGTTCGATGAACGGCTGGGCCGCCAGGTTGATTTCGCAGGAGGTGGCGGATCGGGTGGGCAAGGTCTGGGGGCTCGGCTCCGGTACCACCAAGGATCCCGGCCCTTGGGAGGGCGAGCCACGCAACATGTGGAAGCCCACCCGGCAGGATGGGCTCTGGTTCCATGGCGGGAACCTGCACCAGTCCCGCCACTACTCCCAATATCTCGCCTTGCAGCTGAAGGCGCGCCTGGAGGGAATACCCACGCCGGTGTTCGGCATCCCGCCGGTTCATCACCTGGCCTGACGAGGGGAAAGGCCGTCCGACGGTCGATCGTCGCGGTCCATACCCGGTGGTCGGCATCGACCACCGGGAGTGCCTGACTGCTTCACGCCATAACAAGCTCCGCCATCGGCATTGACGGTCTGGCCGGTGATGCAGCCGGCGCGTCGTTGGTCAGCAACGAGACCAGGCCGGCGACGTCCTCGCCATTGCCGGCATTGGCCATTGGGATGTTGCGGAGCCATTCGGCCATCAACCCGCCGGGCTTGTGGTCGCCGAGCAGTTTGCCCCAGGCCGTGTCGTTATAGGCCTACATATCCGTTTCGATGGTGCCGAGGCAGAAGGCGTTGATGGTGATGCCTTTTTTCGCGCCTCCCTTGGCAAGGCTCTGCGTAACGCCGCTGCCGGAAGCGTCTGTGGTACGGCCTCAAGACCAAGAACCTCTATATGACCGGCGGGCTCGAGCCGTCGGCGGCCACAGAAGGGTTCACCTGCGATTACGACCTGCCCCACAATACGGTCTATGCCGACGTGATTGAGCAGGTGCCCGGCTTTACGCCCTGGCCTGCATGTCGCCCAGAACCACCTCGGCAATCGCAGCGGCGGCCGAAATGTGCCGCCGACAGGCTGCTGCTGCGGCGTCCGGATCGTTCTTCTCGATGGCGTCGAAAATCTCGCGTATCTGCGCTGGGCCGGTGACCATGCGGTTGGCGGTCGACAGCGTCATCACGCGCAGTCTGGAGATACGGCTGTTCAGGCGGCTGACGATGTCCCAGGCGATCTTGTGCCCGCCAGCCTCGAAGATGATCTTGTAGAGCTCGGTCGTCGCGTCGATGATCGCGGCCGGGGAGCGTTGCCGCGACGTGCGGTCGAGATTGTCCAGCGCTTTCCTCAGCCGCCTCTTCACGTCGGCATCGGCAAGGCGGGCACAGTCGGCAACGGCCGTCGATTCAACCGCGGCCCGGATGGCATAGATCTGGCGGGCATCGTCCCAATCGAGCCGCGCCACGATCGGCCCCTTGTTGAGAAGCATCGTCACCAGACCCTCGGCTTCCAGGTGACGAATGACCTCGCGAATGACGGATCGGGAAACGCCGAGCTGATCGCACAGGGTGCGCTCGACGAGACGCTCCTCCGGCTCGAAGAGGCCGTTGATGATCGCCCGCCTCATCCTCTCCAGAGCGATTTCACGCAATGTCGCGGGCGGATTCTCGATTCTGAGGGCGGCGAGATTGTCGGCGTTCTTGCTCATGTCTTGGTGTAGCCGCAAAAAATCATCCGGGCAAGGCATTGACACGTGATCTTATGGTATACCATAAGATGCAATGACCGTATGAGGATATTTCCATGGCCATCCAGATCCGCAAGACATTGCTTCAGGTCGAGACGACGTTGATCGAAGGAGGGAAGGCTGCTCCCCGGCCTCTGAAGCTCTTTGCGGCCATCGCCGTGGTGAAGAACCCCTGGGCAGGCAGGGGCTTCGTCGACGATCTGAAGCCCGAGATCCACGCCGTCGCGCCTGTCCTGGGCGAATTGCTGACCAAGATGATCCTCGATGCGGTCGGCTCCGGCGAGGCGGTGGAAGGCTACGGCAAGTCCGCCGTCGTTGGGCTGGACGGCGAGATCGAGCATGCCTCGGCCCTGATCCACACGCTGCGCTTCGGCAACCACTATCGCCAGGCGGTCGGCGCCAAATCCTATCTCGCCTTCTGCAACACGCGTGGCCCGGCCAACGCTCCCATCACGATCCCGCTGATGGACAAGAACGACGAGGGGCGGCGTTCCCATTATTTGACGATCCAGGCTGCGATCGCGGATGCCCCCGCCGCCGACGAAATCGTCGTGGCCTTGGGCGCCTCCGTTGGCGGGCGTCCCCATCACCGCATCGGCGATCGCTACCAGGATCTGAAGGATCTCGGGCAGGATGTCGCCAATCCGGCCGGCGTCTGAGCAGGCGGGCGCTGCCATGCAGACCGAACCCGCAACGCCATCCAGCGATACCGACCTGGCAGCCGCCGGGACGTTTCCGCGCCAGAAAAGCGCACGGGGAGCGGCCTATTTCGAGGCGGGTGAGGGCGATGCGCTGCTCCTCATTCACGGGGTCGGCATGCGCCTGGAAGCCTGGGCCCCTCAGATCGAACGGTTCTCGAAGACGCATCGTGTCATCGCCGTGGACATGCCGGGACATGGCGGGAGTGACAGGCTGCCGGTGGGAAGCACCGTCACGGATTTCGTCGCCTGGCTCGGCCGGTTTCTTGATGATTTGAACCTGGGGCGCACCAGCATTGCAGGCCATTCCATGGGCGCGATGATCTCGGGTGGCGCCGTTGCGAGCTTTCCTAGGCGGGTTGCCCGCGTCGCCTATCTGAATGGCGTCTACCGTCGGGATCCGCAGGCGAAGGCGGCTGTGCTGGCCCGGGCCGAGGCCATCCGCGCGGAGGGCGTCGACAAGGAAGGCCCGCTGGCGCGCTGGTTCGACGACGAGCCGAACAATCGCCGCGCCCGCGAACTGACCCGAGCCTGGCTCGAACAGGTCGATCCGGAGGGGTATGCTGTTGCCTATACAGCCTTTGCCGGTGGCGACGAAACCTATGCCGACTGCTGGCCGGAGGTGGCTTGTCCCGCGCTGTTCCTGACCGGATCGGGCGATCCCAATTCCACGCCGGAGATGGCGCGGGCGATGGCTGCCGCCGCTCCGAAGGGGTGGGCTCGCATCATCGAGGGCCACCGGCACATGGTCAATCTGACGGCGCCCGAAGCGGTCAACGCCGTCCTGGCGGAATGGCTGGTGGCAAAGGAGAAGCCGGCATGAGCGCACCAAACCTCGATCCCAAAGCCCTTCGTGACGCCTTCGGTGCCTTCGCTACCGGCGTGACCGTGGTGACGACGCGCGATGCGGCGGACAAGCCGATCGGTTTCACGGCCAATTCCTTCACCTCCGTGTCGCTTGATCCGCCCCTCCTGCTCGTCTGCCTCGCCAAGAGTTCACGCAACTATGCGGCGATGACGGAGGCCGGCGCCTTTGCCATCAACATCCTGTCCGAGACGCAGAAGGATGTTTCCAACACTTTCGCGCGGCCGGTCGAGGACCGCTTCGCGGCTGTGGATTGGCGTCCTGGCGCCCAGGGTTGCCCGATCCTTTCCGGCGTATCGGCCTGGTTCGAATGCGCGATGCATGAGGTGGTCGATGCCGGGGACCATGTCATCCTGGTCGGCCGGGTTCTGGTCTTCGACAATTCCGGCCTGAATGGCCTGGGTTATGCGCGGGGCGGGTATTTCACGCCCAATCTTTCCGCCAGGGCGGTATCGGCGGCGGCCGAGGGCAATATCGAGTTCGGTGCGGTCCTCGAGCGCGAGGGGGAGGTGCTGCTGCTCGGCGAGGGCCCGATGACCCTTCCGGCCTGTCGCGGCGGTGATGGCAATCCCACCGATGTGCTGGCGCGCTACCTGGAGGAACTCACGGGACTGTCCGTCACCATCGGCTTTCTCTACTCGGTCTATGAGGACAAGGGTTCGGGCTTCCAGCACATCGTCTACCGTGCCTTCGCGGGCGAGGGGGAACCGAGGGTCGGTCGGTTCATCCGGCCGGACGCGGTCCGTGCCGGTGAGGTCAAAGATCAATCCACCGCCGACATTCTCGCGCGCTTTGCCCTGGAAAGCTCCATCGGCAATTTCGGCGTCTATTTTGGGAGCGAGACGGCCGGCAGGGTGCATTCCATTTCTACGAAGGGACCCCGTCCATGAAGTTCTCGCTATTCGTGCACATGGAGAGGCTCGATGCCGGCCAGTCCCACAAGCAGCTCTACGACGAGTTCGTGGCGCTGTGCGAAATCGCCGACAAGGGGGGCATGCACGCCATCTGGACCGGCGAGCATCACGGCATGGACTTCACCATCGCGCCGAACCCCTTCGTCACCATCGCCGACCTGGCGCGGCGTACCAGCAAAGTCCGCCTCGGCACCGGTACGGTGATCGCGCCCTTCTGGCACCCGATCAAGCTGGCCGGCGAAGCCGCGATGGCGGACCTGATCAGCGACGGGCGTCTGGACGTGGGCATCGCCCGCGGCGCCTACTCCTTCGAATATGAGCGTCTCCTGCCGGGTCTCGATGCCTGGCAGGCCGGCCAGCGCATGCGCGAGCTCATCCCCGCCGTCCGGGGGGTGTGGGCAGGGGACTACGCCCATGACGGCGAGTTCTGGAAATTCCCGGCCACGACCTCCGCGCCCAGGCCGCTGCAGGATCCGGTGCCGATCTGGGTCGCCGCCCGCGATCCCAACAGCCATGAGTTTGCGGTCGTCAATGGCTGCAATGTGCAGGTCACCCCGCTCTGGAATGGCGATCGGGAGATCGAGAGCCTGATGGAGCGTTTCGAGGCGGCCTGCTCGAAGGCGCCCGAGGTTCCCAGGCCCAAGATCATGCTCTTGCTTCACACCTATGTCGGCGCGGATGCGGCTGACGTGGCGCAGGCGACCCGGGAATTGAGCGTCTACTACAACTACTTCTTCGCCTGGTTCAAGAACGAGCGGCCGATCCATCAGGGGCTGATCCAGCGGCTGAGCGAAGAGGAAATCGCGGCAAATGCCACACTCTCGCCGGAGGTCATGCGGGCCAATCTCGCGCTTGGCACGGTCGACGAGGTCATTGCCCGCCTCAAGCACTACGAGGCGCTGGGCTATGACGAATATTCGTTCTGGATCGACACCGGCGTGAGTTTCGAGCGCAAGAAGGCCTCGCTCGAACGCTTCATCGCCGACGTCATGCCTGCCTTCAAGGATTGATGCGATGCAGCGCTTCCAGCTCTACATCGATGGGGCCTTTTGCGACGGCGAGGCTTCCTTCGACAGCGTGGATCCGGCAACCGGCAAGGCCTGGGCCCAGATGCCCGAGGCGCGTGAGGCTGACGTCGACAGAGCGGTCGAGAGCGCACACAAGGCGCTCTATGACGGCCCCTGGTCGAAGCTGACGGCCACCCAGCGTGGAAAGCTGCTTTACAAGCTGGCGGATCTCGTTGCCGCCAATGCAGCCAGGCTGGCCGAACTCGAGACCCGCGACACCGGCAAGATCATCCGCGAGACATCGGCCCAGATCGCCTATGTGGCGGAATATTACCGCTATTATGCCGGCATCGCCGACAAGATCGAGGGCTCCTATTTGCCGATCGACAAGCCGGACATGGAAGTCTGGCTGCGCCGGGAGCCGGTTGGCGTGGTCGCCATGGTCGTGCCCTGGAACAGCCAGCTCTTCCTGTCGGCCGTCAAGCTCGGTCCTGCGCTCGCCGCCGGCTGCACCCTGGTGCTGAAGGCCTCGGAGGACGGGCCGGCGCCGCTCCTCGAATTCGCCCGGCTGGTGCATGAAGCCGGTTTTCCGCCGGGCGTCGTCAACATCATCACCGGTTTTGGCCCCTCCTGTGGCGCTGCGCTCGGCCGGCATCCCAGGATCGCCCATGTGGCCTTCACCGGAGGGCCGGAGACGGCGCGCCATGTCGTGCGCAATTCCGCCGAGAACCTGGCCTCCACCTCGCTGGAACTGGGCGGTAAGTCGCCCTTCATCGTGTTCGCCGATGCCGATCTCGAAAGCGCCGCCAATGCCCAGGTCGCGGGGATCTTCGCGGCAACCGGCCAGTCCTGCGTCGCCGGCTCGCGCCTGATCGTCGAGGCAAGCGTCAAGGACCGCTTTCTCGCGCTTCTCAAGCGCAAGGCCGAAGCCGTGCGCATCGGCAGTCCGCTCGACATGGCGACCGAGGTCGGGCCGCTCGCTACGGCGCGTCAGCGCCAGCATATCGACGCGCTGGTCGAGCGCTCGTCCGCAGCGGGTGCCAGGGTCGTCACCGGCGGCCGGGTGCCTGTCGGGGAGGGGTTCTACTATCCCCCGACCATTCTCGACTGCGACGGCGTGGATTCGCCGTCGCTGGCCGAGGAATTCTTCGGGCCGGTTCTATCCGTCGTCTCCTTCGACACGGAGGAGGAAGCCCTGCGTCTGGCCAATGACACCGTCTATGGCTTGGCGTCGGGGGTGTTCACCCAGAACCTGACGCGCGCCCATCGCCTGATGAAGGGCATCCGCGCCGGTGTCGTCTGGGTCAACACCTACCGCGCCGTCTCGCCGATCGCGCCTTTCGGTGGCTTCGGGCTTTCCGGCCATGGCCGCGAGGGCGGCCTCGCCGCGGCGCTTGATTACACCCGGACGAAGACGGTCTGGCTCAGGACCTCGGACGACCCGATCCCCGATCCCTTCGTGATGCGGTGACGCCATGTTTTACGAGGTCCGCACATACAGGCTCAGGAACGGCACGGTGCCAGCCTACCTCAAGGTCGTCGAGGACGAGGGCATCGCGATCCAGAAGGAGCATCTGGGGCATCTGGTCGGCTACTTCTTCTCGGAGATCGGTCCGATCAACGAAATCATGCATATCTGGGCCTATGCGAGCCTCGACGACAGGGAACGGCGCCGGGCCTCGCTCGCCTCCGATCCGCGCTGGCAGGCCTTCCTGCCGAAGATCCGCGACCTCATAGAAACTGCCGAAAACAAGATCATGAAGCCGGCCGCTTTCTCTCCGTCGGAGGGGCACCGTTCACATGACACATCCAGACAAGAGCTTTGACAACCGGAGCGTGGGAACATGAAATCGACATCGATACTGGCCGCCTGTGCGGCATTGCTGATCATGGCGTCACCTGCAGTCGCAGCGGACCTGGTCTTCTCGAGCTGGGGTGGAACCACCCAGGACGCCCAGAAGGAAGCATGGGCGGACAAGTTCACGGCGAAGGCCGGCGTCAATGTCGTACAGGATGGGCCGACAGACTACGGCAAGATCAAGGCCATGGTCGAGGCCGGCAATGTCACCTGGGACGTGGTCGACGTGGAAGGTGACTACGCCGCGCAGGCCGGCCCTAAAGGCCTTCTGGAAAAGCTCGACTTCGGCGTCATCGACAAATCCAAGCTCGATCCGCGCTTCGTGACCGACTATTCGGTCGGCAGCTTCTATTATTCCTTCGTGATCGGCTGTAACGCCGATGCGGTCGCGGCCTGCCCGAAGACCTGGGCGGATCTGTTCGACACCGCCAAATTCCCGGGCAAGCGGACCTTCTACAAATGGTCGGCGCCCGGCGTGATCGAAGCCGCGTTGCTGGCTGACGGCGTGCCGGCGGACAAGCTCTACCCGCTGGATCTCGACCGCGCCTTCAAGAAGCTCGACACCATCAAGGCCGACATCATCTGGTGGTCGGGCGGGGCGCAGTCGCAGCAGTTGATCGCTTCGGCGGAAGCCCCGTTCGGCAGCGTCTGGAATGGCCGTATGACGGCGCTCGCCAAGACCGGCGTCAAGGTCGAGACATCCTGGGAACAGAACATCACGGCGGCGGACTCGCTCGTCGTGCCCAAGGGCACGAAGAACAAGGATGCCGCCATGCAGTTCATCGCCTTCGCCACCTCGGCCCAGGCCCAGGCGGACATGGCTGCTACGACGGGCTATGCGCCGATCAACCTCGGTTCCGCCAAGCTCATGGATGCGGAGACGGTCAAGACCCTGCCCGATCAGCAGAAGGCGAGCCAGGTCAACGCCGACATGACCTATTGGGCTGCCAACCGCGATGCGATCGGCGAACGCTGGTACGCCTGGCAGGCAAAGTAAACTGGCAGGCAAAGTAAAGCGGAGCAGCGTGCAAGGGGAGGGAGTGCTCCCTCCCACCCGTTCCTGCCCGGCAGCAACATCGAATGATGCAAGGATGGCCCGGACGGGAGCCGGAACGACGGACTGTTCGGGCTTCCCGATATGTCCCATGCGGAAAGGATTGCCATGTCCCAGCAGATAATAGCCGGCGCCGCGGTACAGCCTGTTTCGCGCCCGACCAGGCCGACGGGCCTGGCCTGGATCATGCCGGCCCTGGCCTTCGTCGCCCTCTTCTTCGTCGTGCCGGTGGCCCTGCTGCTGCTGCGAAGCGTCCTGGAACCCGTGCCGGGCTTCGGCAATTATGCCGAACTGCTGGGTTCCTCCACCTATCTGCGGATCTTCTTCAACACTTTCCTGGTGTCGGCGGTGGTGACGGTGGTTTCGCTGGCCATCGGCTTTCCCGTCGCCTGGGCGCTGGCGATCATGCCCAGGAAGCTCGCCGCCATCGTCTTTGCGATCCTCTTGCTGTCGATGTGGACGAACCTGCTCGCCCGTACCTATGCCTGGATGGTGCTGCTGCAGCGCACCGGCGTGATCAACAAGCTGCTCATGAGCATCGGGCTGATCGACAAGCCGCTGGCGCTGGTCAACAATCTCGTCGGCGTGACGATCGGCATGGTCTACATCATGCTGCCTTTCATCGTGCTGCCGCTCTATGGGGTGATCCGGAAGATCGATCCGGCGATCCTCCAGGCCGCTGCCCTGTGCGGCGCCACGCGCTGGCAATCGCTGACGCGCATTCTCCTGCCTCTGGCGGTGCCGGGCATGGTCGCCGGCGCGCTCATGGTCTTCGTGATGTCGCTCGGCTATTTCGTCACCCCGGCCTTGCTCGGCGGTACCGCCAACATGATGCTGGCCGAACTCATCGCCCAGTTCGTGCAGTCCCTGGTCAATTGGGGCATGGGGGGCGCCGCAGCGCTGGTCCTCCTCGTCGTCACGCTCTCGCTTTACGCCGTGCAGCTGCGCTTCTTCCGCGACCATAGCCTGGGAGGGCGCTAGCATGCTGCTGAACTTCGAACGCCTGGGCTGGTGGAAATTCGTCCTGCTCGCCATCACGGCCCTGACCGCTGCCTTCCTGCTGCTGCCGATCCTGTTCATCGCGGCCCTGTCATTCGGCTCGTCGCAATGGCTGATCTTCCCGCCGCCGGGCTGGACGCTGAAATGGTATTCGGATCTGTTCGCCGATCCGCGCTGGCTGCAGTCGGCCTGGACCAGCTTCAAGATCGCGGTGATCGTGACGGTGCTTTCCGTCCTGCTGGGGCTCGTCACCTCCTTCGGCCTGGTGCGCGGCCGGTTCTGGTTCCGTGAAGGGCTGAAGGCCCTGTTCCTGACGCCGATGATCCTGCCGGTGGTGGTGCTGGCCGTCGGCCTCTACGCCTTCTTCTTGAAGATCGGGCTGAACGGCACCATGACCGGATTCGTCGCCTCCCATCTGGTCCTGGCGCTGCCCTTCTCCATCCTCTCGATCAGCAGCGCCCTCGAGGGCTTTGACAAGTCGATCGAGGATGCGGCCGTGCTGTGCGGGGCATCGCCGCTCGAGGCCAAGATCAGGATCACGCTGCCCTCGATCAGCCACGGCCTGTTTTCCGCCGCGATCTTCTCCTTCCTGACCTCGTGGGACGAGGTGGTGGTGGCGATCTTCATGGCAAGCCCCACCCTGCAGACCTTGCCGGTCAAGGTCTGGGCGACCTTGCGCCAGGATCTGACGCCGGTGGTTGCAGCAGCCTCGACGCTGTTGATCCTGCTGACCCTGGTCCTGATGACGCTGGTCGCTCTCGTGCGTAAAGGATTGAAATCATGACGCAGCCCTTCCTGCAAATCCAAGGCATCCGCAAGGAATACGGCACCGTCGTCGCGGTCCAGAACGTCAACCTCGATGTCGAGAAAGGCGAATTCCTGACCTTTCTCGGCCCCTCCGGTTCGGGCAAGAGCACGACGCTCTATATCCTGGCCGGCTTCGACAACCCGACGGCGGGCGATATCAAGCTGAACGGGGCGACGTTGCTGTCCACCCCCTCGCACCAGCGCAATATCGGCATGGTTTTCCAGCGTTATACCTTGTTTCCGCATCTGTCCGTCGGCGAGAACATCGCCTTTCCCCTCAGGGTCCGGCGCAAACCCAAGGCCGAGGTCGATGCCAAGGTCAGGCAGATGCTGCGGCTCGTCCGGCTGGAGGGGTATGAGGACCGCAAGCCGGCCAACATGTCGGGCGGCCAGCAGCAGCGCGTGGCTCTCGCCAGGGCATTGGCCTATGACCCTCCGGTGCTGTTGATGGACGAGCCCTTGTCCGCGCTCGACAAGAAGCTTCGCGAGGAGATCCAGTACGAGATCCGCCGCATCCATCAGCAGACAGGTGTGACCATCCTCTATGTGACGCACGACCAGGAAGAGGCGCTGCGCCTGTCCGATCGCATCGCGGTCTTCTCCAAGGGGGTGATCGACCAGATCGGAACCGGGCCGGAACTCTATGCCAATCCGGCGACGCGTTTCGTGGCCGAATTCATCGGCGACAGCAATTTCCTGCCCTGCGAGATTCTCTCGTCAGCCCCCGGCCGTGCCAGCATCTCGATCTGCGACACGATGACGGTGCCCGATGTGCCCATGCATGGCTCGGTCTCCGGCAGCAAGGCTTCGGTCATGCTGCGGCCGGAACGCTTGTTCTTGTCGAAAGCGTCGTCGGACAAGGGGGTGCCCGTCACGGTCAGCGACATCACCTTTTTGGGCAACAACATTCATGTGGTGACGAGGACAGGCAAGGGAAACGAACTGTCCGTAAGGCTGCCGTTCGGCCACGAGGCTATTGCCGGCCTCAGCCGCGGCGATGCGGTATGGCTGCGGTTCGATGCGGAGGCGGCTCACGTCTTCGGCGACAGCCGCTGATTTTCGGCAAGGACGATGCGATTCATCCCTGCCCGCGACACCTCGGTTCGCGTTGACCCGTTCATGCGTCAGGCTTCTACAAGTCGCATGATGGTATCGACATTGAAACGGATCCGTTCTTCCAGTGCTTCGGGGGTCATAAGGTCGCGCTGAAAGACGATCGACCCGGTATAGCGGTTCGTAAAATAGTAATATCCGATTGCCGCGATCGTTATATTCAGCTGTACAGGGTCGATGCCCGATCGGAATTCGCCGGTCTCGACGCCGCGGTCGAGCAGGTTCCCGACCATGTCGACAAAGCGCGTGCTCACCTGGCGAACGACCTCGGATTTCTTGATGTGCTTCGCCTTGTGGAGATTGGCGCTGTTGACGAGCGTCAAGAATTCCGGGTTCTTCAGGTAATAGGTCCAGGTAAAGCGCACCAGACGTTCAAGCGCTTCCTTGGGTGGGAGGCGCTCCAGGTCGAGTTTTTGCTCGGCCGTCCGTATGTCGGAATAGGCGTCTTCCAGAACGCGCTGAAACAGATCTTCCTTGCTGTTGAAGTAGTGATAGATCATGCGCTTGTTGGCCTTGGCGCGTTCGGCAATGATATCGACCCTCGCGCCGCCAAGTCCGTTCTTCGCAAATTCCTTCTTCGCTGCGGCCAGGATTCTTGCCTGGGTGGCTTCCGCGTCTCTGATCCGAGGGCGCTTGGGGGACTTGGTGAGCATTCCTACCTCATTGGCGTTGCCTGACGCGCTGCCGTCCGTGATCTCTTTCCAGTTGCACTTTGTCCGCTGCTAGCCGGATTCGCTCAAGAATTTTGGTAACTTACTGGTTACTTTGGCGCGGCGCCAGTGCCGTATGCACTTTCCCGCACTCCCCTGCTGCAACGATCCGAGGCCAGCTCCGTGCATCCAGCGGCGTTGACAGGCCATCGATAACGAAGTAACTAGATAGTGCAATATCGAAAATGCGGCAGCGTCCGGTGACGCTCAAAAACGCGGTGCGATGCACGGGTCCGCAGGGGAGGAAGGCATGTCGTTCATCAAGAAATTCATCGAGCAGGAGACGGTCAATCGCCGCAATCTGCTGCTGGCATCGGCCTATGGCCTGGGAGGCCTGGTGGCGCTCGGTGCGCTGGGATCGGGGCCCGCACGAGCGGCGACGGCCAATCCGACGATAGCCTGGAGCTATCGCGACAGGACCAATCCCTACTGGAACTACATCGTCTCGGGCGGCGAAGCCTTCGTCGAGAGCCTGGGGCTGCCCAAGACCGCCTTGGTCAATCTCATCAACGAAGGCTCCAGCGAAAAGTCGCTGGCGGACGTCAAGGCGCTACTCGGCAAGAATGGCAGTAACGTCGCGCTGGCGATCGATGCGAACGATGCGCCGAACTGCCGTCCCGTGGTGGAGGCCGTCGCCGCCGCCGGCGCTTATGTCTCCACGATCTGGAACAAGACGGACGATCTGCATCCCTGGGACTTCGGCGACCATTACGTCTCCCACATGACCTGGTCGGACGAGGGACCGGCCGAGCAGACGGCCCGCATCCTCCTGGACGCCATGGGCAAGAAGGGCGGCGTGGTTCACCTGGGCGGGATCGCCTCCAACAATCCTGCCATCGAGCGCCTCAACGGACTCAAGAAGGCCCTCAAGGACTATCCCGACGTGCAACTGCTCGACGCGCAGCCGGCCGATTGGGATACCCAGAAGGCCAACCAGGTCATGGCCGGCTTCATCACGCGCTATGGCGACGAGATCAAGGGTGTTCACTGCGCCAATGACACGATCGCCTATGGCGTGCTCGAGGCACTGCGCGCCGAGGGTATCGAGGGAATGCCCGTCGTCTCCTATGACGGCAACCAGCAGGCTGTCGAACTCGTCGCCAAGGGCCAGATCCTGGCGACCGTCTTTACCAACCCTTATTGGGGCGGCGGCATCAGCGCGGCGCTTGCCTATTACGCGGCGACAGGGGCCTTCAAGCCCTCGAGCGAACCCAAGGAACACCGCGAGTTCTACGGGCCGACGATCCTGGTCACGCCCAAGGACGCCCAGGAATTCAAGGCCAAATATCTCGACAGCAATCCCAAATATGACTGGAAGGACTTCTGGGGCCCGAGCAAGGGACAGATCCAGTACAAGTCCTGATCCCTTCCTTCCGCATCGGTCGCACGCCGCCCTCCAGAGCAAAGCGCGTTCAAGCGTGAACGCTTGTTTGCTCTGGTTCCCTGTTTCGACGCGTCTTTGTGTTTCCTGGTGCTTCCACCAAATCGCAAAACGCTATGGGAAAGGGCGTGCGCCTGCATCCCGTTCCCTCTGACGCAAGAGCGCGACATGGATAGCCTGCTCACCAAGGACAATATTCAGAAATGGGCGCCCGTCCTGGTGCTCCTGGCGCTGGTGTTGTTCTTCTCGGTCGTCAATCCCAACTTCCTGTCGGTGCGCAATTTTGCGCGCATCGCGATCTCGTCGACGCCGGCGCTGATGGTCGCGGTGGGCGTGACATTCGTCATCCTGATGGGCTCGATCGACCTGTCGATGGAAGGCTCGGTCGCGGTGTGTGCGGTGCTCTTTGCCACGCTGTTCGGAGCCTTGGGCGGCTCCCTTGCCGGCTGGGGCTGGCTGGCGATCCCGGGCGCCATGGCGGTCGGCGCGATCTTCGGCGCGGTGACCGGCCTGGTCCATGTCCGCCTCAAGATTCCCTCCTTCATGGCCAGCCTCTCGATGGGCTTCGTCGGCATCGGTCTTTCGCTGCTGATCACCGGCGGCGACCGTATCCTGGTCGAGGATCCGCTTTTTCGCTCGCTGCTCACCTACCGGCTCGGTGGCTTTCCGCTCATGGCCTATGTGGCGCTTGCGGCGGTCATCGCCGGCTGGTTCATCCAGACGCAGACGACCATTGGGCGGAATTTCTATGCCGTCGGCGGCGGCGAGGACCTGGCCCATGCCTCGGGCCTCAATGTCTCCAGGGTACGGGTCATCTGCTTCATGATCGCCGGCGTCTTCTATGCCCTCGGCGCCATTCTCGCCGTGGCCCAGATCGGCATCGCCGAGACCGTGACCGGCCGCAACTTCATGTTCGTCTCGATCACCTCGGTCGTCGTCGGCGGCACGGCGCTCTGGGGCGGCGCCGGCGGTGTCTGGAACACGCTGGTCGGCGTGCTGATCGTCAACGTCATCGGCAACGGCATGGTGGTGGTCGGCCTGCCGAGCTATGTCCAGGACGGCGTCCTCGGCCTTCTGGTCATCACAGCAGTCTATCTGTCCACCGATCGTCGATCGCTGGCCTTCGTGAAATAGGCGCGCCATGTTCGAACTTCGAAACGTCGAAAAACGCTTCCCCGGCGTCCATGCCCTGAAGGGTATCAATTTCCAGATCGACCGCGGCGAGATCATCGGGCTCGTCGGCGAGAACGGCGCCGGCAAGTCGACGCTGATGAAGGTGATCTATGGCGCCGTCCAGCATGACGGCGGAGAGGTGCTCGTCGACGGCAAGGCCGTCCGCTTCCAGAACCCGCGTGAAGCGATGGATCGCGGCGTCGGCATGGTCTTCCAGGAACAGTCGCTCATTCCCAACCTGAGCGTGATGGAGAACATCTTCCTCGGCTTCGAGAAGCAGTTCGCCCGCTTCGGCAAGATCGACTGGAAGCGCATGGCGAAGGCAGCCGGCGAACAGCTCAAGAAGGTCAAGCTGCAGATCGATCCCAGGACGGTCACTGCCAAGCTCTCCTTTGCCCAGCGCCAACTCGTCGAATTGGCGAAGGTGCTGACGCTCGAGGAGCGCGTGCATGGCCATCTCGTGATCCTCCTCGATGAGCCGACATCGGTGCTTTCGAAGGAGGAGATCGGGCTGCTGTTCGGCCTGGTGCGCGACCTGCGCAAGCGCGCCTCCTTCATCTTCGTCTCGCATCGCCTCGACGAGGTCATCGAACTGTCCGACCGCATCTATGTGCTCAAGGATGGTGCGGTGGTCGATGTCGTCAAAGGCGCCGAGGCCAAGGCCGAAGCCATCCAGCAGCGGATGGTCGGGCGCGACATCAACCAGGAATATTACCGCGAAGAAAAGCAGCGCCCCTACGATGTCCAGAAGCTGCTGTTGCAGGCGGACCGGATCAGCCTGCCCGGCCACTACAAGGACATTTCCGTCAAACTGCATGCCGGCGAAGTGCTGGCGCTCGTCGGGGTCGAAGGGTGCGGCAGCGAGGCGATCCTGCGCACGATCTTCGGCCTGGAGCGCATGCAATCGGGCACCTTGGCGCTCCATGGCAGTCCGGTGAACGACTTCGGTCCTTCGCAGGGTGTCGCCCGCGGCATCGGCTATGTCCCCAGGGAGCGCAAGATCGAAGGCATCGTGGGCGGCATGAACGTCTTCGAGAACATGACGCTCTCGCAGCTCGGGAACTATGCCAGGGCCGGCGTTCTCGACATCGGCTCCGAGCGCAAGCTCGCGCGCGACTGGATCAAGCGCCTGTCGATCAAGGCCTCCTCGGAGAACGCCGATTGCGGAAACCTCTCGGGCGGCAACCAGCAGAAGGTCGTGCTCGCCAAATGGCGCAGCGGCGGCTCGAACATCATCCTCCTCGACCATCCCACGCGCGGCCTCGACATCGGTGCCAAGGAGGACGTCTACGAAATGATCCGGGAAATGTCGGCCGATGGGGTGGGCATCGTGCTCATCGCCGACACGCTCGAAGAGGCCATCGGCCTCAGCCACACCATAGCCGTTGTCAAGGATGGCGAGATCCAAAAATGGTTCAATTGTCAGCCAGGCGCAAAGCCCTCCCTCTACGACCTGCTTCATCACATGACGTGAGCGCCAGGGTGATGAATCTCCACCAGCTCAAGCGCCATTTCCCCTGGATCACGCTTCTCGTGCTGATCCTGCTTGTCGGCATCATGGACCCCACCTTCCTCAGGCCGCAGAACCTGATGGAACTCGGCGCCGACATTGCGCCGCTGTTCATCATGGCGCTCGGCATGACGCTCGCCATCTATATCGGCGGCATCGATCTTTCGGCCCAATCGGTAGCGAACATGACGACGGTGCTCGCCACTTTGTCGCTGCCCTATCTCGGCGTCTTCAGCGCCCTCCTGATCGCGCTGGTCGGCCTGCTGTTCGGCGCTGTCTCCGGACTGGTGACGACGAGGCTCAAGGTGCCCTCCTTCATCGCCACTCTGGCGGTCGGCGGCCTTGCCCTTTCCGTCGGTCAGTTCGCGTCGGGCCAGCGCGCCCTGCACATGGATGTGGCAGCGAGGGACCAGGCGTTCGGATGGATGTTCGGCAGAACCGCCGGGATACCCCACGAACTGGTCGTGTCCCTGGGGCTGCTTGCGATCGCCTGGTTCATTCAAAGCCGGACGACCGCCGGGCGTACCCTGAAGGCCGTGGGCGCCGGCGAACTTGCGGCCGTGGCATCGGGCATCCGGGTCGAGCGCTACAAGGTCCTGGCCTTCGCCCTTTCCGGCCTGTTCGCGGCGATCGCGGGGCTGATGTTCTCGGTCAAGCTTTCGGGCGGCTCACCGACCCTGGCGGAGGGCTTCCTCCTGCCGGCCATCGTCGCGGTGCTTGTCGGTGGCACCCCGCTCACCGGCGGCGTCGGCGGCGTCGTCAACACGCTCATCGGCGCGATGATCGTCGCGGTCGTACGCGCCAGCATGCTCTATCTCAACATCCCCGCCACGGGGCAGCAGATCTTCTTCGGCATCGTGCTGATCGTTGCGATCGCCCTCACCATCGACCGCTCGAAGATGCGGATCGTGAAATAAGCGAGGGGTTGGCGACATGGACATGATGCGAGCTGCAGTGCTCACCCACCCCGGGGCATTCGAAGTCCGGGAGGTGCCCATCCCCCCGATCGGCCCGGATGACGCTCTCATCAAGGTGGATCGCTGCGGCATCTGCGGCACCGACATCCACATCTTCAAGGGTCACTATGCCGCCGACACCCTGCCTTTCATTCCCGGGCATGAGTTCACCGGCACGGTGAGCCGCGTGGGGGACAGGGTCGAGGGCCTGCAGGTCGGGCAGCGCGTCGTCGCGGACGTCAATATCGGCTGCGGGCATTGCTACTTCTGCCGCCACGGCGAGGTCCTCAACTGCCAGGCTGTCAGCCAGATCGGCATCCATCGCGATGGCGGCTTTGCCGAGTTCGTCGCGGTCCCCGCTCGCCTGGTCATTCCGGCGCCCACCGAGGCGAAGCCCGAGCTGCTGGCTCTGACGGAGCCGGTTGCCTGTGTCGTGCGGGCAGCGCGCAAATCCGCCATCGGTTTCGGCATGTCGGTCGTCGTGCTCGGCGCCGGGCCGATCGGCAACCTCCACATCCAGATGATGCGCCTCGTCGGCGCCGCGCCGATCATCGCGGTGGAGCCGTCGCAACCTCGTGCGGAACTCGCGAAGAAGGCCGGCGCCGATCTCGTCATCACCGACCCCAAGGACGCTCGCAGGCTCGTCGCCGAGGCGACGGAAGGGCGGGGAGCGGACGTGGTGATCGAAAGCGTCGGCGCCCCCGCACTCTACGCCGAGGCTTTCAGGCTCATCCGTCCCGGCGGCCATGTTGCCGCCTTCGGCATCACCGGCCCTGATGACAGCGTGCCGCTTCCCTTGCTCGAAACGGTCCTGCGGGAAAACTCGGTCAAGGGCTCAGTCGCCGGCATCGGCCAGGACATACACGACGCCCTGACGCTGCTCAAACACGGGCGCTTCCGGGTGGACGCCTTCATCGGCTCGGTCGTGCCGCTGAGCGCGATTCAAATGGCCTTCGAGACGATCCAGGACCGGCCGGCCGTTCTGAAAACGCAGATCGACACGACGGTATGACCGCTTCAGGCACCGCCGAGGCAGCGGAATCACATGCGCCCCGGGCGCGTTGACACAATTGCTCATGGAATAAAAGGATTCAGGACATGGACCAGGTCGTCGGTAGACAGTCGCTTCCCGACAGTCCCAGGACGTTCGGCTTTTTTGTCGATGGCAAGCGGATGGAGGCGGGGGAGCGGGCCTATTTTGAACGCCGCAGCCCGGGCCACGACGTGCCGGTGACGCGCATTCCAAAATGCACCAGGGAGGATCTGGACCTTGCCGTCAAGGCAGCGCGGCGCGCTTTCGAGGACGGGCGCTGGTCGAGGATCCCGGCCGTGGAGCGGGCGAACGTGCTCCTGCGCGCCGCCCAGATCCTGCGCAGCCGTGCCGTGGAACTGGCCTATTGGGAAACCCTGGAGAACGGCAAGCCCATCAGCCAGGCGCGGGCGGAAGTGGATGGCTGCGCCGGCATGTTCGAATATGCCGCCGGCCTCGCCAGGACGCTGCATGGCGATGCTTTCAACAATCTGGGCGACGGCATGTTCGGCCTGGTCACCCGGGAGCCGATCGGCGTGGTCGGCCTGATCACGCCGTGGAACTTCCCCTTCCTGATCCTCTGCGAAAGGGTGCCCTACATCCTTGCGGCCGGCTGCACCATCGTCGCAAAGCCCTCCGAGGTGACGTCGGCCACCACCCTCATGCTGGCAGAGATCCTGTCGGAAGCGGGGCTGCCCGACGGCTGCTACAATGTCGTCACCGGTTCGGGCAGCGTCATCGGCCAGGCCATGACCGAACATCTGGATATCGACATGGTGTCCTTCACCGGCTCGACTTCCGTGGGTCGGCGCTGCGTCGAGGCAGCCGGCAGCAATTTCAAGAAGCTCGGGCTGGAACTCGGGGGCAAGAATCCGCAGATCGTCTTCGCGGACGCGGATTTGGAGGATGCTGCCGATGGCGTGGCGTTCGGTATCGGCTTCAACACCGGCCAGTGCTGCGTGAGCGGCAGCCGCCTGATCGTCGAACGCTCGGTGGCGGCGGAGTTCGAGAAGCTGGTCGCCGCCAAGCTGGCCAAGGTCAAGGTCGGCGATCCGCTCGATCCGACCACCCAGATCGGCGCCATCACCACCACGGCCCAGAACGAGACCATTCTGGGTTACATCGCCAAGGGTAAGGAGGAAGGCGCGCGCCTGGTCTGCGGCGGTAGCGCGCTCGACTTCGGTCGCGGGCAGTATATCGCGCCCACTCTGTTCGGGGACGTCACCGGTTCGATGGCGATCGCCCGCAACGAGATTTTCGGCCCGGTGCTTGCGGTCATGCCCTTCGACAGCGAGGACGAAGCGATCGCCATGGCCAATGACACCGTCTACGGCCTGGCCGCGAGCGTGTGGACCAAGAACATCGACAAGGCCTTGAACGTGACCCGCCGCGTTCGTGCCGGCCGCTTCTGGGTCAACACCACGCTGGCTGGCGGCCCGGAGCTTCCGCTCGGCGGCTTCAAGCAGTCGGGCTGGGGACGCGAGGCTGGCTCCTACGGCATCGAGGAGTATACCCAGATCAAGTCCGTCCATATCGAGATTGGCAAGCGCGAGCCTTGGGTGCGCTGATGAAGGAAGATGGCTACGATTATGTGATCGTCGGCGGCGGGTCGGCGGGCTGTGTGCTCGCCGCGCGCCTCAGCGAGAACCCGGCCGTGCGCGTGCTGTTGCTGGAGGCCGGCGGCCGCGACAGCAACCCCTACATCCACATGCCGGTCGGCTTCGCCAAGATGACGGCGGGGCCGCTGACCTGGGGGCTCAAGACGGCACCGCAGCGCCATGCCTGCGACCGGGAGATCCCCTATGCCCAGGCCAAGGTGATTGGCGGCGGCTCCTCGATCAATGCGGAGATCTACACACGGGGCCACGCCGCCGACTTCGACCGCTGGGCGGGCGAGGAGGGGGCGGCCGGCTGGTCCTTCAAGGAGGTGCTGCCCTATTTCATCCGCTCCGAAGGCAACACCATTCTGTCCGGCGACATGCATGGGGCGGACGGGCCGCTGGGCGTCTCGAACCTGCCCGATCCACAGCCGATGTCGCGCGCTTTCGTCCAGGCCTGCCAGGAGTTCGGCATGCCCTATAATCCGGACTTCAATGGCAGGGCACAGGAAGGCGCGGGGATCTACCAGACGACCATCCGCAACGGGCGGCGCTGCTCGGCGGCCGTCGGCTATCTCAGGCCGGCGGCGAAACGATCCAATCTCACCGTCGAGACCGGCTGCCTCGTCCGGCGCATCCTGTTCGCGAAGGGGCGCGCCATCGGCGTCGAATTCGTCAGGAATGGCCAGCTCGTCATCGCGAGAGCGGAGAGCGAGGTCCTCGTCACCTCCGGGGCGATCGGATCGCCGAAGATCATGATGCTTTCGGGGGTCGGCCCCGCCGATCATCTGAGGAAATTGGGGATCGAGGTGGTCGAGGATTTGCCCGGCGTGGGCGAGAACCTCAACGACCATTTCGGCGTCGACATCGTGGCGGAACTGAAGGGGCCGACCAGCCTCGACAAGTACAACAAGTGGCATTGGATGCTATGGGCGGGGCTCCAGTACCTGCTCTTCAAATCCGGACCGGTCACCTCCAACGTCGTCGAGGGCGGCGCCTTCTGGTATGGCGATGCCGATGCCGCGATACCGGACCTGCAATTCCATTTCCTGGCCGGCGCGGGCGCCGAAGCGGGCGTGCCCACGGTTCCCTCCGGATCGGGCATTACGCTGAACTCCTACACCCTTCGCCCGAAAAGTCGCGGATCGGTCCGGCTGGCTTCCTCCGATCCTGCCGTCAATCCGATCGTCGACCCGAATTTCCTGGCAGAGCCGGACGATGTCCGCGTGTCCGCCGAGGGGGTGCGGATCAGCCGGGAGATCTTCGCCAGGCCTTCCCTTCAGAAATTCATCAAGCGCCTGCACCTGCCCGGCGACGATGTCAGGACCAACGCCCAGTTCGCGGACTATGCGCGCCGCTATGGCAGGACCTCCTATCACCCCAGCGGCACCTGCAAGATGGGCATCGATGCCATGGCCGTGGTCGATCCCCAACTGCGGGTGCGGGGCCTCGATCGGATCCGCATCTGTGACAGCTCGACCTTCCCCAGCCTGATCGGCTCGAACACCAATGCCGCCGCGATCATGGTCGGCGAGAAGGCAACGGACCTGATCCGCGGGAATATGTGAGAAAGGGAGAGTAGAAGTTATGCTTGATGAGTCATCTAACTTGCATAGGTGACGGCAAACAAGGTTAAATCACTCGCAACTGGCGAATAGCTAAAAAGAGTTGCGATGGCAATTATGAAGCGCCCACTATTTCAAGCTCGTATTGCGGATCTTGAAGCATTGTTTGAGCGATCCCGGGCGGATCGTGAGGCACTGGAGGGACTGCTTCATGAACTCGGATTTCGATCGGTCGATCGGGCACAGGTGTTGAAGAAGAAGGTCGTTCAAGCACTTGGTGTGTTGCCGAAGGAGAAGAAGGGCCTCAAAGCCACAAAACCAGCAAGAACTCAATCCGCTTCATCCCCACGACAACAACCCAATCAGCAAACAAAGGAAGCATCGCCGGTAAGACAAACGGAGCCTGCAAAGATTGCTAAGATCACCAGACCGCCGGAGATCGAGCCTGAAGTAATCGTTCGCCCTGCCTTTATGCCTGCGCCGCGCGCTTCACGACGCCAGGCAGCCGCATACGCCGATCAGCCCGCCGACATTCTGGCGGCATGGACCGCTCTGGAAGTCCTCTCGCCCTTCACTTACTCCAAGCCGTCCGATCTTGTTGATGGCGATGAACGACGCGTTGCACGCTTTGCCGACCAACTCTTCATGCCTTGGATCAACGGCGGCGATAAGGCGAAGCCCGGCACGCAGCTTTGCTATCACATCGTGCTCGGTGCCATTCGCATGGAGGAGGCTACCAAGGCACTGCTTGAGGTTTACGTCGATGATGAACTCGATCGCCGAACGGAAAGCGGATTTGCAGGTATAGCGACGATAACCATCGACAAATTTGGCCGTCCCATTCCCGAAAAGGCAGCCGCAGTTTCGAGTTTTGCCTGGGGCTTGCCGCTAGCCTTGCGCGACGGATTGAAGAGGCTCCAGGAATGGCCCACGGTCGAGCGTAAACTCACCGACATGGTGGATGAACAAATCCGTAGGCAAGATTCCGAGGGAAATCTGCTGCCTTTGGATCCCGCTGCGATCGAGCGCGTTTACAAGCTGCTCGTAGAGCGCCTGGAATTACCCGCTCACATGATGGAGGCGCCCAGTTTTGCTCTGCGTCACTATCACTTTTTTAAGGCGATCGAGCCACCGGATCCTCCTCTCTTGGGCAGCTTCTATCTCGGCGATTTGGCCGCCGCTCGATCGGTCATGGCCGAGAAGATGCATCGCAATCTCGCCCGTTACCTCGGCCTCGAGAAGCCATTGAGCTGGGCCGATATCCTTCAGGACAACAGAACTCTTGCCGAAGCCGTTGCGCCCGGGCGAACACCACTTGGTCGGTGGCCCGGCGAAGGGCGCCATTCACTAGCGCTTCTACAGCAAGCGGCTGTCAATCTGGCGGTGTCGAATGATCCGGATGCCACTCTTCTGCCGGTCAACGGGCCTCCGGGCACGGGTAAGACAACTCTGCTTAGAGACCTCGTTGCCTCCCTGGTTGTCGGCCGCGCGGAGGCAATGTGTGCCTTCGATGATCCCGAGGAAGCATTCTCTCACGTCGGTCAGACAAAGCGCTCCGGTATGGGCTTTAGCCATATATACCAGCCAGACAAGCGGCTTCTTGGCTTTGAGATGCTCGTGGCTTCTTCGAACAACAGGGCCGTCGAAAATGTCAGCAGCGAATTGCCTCGCCTCAAGGCCATCGCGAAAGATGCGCCCAATCTGCGCTATTTCAAAACCGTCTCCGACAACATCGACGGAAAGGAAGAAACTTGGGGTTTGATCGCGGCGGTACTTGGCAATTCGTCTAACCGATACAAGTTCAAGGAAGCATTCTGGGGTAATGCCGATCATGGACTTCGTTCCTATCTGAGCGAAGCTTCAGGGCAACCGCAATGGATGGAAGAGGTCGACCCCAAAACGCAGAAGGTCCTGCGCAAGCGTAAGCCCGAAGTCGTTTCCAAAGAGAGCCCACCGACTTCACACGATGCTGCGTTGAAGAAATGGCGCTCAGCTCGCAAGGCGTTCCGGCAAGCGATTGCCGAAGCGCGAGCCTATCGGCTTTTGTTGGAAGAGGCACGGGTAAACGCTGGTTCGATCGGCGCTAAAGCGGCGGCGGTACGAGCGCGCGAGCAAGACAAGCGCGCAGCTGAACAGGCTGTCGCTGACGCCGAGGACGAATTCAGTGAGCTTCAGGCCCAAATCATCTCTGCACGTGCGGCGGAGCAACGTGCTCGTCAGCAGTCGAACGAGCATCAACGATCAGCGCCCAAGCTAATGGCTCGGCTAGTAGGTGGAACCACCGCCCGCACCTGGAGTGAGAAGAAGGCGAACATCGATCGCGATCTAGACCAGGCAGTTCGACATCAACAAGCGATTTCGGCATTCTTATCCGCAGCCTTTACAAAGCGAGAGGCTGAACGGGGGCGGCTGGTGATTGCTGCCGCAAGACTGGATGAGGCCACATCAGTATTCACGTCGGCGGAGCAACAAGTTGAGGTTCTGCGAACGCGATGCGGCTCGCGTGCAGTTGATCGTGCTTTCTTCGGGCGCGAGCCCGCTGAGATGCACACCACGTCGCCATGGTATGATGATCAAGCCCATCGGGACCGCGACCGCGTTTTTGAATGCGCAATGCAGGTTCATCGAGCCTTCATCGGCGCGGCCGCAAAGCCGATCCGCAATAATCTGGACGTTTTGTTCAAGGCATTTTTCGGCCGCAGTGGCTGGTCCCCTCGCATGGCGCCGGTCATGCCGGGGCTTTGGTCAACGCTGTTCATGGTTGTACCAGTCATATCGACGACCTTCGCATCGATCGAACGCATGATCGGCTACTTGCCTCCAGGGGCGCTCGGCTGGCTACTCATTGACGAAGCGGGGCAGGCCGTTCCGCAGGCGGCTGTCGGCGCCATAATGCGGACCCAGCGCGCGATTGTGGTGGGTGATCCACGTCAAGTCGAGCCTGTAACCAGTCTGCCGACGCAGCTTGCTGAAACGATTTGTGAGGAGTTCAGCGTCAATCCCGATAAATGGAACGCACCTGAAGCCTCTGTTCAAACTGTTGTCGACGCTACCAGCAGTCGGGGAACCAAGTTTGGCTCGAATGACAACCAGATCAATGTAGGCCTCCCGCTTCTCGTCCACCGCCGTTGCGCCGACCCAATGTTCAGCATTTCGAACGAGATCGCTTATGATGGATTGATGGTAAAGGCGACGCCGGATCGAGGATCAATGATCCGAGACGTCCTGGGCCCCTCGCATTGGATCGACATTAAACCTACCAGGACCGAAGATAAATGGAGTGAGGCGGAAGGGCAGGCTATCGTCGACCTCTTGAGGCGACTTGGTGAGGCTGGCGTTCCTGAACTCGATATCTACATTATTTCACCGTTTAGAATCGTTGCTCAGCGGTTGAGAGAACGTATTGGTGCGAGTGGAGTCTTGAAGCCATGGACTGATAAAGCATGGGAGTGGACCCGTGACCGAGTGGGAACCGTCCATACAGTGCAAGGGCGCGAAGCCGACAGTGTGATCTTCGTGCTAGGGGCACCTTTACCGGCTCAAAATGGCGCAAGGCATTGGGCGGGGTCATCGGTGAACTTACTCAACGTCGCGGTGACGCGGGCGCAGGAGAATCTCTACGTTGTAGGGGCGCGCTCGGCGTGGACCAATGCTGGGTGTTTCAGAACCTTGATATCCAATATCCAACCTCTCCTCCCTACAGTGGGGCGGCCAAACTAGGTGCTTGGGCAGGCGCCTCAATCCCACTCCGGCGCCCAGGGGATGAGGTCACGCCCGACGATGCGCAGGTTCTTCTGCGTTTGTGCGTCGATCCGTGCCATGTCGATGCTCGACAGCGTGAAATCCATGATGTTGAAATTCGAGCGGATGTTTTCCGGTTTCGTCGACATCGTGTTCAGCGGCACGCCTTTTTGCAGAATCCAGCGCAGGACGACCTGTCCCGCCGTCTTGTCGTAGGCTTGGCCGATCTCGGCGAAGAGGGGCTGCTCGAACACCTTTCCGCGTGCGACCGAGCAATAGGATGAAAGCGGGATGCCGGTCTCGTTGGCGGCGGCCAACAGAATGTCCTGATTGAGGAAGGGGTGAAACTCAACCTGGTTGGTGACCAGCGGCGCGTCGACGATCGATCTCGCCTGCCTCATCATGCCTGCCGTGTAGTTCGAGACGCCGATGTGGCGGGCGAGGCCGAGCTGCCGTGCCTTTTGCAGGAGCCCGAGCGAGGCGGCGATATTGCCGTCGGCCGGCGCCCAGTGCAGCAGCAGGACGTCCGCAAAGTCGACCCGAAGGTCCCTCAGGCTCTGTTCGACCGACGGGAGAAAGCGCTCTTCGGAGAAATTGTGGATGCTGACCTTGGTGGTGATGCAAAGCTCGTCCCGCTTCACGCCGCCATCGGCAAGGCTTTCACCGACCTCGGCTTCGTTCTCATACATCTGCGCCGTATCGAAGGCGCGATATCCAGTGGCCAGTGCCGTCTCGATCGCCTGCCGGCAGGCATCGCCGCGCAGGGGGTAGGTGCCGAAGGAGCGCTGGAACGTCCGCGTGAAATAGATGCTCATCCCTGTCGTTTCCATTTTATCGCACTATCTAGTTACTTATATATCGCATCCTGGCGGCGGGCAAGCCACTGAATGCTCCCGACAACCTGGCCGCGGAGAAAAGAAGTTGAAGGTGCTGGCGCTATAAGGTACTAACCATATAGTTACTTATAAAAATCCTTGCGAGGAGACGATGTCCAAAATCAGGAGTGCGCTCGAGGCGGTGCAGCGTATCGGCGACAAGGCGGTGGTTGCCGTGAATTCCTCCAGCGGGCTTTGCTGCCCGGATCTGGTTCTCCAGGCGCTCGGCGAGCGGTATCGCGAAGAGGGGCATCCCCGCCAGCTCACCATGATCCACCCGATTGCTGCCGGCGACATGTTCGGCACCAAGGGCGTCGACCATCTGGCCCAGGACGGCCTCATCGATACGATCATCGGCGGATCCTATCCATCGGGACCATCTTCGGCGGAGCCGCCGCTGATCTGGAAGATGCTCGGCGAGAACAAGATCAGCGCCTACAACGTGCCCAGCGGCATCGTGTTCGACATTCTCCGGGAAGCGGCCGGCAAGCGTCCCGGCGTCCTGACCAAGGTCGGGCTCGACACCTTCGTCGATCCTGCGCTCGACGGCTGCGCCATGAACGATCGCGCCCGCTCGCGGCCGATCGTGCGCAGGGTCCAGTTCGAGGGCGACGAGTGGCTCTATTTCCCGGCGATCGCCCCCGACGTCGCCATCATCCGGGCCTCGACGGCGGACGAGCGCGGCAACCTGACCTTCGAGCATGAGGGCGCCTATCTCGGCGCGATGGAGCTGGCGCTGGCCGCGCACAATTCCGGCGGCACCGTGATTGCGCAGGTCAAGCGGATCGCCCAGTCGGGTACGCTGCGTCCCCATGACGTCAGAGTGCCCGGCATCCTCGTCGACATCATCGTCGAGGCGCCGGACCAGTTGCAGACGACGGCGACGGCCTATGACCCGGCGATATCGGGTGAGCTGTTCCGCCCCCTCGATACGTTCACGATCCCCGCCTTCGACGCGGCCAAGGTGATGGCCCGCCGGGTGGCGATGGAACTCGAGAACGGCTGGGCCGTGAATATCGGCTTCGGCATTTCCGCGAATGTTCCGCGCATCCTGCTGGAGGAAGGCCGGCATGGCGAGATCACCTGGGTGATCGAGCAGGGAGCCGTCGGCGGCATCCCGCTGCTCGACTTCAAGTTCGGCTGTTCCTCCAATGCGGAGGCGTTCGTGGCCTCGCCGCATCAGTTCACCTATTTCCAGGCCGGCGGCTTCGATGCCTCCCTGCTGTCCTTCCTGCAGATCGGCGAGGATGGTTCCGTCAACGTCTCCAAGCTGGCGGTGCGGCCGCATGTGACGGCCGGCGCCGGAGGCTTCGTCGACATCACCGCTCGCGCCAGGAAGATCGTGTTCTCGGGCTATTTCAATGCCGGCGCGAAACTGTCGGTGGTCGATGGCAAGCTGAGGATCGACAAGGAGGGCAAGGTCGCCAAGCTCGTGCCCGAGGTCGACCAGGTCTCGTTCTCCGGCAAGCGTGCCACGCTGCAGAACCAGGACGTGACCTATGTTACCGAGCGCTGCGTGCTGAAGCTGATCGCAGGCCGGCTGACCGTCACGGAGATCGCCCCCGGCGTCGATCTCAAGCGCGATATCCTCGACCAGGCTGCCTTTCCGCTCGCGGTTGCCGACCCGCTGGTGTCGATGCCGGCAGACCTGTTCGAGCCCGATCGCCGCAGCCGGCAGGCGGTCACCAGAGAGGCGGCCGAGTGATGAGCGGGAATGGTGTGCGTCTGAAGATCGAGGGGCCGGTTGCGATCATCGTCATCGAACGCGAGGGCAAGCTCAATGCCTTCGATGCTGCCATGGTGGCGGAGCTGCAACGTCTGTGCGCCCTCATCGAGCACAATGCGACCATCCGCGTGGCTGTCATGACCGGGGCAGGGGCAAAAGCCTTCTCGGCGGGCGGCGACATCGAGGCCTGGAGCCGGGAGACACCCGAGGATTTCGGCCGGTTCTGGGTGCGCGAGGGGCACGCCGCCTTCGACGCGCTGGCCCGGCTGCGCCAGCCCCTGATCGCCGTGCTGAACGGCCATGCCTTGGGCGGCGGTCTGGAGCTTGCCGCCTGCGCGGACTATCGCATTGCGGAGGCCCACGCCAAGATCGGGCAGCCGGAGACCGGGCTTGGCATCATTCCGGGTTGGTCGGGCACCCAGCGCGCGACACGTCGCTTCGGTGCCCAGGCCGTGCGGCGCATGGCGATTTTCGGCGAGATACTGACCGCGAAGGAAGCGCGCGAACTCGGTATCGTGGATGAGGTGGTGGAGAGCGGCCAGGGGCTTGCCCGGGCCATGGAAGTCGCGGAAAAGGTGTGCTCGCGCGCGCCCCTGGCAACCGAGATCACGAAGATGCTGGTGAACGCCGCCGAAGCGGAGGAGACGGAGCGGGTCTTCGACTGCCTGGCCGGCATGGCCGCCGCACAGTCGAAGGAGTTGCAGGCGGGCCTCAGCGCCTTCCGCGAAAGGCGGCCGCCGAAATTCTGAAGGCTGGATTTACCCTCCCCTGGAGGGGTCGACCATTCCTCTTGGAATGGTCTGGGGTCGACGCGTAGCGGCGGGGTGGGGTGACGTTCTTGCTGAGACCTTTTTTCCTCATCGGAATCTTTGCCGTTTTCACCCCACCCCGGCCTTTCAGGCCGACCCTCCCCCTCCAGGGGAGGGTAAGACATTCAGATCGTCGATAAGAGCTATCTTTGCCGTCGTCTCAGCGATAGACCATCAGCTGGTTCTCCCCGGATTGGACGGTCTCCCCGGTCTGCTTGCGCACGCAAAAGCCCAATGTGAGGATGCCCCGGTCCGGCCGGGATGTCGTCCGCTTGTCCTTGATGCGGACGCGGGCGGTGATCGTGTCACCGGCCAGGACCGGGCGTTCGAAGCGAAAGTTCCAGCCCAGCGAGGCGATGGCGAGGAAGCGGGCCTGCGCCTGGTTCTTCAGCCCGTCGACGAGGGACAGGATCAGGAGGCCGTGGGCGACACGCGAGGGAAAGCCATGCGCGCGCGCCGCATCGTCATCCATATGGATTTCGAAGCGGTCGCCGGTCAGCTCTGCGAAGGCATCGATCAGTTCGGTGCCGACATGCCTTGCCGGTGTGTCGAACCAATCCCCGATGGACACATCCTCATAGCGCAGTCCGGTCGCCGCCAGGCGGCGACCGGTGTCGGGTGCGATGTCGTTCATGCCGGCACCGGCGCGTCCTCGCGCAGCAATTGCTTGCTTTTCAGCTCGGCCCAGAAATCCGAGGGTATGGGGTGGCTGAACCATGCCAGGTTCTGGTCGAGCTGCTCCACCGTGCGCGTTCCTGCGCAGAAGGCCGGGATGGCCGGGTGGGCGACGACGAATTGGAGCGCCGCGGCGGCAAGCGGCACCTTGTGGTCGCGGCACACCGCCTCGATCCTGGCGACCTTCTCCATCACCGCGGCCGGGGCGGGGGCGTAGTTGTATTTCGCGCCGGGTACCGCCCCGGTTGCGAGGATCCCGGAATTGAAGCCGCCGCCGACCAGCACGGCTGCGCCGCGCTCCTGGCAAAGCGGCAGGAAGCCGTCGAGGGCCTCCTGTTCGAGCAGCGTATAGCGACCGGCCAGGAGGAAGCAGTCGAAATCGCGCTGCTTGAGTGCCTCGTGGCAGACTTCCCATTCATTGACGCCGACGCCGATCGCCTTCACCGCGCCTTCCGAGCGCAGGCGCTCCAGGGCGCGCCAGCATCCGTCCATGGCCTGCCGGAAGACTTCGGGCTGGTCGTCGCCGCGGGTGAAGCGGTCGATGTCGTGGATGAACAGCATGTCGATGCGTTCGAGTGCGAGCCGCTGCAGGGAATCCTCGAAGGCCCTCATCGTGCCGTCATAGCTGTAGTCGAAGCTCATCACATTCGGCGCCGCATTCACCCAGGGCGCGAAGTCGATCTGGGAGCGCCGGGCCGGGCGCAGGACGCGCCCGACCTTCGATGCGACGACGAAATCGTCGCGGTTCTTCCAGCGCAGCGCCTGCCCCAAGCGCAGTTCCGAAAGGCCATGGCCGTACATCGGCGCGGTGTCGTAGAAGCGCACGCCGGCATTCCATGCGTGCTGCACCATTTCGTCGGCAACCTGTTCGCTGATCTCGCGCAGGAAATTCCCGATTGGCGCCGTCCCGAAGGCAAAGGCTGTGACGTCGATGTTGCTGCGGCCGAATTTCCGTTTTTCCGATGGCTTCATGGTTTCCTCTCTTGGCGTCGCTCTTGTGGCTCGTCTCACCTGACCTCGCCTCGATCCGGCGATCGACCGATCGATTTCGAGGGAATCGTCAGGCTTGACCCGTTCGATCCACGTGCGTTATAGCAGTAACTAGATAGTTACAAAAGGGGAGAGGCGCATGTATCCGGGCGAGACGCAGATGCAGGTGCGCGACATGGCGCGGCAGTTCGCCGACGAGGTCGTCAAACCGCTGGCCGAGGGGCTCGATCGCGAGGAGCGTTTCCCCCACGAGATCTATGAGCAGATGGGAGAGCTGGGGCTGTTCGGCATCGGCGTTCCCGAAGCCATGGGCGGCCCGGGGTTCGATACGCTGACCTACGCGCTCGTGATGGAGGAGCTTTCGCGAGGTTATGCCTCGGTTGCCGATCAATGCGGCCTGGTCGAACTTATCTCTACACTGCTGGTCAGGCACGGCACGCCGGCCCAGCGTGAGACCTGGCTGGCGCCGGCGATGCGGGGTACCAAGCGCGTGGCCTATTGCATCACCGAGCCGGAGGCCGGCACGGATGTATCCGGCATCAGGACAACGGCAGAACGGGACGGAGAGGGCTGGCGCCTCAACGGTGGCAAGATCTGGATTCACAACGCGCCGGTCGCCGATGTCGGTTTCGTGCTGGCCCGGACGGACAAGGATGCCGGCCACCGCGGCATGAGCATCTTCATCGTCGATCTCAACGCCAAGGGTGTCGAGCGTGGCCCCAAGGAGCACAAGATGGGGCAGCGCGCCAGCCAGGTCGGCGCGCTCAATTTCACCGATGTCGTGCTCGGGCCGGATGCCCTGCTGGGAGAACTCGGCAAGGGCTTCCACATGATGATGAGCGTGCTCGACAAGGGGCGCGTCGGCATTGCGGCGCTCGCGGTCGGCATCGGCCAGGCTGGCCTGGAGGCAGCCGTCGACTATGCCCGCCAGCGCAAGCAGTTCGGAAAGGCGATCGCCGAGTTCCAGGGTGTGCAATGGCTGATTGCCGACATGGCCAAGGATATCGAGGCGGCCCGCCTTCTGGTGCACAGCGCGGCGGTGAAGATCGATCGCGGGGACAATGCGACGAAGGCCTGCTCGATCGCCAAATGCTTTGCGGGCGACATGGCGGTTGCCCGCACGGCCGACGCCGTCCAGGTCTTCGGTGGTTCCGGCTACATCCGCGGCTTCGAGGTCGAGCGCCTTTATCGCGACGCCAAGATCACCCAGATCTATGAAGGCACCAACCAGATCCAGCGTATGATCATCGCCCGCGAATTGTTCAAGCATGGAGCGTTGGCATGAGCACACCACTCCGGCAGGCGGCCTTCATCACCGGCTCGAGCCGCGGGATCGGCCTGGCGGCCGCCGTCGAACTGGCCAGGAACGGCTTTGCGATCGCCTTGAACGGACCCGTCGACGATGCAGAGCTAAAGGCTGCCGAGGAACGCGTGCGCGCTTTCGATGTGCCCGTCACCCGCGTCGCCGGCGACATCGCCGACATCGGCGCGCATGAGGCGATGCTCGACCTGGCCGAAAAGGCTTTGGGGCCGCTTTCGACCCTCATCAACAATGCGGGCGTATCGGTCCTGAGCCGCGGCGATCCGCTCGATGTCAGCGAGGAAAGCTACGACCACTGCCAGTCTGTGAATGCCAAGGCGCAGTTCTTCCTGTGCCAGAAATGGGCGAGACGCGTGCTTGCGCGCGACCGCAATGACGGCCGCTTCTATGCCATCGTCAATGTGTCGTCGTCGAATGCCGATGCAGTCGCCGAACCGCGCGCCGAGTACTGCGTCTCGAAAGCGGGCTCGGCTATGGTCAGCAAGATATTCGCCGTTCGCCTGGGGCGCGAGAACATTGCCGTCTACGATATCAGGCCGGGCCTGATCGAGACCGCCATGACGCAATCGGTGACCAGCCAATACCAGCGGCGCATCGATGAAGAGGGCCTGACCCTGATGCGGCGCCTGGGCCAGCCGGAGGATGTCGGCACCGTGATGGCAACGCTCGCCACCGGCAAGCTGCCCTATACGACAGGCCAGGTGATCGCCGTGGATGCCGGCATGCTGGTGCCGAGATTTTGAGGAAACTACGATGATCCGTCTTCCCGACGCCAAGGGCGTTTTCTCCGACTATCGGCTCAGCGGCAAGGTGATCCCGGCCGCCCGCCTGTCCGCCGGCGCGGCACGCGTCGTCTTCTCGGCGGCCCATGTCGTGGCCGATCCGTTCACCGCCAACGATCCTTCCGGCCCAGCCACGGTCGATTGGAAGGCAACGATGGCGTTTCGTCACCATCTGAACGATCTCGGCCTCGGCATTGCCGAAGCGATGGACACCGCCCAACGCGGCATGGGCCTGGACTGGCCCAGGGCGCTCGAGCTTATCCGGCGCACCCGCGAGGAGCTTCCGCAGGCACTGGTCTTCAATGGATGCGGCACAGATCAACTTGAGCCGATTGAGGCGCGAGGGCTGGACGCCGTCCGTCGCGCCTATTTCGAACAGGTCGAAGCCATCCAGGCCTTGGGAGGGCGCCTGATCCTGATGGCGAGCCGCGCCCTTGCCGCCGTGGCTGCCTCGCCGGAAGACTATGTGAAGGTCTATGGTGATGTCCTGGCCCGCTGCGACCAGCCCGTCATCCTCCACTGGCTCGGCGACATGTTCGACCCGGCGCTGAGGGGTTACTGGGGCAGCGACAGTTTCGAGGCCGCCATGGAGGTGGCGCTGCGCGTCATCGAACAGAACGCGGCAAAGGTGGACGGCATCAAGATTTCGCTCCTGGACAAGGACAAGGAAATCGCGATGCGGCGGCGCCTGCCCGCCGGCGCCAAAATGTATACGGGTGACGACTTCAACTATCCGGAATTGATTGCCGGCGACGAGATCGGCTTTTCTCACGCCCTTCTCGGCATTTTCGATCCCCTCGCGCCGGCTGCGGCCTTCGCCATCCAGAAACTGGGGGAGGGCGACAGGCAAGCCTTCCATGCGACGCTGGATCCCACCGTTCCGCTGGCACGGCTCATCTTCCGGGCGCCCACCCAGTTCTACAAGACGGGCGTCGTCTTCCTTGCCTGGCTCAATGGCTTCCAGGAACATTTCGTCATGCTGGGCGGGGCGCAGGCCATGAGGCCGCTGCCCTATTTCGTCGAGCTTTTCAAGCATGCGGATGCCTGCGGCCTGCTGCGCGACCCGGAGCTGGCAACCGATCGCATGCGCAGGCTGCTTGCCCTTTACGGCGCCTGAGAGGTCGCGATGCGCGATTTCTCGACGGATCACTCGGCGCTCGCCCTGAATACCGCGACGCTCGGGCACAATCTGGATGGGCATGGCGCCGGCTGGTCCGTCGAGCGCGTCATCGATGCCTGCGCCGAGCGCGGCTTTGGCGGCATCGTGTTCTGGCGCCGGGAAATCGGGGACCGAGCCATCGAGATCGGCAATCGTGCCCGTCAGGTGGGCCTCGAAGTCGCAGGCCTGTGCCGCAGCCCCTTCCTGGTGGGGCCGATGGCGCCGCGGCCTCTATCCGCCCTCCGCGACGACTTCCGGGCCTCGATCGACATGGCGGCGGCGCTCGGGACCTCGATCCTCACCATCGTCGTCGGCGGGGTCGAGCCGGACAGCCTTGGGGTGGAGGAAAGCCTGAAACGCGTGGCCGAGCGGGTGGCTGAAGCCGCGCCCTACGCGGCGCAGCGGGGCGTTCGCCTCGCGCTGGAACCGCTCAACCCTGTGTATGCGGGCAATCGCTCCTGCCTGGTGACGGTGCGTGACGCGGTCGACCTCTGCGAGGCGATCGGGGAGGCCAATGTCGGCATCGCCGTCGATGTCTATCACGTCTGGTGGGACACTTCGCTTGCGCGCGAACTCCAGCGCGCCGGCAAGGAGCGCATCCTGGGATATCATCTGTGCGACTGGCTCGCCGAGACGCGTGATATCTTGCTCGATCGCGGCATGATGGGGGATGGCGTCGCCGATCTCAGATCGTTGCGCGCGGCGGTGGAAGAGGCAGGCTATCGGGGCTTGTGCGAGGTCGAGGTCTTTTCGGCCGGGAACTGGTGGAAACGTGATCCTGCCGAGGTGCTCGACACCTGCGTCGAGCGCTTTCGGTCCGTCTGCTGAAACTTCCGCCGGTCGGCAATGGGGGCTCGAAAGGCCCTTATATTCCATCGGCAGGATTGCGCTCGAAGAGGCAATTCGCCTCCAGGCTGGTGAAGCCAGTGAATTCATCCTCGAGCCCGGCGATCCATCACCCGTACTGTCGCTCTTGCCGGCCGGCCGGGACATGCCGATGCCGGCCGCCGCGAAAATTCCAGGCAAATCGGCCGTTGCAGCCATGGCCCGCCCTGTTGACGCTCAGGCGTCGCCCCTTCAAACATCGACCAGTCGCAATCGTCGAGGCCGATGGCCGCAGCCTTTCCGGTCCAGGGTTGCAGCCGCCTGGTTCCCGTCACCCGGCGCCATGTGTCGAGAGGTCACCAATGCCCCAGAGAACGGGACCTCCTCCACCATCCGGATCCTCGCCCGATAAGGCAGGGCCGCCTTCGGGTGGCGCGGGCGTCAACGGTCTCCTCCTCGTCATCGAATATCAGGACGCGGCCGGCCGCCGACGGTTTCGGCCGGTCACGCTCTGGTCGGTCAAGCCGGGGCGCGACGGCATTCCACGTCTTCTCGGCTACAGCCACGATCGAGGCGACCTTCGCTCCTTCCGTCTCGACAGGATCCTGTCGATCGCAGACGCCGATGGCGTGCTACAGGAACCGCTGGATGAGTTCTATCGGCAGGTGCTCGGCCTGTCCTGGCCGCAGGCGCGTGCCAGGCCTTCCACGGAGGAACAGGCGGGAGAGCGCTGGGCCGTCATTCGCAGGGTCGCGCGCGAAAGCGGCCTCGTCCTCGCCGTGGCGGTCGGCAGGGCCGACCTGCAAATGTCGGGCGAGGAGGTCAAGGTCATGCTCGATCATGTCGCGGCCGTGTGTGCCGCGGAGGGCATCGACCTGGACGCGGGCGAGATCGAGCGCACCCGCCAATGGATCCGGCGCATGAGGCCATCGACCGACGCGGTGAAGACAAGTTTGGGCGAGCTGGACGCGGCAGCACCGGCCGTAAAGGCCAGGCTGATCGAAATCTGTCTGGCGGTGGCGGACAGCGATGGTTTTCGTCATCATCGAGAGCTCGCGCTCATCGATGAATTCTCGCGGGCACTTCTCGGCGAAAGCCTGCTGTCGCGCGGCCCGCCGCCGAGCGACGGCAAATCCGGTTGAAACGCCGAATGACGTCGAGAATCCGGTGCCGGGCGCAGAGCCTGCCTATCGTGAAACCGCGAGATACAGGGAGAGCGTCGCGACGGACAGGATCGTCGTGGCCAGGACGACACGGCTGGTGACCAGGGCCTGGCGTCCGTAGAATTCGGCCAGCATGAAGGGGCCTGTCCCGGTCGGCAGGGCCGCGAGGAGGACGGCTGTGTGGACCGCGTCCGGCGTGAGGCCGAGGATGGGCGCGGCAATCACCCAGGTCGCGACGGGGTGGGCCACCAGCTTCAACCCGATCAGCAAGGCCTCGACCTTGCGTCCTGCCTCCGCCGCCCTGCCGGTGTTCTCCGCCAGGAAAAGGCCGAGCGCGATGAGTGCGCAGGGCGAGGCGGCGCCGCCGAGCAATTTGAGAAACCGGTCCAGCGTCTGGGGAAGAGGCCAGCCCGAAACCATCACCACCGCCCCCAGGGCCGGTGCGACCAGCAGGGGATTGCGGATCAAGGCGAGCAGCGTCTTGCGAGCGATATCCCGTCGACGGGCTTGGGACTGCAGGCTGGCTTCGATCAGGACGATGGCGACGGCAAACAGGACGCAGACGGTCACGATCGTCGCGACCAGCGTCGGTGCCATGCCGGATTGGCCGACGACTGCGAGGATCAGCGGGAAACCCATGAAGCCGGTATTGGCATAGCCCGCATTGAGGCCGTCGATGGCCGCATCGGCGAGATGGCAGCCCTGCCGCAGGCGGATCGTCAGGGCGAGGACGAAGATGAGGGCGCAGCCCAGGGCAAAGGCCAGAATGAAGCCGGGCTGCCAGATCCGGGCTGGGTCCGCGTTGGCCATGATGTCAAACAGCAGCGCCGGGAGCGCCAGATAGACCACGAGCCTGTTCACCTCGCGCGTGGCGTGCGGGCCGAGCGCATTGCTGCGCCGCGCGAGCCAGCCGGCGAGGATCAGGGCAAAGACGGGCAGGACGATGAGAAGGTTGGAAAGCATGGCAGGCCGATTGGGATGCCGTCTTTCATAGAAGAGGCAATCGATATAATCCAATCCAATGCATTGCCATTATCAATGCACTGGAGGTATCGATGGATTCACGCCAGATGCGCTATTTCGTGGCTCTCGCCGAGACCCTGCATTTCGGCCGAGCCGCTGCACGACTGCACATGACCCAGCCGCCCTTCAGCCGGCAGATCGCCAATCTGGAGCGCGAGCTCGGCGTGCAACTGGTCGAGCGGAACTCGCGCCACGTCACCCTGACCCAGGCTGGGGAGCGGTTCCTGGCTGACTCACGCGCGGTCCTCGCGCAATTCGAGGATGCCTGCCGTGATGCGAGGCTGGTCGCTGAAGGCCAGAAGGGCGAGTTGCGCCTGGGCTTCATGATGCATGCCGCCCATCGCATCGTGCCGCAGATCGTCAGTTGCTATGCCGGGTTGAGGCCGGACATTCGCATCGTTCTCCTGGAGACGACGCCGGCCGAGATCGAGCACAGGCTTCTCGGCGGCGAACTCGATGCCGCCATCACCTTTGCCGGCCGGCCATTTCCTCAATTGCGGACAGTACCTGTTATCACGGACCATCTGTGCCTCATCGTTCCCCGCGAGCATGCCTTGGTCGGGCGGGACACCATTGCTCCACACGATCTGGCAGCAGAGGATTTGATCGCGGCGCCTGCAACCGTGGCGCCGACGCTCCGCGAGGCCATCGCCGGCTATTTCGAGATGGCCGGCATCGTTCCGCGGTTTCGCTATGAACCCCAGTTGCAGCACACCATCGTCCGCCTCGTGGCGGCGCGGCTCGGTGTGGCCCTGGTGCCGGCATCGATATGCGACGAGTCGATCGTAGAGGTCGTGCCAAGGGCGCTCGCGGCTGCACCGGCATTGAAGGTCGTTCTCTCGGTTCCCGCTGAATCCGGCAATCCGGCCATCGCCCCCTTGATCGACATCATCCGGGAGTGGAAAGGGCCGCTCGCTGCCGCAATGCCTGTGGCCCAGCCGACGCGCTGAGTCGAAGGTTCTGTGACTACAGTCGCAATGACGCAGACCCAAGGTCTCCGTCAAATCAGGACTGCAGCGCTATGCTGTCAGGCCGCCTTGCTGTTCGATGAAGGCGACGACATCGGTGAGCCCGATGCGCCGGCGCATATCGGTGAAGACGAAGGGTCGCTTACCGCGCTGCTTCTCGGTATCGGCACGCATGATGTCGAGGTCGGCGCCGACATGGGGAGCCAGATCCATCTTGTTGATGATCAGGAGATCGGAGCGGGTGATGCCGGGACCACCCTTGCGCGGGATCTTCTCGCCCGCCGCGACGTCGATGACGTAGAGCGTGATATCGGCGAGGTCCGGCGAGAAGGTCGCCGCCAGATTGTCGCCGCCGGATTCGATGAAGACCACGTCGAGGTCGGGAAAACGCCGGCGCATTTCGGCGATCGCCGCCAGGTTGATCGAGGCATCCTCGCGAATGGCGGTATGGGGGCAGCCGCCGGTCTCGACACCGATGATGCGGTCCTGGGGAAGTGCCTGCACCCGGTTGAGGATCAGCTCGTCTTCCTTGGTGAAGATGTCGTTGGTGACCACGGCGACCGAATAGCTTTCGCGCATCGCCTTGCACAGCATTTCGGTCAGGGTGGTCTTGCCGGCGCCGACCGGGCCGCCGATGCCTACGCGCAAAGGACCATTGCTGGAGCTCATGAGCGGAAGATCCTCGAATATTGAGTTTCGTGTTGCATCGAGACGATGTCGGACATCAGGGTGCAGGCGCCGAGGTCATCGAGCGTCGCGAGGCAGGCGCGCCTTGCCGTGGCCAGCATGATCGGTTCGAGCGCGGCGAGCGCCTGGACGCCGTCGCGCTGGCCGAGCGGGACCAGCCGGATGGCGGCCTGGACCAGATTGGCGGTGAAGGCGTGCAGGAAGCCGGCCAGCGCCTGTTCGAGCCCGATGCCGTGCTGCGCGGCGGCCTGGCCGACGGCGACGGCATAGGGCGCAGGCTCGATCGCCTCGCCGGTCCAGTGGGAGACGGCCTGCCCGAAGGCCTCGCCCTGCAGCATGGTCTCGCGGTGGCGTTCGCGCGTGCCGGCCATGGCCTCGGCAAGCTCCGCGACGGTGGCGCAGCTCTCTCCCCGAGAGGCAAGGCGCCAGGCCTCGCCCAGCAGAACGGCATCGTTCCAGCCGGAACCCGACCGGACGATCTCGCCGAGCCAGTCGACCAGCGTGGCTCGATCCTCGATCAGGCCATCGTGAACGGCCCGTTCCAGGCCGTGGCTATAGGCGAAGGCGCCGACCGGAAAGGCCGGCGATAGCCAGCTGAGCAACCGCACCAGACGCGCCGTATCGTCAGTCATGGCCATGCCCGTGATCGTGATGGTGGCCGTGGGCATGGCCATGATAGGCGCCGTGCACGGGCTGGAAGCCGGAGACCACCTCCTGGATTTCGGCCCCGAGACCCTGCAGCATCGTCCGGATTACGGGATCCCGTTCGATCAGGATGATTTCGGTGCCGATTTCGGCGGCGAGATGGCGATTGCCGAGGTGCCAGGCCAGATGGGCGAGCGGGCATTGCCGGCCGGGCCGGACCGCGTAGAGTTCCTCGGGCGCTGCGAGGATGGTGAGGGTGCGGCCGTCTTTGAGCACGAGGGCATCGCCATCGGCGAGCAGCACGGCTTCGGGCAGGTCGATCATGACGATATCGCCCTGATCGGTGATGAGGCGCTTGCGGCGCAGATGACGGCCCCTGTGATCGAGCGTGATCGTGCCGACGGGAAGTCGGCTGTCATGATGGCAATGGGAGGTGGCGTGCAGCATGATCGGAAATCAGAACAGGAAATAGCGTTGGGCCATCGGCAGTTCGGTTGCCGGTGGACAGGTCAGGAGTTCGCCGTCGGCGCGGACTTCATAGGTTTCGGGATCGACCTCCATCTGTGGCAAGGCATCGTTCAGCACCATGGAGCGCTTGGAAAGGCCGCCTCGCGTGTTCTCGACCGCCACCATCGGTTTGGCGACGCCGAGCCGCTCCTTCAGGCCGCTGGCGAGGGCCGCTTTGCTGACGAATGTGAGGGAAGAGGCTGCCGGAGCACCGCCGAAACCGCCGAACATCGGGCGGTAATGCATCGGCTGCGGCGTCGGAATCGAAGCGTTGGGGTCGCCCATCGGAGCGGCGGCGATCGTGCCGCCCACCAGCACCATCTCCGGCTTGACCGCGAAGAAGGCCGGGTTCCACAGGACGAGATCGGCGCGCTTGCCGATTTCGATCGAGCCGACATGGGCCGACAGGCCCTGCGCGATGGCGGGGTTGACGGTGTATTTGGCGATATAGCGGCGCACCCTGAGATTGTCGTTGTCGCCGCTCTCGCCGGGCAGGCGCCCGCGCTGCAGCTTCATCTTGTGGGCGGTCTGCCAGGTGCGGATCAGGACCTCGCCGACGCGGCCCATGGCTTGGCTGTCGGACGAGATGATCGAGAAGGCGCCGATATCGTGGAGGATGTCCTCAGCCGCGATGGTTTCCTTGCGGATGCGGCTTTCGGCGAAGGCGATGTCCTCGGCGATCGCCGGTGATAGATGATGACAGACCATCAGCATGTCGAGATGCTCGGCGATGGTGTTCTTCGTATAGGGCCGGGTCGGGTTGGTCGAGGACGGCAGCACGTTGGGCAGGCCGCAGACCTTGATGATGTCGGGCGCATGGCCGCCGCCGGCGCCTTCGGTATGAAAGGCATGGATGGTCCGCCCCTTGAAGGCGGCGACCGTGTCCTCGACGAAGCCGCTCTCGTTGAGGGTGTCGGTATGGATCATCACCTGGACGTCGTAGTCGTCGGCCACCCTGAGGCAATTGTCGATGGCTGCCGGCGTCGTACCCCAGTCCTCATGCAGCTTGAGCGAGCAGGCTCCGCCCTCGATCATCTCGACCAGGGCCTCGGGCCGGGAGGTATTGCCCTTGCCCGACAGCCCCAGATTGATAGGGAAGGCGTCGAAGGAACGGATCATGCGGGCCAGGTGCCAGGGCCCTGGCGTGCAGGTGGTGGCGAGCGTGCCGTGGGCGGGGCCCGTGCCTCCGCCCAGCATGGTGGTGACGCCCGACATCAGGGCTTCCTCGATCTGCTGCGGACAGATGAAATGGATATGGGCGTCGACGCCGCCGGCGGTGAGGATCTTGCCCTCGCCGGCAATGATTTCCGTGCCGGGACCGATGACGATGGTGACGCCCGGCTGGATGTCGGGATTGCCGGCCTTGCCGATCGCTACGATCAGGCCATCCTTCAGGCCGACATCGGCCTTGACGATGCCCCAGTGATCGATGATCAGCGCATTGGTGATGACCGTATCGACCGCGCCGGCGGCACGGCTCGCCTGGCTCTGGCCCATGCCGTCGCGGATCACCTTGCCGCCGCCGAACTTCACCTCCTCGCCGGGAATGGTGAAGTCCTTTTCGACCTCGATGAACAGCTCGGTATCGGCAAGCCTGACGCGATCGCCGACGGTCGGTCCATACATTTGGGCGTAGGCGGCGCGGGAAAGAGTAGCGGGCATCACAGTGCTCCCATGATCTTGCTCTGAAAGCCGAAGATGACGCGCTTGCCGCCGATCGGAATCAGCCGCACCTGCCGCTGCTGCCCCGGCTCGAAGCGGACGGCCGTGCCGGCGGGAATGTCGAGCCGCATGCCACGCGCCGCCTCCCGGTCGAACAGGAGCGCCGCGTTGACCTCGAAGAAATGATAATGGGAGCCGACCTGGATCGGCCGATCGCCGGAATTGGCGACGACGAGAACGCTCGCCTCCGCGCCGGCGTTCAGCACGATGTCTCCAGCCATCGGCAGGACTTCGCCCGGGATCATGGTTTAGCCTCCCACGATCAGGGCCAACCCGGCGAGGGCGGTCAGCCCCCCGGCGAAGCGCGTGACCAGCCGACCGGCCTTGTCGCCCGCGAGGCGAGCGATCCCCGGCCCGAGCAGGACACCGGCCGCGTGCAGCAGGGCCGTCGCCAGGGCAAAGCCGACCAGGAAGGGGGTGGCGCTGGCATTGCCCAGTTCGCTGCCATGGGCGAAACCATGGAACAGGGCGAAAAACCCGACGACGACCATGCCGATCGGCGTCGGCACCTTGAATGCCATCAGGGCCAGCAAGCCGAGCACCACGACGGAGGCTGCGATCGCCGGCTCGATGAAGGGCAGGGGCATGCCGGTGAGGGAGGCGCCGAAGCCTGCCGTCATGACGATGACGAAGGTCGCGGGAACCGCCCACAGCGCACGTCCCCCGAGCTGGGCGGCCCACAGGCCGACGGCGACCATCGCCAATATATGGTCCGCGCCCGAAAGAGGGTGCAGGAAGCCCGTGGAGAAGGAGGCATGCTCGGCCGGGTTGATATGAGCCATGGCCGGCGTGGCGGTGAGCATGGCGGCGAGTGCGAACAGATATTTCTTCATTCTGGCCTCTGAAAAATTGCCCTTGTCATGCCCGGGCTTGACCCGGGCATCCAGGGATTGGGGTCTGCATTGCCCGACAGGGGGGGCTGGATTGCCGGGTCAAGCCCGGCAATGACAAAGATTGAGTTCGTTCGGTTCACCTATTCTCTGGTTCTCCGGCGGTCTATCGGATGGGCTCATGCACGGTGACCAGCTTGGTTCCGTCCGGAAAGGTCGCTTCCACCTGCACGTCGTGGATCATCTCGGCGATGCCGGGCATCACCTGCTCACGCGTCAGCACATGCGCGCCGGCCTCCATGAGATCGGCGACCGAGCGCCCGTCTCGCGCACCTTCGACCACGAAATCGCTGATGAGGGCGATCGCCTCTGGGTGGTTGAGCTTGACGCCGCGTTCGAGGCGCCGGCGCGCCACCATGGCCGCCATGGCTATCAGGAGCTTGTCTTTTTCGCGGGGCGTGAGGTTCATGCGGGTTCCGGTGGTTAGAGCTGCCATACTTTCGGCAGGGGACGGTCGACGAGCAGAAAGGACAGGAGAGGCTCGAGGCGATGCCTGAGCGACAGGCTGTCTTCGGCGAGGAGGCGCACCACCAGCTTGCCGTCCCAGGCGCTGGCGCCGCCATGGCTGCCGATGATGTCGCGTACCGTCTCGATCCGTTCCTCCGGCTCCGGGCAAACGGCAAGCATTGTCGCCATGGCGCGGTGTCCGCCCAACGTCGCGGGGGCAGCAAGGCGTTTGGCGATATCGCCGTCTATGCGGAAATCATCGGCGAAGATCAGTTTTCCGTTGCTGCGTACCCGCCAACGATCCCTCAAGGCGCCGCTGCGCAACACTTCGCCCATGGCCGCGCGGCCGAACAGCACGGCTTCGACGGCAAGCAGTTGGGCGCCCTCGGCCAGGTCGACCTCGAGACGCCGGACGAGGCGGCCACCGTCGAACAGGATGGTCTCCTGCGGCAGCCAGGCGAGGCGAGAGCCGGCCTCGGCGGTCAGCCGGTTGACGACAACCGCGTCCTCGCCCGTCGAGCGGTAGATGCGTTCGCAGGCCTGGGTGGTGATGGTGGCCGAACTTGCCGCCCCCGCCACGACCTCGAAGGCGAGCCTGTCGCCACCAGTCAGACCGCCCGCCGTGTTGATGAGGATAGCTTCCGGCTGAGCTCCAGGCGGTGGTCGCGGCAACCGTATCTTGGCGCATCCTTCCTGATACAGGGTCGCTAGTCTGGTGGCCCCGTCACGCTGGCGAAAGGCCAGGCGGGCGACGCCCTCGGCCCGTTCGAGGCGGAGCGGGGCCTTCCTGACGTCAAAGCAGGAGATGTCGGCGTACATCGGGCTTGTCCAGGTCGGCGGCCTCGCCGGAAAAGACGATCTCGCCGCGATCCATGATGACGACACGATCGGCCAGTTCGCGCGCGAAGTCGAGATATTGCTCGACCAGGAGGATGGTCATGCCCATCTGATCACGCAGGAACGCGATGGCCCGGCCGATATCCTTGATCACGGAAGGCTGGATGCCCTCCGTCGGCTCGTCGAGCAGCAGGAGCTTGGGTCGGGTCACCAGCGCCCGGCCGATGGCAAGCTGTTGCTGCTGGCCGCCCGAAAGGTCGCCGCCGCGGCGCTGCAGCATCTGGGCGAGCACGGGGAACAGCTCGAATATATGGCTCGGAAGGCTGCGCTCGGCGCGCTTGAGCGGCGCAAACCCGGTCTGCAGGTTTTCCTTTACCGTCAGCAGGGGAAAGATCTCCCGGCCCTGGGGCACGAGGGCGATGCCGAGCCTGGCCCTGTCATGGGCAGGGCTGCGGCCGAGTGGCTTGCCCTCGAAGCTGACGGAGCCGGCGCTCGGCCGGTGCTGTCCGGCGATGGTGCGCATCAGGCTGGTCTTGCCGACTCCATTGCGGCCGAGGATGCAGGTGACCTTGCCGGCTTCGGCCTGCAGGGAAACGCCGCGCAATGCCTGGGCGGCGCCGTAATGCAGGGTGAGATCACTGACGGACAACATCATCTGCTCTATCGCCCCAGATAGACTTCGACGACCCGCGGATCCGCCGAGACATGGTCGAACCGCCCCTCCGACAGCACGCTGCCCTCATGCAGGCAGGTCACCTTCACCCCGAGCTCACGCACGAAATGCATGTCGTGCTCGACGACGACGACCGAATGCGAACGGGCGATCTGCCTGAGGAGATCGCCGGTCTGCGCCGTTTCGGCATCGGTCATGCCGGCCACCGGCTCGTCGACGAGCAGGAGCTTGGGGTTCTGGGCCAGCAGCATGCCGATCTCCAGCCATTGCTTCTGGCCGTGCGACAGCCCGGCTGCCTTGTCGTCCCGCCGCTGTTCGAGACGGACGGTGGCGAGAATCTCATCGATGCGCTCGCTTTCGGAGCGCGAGCGTTGGTCGAACAGGGCGGCGAAGATGCCGCGCCTACCCTTGAGGGAGAGGGCGATATTGTCCTCGACCGTATGCGTTTCGAATACGGTCGGCTTCTGGAACTTGCGGCCGATGCCGAGATTGGCGATGTCGGTTTCATCGAGCTTGGTCAAATCATGTTCGCCATCGAAGAAGACCTCGCCGGTATCGGGCCGGGTCTTGCCGGTGATGATGTCCATCATCGTGGTCTTGCCGGCCCCGTTCGGGCCGATGATGGCGCGCATCTCGCCGGGCTCCAGGATGAGCGAGAGATTGTTGATGGCTTTGAAGCCGTCGAAGCTGACGCTGACGCCGTCGAGATAGAGAATGCTGTGCGGTTGCTGGGTCATGAGGCCGCTTCCTCCGCGGCGTCGCTTTGGGCGGGCACGAGCGCCTTGCTCGCAGAGGCCTTGCGAGGGGATTTGGACCGGCGCCATTGCTCGAAGGCGCCGACCAGGCCCCGTGGCAGCAGGAGCGGCATGATGACGAAGAGGGCACCGAGTGCGAACAGCCATAGATCGGGCAAGGCGGCCGTGAACCAGCTCTTGGCCCAGTTGACGCCGACGGCGCCGATCACCGGCCCGATCAGGGTGCCGCGGCCGCCGATGGCGGTCCAGATCACCACCTCGATGGAGTTGGCCGGCGAGAACTCGCCGGGATTGATGATGCCCACCTGCGGAACATAGAGCGCACCCGCGATGCCGGCCATCACCGCCGAGAAGGTGAAGGCGAACAGCTTGATGTTTTCCGGCCGCCAGCCGAGAAAGCGGGAGCGATATTCGGCATCGCGCACGGCGACCATGAGCTTGCCGAGCTTGGAGGCGGTGATCATGGCGGTAAGCGTGACGAACAGCGCCAGCATCAGGGCGCTGGCGGCGAACAGGGCCGCGCGCGTGCCCGGCGCCTGCAGGGAAAAGCCGAGCAGATCCTTGAAATCGGTCAGGCCGTTATTGCCGCCGAACCCCATGTCGTTGCGGAAGAAGGCGAGCATGAGCGCATAGGTCATCGCCTGGGTGATGATCGAGAGGTAGACGCCGTTGACGCGGCTGCGAAAGGCGAACCAGCCGAAGGTGAAGGCGAGCAGGCCCGGTACGGCCATCACCATCAGCGCGGCGAACCAGAACCTGTCGAAGCCGTACCAGAACCAGGGCAGTTCCTGCCAGTTCAGGAATACCATGAAGTCGGGCAGCACGGGATTGCCATAGACGCCGCGATCGCCGATCCCACGCATCAGATACATGCCCATGGCATAGCCGCCCAGCGCGAAGAAGGCGCCATGGCCGAGCGAGAGAAGCCCGCAATAGCCCCAGACGAGATCGAGCGAGAGGGCGAGCAGGGCATAGGTGAGATATTTGCCGAGCAACGCCACGAGATAGGCGGGCACATGCAAGGCGCTGTCTGCCGGTACCGCCAGGTGAAGCACCGGCACCAGCACGGCCGCCGCCACGAGAAGCGCGACGAGGATGGACAAGCGGCGGTCGAGGCCGTTCTTGAGCAGGGTTGCGAGGATCATGCTTCCACCGCCCGCCCCCGGGGCGCGAACAGGCCGCGCGGGCGCTTCTGGATGAAGAGGATGATGAAGACGAGCACGATGATCTTGCCCAGGACCGCGCCGGCATAGGGTTCGAGGAACTTGTTGGCGATGCCGAGCGTCAGCGCGCCCAGGAGCGTGCCCCACAGATTGCCGACACCGCCGAACACCACGACCATGAAGGAATCGATGATGTAGCCCTGCCCCAGATTGGGCGAGACATTGCCGATCTGGCTGAGAGCGACGCCGGCGATGCCGGCAATGCCGGAGCCGAGGCCGAAGGTCAGCGCGTCGACCCTGGGCGTGCGGATACCCATCGAGGACGCCATGCGCCGGTTCTGGGTCACGGCGCGCATCTGCAAGCCCCAACGGGTGCGATTGAGGATGAGGCGCAGGGCGATGAACACCGCGATCGAGAAGGCGAAGATCCACAGCCGGTTGGCGGTGATTGTCAGTTCGCCGACGCTGATGCTGCCGGACATCCAGCCGGGATTGGCGACCTCGCGGTTGGTCGGTCCGAAGATCACGCGGATGCCCTGCTGCAGGATCAGCGAGACGCCCCAGGTCGCCAGCAGGGTTTCCAGCGGGCGGTCGTAGAGAAAGCGGATGATGCCGCGCTCGATGACGACACCGACGGCGCCCGCGACCAGGAAGGCCAAGGGCAGGGCGATCAGCAGCGACCAGTCGATCAAGCCGGGCGCGTAGGCGCGTACGGCCTCCTGCACGACGAAGGTGGTGTAGGCGCCGATCATCACCATCTCGCCATGCGCCATGTTGATGACGCCGAGCACGCCGAAGGTGATGGCAAGGCCGATGGCGGCGAGCAGCAGCACCGAGGCCAGCGAGATGCCGTACCAGACGTTCTGCGCCAGATCCCACAGCTTCAGGCGCGCATCGATGGTGCGGATACCCGCGGCGGCTTCCTCTTTCAACGCTCCGTCGGCGCCGGCCTCGAAACGGCCGAGCAGCGCGGCTGCCTCGCGGTTGCCGAGGGAAGCGATGAGACCGACGGCGGCACTCTTGTCGGCCTGGGGCCTGTCGGAGAACAATGTCGCGGCGGCACGTGCCGTCTCGAGGCGGGCCTTGACAGTGGTATCAGCCTCCCTGGCGATGGCGCTGTCGAGAGCCGGGAGAGCGCCCGGATCGGGGGTTTCGGTCAACGCGTCGGCAGCCGCGAGGCGGGCTGCCTTGTCGGGGGAGGCGAGCGTGAGCGAGCCGCTCGCCTCCCTTATCGCCCGCCTGATGGCATTGTTGACCTTGATCCTGACGAGTTCCCCCTTGCCCGCCGTCCCCGCGCCGGCGCCGGTGAGCGGATCGGTGATCGCGAGCGGATCGCCGCTGCCCGAAGCGATCAGGACCGCCTTGTCGGATTGGCGCCAGTAGAGATTGCCGTCTGCCAGCGCCGCGAGGGGGCGGGCCGCCAGTGCATCGCCGCTTCCGGCCAGTTCACGCACCACCGCCTCGACCTGCTGGAAATTTCCAGCAGTGGCCAACTTGGCAAGGCCGGCCCTGATGCCGGCCTCATCGGCGTGACCAAGTCCGGGCATGAGGAGGCAGGCCCACAAGGCCAGGACGAGGAGACGAGACCCGTGCATGGCGGAGCGCAACCGGAGACGGGAAGGTTCACAGGACAGCATATTGGAGCCTTAAACCAAGCTTCGAAAATGCTGAGGCATTCTCGGCTTGAACAGCTGGTGATTTTCGATGCCAAATCAGAGATTTGACGAAAATCACCAGAAGGGACCAAGGGGCATTGATAGTGCTTCTTGGCGTTAGTTCGTGCCCTGGCCGCCGCATTTGCCGGTTGCGACGTTGAAATTGCCGCAGGACAGCGGCTTGCGCCAATCGGCGATCAGATCCTTGGAGTCCGGCAGGTAGTCGGACCATTCATCGCCCACCACCAGTCCCGAACTCTGCCAGACGGTCTGCATCTGGCCGTCGGCCTGGATTTCGCCGATCAGGACCGGTTTGGTGATGTGATGATTGGGCATCATGGTCGAATAGCTGCCCGAAAGGTTGGGCACGGATACGCCGACGATGGCGTCGATCACCGCGTCGGGATCGGTGGTGCCGGCTTTCTCCACCGCCTTCACCCACATGTTGAAGCCGATGTAATGGGCTTCCATCGGGTCGTTGGTGACGCGCTTGTCGTTCTTGGTGAAGGCGCGCCAGGTCTTGATGAACTGCGCATTGGCCGGGGTATCGACCGACTGGAAATAGTTCCAGGCCGTGAGGTGGCCGACCAGCGGCCCGGTATCGAGGCCGGCCAGTTCCTCCTCGCCCACCGAAAAGGCGACGACGGGAATGTCCTCGGCCTTGATGCCCTGGTTGGCGAGTTCCTTGTAGAAGGGCACGTTGGCATCGCCGTTGATGGTGGAGATGACGGCGGTCTTCTTGCCGGCGGAGCCGAATTTCTTGATGTCGGAGACGATGGTCTGCCAGTCGGACTGGCCGAACGGCGTGTAGTTGACCATGATGTCGTCCTTGGCCACGCCCTTGGACTGCAGATAGGCCTGCAGGATCTTGTTGGTGGTCTGGGGGTAGACATAGTCGGTCCCCGCCAGCACCCAGCGCTTCACGCCTTCCTGGCTCATCAGATAGTCGACGGCCGGGATTGCCTGCTGGTTCGGCGCCGCGCCGGTGTAGAAGACGTTGCGCTCGCTCTCCTGGCCCTCATATTGCACCGGGTAGAACAGGAGGCCGTCGAGTTCCTTGAAGACCGGCAGCACGGATTTGCGGCTGACCGAGGTCCAGCAGCCGAACACCGCCGCCACCTTGTCCTTGCCGAGGAGGTCGCGGGCCTTCTCGGCGAAAAGCGGCCAGTTCGAGGCGGGATCGACCACCACGGCCTCCAGCTTGCGCCCGAGCACGCCGCCTTTCTTGTTCTGCTCGTCGATCAGCATCAGCATGGCGTCCTTGAGCGTCGTCTCGGAAATCGCCATGGTGCCGGACAGCGAATGCAGGATGCCGATCTTGATGGTGTTTTCTTCGGCACTGGCCGCGCCGCAGGTGATCAACATCGCGATGATGCTGCCCGACAGGCAATGACCGAGTCTTCCGAGCTTCGACATGACGCCTTCCCCTTGCTTCTTGTTGGATCCCGCAGGGCTCCTGCAAACGGCGTGCCAATTGGGGCGGGGCAGTCCTTGACAGCGCAGAGCCTGCTGGCAGGCGGCCGGGACAAGGTGCTGAAGTGCTTCGATGGGAGGGCAATAATTTAAGCATGCCTAATAATTAGGCGAACTGCTGCCTTTCGGTGCCACTTGGTGGCGCCGAAATGGGTTCGCGGCTCCTGCCGCTGTCACTATTTCACGGGCGTATAGGTCACGATTTCGCTCGCTGCATTCTCGACCGCCGGCTTGGAATAGAGCAGGGGCACATATTGCCCGTTGGCCCATAGCGGTGCGAGATCGCGGTAATGCGGGCTGAAGGGATTGCCCGATTGCCCCGGTGTATTGATGGCGCGGCTGGCGTCCCAATTGCCGACATCCAGTACCATGCGGAAGGAGGCGCCGGAGGTCAGGCGAAAGTCCGAGCTGCGATAGCTGGCGGCATGGGGCACATTGCTGGCGCCGCCGAGCTCGAGCGGGCCGACGCGCATCTGCGCTTGGGTCGAGGGATCGGCCAGAGGCATCAGCGCGTGATCGAATTGGGCATGGTGCAGCCTGCCCCAGCGCCATTGGCCGGCATCCTCGCCGAGAAGCTTGGAAACCTCCGCGACCGCCGTGCCGATGCTCTGCAGCAGCAGTTTGTCGCGCGCCTTGGCTGGATCGGGACCGAGGGAGGCGTCCGGCTTTTCCAGAAGCTCGAACATCGCGCCGACGCTCGGCTTGGGAATGAGGGCACGAGCGGCTTGCGGCACGCTGGCATTTACCAAGGCCGGGCCGATATGCTTGCTGATCCATACCTCGAACAGAGCGGCGGCGGCGCTGTCGCGGTCGTCGCTCGCATTCCAATCGCGCAGGAGCTGCAGTCCTTTGGCGATTTGGGGGTCATCCGACTGCAGCGGCTTGAGGAGCGCGATCAGGCGGCGGCCCAGCATGCTGGTGTCGTCATTCTGCAGATCCATCGCGTCGGCGAGGCTGAATTTCTTCTTGTCCTGCAGCACTTCGACGATGCGGTCCCAGCGGGCGGGATTGGCCCAGGAATCGAAACCGATGCGGCGCTGCTCGATGGGATAGCCCTGTGGCAGGTTCATCTGGTTGGCGGTGGCGAAATAGCCGGTCTTGGGGTTGAAGACACTCGGCAATTCGTCCAGGCGCAAAAAGCCCTGCCATTCATAGCGCCCGTCGCCCGGTACCGGCAGCAGCCCGTCATAGCTCAGGCGGCGCGGCGCCATTCCGCCCGGCTGCCAGCCGATATTACCCTTGGTGTCGGCATAGATCTGGTTTTCCGAAGGGGCGCCCCAGCGCTTCATGGCGGCTTGGAATTGCGGCCAGTTTTTCGCCGTCATGTAGTCGGACGAGCCGAAATAGGCCGAGGTTCCCGGCTCGAACCAGACGGAGCGAATGGTGAAGGCGAGGTTTCGCTTGGCATCGCTGGCAAGCACCGGTCCGTGCCGGGTGAAGCGCATCTCGATATCCTGCGGGGAGCCGCCCTTGACCTCGACCTTTTCGCGCATGATCCGGACCGGCTCCCAGTTCCCGTCGAACTTGACCTGATCTGGATTGCTCGGATTGAGCGCCTCGACATAGAGGTCTTCCTGATCCATGCCGAAGATCGTCAAGCCGAAGGCGATGCGGCCATTATGGCCGATCGAGATGCCGGGAAGTGCCGGTTCGCCGGCGCCGATCACGTTCATGCCCGGTGCAATGAGATGAACGATATAGCGAAGGGACGGCACGCTGTGGTCGCGATGCGGATCATTGGCCAGGATCGGGCGCCTGGTGGCCGTGCGCTTGCCGGAGACGACCCAATTGTTGGAGCCGATCGTATCGACCTTGGCCTGTGCCTGCGCCAGCAGGACCCCGGGGTCATAGGCCTGTGCCGCCTTCTTGCCCGCCCCGAACTTCACCGGGTCGGTCGCAAGCGTGTAGTCTTTCAGCACGTCCCGTGGAATGGAACAGGGGTCGAGGCCGTCGGGCAGCTTCGTCGTCCATTCGGGCTCGAGCTGGGCCTGGAGCTTGTCGGCCTCGAGCCCGGCTGCGCAGGCAATTTGCGCACGCTGCACTTCGAGTTCGACATTGCGCGTCAGGCCATGGCTGCGGATGCGCACGATATCGTCGACATGCCACAGGTCAGGACGCGATCCGGCGATCCTGAACTCCTCGGGCAGGGGCTGCGTGCCGTCCCGGGTTTCCTGGACATAGGCATTGACGCCGGCGATGAAGGCGTTCGCATAGTCCTTCGCGTTGGGGCCATAGGACTGCCATTCCCTGTCCATGTCGCCGCGATAGAGGAACAGGCGTGCCGCACGGTCCTGTTCGACATAGGCAGGACCGAAATCCCGGGCTAGAAGGCCAAGGCCGCGCTTGCGCCACAGGTCGATCTGCCACAGGCGGTCGCGCGCGGCATTGTAACCCTGCATGAAGAACGCATCGCGCCGGCTGGCGGTATAGAGATGCGCGATGCCCCAATGATCGACGATCATCGTGGCAGGTTGCTGCAAGCCTTGGATATTGTGGCTCTGTTGCCGTACGCCTGATGAGATTTCCGCAAGAGCAGCTGAACCCCAGGCGACCAAAGAAACGGAACTCAAAACGATTGCCAGGCCGCGAACCATATCAATGACCTTATTTTTCTATGCGGTACACTTTTAGAAAATTATGATTATTTTTAATGGGACGTAGATAGTGGCGCCATTTCTAGCGTCAGACAAGAAACTTATCTTCGCCGCCCAGGAACGTCTACCGTCATGCCGTTGCGTTCTGGCTGGCGCCAGACGGGCGGTGGGAGCGCGAGGTCGGCCCTTCGCCATCCTGCGTCGATGGCGTTCGAGAGCGCAGCTGAGACCGGATATATTGCGCAGAAATGTGCATTGGATATTTTTAAAAATAAGCAATATTAATTACTTGTTTAATGATCTTAAATTTATGATCGAGCATCGGCGCTGTGACAGTGAGGTGCCTCATGCCACCATTTGCGCTGGCTTATCGGCTGTGCAGGTCGCCGCTCTTGACCGTGTTGCTCTCTTTGGAACTATCGGCAAGCAGGAGGAAGCGGGCCGATAGCGGCAGGCTGGCGCCGCCGAGCGCGCGGGCATGGATGCCCACCGTTCCCTCGCGCACATGGGGCGTTCTCAGCCCTTCCACGTCGATCCTGCCGAGTGCCTCGCGTACGGCGCCGACCAGGCGCGCCCGGACATCGGTCGGCATCCAGCCGTCGATGACGGCTGCTTCGAAATCGATCACGGCGCAGGAAGAGACGATGGCATAAGCCAGGGCGTCGGCCGCCTGGTTGATCCAGATCTCGACGTCCTCACCCAGGTCGCCCCACGCCTCGGGCGAGGTCCAAAGATGCGCGGCATGGATGCCGCGTGCCTTCAGGGCCTTCTCCAGCATGGCGATGGAGGCGACGTCGATGAGCTGTGTCGGCCTGCCGTCGGGGCCGGGGACCGGCATGGAGCCGAGCGCGCCGGCATTGCCGGTCTGCCCGCCGAACAGGCGGCCATTCAGCACGATGCCGCCGCCGGCAAAGGCACCGATATAGAAATAGACGAAGTCGCGCACGCCCGAAAACTGGCCGAAAACGAGTTCCGCGCCACAGGCGGCAGTGGCATCGTTCTCCAGATAGACCGGAAAATCGCAATTCGACTGGAGGTCGGCCTGGATGCTGCGATGGCGCCATTCGTCGAGGACATCGGGTGGGGCGCCCGCCGCATCGGCCCAGTTCCACAATTCGAAGGGCATGGCGATGCCGAGCCCCGCAATACGTCGGTTCGCTGCCGGGCTGAGCGTGGCCCTGACGGATGCGATGCCGTCGAGCGCGAAGCGGATCGCTTCGCCCGGGGCAGGGTAGCGGTAGGATTTGTGCAGCATGGCACGCACATTGCCCAGGAAATCGATCAGCACCAGATCGGCGCTGCGCCGCCCGATCTTCAGGCCGAGGAAATAGGCGCCTTCCGGATTGAGCGCCATCGGGATCGAGGGCTGGCCGATGCGCCCGCGCACCGGCTCCTGGCGCGTCAGCAAACCCGCTTCCTCCAGCTCGCGCATGATCACCGAAACGGTCTGCAGCGACAGGCTGGTCATGCGGGCGATGTCGGATTTGGCCAGGGCGCCATGCTCCCGGACGAGCGAGAGGACGATACGCTCATTGTGGTCGCGCATGCCGCTCTGATTGGTGCCGCGATGAAATCGGCTCTCGGCCAGTTCGGACGAACCGGCCTTCTGGGTGCCAGCCTCCATCCCGTTTCCTCCCCGTCGGCAGAATGTCTCGATTGGCTGTGAACAGGCAATGGCAAGAAAATTCTGCAAGTGTCTGAAATTTTACAGCTTTCACCCGCTTGAGCTTGTGACTCGAACGAGGGAGGCTGCATTGGGCAACATTGTTTCTTTCGCCCACAATGAGTGCTTCGTGCAAGGGCGTCAATAAATAACTAAATAAGACTTATTTATTTATTGACAGGGTAGGCGGGGATGGTGTTTTTTCATGTCCAGGCGCCGACACGGCAATGAGGGGCGCCCCGAAAGCGAGGCCCGGCTAGCCGGCCACGCGTTCCAAAAGGGAGGAATATGATGAAGAAACCGGTCCTGAAGTCGGCGCTGCTGTGCGCCAGCGTCCTGTCTCTCGGTGTTTTTGCAACCCCGGGTTTTGCGGCCGATGTCGGCGCCTGCCTGATCACCAAGACCGACACCAATCCCTTCTTCGTCAAGATGAAGGAAGGTGCCAGCGCCAAGGCCAAGGAGCTCGGCGTCAACCTCAAGGCCTATGCGGGCAAGATCGACGGCGACAATGAGAGCCAGGTCTCGGCCATCGAATCCTGCATCGCCGACGGGGCCAAGGGCATTCTGCTGGTACCTTCGGACTCCAAGGCCATCGTCGACTCCGTCAAGAAGGCCCGCGCTGCCGGCATCCTCGTCATCGCGCTCGATACGCCGCTGGAGCCGATCGACGCGGCCGACGCCACCTTCGCCACCGACAATTTCAAGGCCGGCGAACTGATCGGCCAGTGGGCCAAGGCCACGCTCGGCGACAAGGCCAAGGAGGCCAAGATCGCCTATCTCGATCTCAATCCGAGCCAGCCGACCGTCGACGTCCTGCGTGACCAGGGCTTCATGAGCGGGTTCGGCGTCTCCAAGATCGAAAATCCGACCAAGATCCAGGATTGGGGCGATGCCCGCAACGTCTGCCACGACGTGACCAACGGCAATGAGGAGGGCGGCCGGGCTGCCATGGAGAACTGCCTCCAGAAGGACCCGACGATCAACGTCGTCTACACCATCAACGAGCCGGCCGCCGCGGGCGCCTATGAAGCGCTCAAGGCCGTCGGCCGCGAGAAGGACGTGCTGCTCGTCTCGGTCGACGGCGGCTGCCCGGGCGTGAAGAACGTCGCGGAGGGCGTCATCGGCGCGACCTCGCAGCAATATCCGCTCAAGATGGCCGCTATGGGCATCGAGGCCATCAAGAAGTTCGCCGATGGCGGCGAGAAGCCCAAGCCCACCGAAGGCAAGGCGTTCTTCGACACCGGCGCCACCCTCGTCACCGACAAGCCGGCTTCCGGCGTCGAGTCCATCGACACCAAGAAAGGCAAGGATCTGTGCTGGGGCTGACCTGAGGCCAGCCCGGCCAGCGTTCAATCTTGTTCTTAGGGAGGAGCGGCCGCCGCGCCGCTCCTTTTACGAGGGGCGACCGCCCCACGGGAGGAGACCAAAGATATGACCGATCCTTCGGCAAATGTCGGCCGTCCACAGGACTTCGAGAAAGTCCTCTCGGGCAGCGACACCAGCGTAGCCAGCTTCGACGTCCACAACAAATCCGCCCTGGAAAAGGCGCAGCACTTCCTGCACGGAAACCCGGCCATGGTGCCGCTGATCGTGCTGGTGCTGTCCACCGCCGTCTTCGGCATCCTCCTGGGCAGCAAGTTCTTTTCGGCCTTTTCGCTGACGCTGATCCTGCAGCAGGTGGCCATCACCGGCATCGTCGGCGCAGCCCAGACCCTGGTCATCCTGACGGCCGGCATCGACCTGTCTGTCGGTGCGATCATGGTGCTGTCATCGGTGGTGATGGGGCAGTTCACCTTCCGCTACGGCCTGCCGGCGCCGCTCTCAATTCTCAGCGGCTTCGCCTGCGGTGCGCTGTGCGGCTACATCAACGGGCTGCTCGTCTCCCGCATGAAGCTGCCGCCCTTCATCGTCACGCTGGGCAGCTGGCAGATCATCCTGGCCGCCAACTTCCTCTATTCGGCCAATGAGACGATCCGCAGCCAGGACATCGCGGCTCAGGCCCCGTTGCTGCAGCTCTTCGGCGCGAGCTTCCGCTTCGGCGGTGCGGTCCTGACCGCCGGCGTGATCGCCATGGTGCTGCTGGTCGCGGTGCTGTGGTACGTGCTCAACCACACCGCCTGGGGCCGGCATGTCTATGCCGTGGGCGATGATCCCGATGCGGCCGAGCTTTCCGGTGTCGGCACCAACAAGATGCTGCTCCAGGTCTACACCCTGTCCGGCATCATCTGCGCCCTGGCGGGCTGGGTGCTGATCGGCCGTCTCGGCTCGGTTTCCCCGACCTCCGGCCAGTTTGCCAATATCGAGTCGATCACCGCAGTGGTCATCGGTGGCATCTCGCTGTTCGGCGGCCGGGGCTCGATCCTGGGCATGATCTTCGGCGCCCTGATCGTCGGCGTGTTCCAGCTTGGCCTCCGGCTGGTGGGCACCGACCCGCAATGGACCTACCTGCTCATCGGCGTGCTGATCATCGGCGCCGTGACCGTCGACCAGTGGATCAGAAAGGTTGCAGGCTAATGGCACAGGAACCCATTCTCTCAGGGCGTGGTCTGATCAAGCGCTATGGCCGGGTCACCGCTCTCAACAATTGCGACTTCGACCTCTATCCCGGCGAGATCCTCGCTGTGATCGGCGACAACGGCGCCGGCAAATCCTCGCTGATCAAGGCCTTGTCGGGCGCAGTCACGCCCGATGAGGGGGAAATCAGGCTGGACGGCAAGGTCGTCAACTTCAAGTCGCCCATCGATGCCCGCGAAGCGGGGATCGAGTGCGTGTACCAGAACCTTGCCCTGTCGCCGGCCCTGTCCATCGCCGATAACATGTTCCTGGGGCGGGAGATCCGCAAGCCGGGCATCCTCGGCCAATGGTTCAAGATGCTCGACAGGCCGGCCATGGAAAAGCGGGCCCGCGAGAAGCTGACCGAGCTCGGCCTGATGACCATCCAGAACATCGGCCAGGCCGTCGAGACCCTGTCCGGCGGCCAGCGCCAGGGCGTCGCGGTGGCGCGTGCAGCCGCCTTCGGATCGAAGGTGGTCTTCATGGACGAGCCGACTGCCGCTCTCGGCGTCAAGGAAAGCCGCCGCGTGCTGGAGCTTATCCTCGACGTCAAGCGGCGCGGGCTGCCGATCGTGCTGATCTCGCACAACATGCCGCATGTGTTCGAGGTGGCCGACCGTATCCACATCCACCGGCTCGGCCGACGGCTCTGCGTCATCAATCCGCGCGACTACACGATGTCCGACGCGGTCGCCTTCATGACCGGCGCCAAGGCCCCGCCCGAGGAGTTGGTTGCGGCCTGACAGAGACGAGGGCCGGGGGGTTTTGTCCCTCCGGCTGGCGTGTTTCTTGCTTCGCCTCTTTATCGACGAAGCCCTCCGGAGACGATGCGCCGTATCAACGCCGGCATCGTCTCCCAACCCGAGAAAGGTCACCATGGCGCTGAACCCAACGCTCGCACGGGTTACCGATCGGATCGTGGCGCGGTCCGTGGCCCTTCGCCGCCCCTATCTCGAGCGCATGGCGCGCGCCCGTGCCGCCGGCACCGTGCGAGCCCATCTGTCCTGCGGCAACCAGGCCCATGCCTACGCCGCGATGCCGGTGGATGACAAGGCGGCCCTGGTCAAGGGCGGCGCGGGCAATCTCGGCATCATCACGGCCTATAACGACATGCTCTCGGCCCATCAGCCCTATGAAAGCTACCCCGACCTGATCCGCGCGGCGGCGCGCACGGCCGGCGGCACCGCGCAGGTCGCTGGCGGCGTGCCGGCGATGTGCGATGGCGTCACCCAGGGCCAGGCCGGCATGGAATTGTCGCTGTTCTCGCGCGATGCCATTGCCATGGCGGCCGGTATCGCGCTCAGCCACAACACCTTCGATTCCACCGTCTATCTCGGGGTCTGCGACAAGATCGTGCCTGGCCTCGTCATTGCAGCGGCCGCTTTCGGCCATATGCCGGCGGTCTTCGTGCCGGCCGGGCCGATGGCGAGCGGCATTGCCAATGACGAGAAATCCAAGGTGCGCCAGCTCTTCGCCACCGGCCAATGCGGGCGCGACAAGCTGATGGAAGCGGAGATGGCGGCCTATCACGGGCCGGGCACCTGCACTTTCTACGGCACCGCCAACACCAACCAGATGCTGATGGAGTTCATGGGCCTGCATCTGCCGGGTTCGAGCTTCGTCAACCCCAACACGCCCCTGCGCGATGCACTCACCGTGGAAGCCGCAAGGCGGGCCCTGGCGATCTCGGCGCTCGGCAACGACTATACGCCGGTTTGCGACGTGCTCGACGAGCGCGCCTTCGTCAACGGCATTGTCGGGCTCAACGCCACCGGCGGCTCCACCAACCTGCTCATCCACATGATCGCCATGGCGCGGGCGGCCGGCATCGTGCTCGACTGGCAGGATTTCGCCGATCTTTCGGAGGTGACGCCGCTGATGGCGCGCGTTTATCCGAACGGGCTTGCCGATGTGAACCATTTCCACGCTGCCGGTGGCCTCGGCTTCATGATCGGCGAACTGCTCGAAGCCGGGCTCCTGCATCCCGATACGCGCACCGTGGCTGGCGAGGGGCTCGCCCGCTATACCAGAGAGCCGAAGCTCATCGACGGCGCCCTGGTGTGGTCGGAGGGGACGAGCGCCTCCCTCAATCCCAAGGTGCTGCGGCCGGCCGGAGAGCCCTTCCAGCCGACGGGTGGCCTCAAGCGGCTCCAGGGCAATCTCGGCACCGGCGTGATGAAGGTCTCGGCCGTGGCGCCGGAGCGCCATGTCGTCGAGGCGCCGGCACGCGTCTTCGCCGACCAGGAGGCGGTCAAGCAGGCCTTCCGGGCCGGCGAGTTCACCGGGGATACCGTGGTGGTGGTGCGTTTCCAGGGGCCGAAGGCTAATGGCATGCCGGAACTGCACAGCCTGACCCCCCTGCTTGCCGTGCTGCAGGACAAGGGGCTGAAGGTCGCTCTGGTCACCGATGGGCGGATGTCGGGGGCGTCGGGCAAGGTGCCCGCGGCGATCCATGTCAGCCCCGAGGCGCTCGACGGAGGACCGCTTGCCAGGCTCAGGGACGGTGACCTCGTGCGCGTCGACGCGATTGCGGGCACGATCGACGTGCTGACGGCGGGAGCGCTCGAACGGGAGAATGCCGAGCCGGATCTCGACGGCAACGAATTCGGTGTCGGCCGCGAACTCTTCGGCCTGTTTCGCCGGCAGGTCTCGGCCGCGGAACATGGTGCTTCGCCCTTGTTCGGCTGATTGAGGCTCATTCGGTCGAGTCGAAATCGTCCTCCCGCATGACCAGCATCGCGGCCAGCGTGGCCAGGCCGCTATCGAGCTGATCCATCGATGGGCTGGCCAGCGCCAGCCGGACGGCGTTGGGCGCATGGCCTGGCGTCACGGCGAAGGTCGTGGAGGGAGACAGGGCAATGTCGCGCCTGGCCGCCACCGCGACGAAGGTTTGCGAGCGCCAATGCGCCGGCAATGTCAGCCATAGATGGTAGCACTTTTCGTTGGTTTGAATCTCGAAGCCCGAAAGGCGCTCGGCCGCCAGCTTCTGGCGCGCGCGGGCATCCAGGCGTTTCAGCCTGGAGAGTTCGGCAGCGGTGCCATCGCCCATCAGTCGCTGCGCCGCCGCAAAGGCAAAGCCGGAGGCGGTCCATCCGCCCGAGCGCACCGAAGCCATGATGGTTTCACGCAAACGCTGCGGCGGCACGATGAAGCCCAAGGACAGGCCCGGCGCGACCTTCTTGGACAGGGAGTCGATGACGATGCACCGTGCCGGCGCGAGAGCTGCGAGCGGCGGCTCGTCGTCGAGGAAGCCGTAGACATTGTCCTCGATGATCGGAAGGTCGAGCTTTTCTGCGACGTGCAGAAGGTCGGCCCGGCGCGCCGCGCTCATCGTCATGTTCAGCGGGTTTTGGACAGCCGGCTGGACGTAGAGCGCCGAAAGATGGGCTTCATGGTGCGCCTTTTGCACCGAGTCGGGACGCAGGCCGCCCTCGTCCATCGCCAAGGGCACCAGCGTGATGCCGAGCCGCGCGGCAACGCCCTTGATGAAAGGGTAGGTCAAGGCCTCGACGCCGCAGCGCCCGCCGGTCGGAACGATGGCGGCAAGGGCGGCCGCCAGGCTCTGGCGGCCATTGCCGGTAAAGACGAGTTGCTCCGGGGTTGGCGACCAAGCGTCCCGCGAAAGGAAGGAGGAGGCAAGGGTTCGCAGCGCCGGCGTTCCGATACTGGTCGCCTGTCTGAGTGCCATGTCGAGGGCGGCAGGCTGTTCCAGGCCATCGAGGCTCCGGGCAATGAGGGCGGTCTGATCGGGTAGCAGCGGATAGTTGAACTCGAGATCGATACGAATGCCGCTCGGCTCGCCCGGTGCCGCCACGCCGCGCCTGGCATTGCCCGAAATGAAGGTGCCTCGCCCGGTTTCGCCGACCACCAGGCCCCGACGCAGCAGCTCCGTGTAGACGCGGCTTGCCGTCGAGGCGGCGATCCCGCGCTCATAGGCGAAATTGCGCTGCGGGGGCAGGCGATCGCCCGGCATGAGCCTGCCGTCCGATATATCGGCAGCAATCTCGTCGGCCAATTTCAGATATTCGGATTTCGACATTATTGCACCGAGAGCAATGTTATAATTGCACCGAGAAAAATATCAGAGCATTTTGCCTATATCAACCGGATTGTACCGGGCTCTGTGAAAATTTCTACCATTCATGTCGGCCGGCACATCGTGGTTTGCAGCAACGGCGTCGCTTGGCCTGACCTCATCACTGGAGATTGGAAATGCCTGTTTCCTTTTCGACCGTCGTCCGTCCCGAGTTCGTGAAGAAGCGCGCCACCCGGTATCGGGCACTCGGTGCACTTCGCGATGCAATCGTGCGTTTCCTGGCCCGGCGCGCCGCCCTCGCTGACCTTCGCGACCATGATGATTTCGCGCTGCGCGACATCGGCCTTGCACGCGGTGATATCGAGGCCGCGGTCTATGGCCGGCCCATCCCCCCCGGTGGGACCAAAGCGTCATGATCCCCGATTGCGCCACGACGGCCCTGCACAGGCGGGAATGCTCATGTCCGTCGGCGATGCTGGCGTTACCATGGACCTGAGCGCTGCCACCATCCTCGTCGCCTTTGCCGGCGTATTCCTGATCAGCTTCATGAGGGGCGCCTTCGGCGGCGGCTTTGCCATCGTCGGCATTCCGCTGCTCTCGGTGGTCATGGATCCCGTCACCGCGGGCGGATTGCTGGCGCCCCTCTTCATCGCGATGGACCTCTACGCCTTGCGCTACTGGAAGCCGTCGACCTGGTCGAAGCCGGACCTCATGGTGCTGCTGCCCGGGCTTGTGATCGGTATCGGCTTCGGCTTCCTGCTGTTCCGCGTGCTCGACCATCGCGCCATTGCGATCATGATGGCTGCCGTCATCCTGGTCTTTGTCGGCCTCTGGCTCGTGCGGGGCGGGGAATTGACGCATCGCCCGCGCTCCATGCCGAAGGCGGTCGCCGCCGGCCTCACTTCGGGCATCACCACCATGGTGGCGCATTCGGGAGGGCCGCCGCTTGCGATGTATCTGTTGCCTCTCGGGCTGGGGAAGGAGATCTACGCGGGAACCACAAGCCTGTTCTTCACCGTCGGCAATGCGACCAAGCTGGTGCCATGGCTGCTGCTGGTACAGCCTGCGGCCACGACCTGGGCGCTGATGGCGATCTGCCTGCTCGCCATTCCCGTTGGTGTCTGGTCCGGCTGGCGGCTTCATGGCGTGTTGGATCAGCGTCAGGTTTATCGTGCCTGCTATGGCTTGCTCGCCGTTACGGCGTTGAAATTGCTGTGGGACGGCGTTTCCGGCTTCTCGGGATGAATGTGAATGCCAGGCATGCCCGCAAGGCTCGGGGATGACGCCGATTTCCGCGCCCTTTAGAGCCCCACTAGGATAGGCTCGATCGAGCCCGGCAAGTCCGGTGTGCGTATTGGAATATTTTTGTATCGCCATCCAAAATCCTTCGCCAGGATCGGCAGCGTTGGAATATGGGTGCGAGGATCAGATGTCGGATGCTGCGGAAAAATCGACCGTATCCGAAACGCCGCCGCCCGCGCGCAGCATGCGGTCACGTTGGCTCTATCCGGCCTTGCGCGTCGGCTTTCTTCTGCTCGCCGCCTGGCTGGTCTGGTACGTCGCCGGCAATTGGAACCGCTGGACCGGTGCTGCCCGCCTCGCGGAAACCGACAATGCCTTCATCGTGGGAGATGTCACGCCCTTGTCGGCGCGTGTCTCCGGCTACATCAAGGAAGTCCCCATCCACGACTATCAGGCGGTGGAGGCCGGCGATCTCATCGCCGAGATCGAACCGTCGGACTATCAGGCGCAGCTCGCTTTGGCCCAGGCCAATCTCGCCGCGGCCGAAGCCAGTCTCGCCAATGTCGCCAATCAGAAGAATGTCCAGAATGCCCTGATCCGGCAGGCCGGTGCCAATATCGATGCGGGCAGTGCGGATGTGCGGCGCTACCAGCTCGAAGCCACGCGCCAGCGCGACCTGCTCAAGACCGGCACGGCCGGCACCCAGCAATCGGTCGAGCAGGCCGATGCCAATGCCCAACGCGCTCTGGCCCAGAAGACGCTCTACGAGGCCCAGCTCGACCAGCAGAAGGCCCTGCTTGTCGGGCTTGACGTGCAGGAGCAGCAGGTCAGGGCCCAGATCAAGGCCGCGGAGGCGCAGGTCACCCTCGCCACCAACAATCTGGGCTACACCAAGATCCGGTCGCCGGCGAAAGGGCTCGTCGGCCAGCGCCAGGTTCGCCCGGGCCAGTTCGTCAATGTCGGCACGCAGGTCATCGCCGTGGTGCCGCTGCCCAATATCTGGGTGGTGGCGAACTACAAGGAAACCCAGATGACCAATATCCGTCTTGGTCAGCCGGCGCATGTTACCGTCGATGCCTTTCCCGACCTGGTCCTGACTGGACGGGTCGAAGCCTGGTCGCCCGGCACCGGCAGCACCTTCGCCCTGCTGCCGCCCGACAATGCCACCGGCAATTTCACCAAGGTCGTGCAACGCATTCCGGTCAAGATCGCCCTCGATCCCAATCCGGCGCTGGGAACCCTGATCCGGCCCGGCATGTCGGTGGTTGCGACCGTCGATACCGGTGACAGGCCAGGCACCGGCGCGGCGGCTTCGCCATGACGACGGCGGGCGTGACGATGGCGGGCATGACGGCGACGGCCGCCCCGCTGACAGCGGCCGGGGCAGCCCTCGAACCGGCGACGCACGCCCCGCCGCGTTTCCGCGCCGATACGCTGCGTCCCTATATCGGCATCCTCGGCGTGCTGCTCGGCTCCATCATGTCCACGCTCGGCAGCCGCGTCACCAGTTTCGGTCTTGCCGATCTGCGCGGCGGGCTGCATCTGGGCTTTGACGAGGGGGCCTGGATGACCACCACCTTCGCCGTCGGCCAGATGCTGGTCGGCGTGGCCTGTCCTTATCTCGGCGCCATTTTCGGGGTGCGGCGCATGCTGCTGCTGGGCATCACCCTGCTCTTCGTCGCCAGCCTGCTCGCGCCTCTCTCTCCCAATCTCGGCGCATTCCTGGCCGCCCAGTTCCTGGCCGGGGTCGGATCGGGGACGTTCATTCCGCTCACCATCAGCTTCATTGCCCGCAGCCTGCCGCCGCGCCTGATCATCTACGGCATCGCGGTTTATGCCATGAATTCGGAGCTTTCGCAGAATGTCGCGGCCTCGCTCGAAGGCTGGTATGCGGACAATCTCTCCTGGCGCTGGATCAGCTGGCAATATTGCGGCCTGCTGCCGCTGATGTTCACCTGTGTATGGTTCGGTATTCCGCGCGAGGACGTGAAGACCGAGCTCCTGCACCATTTCGACTGGCCGGGCCTGGTCTATGCCGGGGCGGGCTTCAGCCTGCTTTATGCCGGGCTGGACCAGGGCAACCGGCTCGACTGGACCAATAGCGGCCTGGTCAATGGCCTGTTGATCGCCGGTGCCCTGGTGACGGCGGCCTTCGTCGTGCGCGAGCTATGGGTCAGCCGCAGGCCGTTCCTCAACCTGCGGCTCCTGATGCAACACCATCTTCTGCTGTTGCTGCTCCTGCTGGCGGGCTTTCGCTTCATCATCCTGTCGACCGCCTACATCATTCCCAACTATCTGCAGTCGGTGCAGAATTTTCGGGAGTTGCAGGTCGGCGCCGTGCTCTTGTGGATCGCCTTGCCCCAGCTCATCATCGTGGTGCCGCTCGGCTATGTCCTCAAGCGCGTCGACGGACGATGGGTGCTGGCTGCCGGCACGGCCCTGGTCGGCATCGCCTGCCTGATGGCGGCGCAGCTCACCAGCGCCTGGGCCACCGACGATTTCCTGCAATCCCAGATCCTGCAGGCCCTCGGCCAGTCCTTCGCCCTCACGGCGCTGGTCGTCCTGGCGGTGCAGTCGATCAATCCGGCCGACGCGCTGACGATCGGCGCCCTGCTGCAGATCAGCCGCATGTTCGGCGGCGAGATCGGCACCGCCTTCATGCAGACCTTCGTTCGCGTGCGCGAACAGGTCCATTCCAATCTGATCGGCCTGCATGTCGACAGCCTCGCCGGTGCGACGGTCGATCGCCTCGCGGCCTATCGCAACGCTGTCAGCGCTCATACAGCAGACGTGGCGATCGCCAGCGCCCGGGCGACGAGCCTGTTGTCCTCGGCCATCGCCAAGCAGGCGGCGGTGCTGTCCTATATCGACGGCTTCCTGGCTGCTGCCGGCGGTGCCTTCGTCTGTCTCCTGCTGATTGCCCTATTGCCCAGACCCAATCGACTTCCCATCTAGATGGGATTTCTATTTCTCTATATATTTCTTTATTTTATCTAACAATTCCAATCTAATTTCTTAGTTTTGCCACTCCAATGACGTGCCTTGCCACGAACGAAACAGGCGAGTGGCCGAAGGCCATATGATCGGAATATCGTCGGGCTGCGAATGAGGTTCTTGCGCCTTGCATCCAGAAGACAAATGCTTGGCGCGATGTCCAGCAACGCGCCCCGTTTCTTCCGTGGTCAGAATCTCCAGACGAAATTGCCCCTGACGCTCTGGTCGACGGCCTTTTCGCCGAATTGTCCGCTATAGGACACGCCGAGGCTGACCGCGTGGGACAGAGCCACGCCGATGCCGGTGTCGACCACCAGGGCGTCGCGGGCGATCGGCGTGCCGCTGGCGTTGAAGACGGAGCCATTGGCCAAGGCGAGCGCGGTCGTCGGCCTGACATCGCCGAAGGCGTGCCGCCAGCCCAGGGTGGCCTGGAGGGTGGTGCTCATGCCTTCGGTGAGATCGAAGCTGGTGGCCGCACGCAGCCCCACGGTGGTGAAACCCAGATTGCTGGTATCGCTGCGGCCGATCAGAGCCGCATCGCCGCCGGTCTCCCGGAAGCCATCGGTGTGCAGGTTGAGATAGGCGGCGTTGACGAAGGGCTCGAAGCGGAAGGCCTGGGTATCGATGCGATAGCCGAGCTCACCGAAGAGCTGGGCCGTGCCGGCGTCATAGCTGGTGCTGAGCCTGTCGGCGAAGCCCGGCAGCGCCACGGTACGGTCGCTGTCGATGTCGTGCCAAGTGTAGCTTGCGCCCAGCCGCAGGGCGAGGGCGTTCCACTGCCGGCCGGCATAGAGACCGGCGTGATAATTGTCGGCCGTACCCGAGGCGGCGCGCGCATCGACGTCGAAGCTGGAATGGCTATAGCCGGCAAAGGCGCCCAGGCGCCAATCCTGCAGGAACGAACCCTGGACGAGGGTATCGAAGCCGATGAGGAAGCCGCCGGTATCGTGATCGACCCGGGCGTCGCGACCGCCGCCGCCGAGATAGCCCCAGGATCCGAAGCCCTGGGCCCAGAAGCCGGACAGGGCCACCGGGGTGGCTGAGCCGAACGGCGTCGGCGTGGCCGCCGGCACATTCTCGGCATAGGCGATCGGGCCCGAGAGCATGGCCGCAGGTGCGATGGCGCCGAGGTCGGCGGTGTAGAGCCGGTTCAGCACGGCATCGCGGATGAGGCCGCTATCCTGGACCAGCACGCTGCGGGCCGAGGCATGGATGTCGCCGGACAGGGTCGAGAAGGCCTGGCGGGCGCTGGCGACGTCCGGCGCCTTGGCGACGGCCTGATAGAGCGTGCTGCCGCTCGCCAGCGTCTCCACGCTCTCGGCCACGGCGCGCTGGCTCTCGCTGCCGGCGACCGAGGCGAAGGAGGTGTCGTTGCGCGTGACCTTCAGATAGACGTTGTTGGCATTCTGGGACAGGCCGAGATCGACGAACGGGGCGTTGTCGACCACCTTGGCGAACTGGCCGGTGATGCCGCCATTGGCGGTGAGGATCTTGTAGGTCTGGCCGATCGTGTAGTCGCCCGTGGCAGGGATGACGGAAACCGTGCCGCCATTGATGGTAGCGGTGCCGGTGGCGTGAATGAAATCGTTCTGCCCGGCGGCGTTGATGTTCACCTGGATGGTGCCGCCTTCATTGACGAAGTTGCGTACCGTCAGCGTGGTCGGGCCACTGGCCTGGAAGGCGATCTTGCCGGCATTCTTCACCGTGCCGGTGACGGTGGAATTGCCGCCCCCGGGGATCGCCCAAAGGGCCGTGGCGGAACTCAGCACGACTGTGCTGGCGTTGGTGGCCGAGCCTGTCCAATGGGCAGAATCGGCCAAGGTTACATTGCCCCGCGAGGCGCCATTCACAGTCAGATTGCCGGTCCATGTCGTGGTGCCGCGCAGGCTGGCCGACAGGGTGTTTGCTCCATCCGCGGCAGGTGCCCCCACCGTCATGTCTCCGGAGAGCGTGGAATCGATTGCGGTAAGGCTGAGCGCGCTGGGCAGATGGAAGATCCGGCCCGTTCCGACATCGGCGAGCAGGCCGCCGCTGCCTTTGAAGGCCGTGACGTCCGAGCCGGTCAGACGCACCGAGGCTCTTCCGCCATCGGCATAGATGGCCGCGCCGGCCGAGTTCATCGTAAGCTGGCTGTTGTCCAGGACGAAGGTCGCGTTTTCCGTCACGGCGTTCGAGACGTGGATGCCCCAGATCGCTCCCCCGGAATTGGCGCCATCCAGCTCGCTGTTGGAGACCTTGATGGTGCTGACACTGCCGCCGCTCAGCAAGGAGGTGCCGCTGCTCTGGTTGGTATCGGCATGGATCTTCATGCCGGTCGCTGTCAAAACTCCGTCGGCGACCGCCGAAAAAACGCCTTGGCCTGCTCCGGTCAGTGAAATGGTTCCGCCACCTTTCAGATCGACCCGGCTGCCATCGCTGCTGTTGGCGACGTAGAGCCAGGCACCACTGGCATTGATCGGGCCATTCACAGTGATGGTGCTGTCGAACTGCGCAGAAAGGCCATCCGACCAGGCACCGTGGCCCACCAGGGTGGTTTGGCCGCTGAACGTCATGCGGCTGCTCCGGGAGGCTATCGCACCCCTGGCAACATCTGCGACGTCAAGGTTCAGATCGGTTGCATAGATCGTGGCCCCCGCTACGTCTCCCCAATTGGCTTGCAGCCCCGTCGAGCTCCCGCCGACGCGAACGGTTCCTCCGCCCTTCAGATTGATGGTCGCCCCATCCTCGGCAAAGATGCCGATGTCGTAGTCGTCGCCATTCGAGGCAGGCGGTACCGTGACGTCGATGGGTGTGTCGGCATTGCTGTAGAGCAACGAGCCCTTGTCGATGGCGTGAAAGCAGATCTCGTTCTTGCAGGTTGCCTGGGCAGGCGTGATGCGCACCGTCTGTCCGCCGCTGGCCGTTACCTGGGCATAGGCGGACTGGCACAGCATGACGGCGCTCGATGCCAACAGGAAACTCAGAAGCGAGCGCCTGGTCAGGTGGGAGCGAACGCAAGCGTTTCCGATCGACGACGTCATGGGATTCCTCCTTCCACGTTGCCGTGTCAGTTCAGGTCTGCGCAACCGCCTGACGGGGCCTGCCGGGTGCCTTTGACGCAGGCGCACCGAACGTTTGGAATATGAGCTATATCTCATTATTCTTTAGAATATGAGTCAAAATTTTCTTGTTTTGATGATACTTTCAAGTGTGTTAGTTTTATAAATTAAGTTGATATGAAAGAATTAATTCTCCTGGAATCACCGATTATGAGCAATATGCGGATATTGAATTGATGCAATTGAGGGGCGTCTACGAATCGTTTGCCGAGCGTAGAAGTTTTTGTTGAGATCAGTATATCTCTAGCCATGTTCTGTTGCGAGAAGCAGGGCCTGCCACCGTCGCTACGGATCGATGCAAGTGTGGAAGGTCCGGTCTTGCCGATCCCTGAAGGCAGCCGCAACGGTTCCGGCCGCGCGGTGAGAGCGCGGTTGCCGGCGCCACCCTTGGATAGAGTGCGCTTCGCCGTCCGGATCAGGTCGAGGGCAAAAGGGAGCTAAAGCGTTTTGCGATTTGGTTGAATCACCAAGAATCGCAAAGACGCGTCGAATCAGAGAGTTAGAGTAAAAAAGCGTTCACGCCTGAACGCGCTTTGCTCTAGGGAGGACGACCCCGGTAGTCCCTCGACGGAAGCGGGCTATTTTTCGAACCGAATGCGATGGCGCGCCGCGAGTATCTCCCACGTTTTTGCCAGCTGTTCGTTGCGTTGCTCTTCGTTCCATCCAAGGGCCTGGGCCGCGATGTCGGCAATCGTCGCGAGGTCACGGCTGCTGAGGCGGCCGGTGATGGCCAGGGTACTGCGCCGCATCACGATGTCCTCGAGTGTCACGACCTTTTCATGGCGCGTCAGCCAGTCGATTTCGCCCCAGGAATAGTCGTCCGCATCGGCCAATCGGGCTGCCTGCGGTCCCTCATGGGCAAGGATGGCCCGCGCCGTCGTGCCATAACGCCCGAGCAACTCGGCGACGCGTTCGGCGGACGCACCGGTTACCTTTGCCGTCTGATCGATCCAACGGGCATGGCTGGCCGGTTCGCCCGGATAGCCGCGTCCGCCGCCGATGGCGAGGTCCCGCGTGCCGCGCCTGCGCGCCTGGCCGAGGCGTCCCAGGACGAGATCGCAGACCTCCTCGGCAAAGCCGCGGAATGTCGTCCACTTGCCGCCGACCAGCGAGATGATCGGGTAGGGACGGTCCATGGCGGGTTCCAGCACGGGAGCCGAATGATCGCGGCTGATCAGCCCGGCAGCCGTATTGCCGGAGGCGGGCAGGGGGCGGATGCCGGAATAGGCGTAGACGATCTGATCACGCGAAAAGGCCAGGCCGGGCAGGAGATCGCGCAGGCTCTTGAGGAAATAGTCGATCTCCTCGTCGTCGCAACGAACCGTGTCGGGATCGTCGGCCCGGATGTCGGTCGAGCCGACCAGGGCCCGGCCGAGATAGTCGTAGACCAGGCAGATGCGCCCGTCATTGGCCTCGAAATAGATCATCCGTCCCTTGAGCGCCGCGAGCAGTTCGGGATGGTCGAGCAGGATGTGCGAGCCCTTGGTGCCGCCGATCAGCTTGGTGGGCGAGCCGAGGGCCTGGTTGACGTGATCGATCCAGGGGCCGGCCGCATTGACGACGATTCGCGGGCGAACGGCCCGCTCCGTGGCGTCTGGTCCGCGCAGGCCTATGACGCCGTTCTCGGCCGACACCAGGCTCGTATAATTCAGGGCCTCGGAGCCCGAGCTGGCCGCTATGCCGTCCTGCAGCAGTTCCAGCACCAGCCGTTCCGGACAGGTGACCTTGGCGTCGTAATAGGTGCCCGCGGCGACGATCTTCGGCGTCATCGGTGCGATTTCGGTGAGCGCGCGGCCCCGGGACCACAGGGCATGTTTGGGCATGACGCGATGGCGGGCGCCATAGAAATCATAGAGCGCCAAGCCGATCTTGATGAGCACGGCGCCACGGTTGCGCGGCGCCGTGGTCGAACCGAACAAGGTGCGCAACGCCGCCGGGATGCCCTGCAGCCAGGAGAAGATCGGGATCACGGTGGACAGGGGCTCGACCAGATGCGGCGCATTGCGCAGCAGGAGGTTGCGCTCCAGCGTCGACTGGGCGACGAGGCGCAATTCCCCCGTTTCCAGATATTTGATGCCGCCATGGATCAGCCGGGACGGCGCGGCGCTGGTGCCGGAGCCGAAATCAGCCTTGTCGGCGATCAGGCAGGTCAGGCCCTGCTCGCAGAGATCGCGAAACAGGCCCGCGCCGTTGATGCCGGCGCCGAGGATGAGAACGTCAATGTCTTTGGTCATGTCAAATACCGAAAGGTCGTGCGGCGCGAGATCCGCCGCGCTAGGCCGCTTGCGAGGCGAGGGCTTCGATGCGCGGCCACAGGGGCGCAAGTTGCGTGGCGATGTCGCAATGCAGCGCGTAGCGCTCCTGCAACTGCTGGCTGCGCGTGGGATCCGGCTGGTAATGCCGGGCGAGCGCTGCGAGATCGCGCGGATCTTGCGTTGGCGACGCATAGAGGCCGGCACCGGCGCCGGCACACAGGGCGGCGCCCCAGGCGGCTGCCTCCTCCGTTTCGTTCACGGTGACGGGCAGGCCGAGCGCATTGGCGAAGATCTGGGCGTAGAGGGGATTTCTCGAAATGCCGCCCGTCAGGCTGATGGTCCGGGGGGAAAAGCCTTCGCGCAGGGCATCGACATGCACACGGTGGTTGAAGGCGATGCCTTCGATCACGGCGCGCAGCATGTCGCCGCGATCATGCCAGCCGCGTAGCCCGAGAAAGCCGGCGCTGGCGGTCGCGCCATGCGGTGAACCGTAGAGATAGGGGTGAAAGAGCACCGTGGAAGGCCGGGCAAGCGCGGCCTCGATTTCGGCCCCGATGGCGGTATGGATGGAGCCGTTCGTCTCATCGGCGCTGCGCCGTTCGATGGCGCAGAGCGTATCCAGGAACCAGTCGTAATTGGCGGCGGAGGCCGGCGATATGCTCATATGGTTCCATTCGCCCGGCTTGATGCCGTTGCGGCAGAACCAGCGTGCATCGGTCTTCGGCGTGCTGGCGATCGTCTCGTTGATCGAATAGGTCCCCGCCACGATCGCCACTGTGCCCTCGCGATGGCCGCCGATGCCGAGAGCGGAGGCGACCACGTCGTGCACGCCGGCCACCACCGGGGTACCGGCCCTCAGGCCGGTCGCGGCGGCAGCAGTTTGCGAGACCGTGCCGATGATCTCGTCCGGCCGGGTAACCGCAGGCAGGGCACCGGCAAGGCCATCGAGGCCGAAGATCGAAAGGATGTCCGGTTCAAAGACCTGGCTTTGCACCGCCGTGAACGAGGTGCTGGCCTCGGTGAGATCCGTGCCGAGCGTTCCGGTCAGGCAAAAGCGCAGCCAGTCTTTGCAGGCCAGGACATGGGCGATCCGGGCGAAGCGCTCGGGCTCGTGGCGTTTGATCCAGGCCAGCAGCGCCGAGGGAGCCGAGGCATGCGCGACCTGGCCGGTGCGGGCGAGGGCGGTGGCGGCGGTGCCATCCCTGTCCCACTCGGCGACGATGGCCGCTGCGCGGCTATCGAGAGACAGGATGCCGTTGCCCAGTGGCCGGCGCTCCGCATCGAGAAGATAGAGGCCGTCGCCATGGGCGGTTGCGGCAACTGCCGCGACATCGCCGGCGGGACGCCCGGCTTTTTCGAGTGCTCCGGCAATGGCCTCGGCCGTCGCCTGCCAGAGGCCCACCATGTCGCGTTCGACATGATGGGGATGGGGGATGATCTGGGGAATGCGCCGGCGGGCAACCGCGAGCAGCGTGCCTTTTTCATCGAAGACGGCTGCCTTGGTCACCGTCAGCCCATTATCGATTCCGATGAGGGTCGGCATTGGCAGGCACTCCGTCGCGAAGGGTTGTTGCAGATGATGCGAGACCGCCGGACGAAATGCCGGATATCGTCACGCAGGATGGGATGAGCGCTGCTTGAGCGGCGCGATCACGATGTTGATGCCGCGCGAGCGCAACAATTCGACCTGGAGCGGGGCCATGCCGTCATCGACGATGATGGCATCGAACTCGCTGAGATTGCCCATCGCATGCAGGGCACGACGCTGGAACTTGGTGTGATCGGCAAGCAGGATCCGCTTGGCCGCACTGTCGAACATGGCCCGCTTGGTCTCGACCATCTCGGCGGACTGGTGGAACACCATGTCGTCGGTGATGGCGGACATCGACAGGAAGACACAGTCGGCGCGAAGGCGGCGGATCTCGGCCGTGGTGGCAGGGCCCATGAAGGCGTTGCACCAGTTGTAGTAGCGCCCACCGAGGCCGAGCAGGGTGACATCGTTCATTTCCTTCAACTCGTTCATCAGCGGGATCGAGTTGGTGATCGCCGTCAGTGGCACGCGGGCCGCGATATGGGGCGCCATCTGCAGCACTGTGGTCGAATCATCGAAAAAGACGGCCTGCCCGGCTTCCAGGAACTGGGCGGCGACCTGGGCGATGGCGCGCTTTTCCACGGCCTGGCGCATGGAGCGATAGACATCGCTCGATTCGACCAGGCTGGTGGGCGTCGCCGACACGATGCCCCGAGACTTGCGCAGCAGGCCGCGGTTGATCAACTCGTCGAGATCGCGATGCACGGTCATCAGGCTGATGGCGAAGCGCTCCGCCAGTTCCTCGATGCGCATGGTGCCCTCGGCCATCACCGCCTGCATGATGAGCTGGCGGCGGGCCAACTGTCGGGCATGGCGGCTGTCGCTCGGCACCTGATCGGCGATGATCTGTTCCAGCGTTTCGTCCTGCGTGGCTCTCGTCGATGTCATGTCGGTCTGTTTCCGGATTGTGCCGGGGCAGAATATCCCGAAGCGCGGGAATATGCCTGCCTGCAGCAATCACTGCTGTGGAAGGACGCGACACGCCCTGCGAGAACCGGGATGGCCAACAGCCATCCCGGCTTCGTCATTACTTGGCGAGCGTAAAGGCCGAGACATACTTGTCGACATTGTCCTTGGTGATCAGGACGCAGTCGAAGAGCTGCTTTTCGGTCGCCGCGCCGGTCTTGCCGGTCTTGATGAAGGTATCGGCCTGGACCACCGCTTCCTTGGAGAAGACGGCAACCGGCTGCAGGACGGTGTATTGCAGTTCGCCAGCCTTGATCGCGGCAACCGCGTCCGGCGAGCCGTCGAAGCCGCCGACCTTGACCTTGCTGAGCTTGCCGGCTTCCTTCAGCGCCGCGACGGCACCGAGGGCCATCTCGTCATTGCCGGAGATCACGCCGATGATGTCGGGATGGGCCTGCAGCATCGACTGCATCTTCTGGTAGCCCTGGGCGCGATCCCAGTTGGCGACTTCCTGGGCCGACTTGGTCAGGTCGGGATATTGCGTCAGCACGGTTTCATAGCCGTTGGAGCGGGTGGCGGCGTTGTTGTCGGCGGGGTTGCCGAACAATTCGACATATTTGCCGGACTTGGCGATCGAGTTCACCCACTGCTCGGCACCGACGGCAGCGCCCTGCGCATTGTTGGAGACCAGCTGGGCCTTGGCCAGACCCTCCTTGTTGATCTCGGCATTGACGAGGAACACCGGGATGCCGGCATCGACGGCCTTCTTGACCGCGCCGACCGATCCGTCGGCGTTGGCCGGATCGAGGATGATAGCAGCGGACTTGTTGGTGATGGCAGTGTCGATCAGCGTGCTCTCGGTGTTGGTGTCGCCCTTATGGGCGGCGACCGAGGCGGTGTAGCCGAGCTGCTCGGCGGTCTTCTTGGCGACCTCGCCCTCCGTGAACCAGTAAGGATTGGCCGGATCGGTGACGATGATCGAGATCAGGCCCGCCGCCGAGGCCGAGCCGATCAGCAACGGGGTCACGGCGACGGCCGCAACCAGTAAACGCATGCCTTTTTTGAACATTGGGCATCTCCCTTGATTGGTGAAGTTGTCTGCCGTCGCAAGACGGCAACGATCCCACTGCAGATCTGTTGTTGTTGCCGAAATGGGAAAGTTTCTGTGCGGGCCACCTAGCCTTGTCGGCCACGGGCCTTGTACTGGATCGAGTTGAGCAGGACGGCGAGCACGATCACCGTGCCGGTGAAGACGGTCTGCCAGTAGGAGGACACGCCGATGATCACCAGCCCGTCCGACAGGAAGCCGATGACGAAGGCACCGAGCATCGTGCCCTGTACCGTGCCGCGGCCGCCGGTGAGCGCGGCACCGCCGATCACCACGGCCGCGATGGCCGTGAGTTCATAGGTGGTGCCCGCTGTAGGGCCAGCCGAAGTCAGCTGTGAGGACAATACCAGGCCGGCGATCGCCGAGAGGATGCCGGAGACGGTGTAGACCGTGATCTGCACGCGCTTGACCGGGACGCCCGACAATTCGGCGGCGCGGGCATTGCCGCCCGAGGCATAAAGCCAGCGGCCGAAGGCGGAACGGCCGAGTACCAGGGCCGTGACGATGGCGAGCGCCGCCAGGATCAGCACCGAGATCGGCACGCCGAACAGGCGATTGAAGCCCAGCCACTCGAAGCCGGTATTGCCGAGATCGGCATGGCCGGAGAGATTGTTGTAGGTGAGGCCGTTGGTCATCAGCAGCGCCACGCCGCGGGCGACATACATCACGCCCAGCGTTGCCACGAAGGCAGGCACCCGGAACCAGGCGATGAGCACGCCGTTCAAGGCTCCGACCAGCCCGCCGACCACCAAGGTCAAGATGACGATGGCCCAGACCGGCGGGTAGAGGATGACACCGGCCACTTGCAGGGTCACGCCCCCCATCAGGAAGCCGGCGACGCAGCCGGACAGGGCCAGCACCGAACCCACCGAAAGATCGATGCCGCCATTGAGGATCACCAGCAGCATGCCGAGCGCCAGGATGCCGTAGATGGCGACGTGCGAAGCCATCGTCAGGAAATTGCTGAGCGTGAAATAATTCGGCGACAGGAATGAAAAGACTGCGACGATGAGGATCAGGGCGAAGAAGGCGCGTCCCTCGAGCAGCAGCCGGCCGAGGCCGGGCCTCGATCCTTGCCCCTTGGCGCTCGTACTTGCAGCGGTTTGCGACATGGGCAGGCCTCCTAAAAGCCTAGAGCGTTCTGCGATCTGCCGGCATCGGCAGGGGGCGCAAGGTCGTGTCGAAACAAAGAGTTAGAGCAAAGGTGCGGTTCATCCGAATGCGCCTTGCTCCGGGAGGATCAGTGGACCACGGCTTCGCCGGAGGCGGCCATGATCTCGTCCTTGCTTGCGGTTGCGTCGAATTCGGCGACGATGCGGCCCTTGCGCATGACGATGATGCGATGCGCGACGGAGAGGCATTCGCCGACTTCGGAAGTGGAGTAGACGACGGCGAGGCCGCGGCGCGCGCCCTCGGCGAGAAGCCGGAACACCTCGGCCTTGGCGCCGATGTCGATGCCGCGGCTCGGCTCGTCGAGCAGGATCACCTTGGGGTTGGTGGCCAGCATCTTGCCGATCACCACCTTTTGCTGGTTGCCGCCGGACAGCGAGCCGATGGGTGCTCCGCCCCCCGCCGTCTTGACCGTGACCTTGCGGATGGTGTCGTCGATCAGCTGCTGCTCGATCCTCAGCGAGGTAAACAGGCCGCGCGTGAAGTCGGCAATCGAAGCCAGGGACAGGTTCTGGCCCACGCTCATGGTCTGGACCAGGCCATCACGCTGCCGGTCTTCGGGAACCAGGGCCAGACCGGCTTGGATGCGCCGGGCGATGGTCAGGCCCGAGACCTCGTCATCCTCCAGCAGGATCTGGCCGGACGAGGCCTTGAGGCGCCCAGCCAGGGTTTCCAGCAGTTCGGTCCGGCCGGCGCCCATCAGGCCGTAGATGCAGACGATCTCGCCGGCCTTGACGTCCAGCGACAGCTTGTCGACCACGTTGTAGCCGCCACCGGCCGGATCCGGGACCGTGAGTTCGCGTACCGAAAGCGCGGTGGCGCCGAACGCGTAGCCCACCGGCGGGGAGCCGAGATCGTAATTCTCGCCCACCATGTTGCGCACGATCCATTTGAGGTCGATCTCGGCACGCGGGGCATAGGCCGTCATGGTGCCGTCGCGCAGGACGACGGCGTGATTGGTGATCTCGAGCGCTTCCTCGAGGTGGTGCGAGATGTAGACGATCGATACGCCCCGGCTGGTGAGGTCGCCGATGACCTTGAAGAGCACCGCCACTTCCGTTGCCGACAGGGCCGAGGTCGGCTCGTCCATGATCAGGATGCGGCTCCGGACCGAGAGGGCGCGTGCGATCTCGACGATCTGCTGCTGTCCGAGCCGCAACTCGCCGACCGGGGTCAGGGGATCGATGTCCTCTTCGAGTTCGGCCATCAGGGCGCGCGTCTCTTCTTCCTCCTTGGCGAAGTCGACGCCGGTGAGGCCCATGATCTCGCGCCCCATGAAGATATTGTCCCGCACCGACAAATTGGGTGCGAGGGAGAGTTCCTGGTGGATGATCGAGATACCCCGGTCGCGGGCATCCGACGCCGAGGAAAACACCACGGGCTGGCCATCGAGGAGGATCTCGCCCGATGTCGGCGTCACGATGCCCGACAGGACCTTCATGAGCGTCGATTTGCCGGCGCCATTCTCGCCGAACAAAGTCGTGACCTGGCCGCGATGAATGTCGAAGTTCACGCCTTTCAGGGCGTGGACATTGCCATAGGACTTGGCCACGTTGCGGGCGGCCAGCACGACCTCGGGTGCCTGCGCGTCGGAAGGAGAGGGGGCCTGGCTCATTTCACCGTCACCGCCACGGGTGTGATCAGCCAGTTTTCCGGGTTCACCAGCCGGAAGGCACCGACGATCTCCAGGGTCTTGCCGGTGAGGTTGGCGGTGTCGATGCCGGTGAGTACCTGTTTCTTCATCTCGCGATTGATGGCCGAGCCGGCGTTCTGATACTCGATCTGGTTCTTGAACTGGCCGAAGGCGATATCGCCCGGCGCGTCGCGAAGGTCGGTTCCGTTGATGGCAGGGCCGGTCTGGACGCGTACGCCGATGGAGGCCGGCAGCCCATCCACCGTGAGCTTGTAGATGCCCGCCTTCTGCTCGCCGGCGACGCCGGTGAGGCGGACGGGAATGATGGAACCGGTGGAGGCTGCGGTTCCGTATTTCGTGGCGGCTGCCGCCTTGTCGGCGAGAATCTCGGGCGCGAGGGTCTTGGCCTCGACGGCGCGTTGCTCGATGGCCGCCTTGACCTGCGGGAAATGCTCGGCGCCATAGCTGTCGGGCGAAAAGGTCGCCTGGCGCACATCGTCCTTGGAGCCGATCTGCACGATGCGGGTGTCGAAGGCGATGCCCGCGGCGACGAGAACGGCAAGCGCTGGCACGATCAGCCGACGCCAGCCAGCGGCGGCCGGTGCCCTCGCGGATGCACCATGACTATTGCTCATGACGAAGCCCACCATTTTCGCTGCATGCGACCAGGAAACGGGGATGAGGGAATGCCCGGCCGAGGCTTGCGCCGGTCTGTGCCGCAAGCGCGGACCCGGTGCGCCGAATGCGCAGCATGGCTCCTCCCATTCTGCCGCTGATGCGACCCGCTCTCACGGGCCGGAACGGCTCTCTCGCTGATCATTGAGATATGTTATATCTGTGTTTTATAAAACGTCAACAGAGTTATAACATGGACTCGTCGGGCCGGTGAGAAAGTTTCCTGGAAAGAGTAGTCTCTCGGTGCGTTTCCCTCGATGGTGCGAAGGTGATCTCTGGCGTGGCAGTGCGATCCGCTGCGTGGCCGTCAGCCCGAAGAATTGGTGTGTAAAATATCGGAAAATATGATTTTTATGTATATTAATCAATAGGTTAAATCATTTTAATCAGCTCAGGAAATTGAGAAGTCTCGCGATTTTCGGCTTCGTTTTGGCTGCGGTGTCCGGAGGGTGGTTCCGGCTTTTGGATGCGCCTTCGTCTTTTAGAGGCAGGCGCAATCGAATGAAATAATATGTTATCTCAGCAATAAATTACGTGACGTATGATATCTTTGTGATATATGAAACACAGTGATCGAAGATCGATGCGCACGGCGGAAATCGTCGGCGACGTGGGAGGCCTGGCCCTGCCTGGGAGATGGTTCATGCGCGGAAGTGTCGACCCGTCAGTTCGCAAAGGATGTTGCGATGCCCGCTGATCTGCTGATCGGGGTGGATGCCGGGACCTCGGTGATCAAGGCTGTCGCCTTCGATTTCGGCGGCCGACAGGTCGGGGCCTCGTCCGTACCCAATCGCTACCAACGTGGGCCTGACGGTTCGGCCACCCAGTCGCTGGAGGTGACCTGGGCCGATTGTGTCACGGCGCTGCGAGGGCTGGCCGAGAAGGTTGAGAATCTGGCGGCTCGAACGGCAGCGCTCGCCGTCACGGCCCAAGGCGACGGCACCTGGCTGGTGGGAGCGGGCAATGTGCCGACGGCCGATGCCTGGCTATGGCTGGACGCACGGGCTGCGCCCACAGTGCAGGGCCTGGCGGCCTCGCCGCTGAACCGGGCGCGCTTCGAGGCCACGGGCACGGGCCTCAATACCTGCCAGCAGGGGTCGCAAATGGCCCATATGGACCGTCACGACGCGTCCTTGCTCGACAGGGCCGAGGTGGCGCTGCACTGCAAGGACTGGCTCTATCTGAACCTGACGGGCGTGCGCGCCACGGACCCGTCGGAAGCCAGCTTCACCTTCGGCAATTTCCGCACCCGCCGCTATGACGATGGGGTCGTGGAGGCCCTCGGCCTGACGCATCGGCGCAAATTGCTGCCGGAGATCGTCGACGGCAGCCAGGTCACGCATGCTCTGACGGCGCGCGCGGCCGAGCAGACGGGATTGCTGGCGGGCACGCCGGTGAGCCTGGGCTATGTCGACATGGTCATGGCCGCGCTGGGGGCGGGTGTCTATGGTGGTTCGGGCGATGCGGCCTGCTCCACCATCGGCTCGACCGGCGTCCATATGCGGGCCAAGAAGGCGGCGGACGTTCATCTCAATGCTGAAGGCACCGGCTATGTCATCGCCCTGCCGGTGCCCGGTGTCGTCACCCAGGTCCAGACCAACATGGCGGCCACGCTCAACATCGACTGGGTGTTGACGATCGCGGCCGACATCCTTGCCCAGATGGGCCAGAAGGTCACGCATCAGGATTTGGTGAAGCGCATCGATGGATGGCTGGCTGACAGCCGCCCGGGATCGCTGATCTACCATCCCTATATTTCCGATGCCGGGGAGCGCGGTCCCTTCGTCGATGCCGAGGCGCGGGCCGGCTTCATCGGCCTCTCCGCCGGGCATCGCTATGCCGATCTGGTGCGTGCCGTCGTCGAGGGGCTCGGCCTGGCCATGCGCGATTGCTACGCCGCCATGGGTGACCTGCCGGCCGAGCTGCGCCTGGCAGGCGGTGCCGTGCGCTCGCGTGCTTTGCGCGGCGTGCTGTCCGCTGCGATCAACGCGCCGCTGCGGGTTTCCTCGCGCGAGGAGGCCGGCGCCGCCGGCGCGGCCATGATGGCGGCGGTTGCCGTTGGCGCCTTCAAGGACATGGATGCCTGCGTCGCCCAGTGGGTGACGCCCCTTCTGGGCGCGCCCGAACCGCCCGATCCGGCCCTGGCGAGCCTTTACGACCAACTGTTCCCCGCCTTCAGGGCCACGCGCCTCGAATTGATCCCGGCTTGGAAAGCGCTTGCGGCCGTCCGGCACGATGCCGGCGGGGCGGGCGCGGCGCCCGCCGCGGGAAGGAGCCTTGCAGTATGAGTGAGATGATCGACCTTCTGGTGATCGGCGGCGGCATCAATGGTGCCGGCATCGCCCGCGATGCGGCAGGCCGCGGCCTGTCCGTGACGCTGGTGGAAAAGGACGATCTGGCCCAGGGCACCTCCTCGCGCTCGGGCAAGCTGGTGCATGGCGGCCTGCGCTATCTGGAATATTACGAGTTCCGCCTGGTTCGCGAAGCGCTGATCGAGCGCGAAGTCCTGTTGAACTCGGCCTGCCACATCATTTGGCCGATGCGGTTCGTGCTGCCGCACAGCCCGCAGGACAGGCCGGCCTGGCTGGTACGCCTCGGCCTCTTCCTCTACGACCATCTCGGCGGCCGCAAGAAGCTTCCCGGCACGCGCGTGCTGGATCTGCGGCGCGACCCTGTCGGCGCGCCGATCCTCGACCAATACACCAAGGGTTTCGAATATTCGGACTGCTGGGTGGATGATGCGCGTCTCGTCGCGCTCAACGCGCTCGGCGCCGCGGAAAAGGGCGCCACGATCCTCACTCGCACGGCGGCGGTTTCGGCGCGCCGGGAGGAGGGGGGCTGGACCGTCACCACCCGCGATACGGTGACGGGCGAAACCCGCATGCACCGGGCCCGATGCATAGCCAATGCGGCAGGACCCTGGGTCTCCGACGTCATCGCACAGGCGGGCTCCAACTCCACGCGCAATGTGCGCCTGGTCAAGGGCAGCCACATCATCGTGCCGAAATTCTGGGAGGGGCAGCAGGCCTATCTGGTGCAGAACCACGACAAGCGAGTGATCTTCATCAATCCCTATGAAGGGGACATGGCGCTGATCGGCACCACCGATATCGCCTATCAGGGGCCTGCCGAGGATGTCGCTGCCGACGAGAAGGAAATCGACTACCTGATCACGGCGGTGAACCGCTACTTCAAGCAGAAGCTGCGGCGGCAGGACGTGCTGCACGCTTTCTCGGGGGTCCGGCCGCTCTTCGACGACGGCAAGGGCAATCCGTCCGCCGTGACGCGCGATTACGTCTTCGATCTCGACGAGACCGGCGGGGTGCCGCTGCTCAACGTCTTCGGCGGCAAGATCACCACCTTTCGCGAACTCTCCGAGCGTGCGCTGCACAGGCTCGGCAAGTTCTTCCCCAAAATGGGCGGCGACTGGACGCGTGAAGCCAAGTTGCCTGGCGGCGAGATCGAGAATGCCGACTATGTCAGCTTCGTCGAGAGCCTGCGTACGGCCTATCCCTGGATGTCGAACCGGCTGCTCCAGCACTATGGTCGTGCCTATGGAGCTCGCGCGCCTCAGGTCGTCGGCTCGGCCCGCAGTGTCGCCGATCTCGGCCGTCATTTCGGCGGCAACCTCTTCGAGGCCGAGGCGCGCTATCTCGCCGGCCATGAATGGGCCCGCAGTGCCGAGGACGTCCTGCTGCGCCGGACCAAGCACTATCTCCATCTGAGCGAACCTGAAAAGGCGGCCTTCATCGCCTGGTTCGAGCGCGAGATCGCCGGTCCAGGCGTGGCGGCGCCGACTTCCTATTCCAATGTTTCCGCCTGAGGGTCCGATGCCTCTGACGCTGTCCCTCAACACCAATCCGCTGGTGAACCGCTTCGCCGATCCCGACGCTCTGATCGACACGGTGGCGCGCGATCTCAGGCTGCGCGACCTGCAGCTCACCCATGAATTCATCAACCCGAGCTGGCCCGCGTCCACCATAAGGCGCCTGGTCCGCCAGATGAGCGGCGCCTTGGCCCGCACGGGCGTGCGCGTGACCAGCGGCATGACCGGGCCTTACGGCCGGCTCAACCATTTTGGACATCCCGATCCGGATGTGCGGCGCTATTATGTCGACTGGTTCAAGACCTTCGCCGACATCGTCGGCGATCTCGGCGGCTCGTCGGTCGGCACGCAATTCGCCATCTTCACCTTTGCCGATTACGACGATGCCATCAGGCGCGAGGAGCTGATCCGGATCGCCATCGATTGCTGGGCCGAGGTCGCCGAGCACGCCAAGACCGCCGGCCTGACCTCCGTCTTCTGGGAGCCGATGAGCATCGGCCGCGAATTCGGCGAAACCATCGAGGCCTGCCTGTCGCTGCAGCGGCGGCTGACGGCCGCCGACATGGCCGTGCCGATGTGGATGATGGCCGATATCGATCATGGCGACGTCACCTCGTCCAACCCCGACGACTACGACCCCTATGCCTGGGCGCGGGCCGTACCGAAGGTGTCCCCGATCATCCACATCAAGCAGAGCCTGATGGACAAGGGAGGGCATCGGCCCTTCACGGCCGAGTTCAATGCCAGGGGCCGGATCCAGCCCGAACCGTTGCTGACCGCCCTGGCCGAGGGTGGTGCCGACGACAACGAGATCTGCCTGGAGCTGAGCTTCAAGGAACGCGAGCCCAACGATCGCCAGGTCATTCCCCAGATTGCCGAGAGCATCGCCTTCTGGGCGCCCTTCATCGAGACAGGCGTGGAGGATCTTCATGTCTGACGCAAAAGGAACGGGGCGGGGAGGCGGGATGGGACGCGCCGTCACCGAGAACGAGCTGGAGGAATCCCTCGCCTGCCGCGCCGCCTGGCTGCATTATGTTGGCGGCCTCACCCAGGCGGCGGTGGCCAAGCGGCTCGGCCTGCCCTCGGTGAAGACCCATCGCCTCATTGCGCGGGCGGTGGCGAGCGGGGTGGTCAAGGTTTCCATCGACGGCGACATCGTCGAATGCGTCGAGCTGGAAGCGGAACTCTGCCGGCGCTTCCATCTCGATCATTGCGAAGTCGCGCCCGATCTCGGCGAGGAGGGCATCCCGCTGCGCGCGCTCGGCCAGGCCGGGGCGGGGTTCCTGCGGCGCGAGATCGAACGCGGCGACCATCGCACCATCGGCCTCAGCCATGGGCGGACCCTGACATCGGCCGTCGCGCATATGTCTCGCATCGCGGCCGGCCAAATGCGTTTCGTCTCGCTGCTCGGCGTGCTTACCCGCAATTATGCCGTCAACCCGCATGACGTCATGCACTCCATCGCGGAGAAGACCGGTGCGCAGGCCTATGTGATGCCGGTGCCGTTCTTCGCCAACTCCGCTGAGGACAAGGCGGTCCTGCTCGCCCAGCGCGGCATCAGCGAGGTGCTCGCCATGGCCAATGGCGCGGAGCTGAAGGTGGTGGGCATCGGCTCGGTCGATGCCGACGCCCAGCTCGTTTCGTCCGGCATGATGCACCCGCAGGAGATCCGGGACATCAAGGCCGAGGGCGGCGTGGGCGAAATGCTCGGCTATTTCTTCGACGCACAGGGGCGGGTGCTCGAAAACCCGCTGACCGCGCGGACCCTGGGCGTGGCCCTGAACGGACGGGCCGATGACCACATCGTCGGCATTGCGGGCGGGGCGCACAAGCTCGAGGCGATCCGGGCCGTACTGCTCAGCGGTCGCCTGCGAGGACTGATCACCGACGAGGCCACGGCACGGGCGCTGCTCGGCTAGGTCTGTCTGAAACGTACCGATTTGCAAGTCGGCCGGTCGTGGTCGGCACGGAGATACTTGGAAAATGACACGTCACTGGGTCGGTACCAGCTGGAAGATGAACAAGACCCTGGAAGAGGGGCTGGCTTTCGCGCGAGCCCTGGCTCAAGCGCTGGCTTCGGTCGACGATCGCCTGCAGCCCTTCGTCATCCCGCCCTTCACCCTGGTGCGCGAGGTCAAAAAGGCGCTCGCCGGGACGCGCGTGAAGGTCGGTGCGCAGAACATGCATTGGGCCGATGCGGGAGCCTGGACCGGCGAAATTTCGCCGCCGATGCTGCGGGATTGCGGTCTCGACCTGGTCGAGCTCGGCCATAGCGAGCGGCGGGAGCATTTCGGCGAGACGGATCGTACCGTCGGCCTGAAGACGGCGGCAGCCATCAAGCACGGCCTGATACCGCTGGTCTGCGTCGGCGAGACCCTGGTTGAGCGCGAGAGCGGCAGGGCCGAAGAGGTGCTTGCAACTCAGGTCGAGGGCGCGCTTGCGCAGCTTGGCGACGGCAAGCCTGCTGTCGAGATCATCTTCGCCTATGAACCGGTCTGGGCCATCGGCGAAAACGGCATTCCAGCCAGCGCCGACTATGCCGATCGCCAGCAGGCCTTGATCAAGCAGGTGGCGGCGAACCGGCTCGGGACATCTCCTGCGGTTCTCTATGGCGGCAGTGTCAATCCGGCCAATGCCGCCGACCTCATCGGCCAGCCCCATATCGACGGGCTCTTCATCGGGCGCTCCGCCTGGCAGGCCGAAGGCTATCTCGACATCCTCGAACGCACGGCCCGGGCCCTGTCGGCATAGCCCCTAGTGCAACCGATCTCACTTATACAAGGAAGGAAGACCGTCATGAAAATCGCACTTGGAGCCGACAGCGCAGGCAAGCCCCTGCTCGATGTCATCGCTGCGCATCTGGCCAATCGACCGGACCTGGAGGTCACCGATCTCAGCCAGTCGGGCTATTACGCCGACCTCGCCGCAAAGGTCGGCCAGGACGTCGTCGATCACAAGCATGACCGCGCCATCCTGTTCTGCGGCACCGGCATCGGCGTGTGTATCTCCGCCAACAAGGTGCCGGGTATCCGGGCGGCCCTCACCCATGACACCTATTCGGCAGAACGCGCAGCCAAGTCGAACAACGCCCAGATCATCACCATGGGCGCGCGCGTCGTCGGTCCGGAACTCGCCAAGGCCATCGTCGATACCTGGCTGTCGTCGAATTTCGATCCTGAGGGCCCTTCGGCCGGGAACGTGCAGGCTATCGATCAGCTCGACGCCCGAAAGTGATCGACGGCCTTCGGGGAGAGACGGAAGCCTCCTGGGGCTTCCGTCTGTGATGCATCGAAAAGGGTGGGAAGCAGGCAGCCGACGGAGAGATGATGCGCGGGAGGCAAGGGCCGTCTCCCGGCAGGTCGCCGTTGTGGCCGTCGCCTCGCGGCTTGGGTGATCCGTCATCCGGGCCGGTGCTCCATCGCGAAAAATATGAGCGGCACCGGCGATGACATTTCCGCAAGCGAGCTTAAATGCAACTGGCGTCCTGTTCCCGGCGCCGGACATTCGGTGGCCGGAAAACGGGCGTTCTTGAAACAGACAGAACGGAGGCCGGCTCGATCATGACGACGTCAACTCTCATCAATCGGCGAATAGTGCTCGCCTCCCGGCCCGTCGGCGCTCCTTCCCCGGACGATTTCCGGTTCGAGGATGCGCCCGTCGGCGAGCCTTCGGACGGGCAGCTCCTCCTGCAGGTCCTCTATCTCTCGCTCGATCCCTATATGCGCGGCCGCATGAGCGCGGCCAAATCCTATGCCAAGCCCGTGGCGATCGGGGATGTCATGGAGGGAGGTACCGTCGCCCGCGTGATACGCTCGCGCCATCCCGATTACCGGGAGGGCGATATCGTGCTCTCCCATTCCGGCTGGCAGAGCTTCGCGCTGTCCGACGGCGTGGGGTTGCGCAAGCTCGACCCCCGGGCAGCGCCGATCAGCACGGCGCTTGGCGTGCTCGGCATGCCCGGCTTCACGGCCTATGCGGGGTTGCTGACCATCGGCCAGCCCAAGCCCGGCGAGACCGTCGTCGTCGCCGCTGCGTCGGGCGCCGTCGGTTCGGTCGTCGGCCAGATCGCCCGGATCAAGGGCGCCCGCGCCGTGGGAATCGCCGGCGGTGCCGACAAATGTGCCTTCGTGCGCGATGAGCTCGGCTTCGACGCCGTGGTCGATCATCACGCTCCCGATTTCGCCGCCCAACTGGCTGCTGCCTGCCCGGAGGGGATCGACATCTATTTCGAGAATGTCGGCGGCCGCGTATGGGATGCGGTGTTTCCGCTGCTCAGCGATTTTGCGCGTATCCCCGTCTGCGGCTTGATCGCGCAATACAATGCCGGCCCGGATGCCTTTCCTGGTCCCGATCGCTTGCCCTCGATGATGCGGGATGTCCTGAGCAAGAGCCTTCTCATCCGCGGTTTCATCCAGCGCGAATTCGCCGACCAGCGCCCCGCCTTCTATCGCGAGGCAGCAGAATGGATCGCCTCGGGGCGCCTCCGCTACAAGGAGGATTTCGTGGACGGTCTCGACAGGGCGCCGCAAGCCTTCATCGGCCTGCTCGAGGGCCGCAATTTCGGCAAGCTCGTGGTGCGTGTCGCTCCCGAATAGCAGCGCCTTTTCCGGGTGCGCGGACGTCTCGTCCGCCTCTTCCCGCCAACCGGACGCAACGTTTCCAAGNCGCGCCCCGAAAAGGCTCGCTCGCAGCATAAAATTGACTAATTCAATAGACTTTCTATATTTGGAGGAATTTCCAGCGACGAACGGGTGTTTCATGAGGCGTCATATGCGGGCGATGATCGGGCTGCTGGCCGGTGCGGGATTGCTGTTTGCCTCGGCGGCAGAGGCAGAAGAGGGCAAACTGCGCATCGCCCAGCAATTCGGCGTCGTCTATCTTACGCTCAATGTCGCGCAGGCTCAGAAACTGTTCGAAAAGCACGGCAAGGCGGCAGGCGTCGACATCGAGGTTGAATTCGTCAAGCTCTCGGGCGGCGCGGCGGTGAACGATGCGCTGCTGTCGGGCAGCATCGACATTGCGGGGGCAGGGGTCGGACCGCTCTTCACCTTGTGGGATCGCACCCATGGCAAGCAGAACGTCAAGGGCGTCGCTTCGCTCGGCAATTTTCCCTATTACCTCGTTACCAACAACGCCAATGTGAAGACGATCGCCGACTTCACCGACAAGGACCGCATCGCGCTGCCGGCCGTCGGCGTCTCGGTGCAGTCGCGCATCCTGCAATGGGCCTCGGCCAAGCAATGGGGCGATGCCGATTATGACAGGCTGGACAAGATCTCGGTCGCGCTGCCGCATCCGGAAGCCGCGGCGGCGGTGATCAAGGGTGGCACCGAGATCACCGCCCATTTCGGCAACCCGCCCTTCCAGGAACAGGAACTCGCCGACAATCCCAAGGCGCATGTCGTGCTCAAATCCTATGACGTGCAGGGCGGGCCGGCCTCCTCGACGGTGCTCTACGCCACGGAGAAATTCGTCGAGGAAAGTCCCAAGACCTACAGGGCCTTCCTCGACGGTCTCGACGAGGCCGCCAGGTTCATCCGTGACAATCCCGAGGCGGCGGCCGATATCTACCTGGAGGTGGCCGGCGCCAAGACAGACCGCAACCTGCTCCTCAAGATCATCAAGAACCCGGAAGTCAGCTTCAAGATCGCTCCCGACAACACGCTGGGGCTTGGCCAGTTCCTGCACCGCGTCGGCGCCATCAAGAACGAGCCGAAGAGCCTGTCGGACTATTTCTTCGACGAGCCGCGCATATCCGGCGGCAGCTGAATGCGCCGTTCCAAAAATGGTACTGAGATGAGTGATCGGCGGACCGCATGACGGACAGCCTCCTGCAGGGTTTTTCCAAACCAGTCTTCTCCAAGCCGCGTGACGTTTCGCGTGCACTGCAGCCAGCTGTCGAGAACGCCTTGCCAGCCCCTTTGCTGCAGGCGCGTTCGGTGACTTTGGAATATGCGACCCGCCATCAGGTCGTCCGGGCCACACATAGGGTGGATCTCGACGTCTATGAGGGCGATCGTTTCGTCCTGCTCGGGCCGTCGGGCTGCGGCAAGTCCACGCTGCTGAAGGCAGCGGCGGGGTTCATCAGGCCGGTCGAAGGCGAATTCGTGCTCAGGGGGCGGCCGATACGCGCGCCGGGCCCCAACCGTATCGTGGTTTTCCAGGAGTTCGATCAGCTGCCGCCGTGGAAGACGGTGCTGCAGAATGTGGTCTTCCCGCTCGTCGCCTCCGGACGCCTGCCGCGCCACCAGGCGCGGGAGCGAGCCCTGCATTACCTCGACAAGGTCGGGCTTGCCAGCTTCGCGGACGTCTTCCCGCACCAGCTCTCGGGGGGCATGAAGCAGCGGGTGGCAATCGCCAGGGCGCTCGCCATGCAGCCGGAAATCCTGCTGATGGACGAGCCTTTCGCGGCGCTCGATGCCCTGACGCGGCGCAAGATGCAGGAGGAGCTGCTGCGCCTGTGGGACGAGGTGCGCTTCACCCTGCTGTTCGTCACCCATTCCATCGAGGAAGCGCTTGTCGTCGGCAACCGCGTGGCGCTGCTCTCGCCACGTCCGGGCCGGGTGCGCGCGGAGATCAACAGCCATGAATGGGACCTGACGAGCAGTGGCGGGACGGCCTTCCAGGCCGCGAGCCAGCATATCCATCGCCTGCTGTTCGAGGAGGAGGCGAAGGAGCCGGAAGGCGCGGTCGCAGCGAGGATTGGCATGGGAGGACGGGGATGAGCATGGTCTCGAACGGATCGCTCGTTCCACCTGTCCGCCCGGAATTCGAGCGCGACCTCCCGCCCTTCGTCGAAGTGGCGCTCGAACGCCGGCTGCCGCTGGCGACCCGTCTCTGGCAACAGGGCTGGCTGCGCAAGAGCCTGATACTCATGGCCCTCGCGCTGCTGTGGGAAGTTCTTGCCCGCTATCAGGACAATGACCTCTTGCTGCCGACCTTCATGGCGACCGCGCGGGCCTTCATAGCCGACATGGCCAGCGGCGAGCTGCCCGAGCGGGTGAGGCTGTCGCTCCTCGTGCTCGTCCAGGGATATGTCGCCGGCATCGTCCTCGCCTTCGCGCTGACCACGCTCGCGGTTGCAACCCAAGTGGGCCGGGATTTGCTCTCGACCCTGACGGCCATGTTCAACCCGCTGCCCGCCATCGCCCTGCTTCCGCTGGCGCTGCTGTGGTTCGGGCTCGGCGCCGGCAGCCTGGTCTTCGTGCTGATCCATTCGGTGTTGTGGCCGCTTTCCCTCAACATCTTCGCCGGTTTCCAGGCCGTGCCCGAGACCCTGCGCATGACGGGCCGCAATTATGGCCTGCGGGGCGTGCGCTACGTCCTTCAGATCCTGGTACCCGCCGCCTTGCCAGCCATCCTCTCGGGGCTGAAGATCGGCTGGGCCTTTGCGTGGCGCACGCTGATCGCGGCGGAACTGGTGTTCGGCGCTTCGTCCGGCAAGGGTGGGCTCGGCTGGTTCATCTTTCAAAACCGCAACGAACTCTACACCGACCGTGTCTTCGCCGGCCTCGCCCTCGTGATCCTGATCGGGCTCGTCATGGAGAATGTGGTGTTCGCGACGCTGGAGAGGATCACCATCCGTCGCTGGGGGCAGGTGCGCTGACCTTGCCCGTCGTCTCACAGTCCGTCTTCGACTGGCGGTCGCCCTCGAGGACATCAGGAATGCTTACGGAAAGACCGACCATGTCGAGTAGCGAAGCGCGCCAAGCCGGCGATCACCACGGCTCCGCAGCCACGGGCAATGGCGGGCCGACGCCATGAGCGGGATGGGCGAATATCTGTGGTACATCCCCAATGATGTCAGGGCCGGCCATCGCGGCGACGCGGCCGCCGCGGATCACAACAGCCTGGAGACGCTGACCAGCCATGCCCGGGCTCTGGAGGACCATGGCTGGAAGGGCGCACTGATCGGCACCGGCTGGGGCCGGCCCGATACCTTCACTCTTGCCACTGCCCTTACCGTACGGACCACCACTTTCGAGCCGCTGATCGCCATCCGGCCCGGCTATTGGCAGCCGGCCCAGTTCGCCTCCGCCGCCGCCACGCTCGATCAGCTCAGCGGCGGCCGCGTGCGCGTGAACGTCGTGTCGGGTCTGGACAATCTGGCGGCCTATGGCGATGCCGAGGGGGAGCAGGCGCACCGTTATGCCCGCACCCGGGAATTCATGCGCCTGGTGCGCAGGCTTTGGACCGAGGAGAACGTCACCTTTGAAGGCGAGCACTTCCGGGTTACCGGCTCCACCGCGGCGCCGCGCATTGCCCCGCGTGGCGAGCGTCGGCATCCCCGTCTCTATTTCGGGGGCGCTTCGGAGGCGGCGGAACGAGTCTCCGCAACCGAGGCCGATGTCCAGCTGTTTTGGGGGGAGCCGCGCGGTGGCGTCCAGGAGCGCATCGAACGCCTCAAGGCTTTGAGCAAGGCGCTGGACCGCGATCTTCCACCCCTGGAGTTCGGCCTGCGGATCACGACGCTTGTCCGTGACACCAGGGAGCAGGCCTGGGCCGATGCCGAGGCGAAGGTTGCCGAGATGGCCAGGACCAACGGCGCCGGCTGGCACGACCATCGCCAGGCCGTCGCCGAGGGGCAGCGCCGATTGCTCGATCTTGCCTCGCGCGGCGACGTGCTCGACGACAATCTCTATACCGCCCCCGGCAAGTTCGGCGGAGGCGGTGCCGGCACGACCTGGCTGGTCGGCTCGGCCGCCGATGTCGCCAATTCACTGCGCAAATATCGCGATCTCGGCATCACGCATTTCGTGCTTTCCGATACGCCCTATCTGTCCGAGATCAAGCGCCAGGGCGAACGATTGCTGCCACTGCTGCGCGATTGATGCCGGTGCCGAACAGCTAAAACAGCCTGATCTGGCTGACATCGGCATCGGCGTCGAGATCGGTTATCAGCATGTGCCCTGGCGTATTGGTGATGAACATCTCCGGCGTCGAGCATTTCAGCACGCTTTGCGCCGTCAGGCCGGAAGCCCAGAAGACGGGAATCTCGTCGGGACGGACATCGACGGCATCGCCCCAGTCGGGGCTGTCGACGTCGTCGATGCCGATCTCCGCGGGATCGCCGACATGGACCGGCGAGCCATGGGCGTGCGGAAAACGTGCCGTCATGGCGCGAGCCCTGTCGACGAGATCCTTTCGGATCGGCCGCATAGAGACGACCATGTAGCCGCCGAACATGCCCACGCCCTGGGTACGGATTGAGGAGCGATAGAGCGGCACGTTCTGGCTCATGGCGACATGGCGCACCTCGATCCGGTTCCGTCGGAGCATATGCTCGAAGCTGAATGTGCCGCCGAGTGCGAAGGCGACCAGATCGTCACGCCACAGGCTGATGATGTCGGTCCTGCTCCAGGTCTGTGGCCCGGCATGGAAGACATCATATTGCGGCAGGTCGGTACGCACGTCGATTTCGCCGAGAGTAGGCAGGCTGGGATCTCCGGCCCGATTGACGCCGACCAGGGGCAGCGATTTGGGGTTGCGCATGCAATATTCCAGGAAGTCGTCGGCAAGGCTGTTCGGCAGGATGATGACGTCTGCCTGCAGCTTGCCATCCGCCAGGCCGGCGGTGTGGCCGCGATAGTGGCCGAGCCTGATCGCTTCGCGCAGACTGGTCGCGCCGACCATGCGGAATTCTTCGTACCTCGTCGCGATGTGTGGACGTCCCATTGATTTCTGTGGCCCCCAGCTTGCTGCGAGAGTAGAGAAATCTCGAACAAGCAATTAGAATTATTATATTTTTTGGTTCTTTCGACGGCTGGAACGGCTCTTTGTTGTTCGGCTGCCGGCCCGAGCGCTCGCACAGGTTCCTTATGACCGGGCAGTTTGTTTTGGCTTTTGCGACCATCGCTACCTCGCTCCACCGACAAGTGCTTTGAGGTCGTTTACGCCCTGGTCCAGGAAGGCGAGATCGCTGGTCATGTAATGGATGAGGAAGGCGGCATAGAGCACCGAGACGAGGCTGAAGACGAGGGTCTTCACCACCAGCGACAGGGCGAAAATATTGAGGTGCGGCGAGGCGCGGGCGAGAAAGGCGAGCACGACGTCCGAAAGCAGCAGGCTGACGATCAGAGGCGCTACCAGTGTCAGCGCCATGCCGAGAATGCGCGTCAGCAAGGTCAGCAGGATGGCGCCGGCATCCCGGCTGAAGATCGGCGAGAGACTGTCGATCGCCCAGAGCGCATAGCTGTCGTACAGCGCGCTCAAGGTATGATGAAGGCCACCGGCGGCCAGATAGATGCCCACCATGACGATCATCAGCAGCGTGCCGGTGGCGCTCGTCTCATGGGTCATCATCGGATCGATCAGCGTGCCCATGGTCGAGCCGCGCTGCAGGTCGACGATGTTGCCGGCGGCCTCCGCCGCCCAGAACGGGATGCCGAGCACGAAGCCGAGCAAAGCGCCGATCACCACTTCCTTGAGCATCAGCATGAGCATCATGGGCGCGTCGACATGGCCGCGCCCGGCAATGTCGACGGTCATCGGGATGACCGGCAGCGCCAGCGCCAGCGCCACGCCGGTGCGCAGGATCCCGGCCAGCCGGGTACGGGAGAACAGCGGCATCAGCGCGACCAGGCCGACGATGCGCGCCGTGGCCAGGGCACTGGCCAGGACCAGGGTTTCCAGCCCCTTGAGGGATGCAAACAGGTTTTCCATCACTGGCGCGTCACGACGGGAAACTCGTCCATGACCTTGGACGCCTCATTGGCGATCTGGTAGCCGAGGAGCGGGCCGACCAGCAGGATGACGACGAGGACCACCACCAGCTTGACGGTCTGCGGCAGGCTCTGGTCCTGGATCTGGGTCAGTGCCTGGGCAAAGCCGATGAGCAGGCCGACGACCAGCGCCGCCACGATGGCAGGCCCCGAGAGGATCAGCACCATCCATAGGGCGCTCTGGACCTTGGCAAGAATGAAATCATTGGCCATCGGGCGGTCCTTGCGGTGCAACCGTCAATTGTAGCTGAGGATCAGGCCGTGCATCAGGCGCGACCAGCCGTCGATCGCCACGAAGAGCAGCAGTTTCAGCGGAATGGATATCAGTGTCGGCGAGACCATGATCATGCCCAGCGTCATCAGCACATTGGCGACCACCACATCGATGATGAGGAACGGCAGGTAGAGCAGGAAGCCGATCTCGAAGGCCCGCGTCAGTTCGGAGGCGACGAAGGCCGGCACCAGGATCTGCAGGTCGTCATCCTTCACTTCCGCCCGTGCCGGTTCCGGCCACAGCCGCTTGGTGCCGTCCAGGAAGAACTGGCGCTCCTGGGGCTGGGTGTAGCGCAGCAGATGCTGCTTGAGCGGTTCGCGGGCCAGCTCGGCCGCGCGCGTCAGGTCCTGCGTGGTCTGGAACTGGATGTTTTCCTGCTGCAGACGTCCCGAGATCTCGCCGATCAAGGGCGTCGTCACATAGACCGTCAGCACCAGGGCGATGCCGTAGATCACCAGGTTGGGCGGTGTCTGCTGGACGCCGAGCGCGTTACGGATGAGGAAGAGGACGACGGAGATCTTCAGGAAACCCGTCATGGTCACCACGGCCAGCGGCAGAATGCCGACCAGGCCGACCGCGACGAGAAGGCCGAGAAGATTGGGCGAGCCCTCAAGCATCAGTTGCCATGCGAACGATACGCACTCCCATGCCGTCACCGACCTTCACGATCTCTCCGCGACCGATGCGCTTGCCATTGGCCACGAGATCGACCGCAGGCTCGGAAAGCTCGGGGAGCGGCACGATGGAACCGGCAGCGAGCCGGCTGACCTCGTGCAAAGGCATCGTCATGCGGGCGAGTTCGAAGACGACCGTCACCGGCAAATCCTCCAGGCCCGCGTCGTCAGGCTGTCCGCTTGCCGATTGTGGTTCATCCATGATCCATCCCCATCTCGTTTTGCTGATCGGCATCGGCGCCGAAACAAGTCTGCCGCTCTGTCCGATCGGCTCCGCCAGCGCCGCCCGGCGCCCGGCCAGCACCACCAGGACCGTTTGCGCTCCGCGGGTCCAGCCATCGGTCATGACGATGTCGCCGGGCTGGAGGGTACGCAGTTCCCCCACCGAAAGGCTGGTCGCGGCCCACCAGAGGCTGACGGGCAGGGGCAGATCGAGCCGGCGAACGGCAGGCTTGCCCGATGCGGTGTCGAGGATGCGGCCGATCCTGGTGGTGAGCGTGGCGTCCGCCTGCAGAAAGCAGGCGCTTTCGGCCTGGCCAGTGGACCGGAGGGCAAACGCGAAGGGCATATCGGGCGGGGAGCTGAGCCCGGTGGCTGCGATCAGCTCGATCGTCCCGTCCAGTTGCTGTTCCAGCCAGGCGATCTCATCCCGCAGGTAGGATTCCAGCAGCAGGGCAGCATGCGCGGGGGCAGGCGGCCCGACTGTGGCGCCGGGATTGGCCCGCGCCAGCCAGCGTTCGAACTGTGCAGGCGCGAGACAAAGACGGCCCGTTGCGGCACCGACCTTGAAGTCGATGGCGGTGGTCGTGCCCGGATCCACTGCCGGCTGCCACAGGACGGAAAGCAGGAACTCCTCACCGGCAACGCGGATCTTCACAGGCGGACGATGGCGATAGAAGGTGTTGAGGGCCGCGGCATCCGCAGGGGTGATCGCTTGCAGGCGGGCCGCCGAGACCGGGGGGTCGGCCGCAGGGCGCTGTCGCGTTTTTCCAAGTGCCGCTAGTCTCTGATGCATGCGAAAATCACGCTCTTCCTGGCTTGAGCTTTGACGCGGCCGCGAGGGTCGCTTCCTCCTCGATCGTGATTTCCTCGATCGCCTCCAGCCGGCGCCTGCTGCGCGATCTCATCTCGTCGACGAGACGGGTCAGTTTCTCGACGGCCTTGCGCCGGGCGTGGTGGTCCTCGCGTACCTGCACCAGCTTTTGCTGCTGCCCGGCTTCAGCCTGCCTAGCCTCTTCCGTCGCCTGCCGTAGCTGCTCCACTTCGCTGGCGGTAAGCTGGAAGCGGCCGCGCAGCGCCAGCAGGTCCTGGGCCGTCAGCGGCTGGCCCATGAGATCGACGAAGGAGGCTCGTTCGTCGGCCGCAGCCTGCTCGAGGCGAGTGGCGAGCGCGCTGGCCGCCGATCGCGCCCGATCCTGTGCTTCGCGAGCCAGGCGCTGCTGGTGGGCAACCGCTTCCAGGGCGCGTCGCTCGCGCAAGCTGCGGATCCTGTGGAGCTGGGAGATGATCGCCGGCCTAGCCATTGACGATATCCCGCAAGCGTTCGGCAGTGTGTTCCATGGCTTCCTGCTGGTCGGAGGGCTGACGCAGGAAGGCGTTGATCCGGTCGATCTTGGCGACGGCTTCATCGGCGACGGCGTCGCTGCCTTTCTGGTATTCGCCGATACGCACCAGCAGTTCCACCTCGGCGTGGCGCGACATCAGCTCGCGTATGTGGGTCGCGTCGGCGCGGTGCTGCTGCGAGACCACCGCATTCATCAGGCGGCTTCTGCTGCGCAGGATGTCGATGGCCGGGAAATGGTCGCGCCGGGCCAGATCGCTCGACAGGAAGACATGGCCGTCGAGCAATGCCTGCAGCTCCTCGGCCACCGGGTCGAGCGTGCCGTCCCCTTCGAGCAGCACACTGTAGAGGCCGGTGATGGTGCCGATCTGCCCCGGGCCGGCCCGCTCGAGCAGGCGCGGCAACGCCGCGAACAGGGAGGGCGGAAAGCCGCGCCGTGTCGGCGGTTCGCCCGAGGCCAGGCCGATTTCGCGCTGGGCTCGGGCGAAGCGTGTGATGTTGTCCATCGCCAGCAGGACATGCTGGCCCCGGTCGCGGAAATATTCGGCGATGGTGGTGGCGACGAAGGCAGCCTTGACGCGTTCGATCGCCGGCCTGTCCGAGGTCGCCGCAACGATGACGGTACGCGCCATGCCCTCGGGGCCCAGCGCATGCTCGACGAATTCGCGCACTTCGCGGCCGCGCTCGCCTACCAGCGCGACCACGGCCACATCCGCGTCGGTGCCGCGTACGATATTCGCGAGCAGGGTCGATTTGCCGATACCTGGCTCACCGAACAGGCCGATGCGCTGGCCGCGGGCACAGGTAAGCATGCCGTCGAGCGCGCGGATGCCGAGCTGGATCGGTTCGCTGATCAGCCCGCGCGAGAGCGGCGACGGAGGGAAAGCGTGTACGGGGCGCCGGTCATCGAGGGTATCGCCATGCAGCGGCCGGCCGTCGAGCGGCTCGCCAAGAGCGCTTACCACGCGGCCGAGCAAGCCCGGACCGACGCCGATCTGCAGCTGGGCCGCCACCGGAATCACTTCGGTCAGGCTCGACAGGCCAGCCAGGTCGTCGAGCGGAACCAGCACGGCAGAACCATCGGCAATGCCGACGACCTCGGCCCTGACGCGGCGGCCCGTCTTCGGATCGACCAGGTCGCAGATTTCACCGAGCCGCGCCTCTTCCACCGTGGCATGGATGACGACCCCGACGACTTCGCGGACCCGCCCGCTTCGTGTTCGCTGGTTCTCTTCCCGCAGCCGCTTGCCGAGGCGCGGAACGATGTCGGCGAGTCTCGCGTCGATGTCGATGGAGGCGTCGGTCATGACGCCGCCTTTCTCGCCGACCCGAGTGCAGCGGCGACGGCATCGAGCTGGGTTCCGATACGGGCATCGATCACGGCGGCCTCACTCGCTACGATGCAGGCATCACGCGCGAGGGCAGGATCGGTCTCGACCTCGATGGGGAAGCCGAATTGCCGCTCCCGCGTGAGTGCTTCGAGTTCCTCGCGAACCCTGCCATATGAATCGGGGTGAACGGTGAGCCTGAGATATTTGGCCTGCCTGACCTCGGCGACGGCCTGGCGGGCGATCTTGGCGACGAGTTCGTCGAGATCGAAGCTGCCCAGCAGGCGCCGGGCGACTTCCAGCACCAGGCCGCTGACCTGGTTTTCGACACCCTCGAAATAGCGATCGAGCTTGGCCGTCGTCTCGGTGACGAGACGTGCAGCCTCCCGTTTGCCTTGGGCAAGCCCGTCTTCATAGCCCTGCGCATATTCGGCGGCATAGGCCCGCCGTCCTGCCTCGCGCAGGTGTCCGGCGTCCTGCCGCGCGGTTTCCAGAAAGCCATAGCCGTCCTGCCAAGCCTTTGCCTCCGCCGCGCGCAGGATGCGCCCGGTCGGGCGCCTGGGTCGATCGGCCAGGGGGCCTGTGTCCTGCCCTGCCATCTTCTACCTCGAGCCAGCGGCCCGCCGCACGATCGGCGGGCCCAATTGCGTAGAAGGCGCCGGTCCGATGCCATCGAGTTCCGGACTGGGCGGCAGCTTGAGGCGGACCCGCATCCCGACACCCGCCGGCAGGGCATCGCACCAGGCGCCGAGGCAGCGCCAGCCATCGGCCGTGACCCGCCCCGCCAGGCCGGCGATCGGATCGAGGTCCTGTTCGGGACCGGCAAGGTCGCGATTGACCACCGCGAATTCACAGAGCGCTTCGCCGAGTTGCGCATGCAGCGCCGCCGTGGTCTCACGGCGGATCACGCCGGCGAAAGCGGCGGCCCAGTAGATCGCGCCGGCTTTCAGCGCGATATCGGCCAGCGCGTCCGGGTCGCAGAGCGCGATGGCCCGGTCGCCTTCATCGACCTGCGGCTCCTGAGGAGAAAAGCCGTAATGTTCGCCGATCAGGCTGGAGAGCCTTGCCTCCAGCCGCCCGGCAGTCAGCATATGGGCGCAAGCCTCGTCACCCAGCGAGCCGCCGAAACAGGGAACCAGGCGCGCCGCAATCGCATGAAGGGCCGGCTTATGCAGAAAGGACTGCCAGGCCTGGGCAGCATCGATCTTGCCGGTCATGGCGCCCTCTTCACGGCGCGAAGGGGAGGAGCGCTGTCGAGAGTGTAGACATCGCGCCGCCGCCGCCAGTGAAGATAGGCCAGGCTCCCGACCAGGAGCACGCCCATGGCGATCAGCCCGTAGACGATCCACATGGCACGCGCGAGGTCGTCGGGATGCAGCCAGATGCCCATGAAGTTCGTGAGGCCCGGCTCGCTCGTGGTCGGCTCGACCGCTGCCGCGACCGGCACGAGGATGACCGAAACATTGTCATAGGTCAGGCCGGCAACGCCGTTGGCAACCAGCATCTTCACCTGCGGCACCAGTTCTTTCATGTCGACCGAGGTGCGATGGCGGATGAAGACCGATGCCGAGGACGGCACCAGTTGCTGCTTGAGCGGATCGTTCTCCGGCAGGACGAGATGGACGCGGGCCGACAGCACGCCGTCGATGTCGGAGATGGTTTGCGAGAGTTCCTGGCTGAGGCCGTAGATCATCGCCGCGCGTTCCTCCACCGGGGAGGAGACCAGCCCGTCGCGCTTGAACACCTGGCCGAGGGTGGCGAATTTCTCCTTCGGCAGCCCGATCGCGTCGAGCACGGACATGGCTTCGGCAAAGCGCGCCTTGTCGACAAGGACGGTCACCGTACCTTCCTTGTCGATCTGGCGCTGGGCGGGAATGCCCTTGCGCACCAGGGCGGCGACCACTTCGTTGCCCTGGCGCTGGCTGAGGCCGGTATAGAGTTCCACCGTGCAGGCCTGCAGGAACAGCACGCCGACAAGAGCAAAGACGGTGCCGAACCGGCGCAGCCAGGCCGGCAACCGATGCATCGATACTGGCCTCACGGAGCCCCCGCCACGCACTATTGCTGTTTGATCAGCGTGTTGACCGAGCCGGTGGCGGCCGTCACGCTGTTGATGGCGACGGAGACATTGGCTGCCGCCCACATGAAGGAAATGGCGCGATCCAGCGTCAGATCTGCGTTCGGCTGGCCCGGTGGCCCTTCATTGCCGGCCGCCGCATTGCCGGTTCCTTCGCCGGCCGGCGGGGCGGAACCTGCCTGGGGCCCGTTCTTGGCAAAGGCCGACTGGGCCTGCTGCACCACCCCTTCGAGCGAGTGGAGGGCACCGCCGACGAGGGTGGCGGGATCATTGGGCTGCCCGGTTCTGCCAACGCTCTTTTCCATCTCCACGAGATAGTCGAAGAGCTGATGCTCGACATTCGCCTGTGGTTGGGGCGGTTGGAACTGGGTGGGTGCCGCCGAAACTGCACCTATGGCAGCGTCTGCAAGCTGCATGTTCATTCCTCATCGATCGCCGATTGGGGCCTGCCTTCCGGTTCCAGCTCAGCCTTCCTCGTTGCGGGCCTGCTGCATGCCTTCCAGAGCCCGGTCGCCCTGCTGCTGGGCCATGCTCACGGCGAAGTTGGCGAGGGTTTCTTCCATCTGCTTCTGCAGGGCCGCTTCCTGGCTTTCCTTGCTCGGGTCGGGCTGATTGGTCGGGCTGATACCGTTGCTCTCGATCTTCATTTGCTCTCTCCTGGATGCTTGGCGGCGGGCGGGGTCTCGACCTCGGCGCGCCGGCCTCGGAAAACACGCACCGGCACGACATTTTCGGCCGAACCGTCGACTTCGCGCGCCCGCGTCGGACCGGACGGCTCGGTCAGCACGCCGAGCGCCTTGCGGACGGCGTCGATATAGGCAGGCGGGCCGGAAACCGAGACGACCCGCTCGTTCTGGGCGATCTTGATGGGGTAGCGTGCATCGGCGACGCCGAGTTCCCGCAGTCGGCCGGGGATGCCGGGCAGGGTGGCTGCGTCGACCTTGAACATGTCGGTACGCATTTCGGCTTCGGTCGCCACGGCCAGGCTGGAGCCATCATAATACCAGACCAGTCCGTAGCGGTCGCAGACCCATTGCAGGAACTCGCGCGCCGTGCCTATCGGCATGCCGGCACTCAGGCGACCTTTCACCCCGTCGCTGAGCTTTACCGGAACGTGGATGTTGCGGCCGAACTCGGTCAAGGCGTCGCGTACCGACTGGTCGATGGTGATGTATTTGTAGGGACCGGCAGGCCAGTCAGGCTCGGCTGCGCGCGTGGGCAAAGCCGCCACGCACAGGCAAAATCCGACTGCGAAGCCGAGAATGGCAGGGGAGCGACGACGCGTTCCCATAGCCATCCTGCTGGTCTCAAATTCCATGCCCCTTACCTGTGCAACGACGCGTCCGCTCTTCGAGCGTGAGTCCCATGCGGCATGATTTGCCTGCCAAACCGTGCCGCACATTATCGTGATCGTCGCTGAAATGAAAGTCCAATTGGATTATAGAGCCATAGGCAAGTGCCAAACGCTTCAGATTCGTGCTGCGGCTGGAGGTACGTTGTTACGGTTTTCGAACGAGGCGACGCGCAGGGGAGAGCAGGGGAAATGACGGTCGAAGCAGGGCGTCTTCATGCGTGCCGCTGGCTGCGAGGCAAACCCATGATCCTGCAATCCGTCATGCGCAGAGCCGCGATGGCTGTCGCTGTCGTCGGCACCGTATCATTGTCGATGATGGGTATCGCCGCGGCCCAGGCCGGCGGCTACGATCCGCGCACATGGGTCTATGACGGCGAGGATGACGTGGTCATCGCGCCCTCGGACAATCCGGGGGATGTCGTCGGTGAGCCCGCCCCTGGGGCCGCCCGTCAACCGGCGACGCGGCGCACGCCGCCGATCGCGCGCCAAATCGTGGCCTTCGCCGAACCCCATCCCAAGGGATCGATCATCGTCGACACCGGCGAGCGCCGCCTCTACTACGTGCTTGGCGACGGCAGGGCGCTCAAATATGCCATCGGGGTCGGACGCGAGGGTTTTTCCTGGTCGGGCCGGGACCGCATTCTCGACAAGAAGGAATGGCCCGATTGGCGTCCGCCTGCCGAAATGCGGGAAAGAGAGGCCGCACAGGGACACTACCTGCCGGTGCGCTTGGCCGGTGGGCCCAACAACCCGCTCGGCGCGCGTGCGCTCTATATCGGCAATACCCTCTATCGCATCCACGGCACCAATGCGCCCTGGACTGTCGGCACTGCCAATTCTTCGGGCTGCATCCGCATGACGAACGATGACGTGATCGATCTCTATCAACGCGCCTCGATTGGCGCCGAGGTCGTCGTGCGGTAGTCGGAGGTACGAAAATACTGATAAATTCTTGTAGAAATTGCCGACAAGGGCGCTCCGCAACCCTTCCGGGTGCTGTGTTGGCTTCCAGGGCCGAGGCTGGCGTTTGGGACGAACCTATCGGATGCACAGAGCCATATTCGGGAAGAGGATCCGTTTTCTGGCCCACGCTTTGGCATAAATCATTGTTTTAGCATCATTTTTTAGGTCCGGCGGTCAGTCTTCCCGGGAATGTCGCGCTGGAAGAATCAGGTCTTCTTTCCGCCTGCCCAGAAAGCCGCGATCACGCCGACGGCGATGAAGATCATCATCGCGAAGAACACCTGGGCGATCTGGAAATTGAGGGAATCCCTGGCCACGAAAAGAGCGGCGACGGGCGCCGCCACGAACAACAACAATCGAATGATCACGCCCATCTGTGCCTCCATGGCTCGCTTCAAAGCCGGGGAGCAGATTGGGCTTGTCATCGGTGCCTTGCATTGACCTGAATCAAGGCGAGATCGGACTCCTGCGAGCTCGGAATGCTTCCAAACTCATCTCATGCCGTCGCGCCAGGCAGGTAGATGCGGTCCCCAGCAAAGATGACGTCCGGGATGGCGATGTGGCCCATGTTGAGCAACACCGTTTCCCGCACATCGGCCGAATGGTTGCGCGCGATGCCGCCCATCGTATCGCCGTCGCGGGCAATGATCGGCTGATAGCCCTGGCGTTCGAGTTCGGGATTGAGACGTCCCTCGCCATCCTGTGCTCCGGCCGGATGGGTCTGCACGAAACTGGCTTCGACCCAGCCCTGATGCTCCGTGCCATCCGCACCATGGGCACTGACGGGAACCCAGGTCCTGCCGGATTCGTCGGTTTTGGAAGCGCCCATTTCCTTGACCAGGGAACCTGGCCGGATCACCGTCTCCACACCGGAATCGCCAGCCGGCTCGTCCCGCAGATTGAGCCCGTCATCCGCCGAGACGACGAACTGGGCCGGCGTCGCCTCCGATGTGCCGGGTTCTCTCGGCAGAGGCTTGTTCGGGCCCGCTTTCGTCGTGGTCGGCGAGGGAGTTGAGGAACTGGTGGCGGTAGGCGAGGTGGTGGGGGTTGGTGTCGTCTTTGACGGCGTTGGTGTTGGCGTTGCTGGCGCCGGTGTTGTCGGCGTCGGGGTCGGCGTGGAATTGTTGCCGGAGGGCTGTACCCCTGGAGCATTTGCCTTGTTCTGCTGATCCAGCCAATTCGCGACCACGATGCCGCTGAACAGGATCATGCCGCCGCCGAAGGTGACACCGAAGACGACACGATCGAAGCCTGACATGCTAGGCTCCCATTTCCCGCGTCCCAGTCCTGTCCGGGCACCGCGTGCCCACAGATAGGCCGAACCGAGGAGGAAGGCGGCGTTGTCGACCGTATCGGCGGCGCCCGGAACGAAGTCGAACCCTTTTGACACGAAATCCGGCACGCCAGGCAGGCTCGCGAGGTTCGAGCCGTCCTTGGGGATGGAATCGCCGAGCGAGAGGCCGCTCCCGATTGCATAGGAGGGCAGGTTCCATTTGTCGGCCATCGGCATGGTGGGCCGGCCGGTACGGGCTTCGCGCACGGCCTTGGCGAAATAGAAGGCGTTGCTTCCTTCAAACAGGGCTCCGCCGGCACCGCCCAGAGTGGCCGAGGTCGGGATGCCGGCCGCCTGGGTCGGCAGATAGCTCAGCGCATCGCCGATCTTCATGATGCGGCCCAGCGGTGTGTGCAGCGCCGTCCATTTGCCCGGCAGGGCCGCAGCGGCGCTCATGGTCAGACCGCGCCAGGCGAGACCACCGGCTCGCATGTAGGCTTGGACATGCGGTGGCAGGGCTGGCCAGATGGCGGCAAAGGTGGCCGTTGCGGTCGTGGTGAGAACGAGATCGTCGACGCCCATCGCGCGCATTTTTGCCAGCGCCCGCACTGGCGCCGAGGCGGGCGTGTAGCCGTTGAGGGCCGAGCGCTGGTTGGCCTTCAGCAGGGCGGTCTGGAAAGGCTTGAGCACATCGACCTGGGCTGGCGTGAGGGCCTGCAATTGATCGTCCTTCAGGCCTGCCAATTGGTTCGGCCTGAGTTTCTTCACCTGCTCCGGCGTCAACTCAGCCAGTTGCGAGGGGTTGAGCTCGGCCAGATCGAGATATTTGATGCGTTTGGGCGCGATGGCGCGCAATTGGTCCGGCGTCAGATCCCTCAATTGATCGGGTGTGAGATTGACGATTCCACTCGGCGAGAGGCGGGCGATGTCATCCGGAGACAGGTTGCGGACCTCGATGAGTTCGTCCAGGAGCTTGCGCCCTTCCTCGCTCATCGCTTTCTTCTGGGTGTCGCCAACCGCCTCCATCTGCGCCAGCGTCAATTCGGGAATCTGCTTGCGTGTCAGGGTGGCTGCCATATCGGCGACAGATGCATTGGGCAGAGCGCGCAGCTGTTCGCCGGAAAAGGCTCTGATCTGCGACTTGGTCAGTGCCGAAAGCTGATCGGGTTTCAGCCATCCGGCCTGCTTGGCGTCCAGACTGGCGATATCGAGATATTTGACGCGATTGCTCGGGATCGCGCCGATCTGGGCCTGCGTCAACTGCCCCTGCAGGCCGGATCGCTTGAAGGCTTCCCATTGCTTCAAGGTCAACCAGGAGACCTGCTTGGGCAGCATGGAGCCGATATTCAGGTCTGCAATACGGTTCTCTGGGATCGAGCGCGTTTGAGCCCGCGACAGATGAGGCAGCAGCCCCGCCTGATTGAAGGCTTTCCATTGGCTGTTGGTCATTGCCGCGATCTGGGCCTGAGAGAGACCCCCGATCTGTCTTTTCGTCAAACTGGCGCTATCGAGATATTGGACGCGATTGTCGGGTATCGCCCCGATCTGGCCCTGAGTCAGGTGCTCCTGCAGGCCGGCCTGATGGAGCCCCTGCAATTGCTTGCCATTGAGGGCCGCGACCTGAGCCTTGGTCAGCGAGCGAACCTGGGATTTCGTCAGGGATCCGGCGTCGATATTCCTGATCCTGTTTTCCGGAATCGCCTGCAATTGGCCGCGCGTGAGCGAACCCTGCAGTCCGGCCTGTTTAAAGGCTTCCCACTGCTTGGGCGTGAACGCGGCGACCTGGTCCGGCTTCAGCCAGGGCACGTTCTTGGCGTTGAGCTGGGTGAAGTCCAGCTGCTTGGGATCGGTGGCTTGCAATTGCTTGCGCGTGGGAGGCGTGCTTTTCGGCGATTGGCCCGAAGGGGCGGGGCCGGTCTTCTTGCCCAGGCTGATCGGGTCGATGGGACCGTCGCCGGCAACATTCACGTTGCTCGGGGAGGCAGGAGGCGCGGTATTCTTGCCGCCCTTGAACCAGAAGCGCTCCTGAACGGCATGGTTGGGCTGCTCGAGCGTTGCGCCCCTGGAAACATCGGTCAGCGGCAGGCCGGGCAGTTCGACCACCTCCTTGCCGCCTTCGGCAGGCTTGATGGCGCCGGCAAGCTCGACAGGTCCGTCATAGGCGCGCGTCCGCACGCCGAGCCTGTCGGCCACCTCGCCGGCGAGGGACCGCGTGAGGGGACTGCCGGTTTGATGGTCGAGGGAACCGGCGCGGCAGGCGAGGATCGTGATGCTCTGGCCGTCGCGATAGCCGGCATTGCGCAGGTCCTCGATCAGCTGGGTCGCGCCAGGCAGGTTGGTCTCGTCGGCGATCACCAGGAAAGTGTCCTTGTCGACCGCGCCCTTGTTGGACAGCCCGATCGACAGGTCCTTGGCAGCCACAGGCTGCCCGCCGATCGTCACCGTACCGTCGGGAAGATAGTTCAGCGTGCGGCCGTTTTCCGAGCCGAACGAGCGTGTATTTACCGAGGCAGGCAATGCCGTCGAAGGGGACCCGCCGGCCGACTCGTCGGCCGCGGCGAGCGGCTTGGTGGCTCGCAGCCCCTTGACGCCCAGGCCCGTGCCGGCGACGCCGACGCCGAGGCTGGTCAACGCGCTGGCGAATTCCAGGCCGCTCATCTGGTCGCCATAGGCGGCCAGGTCATGGGCCGATACTGCCGTCAGCGGCACGCCCGTGCCGATGGCTGCCCAGTCGAGGCCGCGCGCGGTGCGGTTCAGCCCGCCCGAACTCCTCATATAGGCGTCTGCCGTCGTGGCGACGGAGCTGCCTTGCCCGGTCATGCCGATGCTGGCCCGGAACGCCTGCGTCACCGACAATTCCGTGGTTTTTGCCATGCCGATGGTGCGCAACACGCTCGATCCCATCGGCAGGACGGTGGTGGCCACAGTGCCGATGTTCATCATCGATTCCATGTCGCCCAGTTCGCCGCCATGCTGGAGATAGTCCACTTCCTTAATGACGGCGCGGGTGCCGAGATAGGCGCCTCCGGCATAGGCCACGCCGGCGGCGAGCGGCGAGAAGGGATTGGGAATGACGGCGACGGCCGTGGCGAGGGCGGTGCCGATGCCCACGATCGGATCGATGATCTTGTCGAAGGTCGAGACATTGCGGGCCTGCACGACCTCCAGGTCGATCTTGCCGTCGGCCCCGGGCTTCATGCTGAGGCCAACAGGCACGATCAGCTTGCCGCTTTCCTGGAACTGGCGGTTGTTGTCCTGGAAATCCTTGATGGACTCGAATTTCTGGCCGGTGGCATCGACATACCAGGTCTTATCGCCATCCTGGACGGCGAAAAGCGAGACCTGTTGCGCACCGACCTTGTCGTCGACATAGAACAGGGGCACGACCTTGACCGAGGCGGTGTTGCCGCCGATGTCGCGGATCTCGTCGACGACCTTGTCGAGGGTCGTGCGGCCATCGTCACTGGAAGTGTCGAGGCCGAGGGTGCGCGCAACCAGCCCTTCCTGGGCCTGGCGCCCCTCGAGCGGCGTGAACTGGTCATTGTAGCCGGAATTGTAGAGGTTCTGGAACGTGGCCTGGTAGACCGACATCGCCTGGTCGGGATGGTCGTCGAGATAGACGCTCTGCAGATGGGCATAATAGGGCGCCGATCCCGCATCGTCCAACAGCTTGAGCGGCTGGGTCAGCAGGAAGGAATACCATTGCTCGGAGCGCTCGGCCGATTGGCGGGCATTCTCGACGCTGGCGCGCTGATCCTGCACCGCATCGAGCCGGATCTGGGCCGCCGCGACGTCGGGATGGACCCATAACCACTGGCCATTGATCTCCATGCGAACAGGCTTGCCGCTCTTGACGATGGCATCGATGCCGCCGCGCTGCACGTCGCCGGCCATGTCCGGGGTCACCTGCACCTTTTGGCCATTGACCGTGACCTCCACGGGCTGGGTACCCTGGGGCAGCAGGCCTGCGGGCGCCTCGACACTGCCCGGGCCGTGCTGCTTGAGGGCGCCATCGAGATCGGTCTTCAGCCCGGTGATCTGCTTGTCGAGACCGTCCCGCACCAGACCGAGCTGGTCCTTCATCATCGCCTGGATCTGCTGGCCGGCCGAAACCTGCGCCGCCTTGGCCGCCGCCAGGCCTCCCCGGCCGTCGGCGTAGCACATATTGGCGTTGGCGGGGTTGTTGAGAAGCGCCTGCCACTGCTTGTTGAGTTCGCCGTTGCGCAGGTCCTCGCGGATGTTCTTGTCGCTGGTCGCGAAGGTCAGTTGGACCCGTTTGGTATCGTGCTCGTATTTGGTCTCCAGGTAGAGCTGATGATCCTTGGGATCCTCTATGACGTGCTGTTCCTTGATCTTGCCCAGATAGTCGCCGCCATAGGTGGAATATTCCTTCTCCATATCGAAGGAGCCGGGATTGGCGGCGCGGTACTGTGCCAGAATCTTCTGCCGGAGATCGGTGGCCTGAACTTCCTGGCCAGAAAGCGTGCTCGTGGCCGAATAGAAGTTGGAATAGGTCGTGGCTGCATCGACCTGCTTGCCGGCATTCTCGCTCAATGTCTTGGCATCGCTGAGATTTTTCTCAGCCGCCGTGCGCTCCGGCGTGCCTGGCTTGGTGGCGTTGACCTCCTGCTGCCGGACGCCGACGAGATAGTCCGCCAGTGCCTTGTCGCCCTGGCTGGAAGACAGCCCCGCCTGGTAGAACAGCGCAGTGACGTCGTCATGGGCCGCCTTGGACTGGGCGTCCTTCAATTCGTAGTTGGTATGATCGTCGGCGGCGGTGGCCCTTACCGTCGTCTGCCCGGGGAGGGGGGGCGGAGGCGGCAATGTCGCCTGCTTGCTGATCGCCTGGTCGAGAAGGCGTTGGGCCTTCTCGTAGTTCTCGCGCGCCGTCGTCGCATTGGTGAGCTGGCTGTTGGCATCGGTGAGGGCCTTCTTGGCGTCGGCGAGCGAGCCCTCCGGCGTCGGCGCGTTCCATTGCAGGCCAAAGGGGGCCAGCTTGTCGTCGAGCAGGGCCTTGGCGTCGGTCATCGCGCCCTTATAGGCGGGATCGAGCGCGTAGACGTTCAGCTGTGCCTGTGACTGATTGACCTTGGCACTGGCCTCGGCCCGCTGCCCGATGGCGACGTTTTCGGCGTCCATCGCCTTGGCGACCACCGGATCGACCCATTTGCCGTTCTTCGGCACCCAGTCGCCGCCTGACGGTGCCTTGCCGGGGGGCGGGGTGCCATAGGGGTTTTCCGCCGTCGGATTGGTTCCAGGCTGGCCCTCGCCATATTTTGCGATGGCGTCCTGGGTTTTCTGGTGCAGGTCGGTGACGGCCTGCTGCAGGCTTGGCAATTCCTCGCCGGCGAAGATGCCGTCGAGGGTGGTCTTGACGATCTCGGCCTTCTTGGCTTCCTGCGGATCGGAGCTCTTGGGGTCGATGGAAACGAGGGTCTGGGCGAGCGCGGCCTCGGCGCTGTCGGGCTTGACCTTGACGTCGCGCCCGGTGGCGTCGTCATGCAGGGTCATGCTGCCATCCGGCTTGGTGGTCAGCGTGTAGCCGTTGAAGGTCACGGAGACGGTGGTGTCCTTGCCCTGCTTCACGGTGCGCGTGGTGCGACCATTGCCCTCCACGACGCTCTTGGTCTCGGTCCCGTTGGCTTCCGTGCTGGTGGTGACCGCATTGCCCTTTTCGTCGGTCGTGCGCACCGTTTGGGAATCGTGCTGATAGTCCTGGTAGTAGCCGGTGACCGTCTTGCCGGTCTTCTGGTCGACGATCTCCGTCGATTGCACGTCGCCATTGTCGCTGGTGGGCTGGCTCGTCTTGACCTCCAGGCCCGCGGCCGCGAGCTGCGCGGTCACCTGCTCCTTGGTCAGCCCGCGTTCGGCGGCGATCTGGTCGATGCTCTTGCCGGCGGCGACATCCTTCCCGATGCCCTCGGCTCCCTTGCGGGTTGGGTCCTGGCTGGCGGCAAGCGTGGTCTTCTGCCCCTTGGCATCGGTCACCACCGTGGTGGACTTGCCGTCCGCGCCGGTCGTCTTCACCGTCGTCACGCCATTGGAGAGCTGCGTCGTCTGGGTGATCGTTCCCGTTCCCAGATCGTCCTCGCGGCGGGTTGTCGTCGTTCCCGTCTTCGGGTCGTAGTTGGTGGTGATCTTCTGGCCGGATTCGTCGCGCACCGGCGTGTCGGTCTCCTTGCCCTTGGCATCCTTCACCTGCGTGTAGTAGGTGCCGTGCTGGAAATCGTAATATTCGGTGACGGTCTGGCCGGTCTTGGGGTCGCTGATCTCAGTGGTGCGGACGTCGCCATTGTCGCTCTTCGGATCGGTCGTCTTGATGTCGAGGCCGCCGGCCTTGAGCTCATTGAGCACCTGGTCGCGCGTCAGCCCGCGTTCGGTGGCGATCTGGTCGACGCTCTTGCCTGCCTGAACGTCCTTGACGATGGCGCCGGCATCGGCCCCCGGCTTCGGCGTATCGACGGGAGCGGGATTGTCGACGAGCGTAACGGCTGGCGTGCCGCTCTGGGGCGTGACAAACAGCGCCGGGGTCACCGTCGGCGTACCGGATGAAGGGAGCAGAGGCGTGCTGTTGGCAAGGGCCAGCGGCGTGACGACCGGGCTTGGTGCCGTCGCCGGCGGCTCGAGTTTCGTCAGCTCCGTATTGGTCTGCTTGAGTTCCTTCTGCAGCTTGGTGGCTTCTTCGGCCTCGCCCATCTTCTGTGCGAGTCGGATCTGCTCGCGCAGCTTCTGTGCCTGGGCTCGAAGTTCTGCGATGCGGTCGATGTCGTTCTTGGGCGTGATCTTCGGCGGAGGTGGCGGCGGCAGAAAGATGGGACGAACGACCATGCGTTGAATCTCCAAAGGCAGCCCGATTTCTTGCGCACCTCCACCGGAACGCCTGAGCCGGGTTTCAAAGTGGCTGTGGCGCCCTCATCGCGAGGGCGTCCAGTAGACATCGTATTCGCTGAGATGCTGCTCCACGGCGCGCATCGCTTCCTTGACGTCGACGCCGGACCGTTGAGCGATGAGAGCGATGAGGATCTCCGCCGCCGCGAGGGCCGGGGTGACGCTCCTGAAGAAGGAATGGGATTCGACCGTGACGATGACGCTGGCACGCGCCAGGCGTGCCAAAGGCGACACGCGGCTGTCGGTGATCGCCACGATGGTCACGCCGCGCTTGGCCGCACGGCGCGCCACCTCGACCGTGGCGCGGGCATAGGGCGCCATGCCGACCACCAGCATGACGTCTCCGGGACCGGCATGACGAAGGGCATCGACCTCACCCTTGGCGGCGGCATCGAGCAGCGTGCCACGATCGTCGAACAGCGAGAGCAAGCGGGAAAAGTGAGTCGCGACGACCTGTTCCGACCGCAGTCCCAGGCAATAGACGCGCCGTGCTTCGATCAGGATGTCGGCGACGGCGACATGCTGCATGGCGCTGGTATATTCGCCGAGGCGGGCGACCTGGGCGGCGAGCATGTCAGTGGTCGCGCTGACCGTCGAATAGCCCTGGCCGTCCTCCGCCACGCTCGGTGTCTCCACCGCTTCGGCCGGCTTGGCGGCTGATTTGGCCCCCGGCTCGCGCAGCGCCTGCGCATAGAGGGCCCGCATGTCCTCATAGGCTTCCAGGCCCAGCCAGCGGGCAAGGCGCATCATGGTGGAATGCGAGACACCGGCCCGCTGCGCCTGCTCGCGCATCGATATCAGCGCCACTTCCTGGGGGTGGTCCAGCACGAACCGGGCCGCCAGCTTCAGTTGCGACGGCATGGTCTCGAACCGCTCGACCAGGAGCTGCGTCAACGGACCTTCTCTCATTGCGGCGACCCAAATCTGTTGATGACAAGAGTATGACATGGCCTTCGCCAATGCAACAATTGGAACTTATTAATAGCATGCATTCCAAATGGACTTTCATTCCGAGATTCACTAGCATGCCGGCGACGGCGATCCGAGCGATGCCCTTCGCGGTCTTGTGATCTCGCCGTTCGAAGCGCGATTCAAGGAGTGAACGATGTCCGTGTCTTCCCTAAATCCAAACGCATCCAGCACCCCCAGCGGGGCTGTCGACGATGCGATCGCGAAAATGGAAAAGATGTTCTTGCTGAACCTGAAGCTTCAGGTGGCGACGACTGAAATCGGCGTCAAAAACAAGGCCGCCGACAACATCACCCGCGGCAGCAAGACCTGAATGACGAGCGCCGCCGGCCCTGGCCGGCGGCGCTCGAACCGTATTGTCTGAGCCGTTTTCCGATGGCGCAGATCGGAAAAGGCGGCCCGACTGGGGATTGGGGACTGGAACGATGCCCACCGGAATGATCGACAAGGCTCAAGGTGAGGCGCATGCCCTGCGTCGGCCCTCGCCACCGCCGGCTGCGGACAAGACCCGATTCGAGCCCGAATCGGCCGTGAATTTCCAGGTGACCGATGGCCTCCACAAGGATGCCAGCCTCGGGTTGGACGAGGCGGAGCATACGATCGGTTCCGGCAGGGATGCCGACATCGTCCTGAGGGATGCGGGGATTGCGCCTCTTCATGCGCGCCTGCGCTACCGGGGCGGCCGGGTGGAGATCGAGGCCCTCGGTGGGGCGCTCAGCCTTGCAAAGGGCGAGATCCTGCCCGAGGGCCATGGCCGCCGCTGCCGCCTGCCGCTCGAAGTCGGCATCGGTGAAGCGCGGTTTCGCCTGGAAGCCCGGCGTGGATCGTCAAGGGCCGCACGTTTGGGTGGCGGAACCTGGCTCGGGCGCTTGCTTTTCGCGAGCGGTGCCGTGATCGTCACGGTGGTGGGAGCCTCGCTTGCCCTGAACTGGCTGCCGAGCGCCACGGCATTTTCCTCCCAGCCTCACCGGACCGAAGCACCGCATCCGCTTGCTGACATCACCGAAAAACCCGCCGCACAGCCGGTCGTCACGAGCTCGACCGATGCGGCTGCTCCCGCGAGCCGTGCTCGTGACGACCTTGCGGGCCGTCTGGCGGCTGCGGGATTCTCCAATCTGACCATCGCCACGGAAAAGGACCGGCTGGTCGTCTCGGGCGTGCTGCCGGCGCAGCAGGGCGAGGCCTGGCGCGACGTCCAGGCGCGCTACGACCAGGCATATGGCGACCGCGTACCGCTCGTCTCGCGTGTCGAGACGGGCAAGCCCGCACAGTCGCCGCCGCTCACGCTGCGGGCGATCTGGTTCGGTGAGCGGCCCTATGTCATCGCCAGCGACGGCGCTCGCTATCACGAAGGGGCATTCGTCACCGGCGGCTGGACCATCGAGAAGATCGGCGAAGATGATCTGCGCCTGGCCAAGAACGGCTCGACACTCACCTTGAAATACCGATGACCCGACGGCTGGATGCCATTCGCCTCGATGCACCCCATCTCGATTCGTCCAGCCAGGAGACGAACGTCAAGGGCTTGCAGGGGCCTCCGGTCAACCGGCGGCGACTGCATTCGATCGAGTCACGCTCCGAAGAGGCCGGCAAGGCCGGTAGGAGCGAGCGTTCGGAAGCCACGCCGCGATCGGCGGGCAGAGCGGCCGGGCCATCGGCCAAGCGCTCCCTCGACGACGAACTGCAGGATCTGGTGATGCCCAAGGGAGCCGGCTCGGCCATTCTGCGCCGTTCGGTACCCATCCTGCGCTACTGCATCACCGATCTGGTGCCCCAGTTGGAAGGTGGAGACCAGCTTCGCAGCCTCGCCCGATCGCTGATGGAGGAGGAAATCGAACGTCATCGCGACCTGATGGCGCGGCTGCAGAAGGAAACCGAGAGCTGACCGACCGGCAGGACACCGTAAAGCTGCTGCACCTGCTGGGCTATCTCTATGGTCGCCACGGCCAGGTCAAGCGCGGCACGGCCTATCTCCTGATCGCGGCGCAGCTCGAGCCGGCGAATGCGGAAGTCCTGCAGACCCTGGCCCATCTGCTCGTGCTGGGCGGCGAGGCGGGCAAGGCGCTCGCCACGATCGAAAGGCTGGAGGAACTGGAAAGCGCCGACCATCCCGCCCTCGCCTTGCTCAAGGGCAAGGCCTTGCTGGCGGCGGGGCGCCCCGTGGAAGCGCGGCGGTCCTTTCAGGACTTTCTGGCGCAACGAGAGCTGAATGAGCATGCCTGACCGCCTTCTGACGTTCCTTGCCAAGGCCGCCAAGCGCGCCGATCTCGTCATCGCGATCATGATGCTGGTCGCGGTGATCATGATGCTCATCCCGTTGCCGACAGAGCTGGTCGACGTGCTGATCACCATCAACATCGCCATCAGCGTGCTGGTGCTGCTCGCCGCGCTCTACGTCACCCATCCGCTCGATTTCTCGTCCCTGCCATCGGTGATCCTGGTGGCGACGCTGTTTCGCCTCGCCATCACCATCACCACGACCCGCCTCATCCTGCTCCAGGCCGATGCCGGCCAGATCATCACGGCCTTCGGCACCTTCGTGGTCGGCGGCAGTATCGCAGTGGGACTGGTGGTGTTCCTGATCATCACCATCGCGCAGTTCCTGGTCATCGCCAAGGGCGCGGAGCGGGTCGCGGAAGTCGCCGCGCGCTTCACTCTGGATGCTCTGCCGGGCAAGCAGATGAGCATCGACGCCGAATTGCGCAATGGCGACATCGACAAGACGGAGGCGCGCCGGCTCCGGCAACGTCTGGAGCGCGAAAGCCAGCTCTTCGGCGCCATGGACGGTGCCATGAAATTCGTCAAGGGCGACGTCATCGCCGGCATCGTCATCATCCTGGTCAACCTGATCGGTGGTATCGCCGTCGGCACCCTGCAGCACGGCATGTCGGTTGGCGTGGCGGCCTCCACCTATGCCCTGCTGACGGTAGGCGATGGCCTGGTAGCCCAGATCCCGGCGCTGCTGGTGGCGGTGGCTTCGGGCACCATGATCACCCGCGTTTCAGGAGCGGAGGGCGAAGGCGATCTCGGCGGCCAGATCGCCGGGCAGCTGTTGCGCGATTCGCGCACGCTGAGTCTGGCTGCGGTCATCCTGGCCGGTCTCAGCCTGGTGCCTGGCTTCCCCACCATCATCTTCCTGATTCTCGGTGCCATATTGGGTGTTGGCGCCTATGCCCTCCATCGCAATGCCAAGGGGACGAAGGAGGAGGGACAGAGCTCGAACTCCGCGATTGCCTCCGATGTCGCGCGGTCCGGCAAGGCTTCCGGTTCCCTCACGGCCGAGGAAGGGGAGGAGACCCTGCCTTCGAGCCGGATCCTGGTTCGCTACGGCAAGGGCACGCTGCTCGACAGGGCCGTGCTGGACGAGCATGTGGGCGGTATTCGCCAGCGCCTCTACGATGATCTGGGCGTAGAGCTGCCCCGTATCGGGGTCTATGAAGACCCGGCTGTGCCGGGCCAGCACATCCGGATCGACGTGGAGGAGGCGCCGGTCCTGGAGGCGGATCTGCCCGAAGGCCGTATCAAGGTCGAGGGTGATGCCGCCAACCTCGCTCTGCTCGGCCTCGCCTACGAGGAACATCCCGCCGGCCCGCGTGACCAGGTCTTGTGGGTCGACGCCGGTGCGGCACCGGCCTTGGCAGAGGCTGGGCTGGTCTCCTCCGAGCCGGGAGAAGTCGTCGGCCAATGGGCCGAGGATGTGTTGAGGCGCTATGCCGGGCACTTCGTCGGCATCCAGGAGACCCGGGCACTGCTTTCCGAAGCCGAGCAGGACTATGGCGAGCTGGTCAGGGAAGCCCGCGAAACGGTGCCGCTGCAGAAGATTGCCGAGGTGCTGCGCCGTCTGGTGGCGGAAAACGTGCCGATCCGCAATCTGCGCATCATTCTGGAAGCCTTGGTGGATGCAGGCGCCCACCAGCAGGATCCGGCCCTGCTTGCCGAGCATGTGCGCGTTGCGCTGAAGAGGCAGATCAGCTTCCGAGCCGCCGACCGCAACCGCGTCATCGCCGCCTATGTCATGCAGCCCTCGGCAGAGGAATTGCTGCGCGCTGGCCAGCAGACGGCGACGCTAGGCGGCTTCCTCGGCCTGCCGGAGGAGCAGGCCCAGTCCATCGTCACGCAGATCGGCCGGGCTCTCCGGGAAACTGCGCCCGATGCCGCGCCGGTCGTCCTGACGGCGGGAGACGTCCGGCGGCACATGCGCAGTTTCCTGGCGCAGCACGGCATCGAGCTTGCGGTTCTGTCCTATCAGGAGCTCGCGCCGGAATTCAACGTGCAGCCGCTTGCCACCATCACCAGCCTGCAGGGCCAGGGCGCTGCCCGGCCTTCGCTCGCAACCACCCGCCCGACCAAACAACGTGAGGGGGCCGCCTGACACGGGGCAGGCACGGGCGCCATCGGTAGACGACAGGAGAGGAACGGAATGACAAGTCACGGCAGGGCCGGCCTTTGCATGGTCACACATGCAACGGGTCTCGCCCCGGAAATCGGTTGGTCTCTCCTGTATCGGCAACTGGCCGTGCTTGCCGCTTTCGCGCTTCTTCTGCTGGGCCTGGTGCAAGGCGCCCATGCCCAGACCATGACCAGCCTGCCGAGCAAGCCCAGCGTCGACCTCGCGGTGGGGCAGGGGCGGCTGTTCCGCTTCAAGCAGCCGGTCGAATCCGTCCTGGTCGCTGATACCACCATTGCGGATCTGCAGATCGTCTCGCCGCAACTGGTCTATGTCTTCGGGCTGAAGCCGGGCCTGACCAATCTGATCGCCGTGACGGCCGACCAGAAGGTCGAGGCGACCACGGAATTCCGGGTCAGCACCGATCCCCGGCCTGCCCAGCGGGCCCAGAAGGTGATGCAGCCGCGCGGGGCGACCAATCTCACGATTTTCGGGGACCGCATCGTCGCCAGCGGCAATGCCGGCAGCGTCGACGAGGCGCTCGATACCGACGATGTCGCGCGTACCTACTCGCAGCCGGATCGGCCGCCGATCAACGACACCACCATCTCCGGCTCTCAGCAGATCAACATCCGCGTGCGCTTTGCGGAGATCTCGCGCTCTGAATTGCTGTCCTTCGGCGTCGACTGGGGCGTCTTCGCCAATTCGGGCAACTTCTCCTTCGGCCTCTTGAAGACCGGCGGTGTGAGCGAGGGCGGCGGCAATCTCGGCATTGGCCTGCGATCCAATGCCGTCAATGTCAGCGCGCTCATCGAGGCGCTGCAGCGCAACGGCATCGTCAAGATCCTGGCCGAGCCGAACCTGACCGCGGTCACCGGCCAGACGGCAAGCTTCCTCGCCGGCGGCGAGATCCCCGTGCCGATCCCGCAAAGCCGCGATACCGTGACGGTCGAATACAAGTCCTTCGGGGTCTCGCTGAACTTCACCCCGACCCTGCTCCCCAACAACCACATTGCCATTCACGTCAAGCCGGAGGTCAGCTCGATCTCCGATTCCGGCGGTGTCAGCCTGAACGGCTTCAACCTGCCGAGCTTCGTGGTGCGGCGTGCCGATACCACGGTGGAAGTCGCAAGCGGGCAGACCTTCGCGATCGCGGGGCTGTTCCAGCAGAGATTCGCGAAAAGCCTGCAGAAATTCCCGTTCCTGGGTGACGTGCCCGTGCTCGGCACGCTGTTCCAGTCCGAGCGTTTCCAACGCGAGGAAACCGAACTGGTGATCCTGGTGACGCCCTATCTCGTCCAGCCGGTGCGAGGCCATGACCTTGCTACCCCGATCGACCGGCCCGCCCGAAACAAGAAGGCTCGCAAGCCAGCGAATACCGCCGGCATGGGCCTCATCGTGAAATAGGAAGGACGGGAGCGATGCGCGCGAATTTCCTGCGGGCGGGTCTTTGCCGGGGTGTGGCTCTCCTCGGCGTAATGGGACTGGCCGGTTGCTCGGCCGGCCCGACGGCCGATTATTCCCCCGGCTACAGTTATGTGGCGACCAATGCCGGCCATGGTTCGGCCAAGGGCGCGACAGGTTCGGTGCTGGTGCCCGATGCCTGTCTTGGCCCCCCGGCCGATGTCCAGCGTCCGGCCTGGGGCACGGTGGAAGCGGCGATGCCCGATCTCGGAGCCCATCTGCCGCCGGGTTGTGCCAATGCCTACAACCTGCAGCGCATGACCGAGAGGCAGGGGGATCTCGTCGAAGGCCGGCGCATGGGCCCGGCTGCCGGCGTCACGACCGCGCGCGCGGCCCGCAAATATCTGCTGGGGGAGAAAGAGGGGGATGCATCCTCATCGGAAAATCTCGGCGGTGCCGGCGGCAGCGCAACGCAACAGTCCTCCGACTAGCACCGGATTCTGGTCCAGGGAAGCATCAGGCCATCGCTTAGCTGGCGCTGGCCCCGCCGTTCATCAGGCCGAGCGCCTCGGCGCGCTCCTTGGGACTGGACTTGGCGCGGATCGAGCGGGTGCGGGCCAGCAGCGCATCGACCTCGCTGCTGGAAAGGCCGACAGGCGGAGCGGAGCGGACCTGGCTGTCCTGGCCCAGCAGGCCGTAGCAGACCACGAGGTTGCGTTTGTGATGCAATTGCGCGTCCGGAGCGGCGGCGACCTGCTGGATGAACGGCATCGCCTTCGGCGCGTCGCCGGCGAGGGACGCGGCGAGCGCCATATTGGCCTTGATGTCGAGGTCCGCGGGCGACAGCGCCAGGGCGCGCGAGAAGGAGGCCTCGGCCGGGCCGGTCTGGCCGGCCACGGTCTGCGCCACGCCAAGCCGATTATAGGCGCTGGATGTGTTGACGATCTGCGCGCCCTCGCCGAGGGCGCGCAGCCCGGCCTCGTTGTCGCCGGTCGCCATCATGGCCGAGCCCAACCCAACCAGGGCCTTGCCATCCTTCGGCGATTTCGCCAGCGCGGTGCGATAGGCGCTTATCGCGCTGGGATAGGAGCCGGCACGGACATAGGCATCGCCAACCTCGACATTGGCCGTCGCGGAGGCGTCCGGCGCTGCAGCTGCCCTTTCGTAGAGGGCGAGCGCAGTTCCCTTGTCACCATGCGACTCGACATCGGCAGCCAGCCGCATCAGGCGGGAGGATTGCGTGTTCGATGCGCTCCCCAGGCCGACAGCGGGCGTGTTGGCAGTATGCGCCGTGGTGCAGGCCGAAAGCACCATCATCGCAAAGACGGGACAAAACGCCGTGCGCAGCCGCATGCCGATCCTCCTGAAAGCCGCCGGATCATATCGCAAGCCTCTTGCCGCGGAAACCATATACGCAGGTCATCCACGAGGAACCTCGCGAACATGCACATCCGCGCAGGAAATAGCGTTATCGCGCATGGTATAGGGCGCTGAGATGTCCCAGGAAAGCGAAGAGAAAAAGCTTCCCGCTTCGGAAAAAAAACTGCGCGATGCACGGCGCAAGGGCCAGGTTTCCAACAGCCGGGACCTTGTTTCAGGCTTCTCGATCTTCGCGGCGCTGGCTTTTCTCTATATTGCCGGGTCCGGCATCATGGATCGCATCAAGCAATTCGCCGAGCTTGTCGCGAGTGCGCAATCGGCTCCCTTCGCCCAGACCGCCAGTGCCCTCATTCATCAGGCCATGCTCACGCTTCTCTATACCGTGGTGCCGCTGGCGGGTGTCGTCGTTGCCGTGACGATTCTGGTCAGCACCATCGCGACGCGCGGGCCGGCGTTTTCCTTCGAACCGCTCAAGCCGCAATTCGAACATGTCAATCCTGCCAAGGGGCTGAAGCGCATCGCATCCCTGCGAAATGTCGTCGAGTTCGCCAAGAGCCTGATGAAGACGCTGCTGCTAGCGGCCGTCTTCGTCGCCATCATGGCCGCCTGGCTGCAACCGCTCTTCGAGGTTCCCGCCTGCGGCCAGTCCTGCCTCGAGCCGACGCTGCTGGCCATCCTCACGCCCCTGGGGGCTGCGGCGGCGCTTGCCTTCATCGTCGTCGGCCTCATCGACGTGCCGATCCAGCGCGGGCTTTTCCTGCGCGACATGCGCATGACAAAGACGGAATACAAGCGAGAGCACAAGGACTTGGAAGGAGATCCTCTGATACGACAGGAGTTACAGCGCCAGCGTCGCGACGTGACCAGCCGGCCCTACAAGCTCGGCCTTGCCAATGCGGTGCTGGTCGTCGCCGGCCGCGACCATTTGGTGGGCCTGCGCTATGTGCGCGGCGAAACACCCGTTCCGGTGGTGGTCGGCAAGGGCGAGGGGGCGGCCGTCGCGAGCCTTCGCTCGCAAGCCCGCGAACTGGATCTGGCGATCGTCGAGGATGCGGCCTTGGCCGAAGTCCTGTTCGAGCGCACGACGCCGGGCGCCTATGTCGAGGCGGACTATTTCCCCGCCATCGTCGCCCACCTCGTCAAGAACGGGCTGGTCTAGTATCGAGCCATCGGCCTTGGCAGCCGAAGGGATGTCCCAAGGCCGCAAGGTGCCCAGCCGCTCAGGCCGCGGGAATGGCGATGCCGAGTGCCGTGAGGGCGACGTCGATCTGCGCAACCGAGGCCGGGCTGGCTTCGCCGTTGCGAACCTTGGAGGCGGTGTTGTCGATATGTACGGTGACCTCCCCCGAACCATAGTCGTCGGGTGCGGTGAAATCCTCCTTGGCGTTGAAGCGTGCCGGATCCGTAAAGGCTGAATCGGATGATGCCGTCGCCGTGAGCTTGGTGGCATCGCCCTTAAGGCCGGCGAGCGTATGGTGCAGATTGCTCACCAGCGTGTCGCGCGCCGCCTTGGGCATGGCGTTGATCCAGTCGATGAAGGCCTGCCGGCTGGCGGCATCGTTCATCTTGAAGCCCTTGAGCTCGCCATATTGGATGAGGAGAGGCACGGGGCTGTAGCCTTCGCGGCTCTGGTTCCTCAGGGCGGTGGCAGCCTCCTCCGACAGGCCGGCATGCTTGAGGAAGGCAGTCGCGTCGGCGGTCTCGAATTCGTGATTGTCGCGATTGCCCGCCACGACGAACTGGGCGATTACAGCGCCGATGACGACGGCCAGCCCGATCGGTCCGAAGGCGGTGCCGGTGCCGAGCGCGGCCATCACCGTGCCGCCGCCGGCGACCAGGGAGAGGCTGCCCATCGTCGGGTCGCCTGCCTTGAAATAGTCGACCGCGTTCCAGACATCGAAGATAGCGCCGACCGCACCGAGAACCTTCACCGCCGGCTTGCTGCTGGATCCGAATACCTCCACCGTCTTGTTGCCACCCGAGAGAAGGCCAAAGCCGTGCGAGAGCTCGATCGCACGCTGGCTGACGCCGGCGGCGTCGATCACCATCTTGAGGCCGCCCTTCCAGGTCGGATTATTGGCAAAGTTGACGCCGGTATTGACCAGGCCCGCCAGGGTAGCGGCAGTGCCGATGATGCGCAGGATCTTGCCCGGCGTCGTGTCGTTCTTGAAGGCCTTGATGCCATTGGTGTCGGTGATGTCGTCCAGCCCTGCATTGAGCTGGCGCATCTTGCGCTCCACTTCGGCGGGCGTGTCACCGGCCTTTGGCAGTGAATCCTCGACCAGCTTGACGGCCTTGTCGAGCTCGCTCTGCTTGACGCCGAGCATCTTGGCCATGCTGCCGTCCTTGAAGGAGACGAGCGCATCGTCGACCTTCTTGAACGTTGCCGGATTGCTTGGGTCAAAATCGGCGAAGCCGGGGATCACGGTGCGCCGGATCAGCTGGGTTGCCGCTTCCTCGACGATCTTGCGGCCGCGGTCCGTCAGGCGCAGCGTGCCTGCGAGCTTGTCGAACTTGGGCAGGCCGAGCAGGGTCGGCTCCTGCGTCAGCGTCATGTTGAGCGCCATCGCGGTCTTGTCGTCGGCGAGCAGCTTGGCGACGGCGTCGTTGGCCTGTTTCTGATACCGGGCGAGCTCGGGCGGCAGATTGCCCAACTGGTCGATCTGGACCAGGAGCTTCTTGCCGTCCTCGCGGATCTTGGCGGCGAGGTCCTGCTCCTTCTGCTGCCATTGCGGGCCCTTGCCCGTCTTGTAGTGGGCGATCGCCTGGGTGAGCTGCTCGGGCGTCATCAGCGGGCCCTTGCTGGCGATCAGATATTGCAGCTCCTTGGTGTGTTCCAGATAGGCATCGACATCCTTGTTCACGGTGCCGGCCGCAAATTGCTGCACATTGGGAATGACGGTTTCGTCGACCGGGTAGCCGAGGGCAAGCGGGTAATCCAGGCGCGAGCCGCCAGCGATGGCCTGGGGGATGGAGTTGATGTCGTAGCTTCCGATCTCGGCGAAGCGCGTGACGATGGTCGATGCGCCTGGTGCGTCGCCTATCTTGTCGATGATCGCCATCAGGTTGGACAGGCCTTCCATGCCGATCAGATCGGTGCCGATCTCGCGCTGACGCGTGGCATTGGCGGCCTCGATGGTGGGCAGGGCGGCCTGCATCAGCTTCACGGCGAGGTCAGGGTCGGCCTTGTCCACCAGGCCGCGCAGATTGTACATCACGGTCGCCGCATCGCCCTGGTCGCTGACCGCCGTCTTGGGATCGTAGTTCTTCAGCTGCCGGGTCGCTTCGTCGGCGGCTGCCTGGATGAGGGTGAGGGCATCCTGCGAATTGGCGATGGCCCGCTTCACTTCGGGTGTCGCCGTGGCGTAGCCCTCTGCCATTTTCTCGAACGCCTTGCCGGGGCTGCCTGCGGCATTGGCGTCGTCGATGATCTTGCGCGCTGCGGCTTCCACCTGCGGCCCGGCATGGCCGGAGGGGCGCAGGGCGATGCCGAGATCCTTGCCGGCCGCTTCGATGGCGCTCTGCGCCGGGCCGCCATCCGTCCAGTCGCGATCGAACAGGCGCTGCAGCGCGGCCGGCTGCTCGGCTTCCGGCAAGCCGCCCAGATAGGCCTTGGTGTCGGCAGTGAGTTGTTTCTGCTCGGCCGTGAAATCGTAGTTCGGATCGTCGGAATCGGCGCCCTTGTTGCCGCGTTCGTAGAGGCCTTTCGCAAAGGCCTCCTCGGGATCGGTCTCTAGCCCGCGCTCGCGAATGGCCGCTTCGGCACTGGCCCTGGCCGGGCCGCCATCCGACCAGTCATAGGCAGCGATCCGTAAGGCAGCCGCCTGGCGCTGGGATGGCGGCAGGGCATCGAGATAGGCCCCGATATCGGCCTTGATCGCCGCACCACCGGCCTTCAGCTCCTCCAGGGAGATGCCGTCCTGGTAGCCGAGCTTGTTGCCCTGGCCATAGAGATCGTCGAGGAAGGCCTTCTCTCCGGACGGCGCGCCGCCGGTACCGGCTGCGGACTTGGCAACCAGCTCGGGGGCGCTTTCGGGGACGATGACGACATCATTGGGATGCAGCACCTCGCCATTGGCGTCGAGATGCCCCTTATTGGCCACGATAAGGTCCGCAAACTTGACATTGCTCTCGGCGGCGATCTTCCAGAGGCTGTCGCCCTGCTCGACGATGACCGTCTTCTCCGTTTTCGGATCGAGCTGCTTGGGTCCGCCGGCATCGGCCCGCTCGCGCACGGCCTTGTCGATCTGCGATTCGAAGAATTTCTGCTGCTGCGGGGGGAGCGCGAAGCTCACATTCCGGATCGGATCGAAGCGAAACCGTGCGTTCGGATCTATACGAAAAGACATGCTGCATTACCCCGCCAGAATCAGTCGTGCCATGGCGACGGCGCATCCGCCGCGAACGGCTGCGCGGCCAGTTTGTGGGCAGCACTATGGCCGGGGGTGGATGATGGTTTGATGACACGCCGGGACCATCCGGCGCGGGCCTGGTGGATTCCGCGGGGTGAAGGCGGACACTTCAGATCCCGGACTGGCCCATTGGGAAAGGCTGGACTATCGTCGCATCTCACCTGTGATATCGGTGAGTTGATTGCCGGAAGATTTCCATCTGCGATGGTCGACGGCGAATAGTCCGATCAAGATTTGGGGCCGGTATGGGTACGATCTGGCAATCACTCCTGGCAAACCTTGCACTCGTCTCGATATTTCTGGTGGGATGGGACATCATTTCGGATCTCGCCAGGCGGACATCCAGGAAAGTTCAGGATCTCCTCCTGGGTGCGGTGATGGCGGGCGGGGCCATAATATCCATGCTGTTGGCCATGCCGATCGCCTCCGGCTTCATCGTCGATCTGCGGTCCGCCTTCATCGCTTCCGCCGCCTTTTTCGGAGGATGGAGAGCGGCTGCCATTGCCACCCTGTGCGCGATCGCCTTCCGGCTCTATCTCGGCGGCGCAGGGGCATGGCCGGGTGTGACAGGCATCCTGATCTCGGCAGCCGTCGGGCTGGGCTATCACTACGCCATTGGCGGCCGGCGCCGGAAGTCGGTAGATATTCTGGGGTTGGGTGCTGCGGTCGCGGCCGGCAGCGCCATCGGCTTCATGCTGTTTCCATCACATGCCGGTCTTGAGATTTTCAAACAGGCCGGCTTGCCGCTGCTGTCGTTCGTCTTCGTCAGCCAGATCATCATTGGCGTCCTGCTCGACAGGCAATGGCGTCGACGCGAACTGGCGGAAGCCAATTTGATCTTCAGTGCGATGGTGCGAGAGCTGCCGGATTGCCTCAATGTGAAGGATAGTCAGGGCCGTTTCATCGCCGCCAATCCCGCAACGGCCAGATTCATGCGGGCCGGCTCGGTGGACGCCCTGATCGGCAAGACGGATTTCGATTTCTTTCCGAAGGATCTGGCGGAGAAGTTCCGACAGGACGAAGTGTCGACCCTGGAGCGTGGCGAGACGGTGCGGATCGATCAGCCGGCCGTGTTTCCGGACGAGCGGAAGGGCTGGATAGCGACATTGAAAGCGCCGTTCCGTGACGAGGCCGGGCGGATCGTCGGCATCATCACCTATAATCGCGACGTGACCGAGCAAAGGCGTGCGGCCCAGCTCAAGAACGAATTCATCTCCACCGTCAGCCATGAATTGCGGACGCCTCTGACCTCGATCCGCGGCTCTCTCGGCCTCATCGCCGCCGGTGTCACGGGTGCGCTGCCTCCAAAGACCGCCAATCTCGTCAAGATCGCCCACACCAACAGCGAGCGGCTGGTTCATCTCATCAACGATATCCTCGACATGGAAAAGATCGAGTCGGGCAAGATGGTGTTCCAGGTCACCAGGACGGCGCTGCGCCCGGTTCTGGAGCAAGCCATCGCGGGCAGCACCAACTACATGTCCGAAAAGCAGATCCGCATCGCTCTGATGGACGACGCCCCTCGTGCGGAAGCCGTTCTCGATCCGGACCGGCTGCATCAGGTCCTGGCCAATCTCCTGTCCAACGCCATCAAGTTCTCACCCGACGGCGAGACGGTAATCCTCCGATTGCAGCGCCAGCCGGGCAGAAAGCTGCGCATATCTGTGATCGATCGCGGCAGCGGCATTCCGGACACTTTCCAGGATCAGATTTTCGAGAAATTTGCCCAGGCTGATGCCTCGAACACCCGCAGCAAGGGTGGCACTGGCCTTGGCTTGAGTATTGCCAAGACCATTGTCGAAAAGCTCGGCGGCAGCCTCTCTTTCGAAACAGGAGAGGGAACCGGCACGGCCTTTCACGTCGACCTCCTGGAAGCGGAACGGCCGCCCAGGCCGGAACCGGCTGTCATCGTGCGCAAGCGGGACAACCGGCTCAGGGTACTGATCTGCGAAGACGAGGCCGACATTTCCGCTGTGCTTGCCATGCTTCTCGATGCGGAAAATTTCACCAGTGATGTCGCCCCCGACATCGCCTCGGCCAAGACCCTTCTGCGCACACGCGACTATGTGGCGATGACGCTGGACATCAAGCTGGCCGGGGAATCGGGCATCGAGCTCTTCCGCCATATTCGAGCTTCCGCCACCAATGCCGACATTCCCGTCATCGTGATCTCGGCAGTCGCCGACGAAACCCGGCGCTCCCTCAACGGATCGGCGATCGGGATCGTGGACTGGCTGGAGAAACCCGTCGACCCCGATCGTCTTCATGCCGCGCTCGAAAAGATCGTCACCCGCAAGCTCGATCGTCGGCCCAACATCCTGCATGTCGAGGATGACGAGGGTGTCCTGACCGTGATGTCGGAAGGGTTGGGGCCGGATGTCTGCATTTCCTCGGCCCGCTCCTTGGTGCAGGCCCAGGAGGCGATTGCGCTGCAGCGCTTCGATCTGGTCATTCTCGACATCGGGCTGCCGGATGGGTCCGGGCTCGACCTCCTGAAGGATCTGCCGCCCGAGACGCCGGTCATCGTGTTCTCGGCCGTGGAGCTCGACCAAAATCTCGGCGATCGCGTCAGGGCGATCATGACCAAGACCAAGACGTCCGAGCTGGATGTGGCAAGGCTCGTCAAGAACTTGCTGCCGACCTTCGATATTCATATCCATGCGACGACCCCCGGGGAGTGAATCGATGCCGACCAAGATCCTTTATGTCGACGACGAGGATGACATCCGGGAAATTGCCCAGATCTCCCTGGAGCTCGAACCGCAATTCGAGGTGCGTTCGTCCGCCTCGGGCAGCAGGGCGCTCGTCGATGCCGCAGAGTGGCAGCCGGATCTGGTTTTGCTGGACGTCATGATGCCGGGCATGGACGGACCGGAAACGCTGCGCCAGCTGGCTGCATCGGCCCGAACGGCTGCAATTCCGGTCGCCTTCGTCACCGCCCGGACCCAAACGCATGAAGTCGTGCGATATCGTGCCATGGGCGCGATCGGCGTGATCGCAAAACCGTTTGATCCCATGGCGTTGGCGAAGGATGTGAAGAGACTGCTTCAGGAGCGTGGATCAGGCCGGCAGCTTTTGTGAAGGTCTGACTGGTGCGGTTCATTCGGACAGGATGGAAAAATCGGGCTTGTTCGCTAGCCCTGTTCGCTGCCATGGAGATCATGTGCTTGTCTCCGTTCATGTCGGTTGCCTTCGCCTCGGAGGGCAAGGAATGGTCCTTTCCCATGCCAGGTCTTGCGGCCACACCCGAAAAGCTCGTCGTCATCGGTGTGAAGAAGAATGGACTTTTCAAGCCGACCGAGGTCGTCCGGCCTGGGCAGGAGGACAGCAAGCGGCCATCACGGCCGGCCTCCTTTCCCTTCGAGGCCAATTTGCTCCCTCTGCTCGATCATCGCGTTTTTGGGGTGGAGGAGCGCGTCCAACTGTCGTCGGATATAGCGGGGGTCGTGATCCGATGCTCCCCGGGGCGTCGACCGGCCGGCGTGGTATTCAGCGCGGCCGGATACCGGCTCCCGCCCGGCATGCGGGGGGCGTTGCGCATCGAGGGGCAAGGTTCGACCGGTTTCGGCCTGGCCCTGACCGCGCCGGGCGAGGATGCGCCCGAGCGCCCCTCCGGCGGCATGCAGGCCCTGCCTTCGTCCATCCCTTCGGCAACCTGGCGTAACACCGACGGTGTCCGCAACCTGGTGGTGACCTGCCCGCAGGGCGACGCGACGGCGACGATCTCGGCTTTGCAGCTGGTCCCCGATAGTGTCGGAGACCATCGGGGAGTCGGGAGCTGGATCTGGGACCTGCGACCCTGGCTCGCCGATCCCGGACGGTTGGTGGACGAAGCCCGGCGCGAGGGGGTCGATCGTCTCTATGTGCAATTGCGCATCGAGGGGGGGCAGGTCGAGGACGCTGCCCAGATTGTCAGTTTGATCGATGTGCTCGCTCGCGCCGATATCGCCGTGCATGCGGTAGAGGGCGATGCGGCAATGGCCACGTCTGCCGGGCGCGCCCATGCACTCGACCGGGCCAGGATATTGCAGCGCTTCAAACAGGCCGCTCCTGGGCTGCGTTCGTTCCAATATGATATCGAGCCCTATCTCCGGCCCGAATATGCCGCCGATCGTGCTACCGGATGGCGTGAGTGGGCGACGACCGTCAAAGCGCTTTCGCAGGTGTTTGGCGAGCCCATCGAAGTGGTGGTGCCCTTCTGGATGATCGAAGATGCGGCGGGCGAGCAGGCTCTGGAAAGTGTGCGTGGATCGATCGGGTCAATTGCCGTAATGGCCTATCGCACCGACCCGGCAATCGTCGAGCAAATCGCGCAGCCATGGCTGAATTGGCAGGGCGCTGATGCAATTCCGGTTGGCATCGCGCTCGAAAACGGTACAGTTCCCGACGAATATCACAGAACATATGTTCGAGCACAGCGCGGCGAGGTTCTGCTTGATCGCTCAGAAGATGGGCGCGCTGTACGAATACTGACCGAACAGATCTCCGATTCAAAAACTAAACCTGTTTTTTCGCTAAGTCACGAAGTTGAGGTGAATTCATCGCGAATCAGCTTTATGAATGCTCGCCAGACCCTGGCAGAGGCTCGAAGAAGGCTTGAGCGGACATTGTCGGCATGGCCTGGGTTCGGTGGTTTGCTGATCCATGAATTGCTTGGGCCGGGGCCGGGGCAGTGACGGTTGACGTGGGACAGTGCAAGTGAGTGCTGCGAAGACAAAGGTTCTGATCTGCGACGATGACCCCTTGTTGCTGGAGCTCATGGAGTTTCGGCTGCAGGCAAAGGGCTATGACGTCGTCAAGGCGGTCGATGGTGCGGAAGCGCTTTCCCGGGTCGGAGGGGAGCGGCCGGATATCGTCGTACTCGATGCCATGATGCCGAAATCGGACGGATTCGAGGTTCTGGCCCGCATCAAGAACGATCCCGACCTGTCTGCGATTCCGGTTGTGATGCTGACGGCCCGCAAGGGGGAAAAGGACATCGTTTCCGCTCTGGAGAAGGGGGCGGACGACTATCTGGTCAAGCCCTTCATTCCCGAGGAATTACTGGCGCGGCTGGCACGCCTGGTTTCGCGGCGGCAGGGCAGGCGCGGATGAAAGGGCGGGCGGGCGTCGTCGCATTGACGCTTCTTCTGGCGCTCGGGCAGGCTGCTTCGGCCCAGACCTCCGATGAGCTCTATGCTTCCGGCGTCAAGGCCCGTCAGCAGCAGCATTTTGATGAGGCTGCCGATCTGTTCAGACGTGTCTTGGCACAAAAGCCCGACAATACAGATGCCCTCGTGCAATTGGGCTTCGTCGAACTCGGCCGCAACGATCTTGCGGCTGCCCGCGAATCCTTCGCCAAGACGCTTGCCCTCGCACCTGCCTATGCGGACGCCAAGTTCGGGCTGGCGGAGATCGAGTTCCGCTCCGGGAATTTGGATGCGGCGCTCGGGCTCGTCGAACCGCTCGCGCAGGAGCATCCCGACAATGGCGATTTTGCACAGCTTCTCGCCAATCTCCGCAAGGCGCAGGCAGCGAAGAAGCAGGCGGCGACCGCCAGACCTGTAAAACCCGGCCCCGCCAAGGCTTTTCGCCCATCCAAGCCTCACCCATCCAAGCCTCGTCCAGATCCCGTTGCGGCCTTGCTGGAGAAGGGCCGGAAGCTCAGAAATGCCGGGCGCTTTGCTGAGGCCGAGCAGGTCTATCGCGATGCGCTGAGGCATGCGCCACGCAATACGGACGTGCTGGTAGCGCTCGGCCTGGTCGCTGGCTTCCAGCAGAAGTTCGAGGAGGCAGGCCATTTCTTCGATGCCGCTCTTCGGATCAGGCCTTCCTTGCTCGACGCCAGGCTCGGCAAGGTGCGGCTCGCCCTCTGGCAAGGCGATGTCGCGCTTGCCAGGACCCGCGTCGACGCCATCCTGGCCGACGCACCCGGCAATTCGGAAGCCCTTGTCCTCGCGGGGCGGATCGCCATGCTCGAAGGCGACCATGCTCGCGCGGCCCGGGTCTACCAACAGGTCCTGGCGCGGGAGCCTCGCAACAGCGAGGCCCTGGTGGGGTTTGGCGATATCAGCCGGGCAGAGGGCGATGACGATGCGGCGCGACAGGCCTATCGCCAGGCTTTGGCCATCGAGCCCCATTCCCAGGATATCGCGCAGCGACTGGCCGTGCCGCCGCCTCGCAAATGGCGTTTCGACATCGGCAGCGAGGTCAGCGCCTTGACGGCGGGGCAGGGAAACTGGACGGACAGCATCGTCGGCCTGTCCTACCGCCTGACGCCCAGCACCACCGTTTCGGGCAAGACCCGTCTCGCCACGCGTTTCGGCCAGACGGACCTGCAGGTCGAAGGGCGTGTCGACCACGCTTTCTCCTCGCGATTTTCGGCCTATGCCCTGGTCGCCGCGACACCGAGTGCGGATTTTCTGGCCCGCTATTCCGTCGGCACCGGTGCTTCCTGGCAGGCGGTTTCCCGCACGAACGGCGTCGGCCCGCTGTTTCTCAATGTCGATGCCCGTTATGACGATTTCGCAGACACGCGGGTGACGACGATTTCGCCCTGGATCCAGGGTTATGTCTTTGATGGCCGCCTCGGCCTTTCGGCCCGCTGGGTGCACGCGCGCGATGATGCCGATACCCGCGCCGACGGCTATGTGCTTCGGGCCGATGTCGTGGTGACGCCGCGATTGTCGCTGTTCGCGGGCTATGCCGATGCTCCCGAGATTTCGGACGGCTCCCTGGTGCCAACCCGCTCCGTCTTCGGTGGTGCTGCCTATGACCTTACCGACGACCTGACGCTGAGGGCCAGCTTCGCCCATGAAAGGCGCCGGGCCTTCGATCGCAATACCTTCGGTCTTGGCCTGACCGCCCGGTTCTGATCATGCTCTGGCTGATATGGTCCATTTCGATTGTCCTGAGCGTCTTGTCGCTCCTGGTCATGGGCATCCTGATCCTTCGGCGCCTGCTCAAGCAGCGCCGGAAGGCGGCCGAGGCACAAGCCCGCCAGACCGTGCTCAGGGCATTGATCACCTTCTCGCACGACCGCGACCGTCAGGTCCTGAAGCAAGTGGTCGCCGGCGTTCCGCCACGCGTGGCCCTGGATGCGGGTTTCGAGTTCCTGGCCCTGTTGCGGGGAGACGAGCATGATGCCGTCATCGCACTTTTTGCCGAGTGTGATCTGCCCGCCGAAGCAGGTCGCCAACTTCGCAAGGGCAATGCCGCTGCGCGCATTCATGCCGCCGAGATGTTGGCCAAGTTCAAGTCGAACGACACGGCAGGCGCGCTGCAGACGGCTTTGGAACGTGATCGCTCTCGGGAGGTGCGTCTTGCGGCTGCGATCGCTCTTTGCGATCTTGACGCGTTGCCTCCACTCGATGTCGTCTTGCGCCAGATCGGCCTGACCGGCCAGCGCTCCCGGCGCCTGGTCGATTTGTTCAGGCGTCTGCCGGCCGATCGTTTCGATGAATTGAAGGCCCATATTGCCCGTCCCGATACCACGACCTTCGTCAAGTCTGCGGCGATCGAGGCCCTGGCCCGGACGGGCGACCATAGGCTCAATGACCTCTTCCAGCAGGCAGCCAAGGAGGCCATTCCCGACGTCGCGGCAGCGGCAGTCCGGGCCCTGGGTTTGCTCGGCCATCCCGATGCCGTCCCCGTTCTCACCGAAGCCATGGCCCATGGCGACTGGAGCGTCCGGGCGGAGGCGGCCGAGGCCGCCGGTCGCCTGGGGCTGCCGGATTTCGTCGCGCCTCTCCTCGTGCTGCTGGACGACGATATCTGGATGGTGAGCTACACGGCTGCAAAAGCCATGCGCGGCATCCCGCCATTGGGCGAGGACAGATTGCGCGAAGTCGCCGCGGGTGAGACCTCCCTTCGCCAGCGCATCGCCTCGCTCGTTCTCGCGGAAGGACCTGCATGATGTCGGACTGGGCTCACTACGCTACGCTAGGAGCGGGCATCCTCGCCTGGCTCATCATTGCCCTCGGCCTGATTCAGACGCTGGTCTATCTGCTGCAGCTCTTGGTGGCCGCTTATGCGCTTTCGCGGCGGCCGCCCGTTACGCGCTCGGCTCTGCTATGGCATCGCTATGCCGATATCGCGCCGCCGATCGCCCTGATCGTGCCTGCCTATAACGAGGAAATGAACATCGTCGAGAGCGTCCATTCGATGCTGGCGCTCGAATATCCCAATTTCGAAGTGGTGGTGGTCAATGACGGCTCCAAGGATCAGACATTGCAGCGTCTGATCGAGGGCTTTCGGCTGGTGAAGTTCCAGCGGCCACATGAAGACGCCCTCAAGCACAAGCCGATCCGTGGCCTCTACTCCTCGCCCATGAACGAAAGGCTGTTCGTGGTCGACAAGGAGAATGGCGGCAAGGCGGATGCGCAGAATGCCGGCATCAATGTCTGCCGGGCGCCTGTCTTCTGCGTCATCGACGGGGACTCGATCCTGGAGCCGGATGCGCTGATGCGCGCCGTCCAGCCCTTCATCGAGGATCCGGAGCGTGTGATCGCAGTGGGCGGAACCATTCGCATCGCCAACGGTTCGCGCATCGAAAGCGGCCGGGTGCAGGAGGTCAACCTGCCCAGGCGCTGGCTGCCGCTGTTCCAGATCGTCGAATATCTGCGCGCCTTCCTGATGGCACGGCTGGCCTGGAGCCGCATCAATACCTTGATGCTGGTCTCGGGCGCCTTCGGGGTGTTTCGCCGGGCCGAGGTCGTCGCCGTCGGAGGCTTCACCAAGGGCTCGATGGGCGAGGATCTCGATCTCGTCATCAAGCTTCATCGCCACATGATCGATGCGGGGCGGCCCTATCGCATCCAGTTCATTCCCGAACCGGTATGCTGGACGGAGGCGCCGGAAACGCTTGGCATTCTCGGCCGCCAGCGTTCACGCTGGCAACGTGGCGCGCTCGAATGCTTCTTTCGCTATCGCTCGATGCTGTTCAGGCCGCGCTATGGCCGCGTGGGCTTCCTCGGCCTCGGCCACATCCTGGTGGTCGACGTGCTCGGGCCGATCGCCGAGGTGCTGGGCTATGTCCTGATCCCGGTGAGCTGGTTCCTCGGCTTCCTGTCCACGCCCTATATGCTGGCCTTTGCCGCGCTGGTCTTCGTCTATGGCGTGTGCGTCAGCGTCGGGTCGCTGGTGCTGGAGGAAATGGAACTGCAGCGCTTCCCGCGAGCGCGTGATCTGGCCATCCTGACCCTGGCTGCCGTGGTCGAGAATTTCGGCTACCGTCAGCTCAACAATTTCTGGCGCATCAAAGGGTGGTGGCAATATCTGCGTTCCGACCAGAACTGGGGCGAGATGACCAGGACGGGTCTGTCGGGGGCACGCAAATAGCGCTTTGCCGCCCCATCATGCCAAGGCTGATTCGAGTTCTGCGATAAGCCGAGCGAGGTGCTGCTGAATGGCGACCTGATCCGTGCCGTCGGGCGCCGTAAGGGCCGTTTCAAGCTCGAATGCGCAGCGGCTCACCTCGGGAAAGCCGAAAGTGCCGCCGGCACCCGACAGCGAATGCGCGATCCTGACGAGATCTGCGTGTTTTTCCGAAGGAACTGCTATTTGGTCGTCGGCAAGCGTCTTCAGGGCAGCGAGCTGGCCATGCGCGCGTTCGATAAACCGCAGCCGCAGGCGCGCAATGGGATCTTCAATAATCGAAGCCTCCTGTGTTCGGGACGAAGCGGACCCATCCTACAGCGCCGGGCGGCGCGCAGCACACAATCTATTGGGCGCGAATGCGATCCAAATTCATCTTGTCGTTCCTGTATGTCGCGGCAAGCGACGTGCAGTTTCGTGGCGCAGCCCTCTGCTCACCAGGACGGGCCGGCACCTGTGGTTGCAGGCATTTGTCCAGGCGCCGCTTGGTGTCTGCTGCCTTGCGTTCGGCGGATTTGACATCGTCAGCCTTCATGTCCGCGGCGTTGGACCTGAAGGTGAAGCAGCTCTTTGAAGGGCTGGTATTGCCGGCGTAGTTGCAGTTTCCGAAGGTAAAATAGATACGGCCACCGACATCGACGACTTCGTAACCCCCGACATTGCGTTGATAGGTCACTTTCTGGAATTGCCGCAGTTTGATGCAATCGGAAGGAAGCGGGCGTCCTGACTTGATTTTATCGAGGGAGACGAAAAGCGTGCAGGCCGGCTGGTCGGGATACCGCGTGTATTTCTCGCCGAGCATTTGCGCAGATGCCGATGTTACTGCCGCAAGCGACAACGACAAGATCGCGACGAGAGACGAACTATGCATGACTCGCTCCTACTCAACCGTGGTTGAACAAATGTGATCATCCAGGTGTGGAGTAAGTGAGGCCTGAGGCTGCTTGCGAGGCTTCGCAGCATGGTTTTGCGTCAATACTGCCTGCCAAAGGCGACCGTGAAGTCGCTTTTCTAGCCGCGAATCTGGCCCAGGACCGCATCGCAATGGTCGACGAAGGTGTCGGCGTGCTCCCGGCGGAAGCAGAGGGGTGGGCGGATCTTCAGAGTGTTGCCATAGGCGCCTGCGGCGCCGATCAGGACACCGCGCTCGCGCAGCCCGTTGATCATGGCGCTGGCCGTTTCCGGCGCCGGCGTCTTGCTTTCGCGGTCCGTGACGAATTCCAGGCCGATGAACAGGCCGGCGCCGCGCACTTCGCCGATGGCAAGATGGCGGTTGGCGATCTCCCTCAGGCTGTCGCACAGATAACGGCCGACATTGCGGGCATTCTCGATGAGACCCTCTTCCCTGATCACGTCGAGCACGGCGAGGCCCGCGGCCGCGGCCACGGGATTGCCGCCGAAGGTGTTGAAATATTTGTCGCGGGCGTTGAACGCGGCGAGCAGGTCTGGTCTCAGCGCCATGCCGCCCATGGGGAAGCCGTTGCCCATAGGCTTGCCCATGGTGACGATGTCGGGGACGATGCCGTGGCGCTGGAAGCCCCAGAGCGCATCGCCGGTGCGCCCGAAGCCCGGCTGGACCTCATCGGCGATGAAAAGGCCGCCCTGGGCGTGGACGGCGGCGATGACCGGGGCCAGCAGGCCGGGCGGGTCGGCGTGGACGCCATCGCTCGAGAAGATGGTATCGGCGATCATGCCGGCAAAGCGGATGCCCTTGCTCGCCATCTCCTTGATTGCCGCCATCACGGCGGCGGCCATGACCTCGCCGGGATGTTCGTCCGGCTTGCGATAGGAATCGGGCGCCGGGACGGTGCGCACATGCGGTGCGAGCGGGCGGCCGGGGCGCGACGACGGCGAAATGTCGGTCACGGCCGCCGTGTTGCCGTGATAGGCCATCTCGCTGACGATGAAGCCGGTGCCACCGGTCGCCGCCTGGGCGACACGCAGGGCAAGGTCGTTGGCTTCACTCCCGGTACAGGTGAGGACCAGATTGCCGATCGCCTCCGGCAGGGTCGCCAGCAGGCGCTCGGCATAGTCGTCGACGACGGCATTGAGATAGCGCGTATGGATGTTCAACCTGCCGACCTGCTGCCGGATCGCCTCCACCACCCGCGGATGGCAATGCCCGACGGAGGGTACGTTGTTGTAGACGTCGAGATAGCGCCTGCCATCCGCCCCCTGGATCCACACGCCCTCGGCGCTCACCGCCTCGATGGGCTCCCGATAGAACAGCACCGCTCCTTGCCCGAAAGTGCCAAGGCGCCGCTCCACGGCGCGGCGCGCCTGCTCGTCGCTCGGTTTGGCCGCTTGCGGGTCATAGGCGTTGAGGGCGAGGATTTCCTTCTCGATCTGCATGGCAGGGTCCAGGCGGGTTCGGGGGATGGCTGACGGCATCTCCCGGAGGAGACGAGCAACTTTGCAACCACCATCGAGTTGTGTGTGAGGTTCCACAATCTTCAAACACCCTCAGCACAGAGTTTGAAGAATATCAGGAGCGAGTGTCATCGCATCTCTCAAACTATGCGAAAAACGACGCAAAATTTATCCGTTTGGTCAATACATGAAACCGGCCGGGTTGGATGATTGCATGTGGATGTGAGGAAAGTTCCGCATTTTTTGTGGACATTCCACATTTATCGGCACAAGATCATGAGAGAGGACGCCAAGTCCCGTTTCCGGTAGTGACGCCAATTGGTGGGGTTCTCGATGGCAAACGATGCGCCGTCCGCGGAGAAGGAAGACAGATATTCCCGTTCGGTCCAGCCGAACCAGGAACGGGACCGGCTTTCCAAGGAGGTGCGCCAGCAGCGCATCATCGCGCAGCTCTCCGCCGCACCGACCTTGCGTGCCTCGGAACTGGCCGCAGCCCTCGGCGTTTCCGGGGAGACGATCCGGCGTGACCTGCTCGAACTGCATGAGCAGGGCCTGATCAATCGCACCTATGGCGGGGCCTCGCGTCCCTTCGCCCATGAACCGTCACGCAGCGACCGCCGCCACGTGATGATCGCCGAGCGCGAGGCGATCGCCGCCGCCGTCTCGGCCATGATCCTGCCCAAGGAAGTGCTGATGCTGGGAGGTGGCACCACGACCTATCACGTCGCCCGCTTCCTGGCTGCCCGCAACCGCGACATCACCGTCATCACCCATGATTTCGCCGCCGCGATGGCGCTCGGCACCAACCCGACCATCCGCGTGCTGTTCTGTGCCGGCCGCCTCCATGCCAGCGAAGGCTATCTGTTGGGGTCGCAGACCATCGCCAGCATCAACGGCTACGAGGCCAACCGCGCCATCGTCGGGGCCACGGGCCTGGGTGCCCGCGGCATCTACGATGCCGACGAGGAGGCCGGTGCCGTCTACGCCGCCATGGTCCAGCGCGCCGCCGAGGCGATCGTGGTGGCCGATCATGCCAAATTCGACCAGCTCGCGGTCGCCATCTGCTCGCGCTGGGATGCGATCGACCGCCTGGTCACCGACAGGCAGCCGCAAGGCTCGCTCGCCGGCGGCCTCAAGGAGGCCGGCACCGAGGTGATCGTGGCCGGTCCACGAAACGAGAATGCCGGGGAGGGCGCACGCTAACCCTTCACGCCAGGTGGCCGCAGAGCCGCTGACGGGCCCGGTCATCACCAGATTGCCGGCCAGCCATAACAAGACCGAACATCATCCAGACAGACGGAACGGGGCCACCTCATGCATCATCCTGCCATCCGCACGCGACCCGCGGCATCACGACCGATCCATATCGGCCGGCTCACGTTGGAAATCACGCAGGCCGAGGGAGAGCGGGTCAGTCACTGCGAGCCGGCCAAGGGCGCCAGCGAGGCCTGCTACATGCTCCTGGTTCCCCTGAGCGGGAGGCTGCACTATGCGCAGGCCGGTCGTACGGGCAGTGTCGGGGCAGGGGAATATGTACTGCTCAGCCAGATGGAATTTCACGAATTCGCTGCCCAGGCCAATACTGCGCTCATGATCCTGCGCATTCCCGTGCTGGAATTGCGGGGGCGGCTGACATCGGTCGATGATCACATCGGCCGCCGCTTCGGGGCCAATGTGCAGATGACACGCCTCATGGTGGATCTGCTGCGCAGTGTTGCGGAGGTCTTCGTCGATTGCCCGCCGCCCAATCCGGAAGCGCTCGCCACCGAGATCTTCAGTTTCGTGGCACTTGCCATCGGTGCCGAGGATCGCGGCTCGACCGTGGATGTCCGCAATGCGCGCTACCATCTGCGCCGGCGTATCTTCGAGTTCATCGAGAAAAACCTCGGCGACCAGGAACTGACGCCCCGCAAGATCGCTGCCAGCAGCAGGATTTCGTTGAGCTATCTCTACAGCCTGTTCAACGACGACGACACCACGGTGAGCCAGTTCATGCAGCTCAGGCGCCTGCAGCGGGCCTATGAGCTGCTCGTGGCCGATCCGGGGGGGCGCCTCACGGTCTCGGAGATCGCCTATCAGGTCGGCTTCAAGAACGTCTCGCATTTTTCGCGTAGCTTCAGCCGCCAGTTCAACATGGCGCCGCGCGATGCCCGCCGCACCGCGCAGGAGGCGCCGGAGCTGAAGATGCCGCTGCCGGCGGTGGAGACGCAGGAGCGCCTGCCGCGCCGCGGCTTCACGGCCCATACCCTGCAGGCTTCGCCCTGAGGGCGGGTCTTCGGACCCGCTCAATTGCACCGGCAAGCCCGGCGCTTCCGAGTCTGTTCGGACGCCCTGACTAAAGAACTATGCAAAGGTCGAGAAAAACACCTTTCGTCATGCCCGGTACCGGCACATCAGCCTGATTTCAACGCTCCGTCACGCTACCGCGTCATACCCTCGCCAACGAGACAGTGCCTGGCGCCTTCGTCACGGTTCAATTCCACTCGGAAAGCTGGAGCCGCCGGAAAATCCGGCGCGGTTCAGCTCCAAAGTGCGATCCTGTCTTACTCTGACGACGGCACCTGCGGGATCTTTACATCGGGAATAGCCGGCCGCGCTCCGGTACGCAGCCGCTCCCTCAGCCCTTGGAACAGGACGTAAAGCGGAGGGATCACAAAGATGCCGATGAAGGAAGCGAGTATCATACCGCCGAAGACGGGTGTACCGACGTTCCGCCGCGCAATCTCAGAGGCGCCGGTGGCGACCACCAAGGGATACAGTCCGAGAATGAAGGCAAGCGACGTCATCATGACGGGACGGAAACGCAGCCGTGCTCCCTCCGTTGCGGCCTCGAGCAAAGGCACCCCCCGCTCGCGCTGCTCCTTTGCGAACTCAACGATCAAAATGCCATTCTTGGCGGCAAGGCCGATCAACACAATCATGCCTATTTGACCATAAAGGTCGAGCGTAAGGTGGCCGATGGTGATCGCGGCAAAAGAGCCGAGAATACCGACTGATACTGATAGCAAGACGGGAACCGGGATGGTCCAGCTCTCATAGAGGGCCACCAGAAAGAGGAAGGCGAACAATACGGCGAAGGCGAGGATGAATCCGGTCTTGCCTTCAGCTCGCTTTTCCTGGAATGCCGTGTCCGTCCACGCTCCGCTGTACCCGTCGGGCAGGGTAGCGGCTGCAACGCGTTCCATCGAGGCAAGTGCCTGCCCCGATGACACGTCAGGAGCGGGGGCACCCTGTATCGTCACCGCTCTCTTGTTGTTGTAGCGAATGAGCGAAGGCGGCCCGACAACGACGCGCACTTCGACGAAGGAACGCAGGGGCACCATCTTGCCGTCCGCGTTGCGGACATTGATGCGATAAATGTCTTCCACAGACTTGCGATCGGCAGCTTCGGCCTGGACCTGGACCTGCCAGGTCCGCCCGAACAGGTTCATATCGTTGACATAGTAGCCGCCGAGCGAGGCCTGAAGGGCCTGGAAAACATCGCTGAGGGAAAGACCCAGGATCTGGGCCTTCTCACGATCGATATCGAGGAACAGCGACGGATTGTTTGCCGAGTAGGTGCTGAATACGCGTGTCAGTTGCGGATCCTGATTGGCCGCCACAGTGAGCCCGCGAACAACTTGGGCCAAGGCCTTCGGATCGCTGCTGCGCAAGTCTTGAAGCACATAGGTGAAACCGCCGCCTGTCCCCAAGCCGACGATCGGCGGAGGGGCGAGCGGAACGACCGAGCCATCCCGAATTTGCCGAAGCTCTGGCCCCAGCCGGGCAATCACCGCGCTGGCCGAGAGGGACCGGTCTTTCCGATCTTCAAATGGCTTGAGCGTTACGACGATGAAGGCGGCGTTAGGCTGAGAGTAGTTGTCGATGAAGTTCAGTCCGATGATCGATGTGTAATCGGCTACGGCGTCCTCCTTCTTCAAGATCGTCTCGGCCTGTCGTATCACATCGCTGGTGCGTGCGACGGACGCTCCTCCCGGCAAGGAAACAACGACGAAGAAAGCCCCCTGATCGTCCTCGGGAAGGAATCCGGTCGGTGTCTTCTTTCCCAGGAGAAAGACGCCCCCCATCGCAGCGCCCACGCCAACGATGCCGATCACGGCAAAGCGTACCAAACGCGCTACGACGGCGCCGTACCCGTCCCGGATCCGGTCGATAGCGCGCATGACATAGCCGATCGGGCCACGCTTGGGGCCATGGGATCCCGGTTTTAGGAGAATGCCACACAGTGCCGGGGACAATGTCAGGGCGTTGATTGCCGATAGCAGCATGCCAACGGCGACCGTGACCGCGAATTGCCGGAACAATTCACCGGAAATTCCAGGAATAAATGCAACCGGAACGAACACCGACAGGAGGACGAGGGTAACGGCGACGATCGGGGCGGTGATCTCCGCCATTGCTTTCTTGGTGGCATCGGCAGCCGACAGTTCCGGGTGCTCTTCCATGATGCGTTCGACGTTCTCGACGACCACGATCGCGTCATCGACGACAATGCCGATGGACAGCACGATGGCGAGCAGGGAAACGGTATTGGCCGAGTAGCCGATCGCATTCAGAACGATGAAACTGCCAATCAAGCTGACAGGAACAGCCAGGGTCGGGATCAGCGTCGCCCGGACGCTGCCCAGGAAGAGATAAACGACGAAGACGACAAGAATGAACGCCTCGATCAGCGTCTTCTGGACCTCATGGATCGTATCCTTGACGAAGACGGTCGGATCATAGGTCACCTTCCAATCAAGATCGTCCGGAAATTTTGCGGCAAGCTCGGTCATGCGCGCCCGCACCGCGTCGAGGGTGGTAATGGCGTTGGCCCCCGGCGATTGATAGAGCGCGAGCACCGCCGAAGGACCGCCATTGAAGAGCGTCTCACGATCCAAATTGGCAGCGCCGAGTTCCAGCCGGGCGACATCTCCCAGATGCAGGAGCGACCCGTCGGGATTGGTCCGCAACACGATTTTCTGGAAGTCCTCGATCGAACTGAGCCGTCCCTTGGTCTGCAAGTTCAGCTGCAGCTGCTGATCGTCCGAGATCGGGCGTGCGCCGATCCGCCCCACTGCTGCCTGGACGTTCTGCGCCTGGATTGCACGAATTATGTCGCCAACCGCGAGATTGAGTCCTGTCAGGCGATCTGTGCGCACCCATGCTCTAACGGCATAGTCCTGCGGTCCCCACAGACTGGCATCACCAACGCCCGGTATGCTTTTCAGGTCGTCGAGGAGGTTGATCGTGGCGTAGTTCGAGATAAACAGAGGATCATAAGTGTGCTTTGGCGAGTATATGGCCAGAACACCAAGGAGCGCCGAGGACTTCTTTTTGACGGTGACGCCCTGCTTCTGGACGTCTTGGGGAAGCTTGGAAATCGCAGTCTGGACGCGATTATTCATATTGACGGTATTGATGTCCGGATCGGTTCCAAGTTCGAAAGAGCCGATGAGCGAATAGCTGCCATCATTGCCGCTGACGCTCTTCATATACATCAGCTTATCGACACCCACGACTTGCGCCTCGATAGGCTGTGCAATCGTCGCATCGATAATGTCGGCGGAAGCGCCTGGATAGGATGTTGTGACCGAAACCTGCGGCGGGACAATGTCTGGATATTGCGCGATAGGGATGACAAACAAGGAGAGCAGACCGGCTATCACCGTGATGATGGCAATGACAATTGCCAGGCGCGGCCTATCGACGAAAACCGAGGAGAGCATGGCTTACTTTCCCTCGCCTATGATCGTCGCAAGTGTGGCTCTCACCGGTGTTCCCGCGCGAAGGCTTTGGAAACCCTCCGTGACCACCTGTTCTCCACCGGACAGTCCATCGGCAATGATTGCGCTAGCGCCACTTTCGCCCGCTGTCTTGATGCGTTTGACGACAGCCTTGCCATCCTCCACCACGAAGACGTAGATGCCGGCTTGATCGGCAATCAGCGCAATCTGGGGCACGAGCACGCGTTCTTGCGGTTTACCTGTCTGAAGCTCGACCTTGACCAATTGCCCATCGATCAAGGTGCCCGATGGATTCGGTATATCGGCCCGGATAACGACCGTGTCCGTGAGACGATCGACGGTCACATCAACGAAATTTATCTTACCGACCTGGTCGTAGAGTGTCCCGTCGGAGAAGCGGACCCTGACTTCGACAGCTTTGCCCTCGCCGGTTTTTCTCGCTTGGCTCAGATCTCGCTGGCTGACCGGAAAGGTCACATGCATCAGGTCTTGACTGACAAGTGTTGCCAGAACACCGCTGTCTGGCCCAACAATATTGCCCTTGGTCACGGCAGTTCGACCAATGCGGCCAGCGATCGGCGCGTAAATATCGGTGTAGCCAAGGTTGATCATCGCTGTTTGAAGGCTTGCTTGCGCCGATGTTACGCCACCTTTGGTTTGGGCCTCCTGGGCAACGGCCTGGTCTCTGGCGACGACGGTTCCCGCATTGCGTGCAACGAGGTCTTCCGCGCGTTGGCGCTGGATGGTTGCGAGCGTCAGTTCGGCCTTCACCCGCTCAAGAGCGCCTTGAGCTTGTTCGACGTCGGCCTGAAACAGCGATTTCTCGATCTTGTAGAGGGGGGCTCCCACAGCAACGGTGTCGCCTTCGCGAAACGACACGTCATCCAGCACGCCCTTGACGCGGGCCCTGATCTCGACACGCTCCGGCGCCTCGATACGGCCAACGAAGTCGACCGATTGCGTGACAGGGCGACGCTCGGCAACGACGGTGGAGACCGGTACCGCCGGGACATCCGCGGCAATCGAAAAAGCCGAAAAGGAGAAAGAAAACGAAAGACCGATTATTGAAGCATAGCCTCCACGCCGCATAGCGTTTAACCAGCTCATCGACTTTTCCTTCCATAAATCTCTTACGCGGTGTCAGATCTTGAGTTTCAGTTCATGAGATAGGCTTTAGTGTGCGTTTTCTGTTGCAGCTTACATTATGCCAATCGTGTGAAAGAGATAAATTTCGGGGCCTTTTCAGTAAGAAATTTGGTTTTTGGCGAGTGTTTATTTCGTGCGCGCTTATTTTTGAAGATTTATATTAGAAACAAATTGTCATTTCAGTGTTCGGAGTAGTTGTTCATTCCAATTTCGCAACAGTGCGTGTCCCGCTGTAAAAATAGAGCTTCATGATGGGAGCCACTCAAAGGGGCGGCGCACTCTGGGCCAGTTTCGAACAACCACATTTTTTCTTCCAACCACAGTACCCCTGCGAACCACCCGTCTGTTTCCCGGAATGATCCTCCGATCTCCTCGGCGAATATGGGGTCTGCCCAGCGGATGGCGTGCCATGGCCCGGCGCGCTGCGATTTGAGTCGTTCCGTTATTCAACAACGCCTGACTGCCATCGACGCCGCCAGCCGGCATGGCTTGGGCGATATGCGACGAAGCAGGGGCTATAACGATGGCAAGCAATCCGCCTAAGCATCTCACAATTTAGCTCCCTCATAGGCGTAACAAGCACCCTTATATGAGGTACATCACCAGTTCGGCCATCTAAAGCGAACCTCCTGATTTTTTTAAAAAACCTAAACCAACACTGGTGCTATTTCCACATATATTTTTAGAGCTTTTCATGGATGATGAGTTGATCTTAATCCTTCAAACTCGACCGATTTTGTTTGGATTTTTCACCTAATTTTCTCGATTGGAAAAATGAGCGGAAGACGATGAAGGCGTCGAAGTTCTCGGCCGCGTAGAAAATGGCTCTACTGAAGCAGGGTAATGAGGGTATCTCACCCGCAGATATTTGCGGCGCAGCGAGCGACAACCGGCGCTGATCTACCTTAATTGTAAAAATATGCAGGCACACTTTCGCCGGAGATGAAGAAGCCAAAGCAGCAAGAGGATAAGCGCGTGCGGTTGAAGAAGACCGCCGTGGACCCAACGCCGGATCGCGAACGGTTGCAGGACGTCATTCGTCGAAACCTCCAAGGCCTGCCTGGAAGCGGCAGGTGGTGCATGGCATGCTCTGCGATTGGATGATTTCGGTCTGCTCGACGGCATCGTTCGTCGCCCGATATGGGCTGTGCTGGGTCTGGGCCACCATCTGAGCAATTGGTTCGCAGAACACCGTACTCGGCCGGACCCTGTTGGCATCGTCCAGAGTCGATCGCGGCACCGCAACCCCGCCGACATGGTACAAGCGGGCAGCCGTAGGCTTGATCCGGGCATCCCGATCGCGCTTCTCGTCGAGATCGCGCACTCGGATCTACACCGGACACCTCGTCCGGCGGGGGACGAGCCCGGTGATGACAAAATGTCGAGGTTGCTGCGACTGGCGGGCAGCTTCAGATCAGCCGCAGCCAGCTTTCCCAGCGCGGATCGTACATTACCTGGCGGGCGCGCATATATTTCCACACGCCATATTTCTGATAGTCGAAATCCCAGCTGTTGAGCTTGCGGTTGACCACGGCCCAACTTGCCCATTTCACATCGGCCAGGGCCCGATTGAGCATGACGCGGGCGACCATGGCGGGCCGGACGGAACCGCAATACTCCTCGATCAGTTCCAGGGTCTTCTGCTCGTCGTAGAACATCTCGGCGAACAAGACACCGAGCTCATAGGCGCGTTCATTGTTGGAGGCGAACTCGTAGTCGATCAGCTTCATCGGCCGCGAGTTGGGAGCGCCATCGGCGCTGATCAGGAAGTTGCCGGGCATGGGGTCGTTGAAGCAGGGCACGAGATCGAGCCCCGAGGCCAGGAAGGCAGCCTTGGCTTGGCGATAGCGATGCTCGATCCACGGCATGGCCGGCGGGAAATGCGCGCCGAGTTCGCGGCCCTGCTCAATATGCTCCTCGATCATGTCGAAGATGGTCTTGGTCAGGCCGAGCGCCGGGCTGGCATGCAGGCGGCGATAGATGCCGAGCACGTCAGCCTGGATGGCAGGGTCGGAGAAATCGGCATTGGTGCAGGCCCGGTAGCCGTCGAGGAATTCGCTGATCTCCAGGCCGTCGGCCGCATCGAAGAACACCACTTCCGGCGCCACGTCGATGGCATGGGCGTTGCGGGCGGCTTCGTTGGCGGCGACGCGGTCGATGAACATTTCGGATCCCGCGCCGGGCACCTTGATGAAATAGCGCCTGGTGTCGCCCTCGATCTCGGCGACCCAGTTCTGGTTCATCAGCCCGCCGACCAAAGCGGTGTAGTGCACGCCGCGGCCCTGCCAGGACGGTACCCTGGCGACGGCCTGTTCCAGACGGTGTTCGGCTTCGCTTGCGGCCTCGCCGAGGCGTTTCTTGACGGACATCAGATCCTCCGCAGCGCTTCGCCGAAACGCGGCGAGTGCACGGCCATGCGGCAGCGCACCAGGCGCCAGCTGGCGAATTTATGAAATTCCAGGGTGTTTCGCGGCGAGCGGGCAGCCACCAACGTACCGATCAGGCCCCAGCGCAGGTCGTCCGCCACGCCATAGAGCCAAGCGCGGTTGTAGGCGGCCTCGTCGAAGCCTCCCTGTGTGCGGGCGAAGGCGTCGCGTGCCTCCGGCTCCTGGTCGAAGGCCTCGGCGAGGAAGCTGCCCATATCTTCGAGCGGATCGGCGTTCCCAGCGCGATCCCAATCGACCAGACGGATCTCGCCGGCCTCGCTGATCATGATATTCGAGACATTGCCGTCGCCATGGCTGGGCACCGCCGCCTTTCGGCCTGGCGCCAGCGCTGCCCCGGCATAGCGCAGTTCCGCCAGCAGCCAGTCCGCATCGGCAGGCAATTGGCCTTTGGCCGCGCGGGTATCGCGATGGAAGCGTTCGATCTCGTCGAATACGCTGCTGGTTCGGGAAAGCGCCGGACCTTCCTGGAAACGTCGGCGTGCGGCTAGAACGCGATCGACGACGTCCTGATCGAGCAGGCGCTCCAGGGTGGCGGTACGCCAGCCGGCGTCGAGATCCTCCATGACCAGGGCTCCGGCATTCTCATCCGCCACATGGACATGGGGCCCGATGCCGAGTTCCGAGGCCCGCCGCGCCGCGTGGAAGGCGCAGGCGACGTCGATATAGAAGGCAGCGTCGGGATGCATGAGCTTGACGAACAGGCTTTCGCCACTCGCCTTGTCGCGCACCCGCCAGGGTGAACCGTCGACACCCCGCCAGCTCGGTGAGGCAAGCACCGGTATGGCGGGTTCCGTGGTGATCGTGCGCGCCGCCCAGCCGGGCAGCTGTCGGACATGGGCCTCGACCCGTGCCCGCTCCTCCTCGAACATGCTCATTCCGTCGTCGGTCCCCCGGAGCCTCTGCGATATCGCCAAGTCCTTTGCGAAATCGCTCGGAATCGCAAAGGCATGTCGAAACAAGGAGCTAGAGCACGGAGCGTTTCGTTTGACGCATTTTGCCCTAGCGATGGTGATTTTGGAGGCGATGGCGCAGGCCATTGCCCCGATCCTATCTTCGCCGCGAAAGGCTGCGGTGAGGATGCCTGATGCTCCATGATTTCTTGTCCGGCAGACCGCGCCCCTACCCGACCTTCGGCAAAACCCGTTAGGTCGGCGATATCACCGGCGCTCGAATCCGCGCCGGAACAGGGAGCCTTCCATGTCCATCACTAGCCTTGTCGCCATGAGTGTCGGTGAGATCGTCGACGCCTATGCGGCAGGGGAGCTATCCCCGGTCGAGGTCACGCAGACGGTGATCGAGCATTCCGAGGCGACCAATGTCGCGGTGAACGCATTGTTCAGCCTGCGGCCGGAGGAGGCGCTCGCCACGGCCCAGGCCTCCGAAGCCCGCTATCGAGCCGGCACGCCGGCCGGGGTGCTCGACGGCATCCCGGTCACCGTCAAGGACAGCGTCGCCATGGTGGGCTGGCCCTATACCCACGGCATCGCCGCCAATCGCGACCAGCCGGCCTCTACCTACAATTCGCCGCCGGCCCTCGCTCTCATGGAGACCGGGGCCCCCATCTTCGCCAAGACGACCATGCCCGATTGCGGGCTGATGGCCTCCGGCATCAGTTCGCTGCATGGCGTCACCCGCAATCCCTGGGGCCTGTCCTGGAACACCGGAGGCTCCTCGGCCGGCGCCGGCGCTTCGGTCGCAGCCGGCATGGGCTTCCTCTCCGTCGGCACCGACATTGCCGGTTCGGTGCGCCTGCCGGCGGCCCATTGCGGCCTTGCCTCGCTCAAGCCGAGCCATGGCCGGGTGCCGCATCTGCCGCCCGACACCATGCGCATGGCCGGCCCGATGGGACGGAGGGTCGAGGATATCGCTCGCATGCTGACCGTGCTGACGCGCCCCGACGAGCGCGACACCTGGAGCTTCCCGGGCGACGGCATGCAGTATCACCGCCATCTCGAACGCGACCTCAAGGGACTGCGCATCGGCGTCCTTACCGATATGGGGTTCGGGCCGAAGCCGGAACCTGCCGTGCGCGCGGCGGTGGAAGCAGCGGGCCGGCTGCTGGAAAGCGCAGGCGCCATCGTCGAGCCCTTCGTCTCGCCACTCGATCACGACGCCTATGCGCCCATCGACCTCTATCTGCAGGTCCGCGGCTTCGTCGAATACAGCGATTTGCCGCCGCATGACAGCAACGGCATCAACCACTATGTGCGGGACTGGGCCCTGCAGGGGGCTTCGCATTCGGGCGAGGATCTCTTCCGCAGCCTCGGCGCCATCACCAGGATGAAGGCGGCCCTGCTCGCTGCCTTCGAAGGCTGGGACTATGTGATCGCCCCGACCCTGCCGGTGGTGAACTTTCCGGCCGAGGAGCCAGGCGTCTCGCGGGAGGTGCCGCTGGCCCATACCGTGTTCACCGCCCTGTTCAACCAGACCGGCCAGCCCGCGTCCACCATCTGCACCGCCTTCGATGACCGGCATCTGCCGATCGGCATCCAAATCATCGGCCATCGCTGTGACGATCTCGGCGTCCTGCAGGTGACCAAGGCACTGGAGGACCTCAGGCCTGTTACCATGGACTGGCCGCTCCAGCCGAGGGCATGAGGCGCGCATGGCTTCGATACTGAACCGCCTCCTGGAGACCTTTGCAAGGATTGGCGCCACACCGGATGGCGGGGTCTGTCGGCTGACCGGAACGCCTGAGGATGGTGGGGCGCGGGTGCGGCTCGCCGCCGAGATCCTCAGCCGTCAATTCGGCCTGCATGTCGACCCCATCGGCAACATGTTCGGCATCGCCACCCTTGCCCCATCGTCGCAGGAGGCGGTGCTCGTCGGTTCCCATCTCGACAGCCAGCCGACCGGCGGGCGCTACGACGGCGTCTATGGCGTGCTGGCGGGCCTGCTGGCCGTCGAAGCCGTCGTCGCACGCGCGGCGGCGGAGCCGGGCAAGGCCAGGCGCAATCTCGTCCTGGCCAACTGGACCAACGAGGAAGGCGCCCGCTTCCAGCCGAGCCTGACCGGCAGCTCGGTCTTTGCCGGGACGCTGGCGCTCGACGCTGCGCTCGGCCTTATCGACGGGGCTGGCGTTGCCCTGGGCGAGGCGCTGGCCGCCATCGGCTATCGCGGTACGGCAGACTTGCCCCTGCAGCCCCGGCGCTATGTCGAGCTTCATGTCGAACAGGGCCCTCTGCTGGAAGTGGAAGGTATCGAGATCGGCGTCGTCACCGGCTGCTGGGCTGCGCGCAAGCTGTCTCTGGTCTTTCACGGCGAGCCCTCGCATACCGGCCCGACGCGTATGGCGCGTCGCCGCGATGCGCTGCGAGCCGCCGCCAGGGCGATCGAACTGCATCATCAGCTGATCGAGGCGAGCGGCAGCGGTGCCCATGCTTCGGCGGCCCGCATCACCGTCGATCCCAATTCGCCCAATGTGACGCCGAGCCGGGTCCAGGTCTGGTTCGAGTTCCGCCATGAGAAGGCGGCTGTGGCCGTTGCGCTGGGCGATGCTTTTCTGGCTGAGGCGCGGCCTGCGGTGGCGCCTCTGGGTGTCGACATCGAGATCGCGGTCGATGAGCAGCGCGGCACGGCGAGCCTCGATCCGCACGGTGCGGCATTGACCACTGCGGTCGCCCGGGAACTGGATCTGTCTTCTATGGAAATGAAGACGATCGCAGGCCATGATGCGCTCGCCCTCAACAAGCGCATGCCGGCGTCGCTGATCTTCGTGCCGAGCCAAGGCGGCCTCAGCCACAACCCCGCCGAATTCACCGACGAAGCCGCGCTCGACAAGGGGCTGGCAGTGCTGACGGAAGTGCTCTGGCAGCTGGTGACGGAGGAGTAGGGTTCGGGGTGCTTGAAACCCGACCGGGAGAGGTGCAATCAGCCTTCTCCCCTTGTGGGAGAAGGTGGCCGAGCGTGCGAGGTCGGATGAGGGGTGAAACGCAGCCTTGCAGGCTATTCGCTGCCACCCCTCATCCGCCCCGTTGGGGCACCTTCTCCCGCAAGGGGAGAAGGTTATTCGTGCTTTATTTTGGACCGCTTAGTCCATTCAAGCCGCTGCCGATTTCTCCCCCGCTTCGGCATCGAGCAAATGGCAAGCGGCGAAGCTGCCCGGGCGGTGTTCCCTTAAGGCGGGCGTCTCGGTGCGGCAGCGCGCGAAAGCCTTGGGGCAGCGGGAGGCGAAGCTGCAGCCGGGCGGGATGTCGATCGGGCTCGGCGGCTCGCCTTCGAGCAGGTAGTCCTTGGGATCGAAGGGCTTTTCTTCCAGCGTCGGGGCCGCCGAGAGCAGGGCCTTGGTATAGGGATGCTGCGGCTCGAAGAAGAGATCGTGATTATCGGCGATCTCGACCATTTCGCCCAGATACATCACCGCGATGCGGGTACACACTTTCCGGACCATGGCGAGGTCGTGGGAGATGAAGACATAGGTAAGATCGTTCTTCTCCTGCAGGCTGGAGAACAGCTCGATGAGCTTGGCCTGTTCGCGCTGGTCGAGGGCGGACAGGGTCTCGTCGAGGATCAGGAGCTTGGGCGAGAGCACAAGGGCGCGGGCGATCGAGATGCGCTGGCGCTCGCCGGTGGACAGGGCGTTCGGCAATTCATCGTAGAGCCGGGGCGACAGGCCGACCTCCTGCATGGCCGCGATCACGCGCTCGCGCAGGGCCTTGCCGGAATGGCTGCCGCGGATCAGCAGGCTTTCCTCGATCATGCGGCCCACCGTGGTGCGTGGCGGCAGGGCATTGTAGGGATCCTGCAGCAGCAGCTGGAACTCGCCGCGCTTGGCCAGCAATTGCTGGGCGGAGAGCGTGCGCAGCGAGACCCCGCCGAGGATGATGTCGCCCTTGTCCGGCGCCTCCAACCAGGCGAGCAGGCGGGTCAGGGTCGACTTGCCGCAGCCGGATTCGCCGACAATGCCGAAATTCTCGCGCGGCAGGATGTCGAAGCTGACGCCGCGCACCGCCTGGATATGGCGGTAGGTGTTGAAGGTGCCGCGCTTGCGGGCAAGATAGGTGCGATGGGCCTCGGCCACCCGCATCAGTGGCGCATCGGCGTCGTTGCGGCGCGAGAGTGGTCGTTCGCGCGTCGACCAGATGCGGGGCACGCTGGCGATGGCGCGGCGGGTATAGTCGTCACCGGGGGCCTGCATCAGCGCAGCAAAGGGCTGTTCCTCCACCAGACGGCCCTGATGCAGCACGGCGGTGCGGCCGCCGAACTGGCCGAGCGTCGCCAGCGAGGACGACAGGTAAATCGTCGCCGTGTTGTGGCGTTGGCAGAGGTCATGCAGCAGCGCCACGATCTGGGCGGCGATGGTGACGTCGAGGGGCTGGGTGATGTTGTCGGCGATCAGCACGGCGGGTTCCGCGCAGATGGCGTCGACGATCATGGCGCGCTGCATCATGCCGCCGGAGAATTTGGCCGGATATTCGAAATAGCGCTCCTTGGGGGAGGGAATGCGCACCTCGCCGAGCAGCTGGATGACGCGCTCCTCGCATTCCTTCCGGCTCCAGGCCGGGCGTACGCTGCGCAGCTTCTCGCAGATCTGCACGCCGACCGGCTGGGTCGGGTCGAGCGAGCTCTGGGGCTTGGAACCGATATAGGCGATGTCGCGGCCGACGATGAAATTATCGCCGGCGGCGTCTCCGGTGATGTCCTTGCCGGCGAACAGCACGGAGCCCCGGCGATAGGTGAGGCTCTCGGGCAGCCAGTTGGCGAGGGCACGGCTCAGCACCGTCTTGCCGGCGCCGCTCTCGCCGTAGATGCCGAGGATTTCGCCGGTATGGAGGGTGAGGGCGATGTCGTCGAGCACCGGCGCCTCGTCGCGCGGCGAGCCGACGGTGAGATGACGGGTTTCCAGGATCGGGGAATTGTCCATCTCAGGCGCCTCCATAGATCTTGTTGCGCGCCTTTTCGAGGGCGGATCCCATCAGGTTGATCGATGTCAGCGCCAGGGCCAGGAACACGCCGGGGCTGGTGGCGATCCACCAGGCATTGATGAGATATTTGCGGCTGTCGGAAATGATCGAGCCGAAGCTCGGCGTCGGCGGCTGGATGCCGAGGCCGAGGAAGCCGAGGATCGCCTCGAAGATCATCATGCGGGCGACGTCCAGCACGGCGACGAAGGCGATCGGGGGCAGGATGTTCGGCGCCGCATAGAGCAGCAGGATGCGCCAGTCGCCGGCGCCCAGCACGCGCAGGCCGCGCACATATTCCTTGCCGCGCTCGGTAACGGCGGCGCTGCGGGCGACGCGGGCATAGAGCGGCCAGCCGGACAGGGCCAGCACGATGATGATGGTGTGCACCTCAGGCTTGGTCACGCCCAGGATGGTGATGGCCAGGATGATCATCGGGATCGAGAGCTGCGCGTCGGTGATGCGCATGATGATGGTGTCCCACCAGCCGCCCTTGAAGCCGGCGAGCAGGCCGAGTCCGCAGCCGATCAGGAAGACAAGCGCCACGGTGACCACGCCGATCAGCAGCGAATAGCGCAGGCCGATCAGGCAACGCAGCAGCATGTCGCGGCCGAGCTGGTCGGTGCCGAGTGGATGCAGCCAGGTCCATTTCTCGCCCAGGAACAGCGGTGGAAGGAACTTGTCCTTCACCACCATCTTGGTGGCGGAGATCGAGGAGAGCTCCGGATATATCGCCGAGGTGAGGAGCAGTGCCAGGAAGACGAACAGGCCGACGCGAAAGCTCGGCATGGCCCAGGCGCTGGCCAGGATGCGGCGGCTGATCGACTGGGCCCGTTCATAGGTGGGCGCGGCGTCGCTGATCACGGTGCTCATGCTCAGATCTCCACGCGGGGGTCGATGAGATAGGCCACGAGATCGACCAGGATGTTGATGAAGACGAAGACGGCGCTGGTGGTGATGGCAATGCCCTGGATCACCGGAAAGTCGCGGCCGAGCACGGAGACCACGGTGAGATTGCCCAGGCCCGGATAGTCGAAGATGTATTCGATCACCAGGACGCCGCCGATCAGGGTGGAGAGCTGGATGCCGAGCAGGTTGACCAGGGGCACCGAGGCGTTGCGCAAAGCGTGGGAATAGACGATGCGCCGGCGCGACAGGCCGCGCACGCGGGCTTCGTCGATGAAGGGCGCCTGCATCACCTCGCCCAGGGAGGTGGTCAGGGTGCGGATGATGAAGGGCGAGATCTCGACCGCCAGCACGAAGGCCGGCAGCAGCACGTAGCTGAAGCCCTTGTAGCCGAGTGCCGGCAACCAATCGAGCTTCACCGACAGGAACAGGATCAGCACGATGGCGAGCCAGAAATTCGGGATGGAGACGAAGAGCGACTGCACGCCGAAGGCCAGGGCATTGGGCCAGCCATGCTGGTTGAGCCCGCCCGCGAGCCCGATCGGAAAGGAGATCAGCAAGGCGAAGACCAGGGCGACGCCGGCCAGCTGCAGGGTCAGCGGCAGGCGCTCGAGGATGAGGTCTGCCACCGGCGCCATCTCGGCCTTGGTCGGATCGACATATTGCCCGCCCGCCGCGACGCCGCCGCTGCGCGGCCTGATATAGGATTGACCGAGATCGCCCTTGGCCAGGCCCATCATGTAGCGGCCATATTGCACGATGATCGGATCGCGCAGCCCCATCTTGGTGGCGACTTCCTCGACGACATTGTCCGGCGCCATGCCGCCCACGATCAGGCGGACGGGGTCGCCGGGGACCACGCGCAGCAGGGTGAAGATGATCAGCGACGTCAGGGCCACGATGAGCAGGCCCTGGGCGATCCGCTTGATCAGGAATTCGACAATCAGCATCGGCAAACGGTCTCGCGTCCAAACAACCGCTGGAAAAAAGTGGAGCCGGCCGGGGGGACCGGCTCCAGTCCCTCGCGGCTCAGGCCAGGTTTGCCTTGCTCATGTCCTGCATGCCGTTGGGATAGATGTAGAGACCGTCGAGCTTCTTGGAGTAGGCGTGGATGAACACCGAGGTGAACAGGGCCAGCGCCGGCGCCTTGCGCGCGATGGTCGGCAGGGTTTCCGTCTGCAGGATCTTCTTGCGCTCCTCGATCGACGAGGCATTGCGCTCCTTGTCCAGCACCGCGTCGATCTCCTTGTCGACGATGCCGGTGATGCGCTTGGAGGAGGAATGGAAGTGGGTGCGGATCACCAGGTCCGGCTCGGGCGAGCCCGTGCACCAGCCGCAATCGATCATGTTGCCTTCGCCGCCGCCCGGCTTGTCGTAGAGCAGATTGCCCCAGGCCGCGACTTCCAGGGTCTGCAGGTTCACCTTGAAGCCCTGCTCCTCCAGCATGCCGGTGATCAGCTCGGCATATTCCTTGGTCTTGGGATAGAAGCCGACCGAGGAATAATAGGTCAGCTCCGGCAAGCCCTCGCCCTTGGGGAAGCCCGCCTCGGCGAGCAACGCCTGGGCCTTGTCCGGATCATATTCGGGGTAGTCCGCAACTTCGGTGTAGCCGAACTTCACCGGCGAGATATGGGCCTTGGAGAAGGTGCCGGAGACGCCGAGGACTTCCAGCACCTGCTTGCGGTCGATCGAGTGACAGGCGGCAAGGCGGATGCGCGGATCGTCGAAGGGCTTCTTGGAGCAGCGGAAGAAGAGATATTTGTTCTCCACCGACACCGCCTTGTGGATGGCGAAGCGGTCGTCCTTGGCGATCGTATCGACCTGCTCCTGCTCCAGCCGCTCGATGATGTCGGCCTGGCCGTTGAGCAGGGACAGCGTGCGCGTGGTGGTGTCGCCGACGAAATGATACTCGACGCCGGGGATCTTGGGCGCGCCGAATATGAAATCGGTATTGGCGGCGAGGATGGTGGTGTCGCCCTTCTGGTCGACATATTTGAACGGGCCGGTGCCGTTCATGCGGGCCGAGAGCTGCGCCTTGTTGGCGACGTCCTTGGCCGCCATGATCGGCAGGAAGGACGAAAGGTAATAATAGAGCGCGGCCGGATAGCCATAGTCCTTGGTGTTGATATGGCAGGTGTGGTCGTCGACGATGTCGACCTTGACCTGGCCCGGATACCATTGCGCCGGCCTGTCGGCTTGGGAGCCATATTCATAGGTGGCCTTGACGTCGGCCGAGGTGAAGGGCGTGCCGTCATGGAACTTCACGCCTTTGCGCAGCTTCACCTCGAGCGTGTAGGTGTCGATCGGCTTGAGGGACTCCGCCAGCTCGAACACCAGCTCTTCCGGATTGTCGGGCTTCATCGGTGCCCGGGTCAGATAACCGAACACGAAACCCTCGACGATGAGCTGGCCGAGATTGGTATGGGTGGTCGGATCCCAATTGCCGGTCAGCGCCTCGGCACCGAGGAAGCGCAGGGGCCGGCCTTCGGCGGCGAAGGCCGAGTTGACCAGGAAGTCGGGGTTGACGCGGCCGAAGCCGAAGGCGCCGGCTCCGGCCAGCGCGCCCAGCATAAGGTCTCTGCGGTTGATCATCTCTCGTTCCTCTGAATGGGGGCGCAGAAGTTTTTCGGGCTCGCCTTCCGATCCGACGCAGTGCCGAGCCGTCCCGTCTTGTGGTTGGCGGGTGATGAAACTCTAGACCAGATGGCGCCGGAGCCTGATGCCTGCAGCTCCACGATTCCATTGCTGACCCTTCTCGCGCCATGCCCAATCAAGAGGCATGGAAACAGGGCCATGCATCGGGCGGCTGCCGGCACAGGAATGCAGGAGTTCAGGCAATAGGCGCTGCGTGCCCGGCCGGCCTATGATCCCAGCCGAATCGTGTCAGGGAACCTCGCCGATGCCGTCATTCCAATCCATGAATCTGAAGGGGATCGTTTCGGATCTCGACGGAGTGGCCTATCGCGGCGACAGCCCGATTGCCGATGCCGTCGAGGCCTTCCGGCGCTGGCGTGCGGACGGCATTCCCTATGCGTTCGTCACCAACAATGCCACGAAATCGGCTGCGGATTTCGCGGCCAAGCTCACGCAGATGGGGATTGTCGCCGAACCGGAGCAGGTCTTCTGCGCGGTCTCGGCCACGGCCAGCCTGATGCGCCGGCGCTGGCCCGCGGGAGCGCAGGTCTTCGCCATCGGCGAGCGGCCCCTGTTCGAGGCCCTGGAGGCAGCGGGCTTCACCCTGGCGGGGGACGATGCCGAGGTCGTGGTGCTCGGCTTCGACTATCAGCTGAACTACGCGAAATTGAGCACGGCGGTGCGCGCGGCGCTGGGTGGTGCGGCGGTGGTAGTGACCAATCCCGACCTGCTGGTGCCCGTCGAGAACGGCTATGAGCCCTGTGTCGGCGTGCTGGCGGCGGCGGTGCAGGCGGCGGTGCCGTCCTGCCAGCCGATCGTGGTGGGCAAGCCCGAGCCGCTGATGATCGAGGAGGCGCTCGGCTTTCTCGGCACGCCGCGTGAGGGGACGATCATGATCGGCGATCAGATCGCTACCGACATACTGGCCGGCCAGCGGGCGGGCCTGCGTTCCGTGCTGGTGACGACCGGCGTGGCCCCGGTCGCCAGGCCGGACGTCACCCCCGATATCGAGGTGTCGAGCCTGCTGGAATTGATTGGGAGCTGAACCTCGACCTTTGTCATCACCGGGCTTCGTCCCGGTGATCCAAAAGCCACGAACTCATAGAACTGCGGTGAATGGATGCCCGGGACGAAACCCGGGCATGACAAAATGGAGCATTTCTCGGCCCAGCCTCGGTCTCTGAGTCAAGCTGCGGGGACTCGCCCTCCGACCCTCGCCCTTCCCATCCTCAGGCGAAATAAGTGCTCACAGTGCCGTAGGGACCAAAATCCGCCACGATGGTATCGCCGTGCCGCGCCTCGATGGGGCGGATGAAGGAGCCGGCGAACACGATCTGCCCGGCCTCGATGCCCTGGCCATACTCGGCCAGCCGGTTGGCGAGCCAGGCGATGCCGCGTGCCGGCTGGTTGAGCACGCCGGCGCCGAGTCCGGTTTCCTCGACCTCGGCATTGCGCGAGACGATGGCGCCGATCCAGCGGAGATCGACACTATCAGGCCGCATCGCCCGCCCGCCCGTGACGATGCCGGCATTGGCGGCGTTGTCCGAGATGGTATCGAAGATGGTTCGGGTCTTCTTCGTCTCGGGGTCGACGCGAAGAATGCGCGTATCGAGGATTTCGAGGGCGGGCGTCACATAGTCGGTGGCATTCAGGACGTCGAAGACGCTGACGCGTGGTCCCCGGAGCGGCGCCTTCATCACGAAGGCGAGTTCGGCCTCGATGCGCGGCTGGATGAAGCGATCCGCAGGCACGGTCGCGCCGTCCTCGAACACCATGTCGTCGAACAGCACGCCGGAATCGGGGATGTCGATGTTCAGCGCCGACTGCATCGCCTTGGAGGTGAGGCCGATCTTCCAGCCGATCACCCTGGCACCGCGATCGATCTTCTTCCTCACCCAGGCGCCCTGGATCGCATAGGCATCGGCCATGTCCATGCCGGGATGTCTGAGGGAGAGGAGGCCGGTCTGGCTGCGGGTGCGTTCGGCCTCGTCCAGGCTTGCGGCGGCGGCGGCGATTTCGTCTGGCGTCAGCATCTCAGGCCTCGTCGGCGATGGTATTGGTGAGCGTGCCGATACCCTGAGCGCTGACTTCGACGACGTCGCCGGGCTTGAGCCAGATCGGCGGATCGAAGCGCGCGCCGGCGCCGGTCGGCGTGCCCGTGACGATGACGTCGCCGGGCACCAGCGTGGTGAAGGTCGAGATATAGGCGATGATCCTGGTGAAGGGGAAGATCATCCGGCTGGTCCGGTCCTGCTGGCGAAGCTCGCCGTTGACGCGGGTGGTGAGCTCGATGTCGGCGAGCTGGGCGCTGTCCGTATAGGGAACGAGCCAGGGGCCGATCGAGCCGGTGCGGTCGAAGTTCTTGCCTTGGGTGACGTTGAACTTGGCATGGCGCACCCAGTCTCGGATGGTGCCCTCGTTGCACAGAGACAGCGCGGCGATGTGACTGAGCGCCTCAGCCTCGGCGATGCGCCGGCCGCCCTTGCCGATGACGATGACGATCTCGCCCTCATAGTCGAGCTGCGGGCTTTCGGGCGGCCGGATCAATGGCTGGCCGTGGCCGGTGAAGGAGCGCGGGAAGCGGATGAAGAGCGACGGATTGGCCGGCGCGGCCTGGCCGTCCTTGTATTCCTCATTGCGGTCGGGAAAGTTCACGCCCACGCAGATCAGCTTCTCCGGCGCGGGGATCGGAATTTCGAAGGTGATGTCCGACAGGGCATAGTCGGGGGGCAGCGATGACGCTTCCTCGGCGAGTCGTGCCAGGGCGCCGGCTGTGATCACCTCGCGCAGGCTTGGCCAGCGTTCGCCATGGCGCTTCGACAGGTCGATGATGCTCTCGCCCTCCGCAAGGCCGTATTTCAGGGTTCCCTGATGGGAGAAGGCGGCAAAACGGGGCCTGTCGGTCACGATCGTCTCCTTGAAGATCTGGGCGGGGCGCATTCAGGACCGAACACGCGCCGTTTCGGTGTTTCCGGGGGCAGCGATATCCAGGCTGGCGATCAGGGAGCGATGATCGGCTGGGCCTTGAGGATGGAGTCGATGACGGGCGTGCCGGCGAACTGGCTGCCATGCTCGAACCAGGATTTGGGGGCGGGAGCGCCCCACAGCGTCTGGCGTTGCGGGTCCTTGAGGTCCCATTTGATCGGCTCGAGGTCGGGATCGACCGTCTGGTAGTCCGAGCAGTAGATCTCGATGCGATGGCCGTCCGGGTCGAGGATATAAAGGAAGAAGGCGTTGGAGATGCCGTGGCGCCCGGGGCCGCGCTCGATATTGGCAACCCAGCCCGAGGTCGCCATCAAATCGAGCAGGTCGATGATGTTGAGGGGCGTCGGCACCCAGAAGGCGGTGTGATGCAGGCGCGGCCCGCGGCCATTGGTGAAGGCGATGTCGTGCACGCCGCCCTTGCGATGGGTCCAGGCTGCCCAGAGCCGGCCGGTCTCCTCGTCCTCGGTATATTCGGTGACGCGAAAGCCGATCTCGTTGTAGAAGGCCACGGATGCGTCGACATTGGGCGAAAAGCAGTTGAAGTGGTCGATGCGCAGCGGTTTCACGCCGCGATAGAGCGCATATTTCTGATGGATCGGCGGCAGGCGGTCCATCTTCGAATAGAATTCCAGCGGAATGCCCTGCGGATCGCGGGTGCGGAAGGTCCTGTTCTGGTAGGGCCGCTCGATCCATTCCACAGGCAGGTCCTTGCCCCTGAAGAAATGCGCGGCCTTGTCGAGGTCGTCCTCCGAAAAGACCTTGAAGCCGAGGTCGCGCGCTTCGGCGGCATCGGCCTTTTTGAGGATGATGCAGTGATGGCCGCGTTCCTCCATGGCTCTCAGATAGATGGTGTCCGAGGTCTCGTCGGTCACCTGCAGGCCGAGAATGTCGACATAGAAGGCACGCGACTTGGCAAGGTCGGTCACCGCCAGCTCGACATGGCTGAGCCTGACGATGTTGAAGGGTGGATGCAGAACGGGTTGGGGTATGGGCATCGGATCTTCCTCCCGCCCGCTCCCTTGAGGGGCGGGCTGTCTTCTATGGCGGCCAGGCCTGGGGCTTATTCCTTCGAGCGGTCAATCAGCCGCCCAGCTTCGTGATGGCGTGGGGCGTGGTGGCGAAGGCGATGTTCTTGGTCTCCATGTAGAAGTCGAAGGACCAGTCGCCGCCGTCACGGCCGATGCCGGAATTCTTGACCCCGCCGAAGGGCGTCGGCAGGTGGCGCACATTCTCCGAATTGACCCAGATCATCCCGGCCTCCAGCGCATCGGTGAAACGCAGGGCCCGGCCGAGGTCAGAGGTCCACAGATAGCCCGCCAGGCCATATTGGACGTCGTTGGCCAGCGACAGGGCCTCGTCCTCGTCGGCGAAGGGGATCGCCGTCAGCACCGGTCCGAAGATCTCTTCCTGGGCGATGCGCATACGGTTGTTGGCAGCCGTAAACAAGGTTGGCGCGACATAGCAGCCGCCACCCGGCCCCTCGACCTTGGTGCCCCCCGCGGCAACCTTGGCGCCCTCGGCCTGACCGATGGCGATATAGTCGAGCACCTTCTTCTCATGCTCGGGATGGATCAGCGGACCGACCACGGTTTCCGGATCGAGCGGATGGCCGACCTTGATCCGGCTGGCCTTCTCGGCGATCAGCGCGGTGAACTTTTCGTAGATGCTTGCCTCGACGAGCAGGCGCGAGGAGGAGGTGCAGCGCTCGCCGTTCAGAGAATAGATCATGAAGACGGCGGCGTCGGCCGCCCGTTCGAGATCGGCATCGGCGAAGACGATCACGGGGTTCTTGCCGCCCAGCTCGAAATGCACGCGCTTCAGGGTCTCGGCACCCTGCCGCATGATCATCGCGCCGGTGCGGCTTTCGCCCACGAAACCGATCGCCTTGATCAGGGGGTGCTCGGTGAGGGCGCGGCCGGCATCCTCGCCAAAGCCGTTGACGAGGTTCCACACGCCCTTGGGCAGGCCGGCTTCCTCGGCGATCTCGACCAGCAGCCTTGCCGTCAGCGGCGAGAACTCGGCCGGCTTGTGCACGACGGTGCAGCCGGCGGCGAGGGCCGGGGCGATCTTCCAGGTCGACAGCATGAAGGGCGTGTTCCAGGGGGTGATGATCCCCACCGGCCCGATCGGCACGCGCGTGGTGACGTTGAACTGGCCCTCGGCGCGCAGCGACTTGCCGTCACGCGCCTCGGGGGCCCGGTCGGCGAAGAAGCGGAAATTCTCGGCGCCGCGTAGCGCTGCCTTGGCCATGAACTTCAGGGCCTGGCCGGTATCCATGCATTCGACGAAGGCGATCTCTTCGGCGCGCGCCACGATGGCATCGGCGATCTTGTGCAGGAGTTTCTTGCGCGTCGCGCCCGGCATGGCCGCCCATTCGGCGAAGGCCGATTTCGCCGCCTTGGCGGCACGGTCGACATCGGCGGCCGTGCCGCGTGCGATACGAGCGAGCGGCTTGAGATCGATCGGCGAGAGCGTCTCGAAGGTCGCGCCATCAGCGGCTGCGACGTCCTCGCCGCCAATGCGGTTGGCAACCACGCCACGCTTGAAGCGGTCGAGATAACCCTCGGCTTTGGTTAGGTTTTCCTGCAGTCTGGACATGACAAATCTCTCGCAAATCGGCGGCGGGTACCAGGGCTCAGGCCCTATTGTCCGCCGAGGCGTGGGTGGATGGCGTTGCGTTTCCAGCTCAATTCGGAATCGATTTCCCGGATTTCCAGCGAAAGCGCGAAGTGAGGAGTTTCGAACAGGGGAGCGAGGACTTCGCCCGCGACTGCAAAAAGGGCCTCGCCGGTCCGCCTCTTTTCGTCCGCGCTGCGGCCCTTGCCGATGCGAAAATTGAGGTCGACGAAGGCATTCTCCGGCAATCGGTCGGCAATGGCGAAATGCTCCGCCTTCAAGGCCCGGACGCGGATGGCACCGAGTTCGAACAGGCCGGTAGCCAGGATTGCGGCGTGCAGCCGGTCGCAGAGTTCGCCGATATCGGCGCGGCCTTCGAGATTGCCGGAATATTCGATGGTGAGATGCGGCATGTTTCCCAGCGTTTCCCGATCTATTTAATTAACATGTTAATAATTTAACCGACGATGTCAAGCCTCGATTTGCAGGGCATCGGCGAGCTGGAGGCTTTCCTTCAGATAACGCGACAGACGACCGGCCGCATTCGGGGTCTCGGGCCTTTGCGCAAGCCAGCCGATATAGGTCAGGCTCCGCAGCGTCAGGAACAGCGGCAACGCCGCAAGGGTTTCATCGCTCAGGCTGCGACGACTGCGATAGCCGGCGATCAGCGCGCGCTCGATGGCGGGATAGGTGGGTTCGCCCCGGTTCTTCAAAAGCGTGGTGGCTATGTCGAACAGGCGGTAGCCAGGGCCGCAATCATCGAAATCGATGAAGGCCACGCCGCCATTGGTGATGAAGACGTTCTCGCGCACGAGGTCGGCATGGATGAGGCCGTAGTCGAGGCGAGGGGCATGGCTGTCGAGGGCCTGGCTGAGCCGGACTCGGAGCGCGGCAAGCGCTTCGCTTTCTTGTGGCGAAAGGCCCGGACACTCCCAGAACCGTCCCCAGAGCGGTCGCCCGCCCACGAGCCCCTCAGCATCCCAGGCCGGCCGGTGGAAACCGGGTGGCTGCTGCCAGGCATCGGCGAGATCATGCATGGTGGCCATGGCCTGACCGATCCTGAAGAAGAGTTCGGCCTGTTTTTCCGGCGGTTGCGACAGGGGCGTTCCCGTCTGGCCGAGCGGCATACCCTCGATCCAGCTGACGACATCGGCATGCTGGGCAGCAAAGCGGGCATTGCCTGCCAGGGGCACGAGGCTGCGCCCGTCGGCAGCCGGAATGGACGCCGGCACGGCCAGTCCGCCCCGCTTGAGAGCCGTCATCCAGGCAAGCTCGGACTGCAGTGCCGCCTCGTCGTGATAGCCGGCGCGGTGCAGCCGCAGGGCGGCCGGTCGACCGTCGGCGAGGACGATGCGGAAAACCGCATTCTCCCGGTATTTGAGGAACTGCGGCTGCTGGGCCGGCACCGGCCAATGCCGGAGCGCTTCGCCGGCCCGTTCCAGCAACGCGTTCTTCAGCTCTTGCGTGAGATTGTCGGCCATTGTCGCCTCATGAAACGGCTCGCCGGTTGGTATTCTTACTCTCCCCTGGAGGGGGAGGGTCGACGCGTAGCGGCGGGGTGGGGTGATTGTCTCAACCGTCGCATTTTTCACCCCACCCCGGCCTTTCAGGCCGACCCTCCCCCTTCAGGGGAGGGTTAAGTCTCACAGGCTGGACAACACGTCGTCGAGGGTGGAGAGCATCAGGTCGGCATGCTCCGTCGAGAACGGCATGGGCGGGCGGATCTTGGTGGCGCATTGATGCACGCCGATCTTGCCCATCAGCACGCCGCGCTCGCGCATGGCGTTGACGATGCGGGTGGCCAGATCCGGGGCCGGTTCCCTGGTTGCCCGGTCCAGCACGAATTCGGTGCCCATGAACAGGCCGCTGCCGCGGATGTCGCCGATGAGGGCGTGCTTGCCGGCGAGCCGCTCGAAGCCGGCCCGCGCATGGGCGCCGACGGTGCGGGCATTCTCGATCAGCTTCTCTTCCTCGATCACGTCGAGGACGGCCATCGCAGCGGCGCAGGAGACCGGGTTGCCGCCGAAGGTGTTGAAGTAGCGGAAGGCCTTGCGGAAGGCGTTCAGCGTATCGATGTTGGCGACCACGCCGCCGACCGGGTGGCCATTGGCCATCGGCTTGCCCAGCGTGACGATATCGGGAACGAAGCCGGCGCGCTGGTGGCCCCACATATGGCTGCCGGTGCGGCCGAAGCCGGGCTGCACCTCGTCGGCGATGACGAGGCCGCCGGCCTTGTGCACGGCCGAGACCGCTCGGTCCAAAAAGCCCGATGGCAGGTCGGGAAAGCCCTCATTGGCGAAGAAGGGATCGATGATCAGGGCAGAAAAGCCGTACGGGCTCGCCTCCAGCGAGGCGATCGCCTCCTCGACCTTGGCGGCGAAGGCCGTCGCGAAGGCATCGCCCGGCACCCCGCCCAGCGGGCGGTAGCTGTCCGGCGCCGGCACATGGCGGACATGGCCGCCAAAGCCGCCGACCGGCGGCATCCGGGTGGAGAGCTGCGACACGGCGGCGGTGTTGCCGTGATAGGTATGATCGGTGGCGATCACGCCGGTCCGTCCGGTCACCGCCTGCGCCATGCGCAGTGCGACGTCATTGGCCTCGCTGCCGGTGCAGGTGAGGATGGCGGCGTTCAGGCTGGCGTCGAAGGTCGCGGTCAGGCGCTCGACATAATCGAGGATGCCCTCATGCAGGTAGCGCGTATGGGTGTTGAGGGTCGAAGCCTGGCGCGTGATTGCCTCGACCACGCGAGGATGGCAGTGACCGACATGCGGTACGTTGTTGTAGCAGTCGAGATAGCGCCGGCCCTCGTCATCCCAGAGCCAGACGCCTTCGCCGCGGGTGAGATGTACCGGCTCCTCGTAGAACAGCGACATGTTGCGCCCGAGCAGCCTTTCGCGGCGGGCGAGCAGAGCGGCGTTGCCGGCCATCTCAGCGCCCTCCCGCGGCGCTCAGCCCGGCATCGAGGGCGGCGACGATGCGCGCCACGTCCCCGGCCGTGATCACCAGCGGCGGTGAGATGATGACATTGGCCCCCGAGGTACGCACCAGCACACCTGCCTCATAGGCGACGTCCTGCACCTTCTGCACCACATCCTTGGCGGCAGGCGTCTTCTTGGCGCGGTCGCCGACCAGTTCGAGCGCCCACATCAGGCCAATGCCGCGCACGTCGCCGACGAGTTCGTGCCGGGCCTTGAGCCCGTCGAGACCCTGGCCGAGCTCGGCGCCACGGGCGGCAGCGTTGGTGGCCACGTCGAGCCGGCGGATTTCCTTCAGCGTGGCGATCGCCGCCGCCGCGCCGATGGGATGGCCGGAATAGGTGTAGCCATGGCTGATGGTGGCGAGCGTGTTCTTGTTACCCTCGAAGGCCTGGGCGATCGTCTCCGAGATCATCGCCACGCCGAAGGGGAAATAGCCGTTGGTGATCGCCTTGGCCGTCGACATCAGATCGGGCTTGATGCCCCACAGGCGCGATCCGGTCCAGGCGCCGGTGCGGCCGAAGGCGGTGATCACCTCGTCGGCGATCAGCAGGATGCCGTGCCGGTCGCAGATCTCGCGCATCAGCGGCAGGAAGCTCTCATGCGGCACGATGATGCCGCCCGAGCCGAGCACCGGCTCGAGGATCAGGGCCGCGATGGTATCGGCACCCTGGAAGGCGATTTCCTCTTCGAAGAGCCGGCCGATCGCCGCCGCGATCTCGGCGCCGTCCTCGGTGCCGAACGGATTGCGGTAGGGCCAGGGTGCCGGCAGATGGTAGACGCCCGGCAACAAGGGCTCGTAGTTGCGGCGGAAATGCTGGTTGCCGTTGACGGAGGCGCCGCCGAAATGGGTGCCGTGATAGCCCTTCTTCAGCGCGATGAACTTGGTGCGCTCGGGCTGGCCGTTGACCCGGTGATATTGGCGCGCCAGCCGCAGGCAGGTTTCCACCGAATCCGAGCCGCCGGAGGTGAAGAAGGCGCGGCTGAGTCCGTCCGACTTGAACCACTCCGCCAGCTCATAGGCGAGCTCGATCGAGGGCGCGTTGGTGGTGCCCCGGAAGGTCGAGTAATAGGGCAGTTCATCGAGCTGGTCCTTGATCGCCTGTTTGATCGGGTCGCAGGAATAGCCCAGATTGACGTTCCACAACCCGCCGACGCCGTCCAGCACTGTCTTGCCGTGGATGTCGGTGATCTCGACGCCCCTGGCGGAGGTGATGATGCGCGGCGGATTGGCCTGCATGTCGGCCGGATGCGCCATTGGATGCCAGAGCTGACGGGCATTGTTCTCGATCAGGAAATTGGTCTCACGCATCGTTCATTCCTCTCAAAGGCCGAGCATGGCCAGGGCCTGGGCATAACCCTCGGCTGGCCGGGTGACGTCGAAATGGACAAAAGGCAGGCGCACCGCTCTGGCGCCCTCGATGTTCTTCAACTGGTCGTCGACGAAGACACAAGCCTCCCGGGCGATCCCGAGCTCGGCGAGCACCTGCTCATAGGCGCGCGGGTCAGGCTTCAGGATGCCGGTATGGGTGGCATCGACGATCACGTCGAAACGGTCGATCAGGGGAAAACGCCGGCGGAATTCGGCGCCGTAGAACAGGTCGAGTTCGTTGGAGAGGATGGCGAGCTTCAGCCCCGCCGCCTTCACCTGCAGGATGGCATCGCGCGCTTCCGGGCGCAGCACCAGTCCGGGCTCGGCGCCGCGGGCCCGGCGCACGAAGGTCTGCATATCCGTCCAGTCCTCGCCGACCATCTGGCCGACCTCGCGGGCCCGGGTGAGCCAGTAGTCGCGCTCGCTGATCTCCTGGCGCTGCATCGAGACCCAGAGCGGATCGGTTTCCGGGGCGAAGGGGCCGCGCCAGGTAAGGGTATCAGGCTTCAGGCCGAGCGTGCGCTCGGTGACGTCATGCGTTTCGAACAGGGTGCGGGTGACGACACCGCCGAAATCGAGGATGAGGGCGCGTTCGCCGGTCATGGCCGTCCCTCCGGGACGATGCCCTCGGCCACCCATGCGTCGAAGAGCGCGAGCGCGGCATCCGAGAAGTGCGGCGCGTTGATGTGCGCGTCGATCTCCCGCAGGGCGACGTTCGGCGGCAGGGACTTGCGGATCTCGTCCACGAAGGCGGCATGGCCGGCCGGATCGTGCAGGGGTTCGCCCTGCTTGTCCCATTCCTGCAATCCCTCGATCGGCAGCAGGAAGGCAGTCTTGCCGGCGGCCCGCCCGAGCTTGGCGGCGACGACCCGGGCGATTTCGCGGCGGCCCTCGGGCGAAGCGGTCACCGAGCCGATCAGGCGGTTATGGGCGTGGTAGGGGCGGTCCGCCAGAACGGGCGGCGGCTCGCGCCAGGATGGCAGGTCGACCATATCGACGGCACCCGGGGCGACGATCTGGGGAACGCCGGCGCGTCCGGCATTCTCCAGGCGGTCGGGACCGGAGGTGACGATGCTGCCATAATGGTGGTTGCTGACTTCCTGGATGCAGAAATCGAACACTGCCGCAAAGCCGCCCTTCTCGGCTACTGCCTCGAAGGCGCGCCCGCCCATGCCGGTGGCATGAAAGACCGCGACGTCATAGCCCCGCCGTTCCAGCTCGGGTTTGAGATGCTTCATATATTTGAGGCAGGTGGAGCCAAGGGAAGTCATGCCGATCAGGGGGCGGGCTGTATCCGGCTTGCGGCTATGCCGGGCTGCACCCACCACGGCACCGCAGGCCTGCGACAGCACGGCGCAGCAAATGCCGCTGAGGCCATAAAGGCCGCCGGCCCACAGAATCATCATCAGGTCGGGCGCGATGCGCTCGGGCGGAACGAGGTGGGAATAAGCGATCGTCGAGACGACGAATTTGGGGATGCCCACTGGCAGGACGGCCGATACGTCAAGGGCGAGGTCGGTGCCCATCGAGCCGCCGAGCGCGATGATGCCATCCACCTTGCCGGCCCGGTAGAGGTCGAGGACGAGGGCCGACGCTCCCTGTGCCATCAGGGCCATCGCGCTGTTCTCATCCCCGCTGGTGATGATGGCATCGATGGAGGTTCGGGCAGCCGCGGCGACATCGTGCCTGGAGTGATCGGGGAGATAGGGCGGATTACCCAGGATGCTGACATCGACCATGACGGGGCGTCCGCCCGCTTCCCGGATGACGGAGGCCATGAACTGCAGTTCGTCCGATTTGGTGTCGCCCGTTCCGATGACGAGTATTCTGGGCACCGAGACCACCGTGCTCATCAGGCAGTCCTCCCAAGACGAGCGGTACCAAGACGAGCCTTGGCTTCAGCGGGGCGTTCCAGACCGTAATATTTTTCCGAAATGGCCTCGGCAGTGGCGACGGCCTCCGCGCCCAAAGCCTGCAGGGCCGTCTTGCCGACACGCGCCGTCGGAGCCGCGATCGCGATGCATCCGATCGGATGGCCGCTGGGTGCAAGGATCGGGGCGGCCACGCTGACCACGCCGATCTCGAAGCCCTGATGGCCGATCGAGAAGCCGCGGGCCCTGGTTTCTCCGAGCGATTCGCCAATCCTGGCCGGATCGGTGATCGTATACTCGGTGAAGCGTTCCAGCGGCGATGCCAGGGCAGCCGCGATCTCCGCCGCGGGGCGGAAGGCCAGGAAGGCGAGCCCCGACGCCGTCGCGTGGAAGGGCAGGTTGCCCCCGACATCGACGATGACCCGATGAGCTCGTGGTGAATCCTCGACGTGGATGGTGGCGAGCTGGCCGCCCGAAAATTCGGAAAGATGCACCGTCTCGGCCGAGGCCTCCGCCAGTGCCTTAATATGGGGCAGGGCGATGCGCAGGAAGGGATAGCGGGCCTCGCGAATGCGGGCGAGGCGCACCGGCGCCGCTCCGATGCGGTATTTGCGTGTCACCGGGTCCTGCTCGACGAAGCCATGCTTGGTGAGCTCCACCAGGAAACGCCGTGTGGTGGCCTTATCGAGGGCGCAGAGCCGGGCGATGTCGGTCAGCCCCGCCTCCTCCTCAAGGCGCGACACGGTGTCCAGCAATGAAAGGGCCTTGCCGATCGTGCTCATTCTTCCTCCACCGGGGTCGGTTCGTGTCGGCTTCCGGTGCACCGGGAGCCTTGCGGGTTCTTCTGCCGGGACCCAAGATAATTAACATGCGAAATAACTTGACAGCTGCCGCGGTTCTTTGCAAGTCTATATTTGAAGTAACGGTTCAAATATTGAACCGAAGTTTGCGCATCAATACAGACGGCCAACAAGAATAAGGGGCAGCATCGTTCATGCCGTTTCAGACGAAACGGCGGGCGGGCTTCCCCATGCATGCCGGCGCCTTCAACCAGGGGAACGAACACCCATGACCGTGCAAGATTCGCGGCAAGATTCGCGGCAAGACACGCGACACGACTCGCAAAGCCAACCATCCAACCAGCTCCGCAAGAACAGCCTCGGCGTGGGGGCGATCACCTTTCTGGTGGTCTCGGCCGCAGCGCCGCTGACGGCGGTCGCCGGCGGTGTGCCCCTGTCCATGTTGCTGGGCAATGGCCCCGGCATCCCGCTGACCTTCGTACTGGTCACCCTGATCCTGCTGCTCTTTGCCGTCGGCTATGTCGCCATGGCCCGCCATATCCGCAACGCCGGCGCCTTCTATGCCTATACAGCCCAGGGGCTTGGCGGCCTGATGGGCGGCGCGGCGGCCCTCATCGCCATTCTCGCCTATAATTGCATGCAGATCGGCGTGTTCGGCATGTTCGGCGCGACGACCAAGGGCTTCTTCGCCGAACAGTTCGGCCTGGACCTGCCCTGGTGGGTGTGGACTTATGTCGGCATCGCCGCGGTGGCTGTCTTCGGCTATCGCCGCGTCGATCTGTCGGCCAGGATCCTCACCGTGCTCGTCGCCCTGGAATATCTGGTCGTGCTGGTCATCGATGCGGCGATCTTCTTCAAGGGCGGCGATGCCGGCCTCTCCCTCACGCCTTTCACGCCGGCGGCGTTCTGGAGCGGCACGCCCGCCATCGGCATCCTGTTCTGCTTTGCCGCCTTCATCGGCTTCGAGGCGACCACGATCTACAGCGAGGAGGCGCGCGAACCGCACAGGACCGTGCCGCGGGCGACCTACATCTCCGTGCTGATCATCGGCGTGTTCTACATGCTGACCTCATGGCTGATGGTGAACGGTGCCGGCGTCGACAAGCTCGTGCCGCAACTGCAGGGCCTTGCCGATCCGACGACCTTCCTCTTCGGCCTCGCCGAACGCTATGTCGGACACTGGATCACCGTGGTGATGAGCCTTCTGTTCATCACCAGCCTGTTCGCGGGCGTGCTCGCCTTCCACAATGGCGTGGCGCGCTACATCTATGTCGCCGGCCGCGAGGGGCTTCTGCCGCGCTCGATCGGCGTGACGCATCCCCTGTTCCAGAGCCCCCATGTCGGCTCGATGATCCAGACCGTCATCGCCGTGCTGGTGGTCGCGCTCTTTGCCGCCACCGGCCAGGATCCGGTGCTGGCGCTGTTCTCCTGGCTCACCAATGTCGCGACCCTGGCGATCATCCTGCTGATGGCCTTCACGGCGTTGGCGATCGTTGCCTTCTTCACCCGCAATCCAGGGCTCGAAGGCAATGTGCTGGTGACCAAGATCCTGCCGGTGGTGACCGGCCTGATCCTGCTGGCCCTGGTCTATTTCATCGCGGTGAATTTCGGGGCATTGGCGGGCGCCAATGGCGTGCTCGCCGTGTTGCTGCCGGGCCTGGTGCCGATTGCTGGCATCATCGGCTTCCTTGCGGCTGCCCGGCTGAAATCCGCCGACGCTACTGCCTTTGCCAGGCTGGGCGTCGGCCAGGAGGTGTAGCCTGACAGCCGCAAGAGCAAATCTGGCCTTTCGCGAGAGGCTGCCTGAAGGATCGGGAAACACGACCTTTGTCATTGCCGGGCTTTGTCCCGGCAATCCAGAGGGCAACGCGACCTGAAACAGCGAGGACTGGATGCCCGGGACAAAGCCCGGGCATGACAACAACGGAGCTTTTCTCAATGAGCGACTGTGGTCGTGGGTTGAAGATGGGCGATCGCTCCAATCCTGACGGTGGACATACGCCCACCGTCCCCATCCGCGAGAGTTCAGAAATGCAGGACCAGATCGACCGCCTTCGACATAGTCCCATCGCCCCGCAATCGCTGTTCATTGGTGGCAATTGGAGCGAGCCGCAGGATGACGCCGTCCTCGACGTCATCTCGCCGATCGATGGGCAGAAGTTGACCACGATCGGCGATGCCGGGGCTGGCGATGTCGACCGCGCCGTGCGCGCCGCCCGCCTCGCTTTCGAGAAAGGCTCCTGGTCGAAGGCGGCGCCCTCACTGCGCAAGAAGGTGCTGCTGCGCATCGCCGAACTGATCGAGCGAGATGCCCTCGATCTTGCCGTGCTGGGCGTACGCGACAACGGCACGGAAATGGCCATGGCGCTGAAGGCCGAGCCGGGCAGTGCGGCGGCGACCTTCCGCTACTACGCCGAAGCGATCGACAAGGTCTACGGGGAGATCGCGCCCACGGCCAGCGATGTGCTCGGGCTCGTCCATCGCGAGCCGGTCGGCGTCGTCGCCGCCATCGTGCCGTGGAACTTCCCGATGATGATCGGGGCCTGGAAGATCGCACCGGCGCTGGCGGCCGGCAATTGCGTGGTGCTGAAGCCGGCGGAGGGAGCTTCGCTGAGCCTTCTCAAACTGGCTGCCCTGTGCGCCGAGGCCGGCCTGCCGGAAGGCGTACTCAACGTGGTCACGGGCAGGGGGGCGGTGACAGGCGAGGCGCTCGGCTTGCATGGCGATATCGACGTCATAGCCTTCACCGGTTCGGGCGTCGTCGGGCGCAGGCTGCTCGAATATTCGGCCCGCTCCAACCTCAAGCGTGTCTATCTCGAGCTCGGCGGCAAGTCCCCCAACATCGTGTTCGCCGACGCGCCCGATCTCGATCGGGCGGCAAAGCTCTCGGCCCAGGGCATCTTCCGCAATGCCGGCCAGGTCTGCGTCGCCGGTTCGCGCCTGCTGGTGCATCGTTCCATTCACGAGGCCTTTTCCGAAAAGCTCGCCGCCATCGCTTCCACCATGAAAGTCGGCGATCCGCTGGAGCTCTCAACCGAGATCGGCGCCGTCTCCAGCGAGGCGCAGCTGAAGAAGGACCTGGCCTATGCCGAGCAGGCCCTCGGCGAGGGCGCGCGCCTGCGCACCGGCGGCCGGCAGATTCTCCAGGAAAGCGGCGGCTTCTACATGCAGCCGACGATCTTCGATGTCACGCCCGGCATGACGCTTGCGCGGGAGGAAGTCTTCGGCCCGATCCTGTCGATCATTCCCTTCGAGACGGAGGCCGAGGCGATCGCCATCGCCAATGCCAGCGATTACGGCCTCGCTTCCGCTGTTTGGACCGCCGACCTCTCGCGCGCCCATCGCATGGTTCGCGCCCTGCGTGCCGGTGTGGTGCATGTCAACACCTATGGTGGTGCCGACAATACCGTGCCTCTCGGCGGCGTAAAGCAGTCCGGCAACGGCCATGACAAGTCGCTGCACGCTTTGGACAAATACAGCGATCTCAAGACGGCCTGGATCCAGCTTTGACTGAACGCGTGGTCATCACCAGGGCGCCAGGCCTGGCGCCCTGGTGGGTGGGCCAAAACTATTGATTGATCTCGGGCTCGACCAGCCGCGCCAGGTTGCGCAGCGAGTCCTGCCAGCCGAGATAGCAGGCCTCGGGCGGGATGAGGTCGGGAATGCCGGCCTGCTCGATGTTCAGCTCGGTGCCGCAGGACACTTTCTTCAGCGCCACGGTCACCACGATCTCGCCTGCCAGATTGGGATCGTCGAACTTGTCCGTATAGCGCAGCCGCTCGCCTGGCACGAGTTCGAGATATTCGCCGCCGAACGAATGGCTATGGCCCGTGGTGAAGTTGCGGAACGACATCTTGAACGTGCCGCCGACGGTCGGCTCGGAATGATGCACCGTGCAGGTGAAGCCGTTCGGCGGCAGCCATTTTGCAAGGGCATCCGCTTCGAGGAAGGCCCGATAGACCTTTTCGGGGCTGGTGGCGAGAACGCGGTGCAGGCGGATGGTGCTGGGCATGGTCATTGTCCTCTTGACTGAGAGAGCGGAAAGTCATGGGCGAAGGCATTTGCCATGCCCCGAGGACGAACACCGCTCCGCCCGTCCGACAGAGCGGCACAGATTTTTTTGGCACCCGCCTCCATCGGCCAAGGCCTCGCGGGGATTCCATCGAGGCACAGCTCGGTCGATGGCGGCGTTCACATCCCTCCGGAAGGCAGGCCCTCCGGTAAGCGGATCTGCCTGGCTTCGCCGCCGCCGCTCCAGCTTTCCAGGTCGAGCTTCCACAGCGGCGGCAGCTTTGCGAAGGGAGGCGTGGTATGGGCGATCACGATCGCCGCGCGCCGGCTGTCGGAATCGACTTTCAAATTGATCGCCTTGACATGGGCCTTGATGGCGTCGAGCCCGATCTCGAGGATACCCGCGATCTCCTGGTTCGACTTGCCCTGGGCGATCCAGGATGCCACCTCGACCTGGCGCGGCGTCAGCGTGGGAAATGCCAGCCGCAGCCGGTGGGCCGGCGTGAGCTTGGCCAGGGTACGTTCCTGAGCCTGGCGGTAGCATCGTAGGATATGGGTGCGGAAGGCCTGCAGCCGATCGCGATCATCATCGCTGAAAGCCGGCCGGCCCACGATGCGATGGCCGACGATCGAAACGGCATAACCTGAGTGCTCCATCACGATCCCGATCATCCGGCGGGCTCCGGATGGCAGGAACGCCTCCCTTGCGATCGGAAGTTCGACGAATTCCTCGTCGCTGAAGAAGTCGGACTCGCGCAAGGCCCGCTCGCCATAGAAGGCTGGGTCATGCTGCCAGAACGGATGGGAGTGCATGTGCCGCGCAAAGGCCTGCATGGCAGTCGCCCGCCGGCCCGGATCGTCGCCGACGGACACCAGAGCGCGAAAGTCGCGGCTGGGATGGTGAAATTCGGTGAAGCTCACCACTTCCGCCTCGACCAGGCGGCCAATGGCGGCGAATAGAAGAGCGGGAAGCGTTTGCAGATCCGGCTCCGCTTCGTAGAGGCGAATGATCTCAGTATCGAGTTTGTTGTCCCTGTCCATGGGATCCTGCGGAAAAATCTGGGGTGCGATTTCAGTTTTTGCGTCGTTTCACCGATTGCAGAACCTACCTGCCGCAGTAACGCTCCGCGATCGACACCCATATCAGCACAATCATACCCCTTCGGGTAATAGTCAGACGAAGATTTATTGGGAATGTTGCTGTTCTATCCACCGTGGCGCAGCGCGTTGGATTCGTCAGTGGCCGGCGTTGCCGTGATCGGTCCTGACCCTTCGATATTCTATCGACGGCCGCCGGGGGCATTGTGGTGACGATATGGGAAGGCGCGGCGGCGGGTTCCGCTGCAGGGCAATCTGGCGGCCGGCGTGGCGGTCGCTCCAAAATTGCATCGAGCAGACGCCGTCTATGGGCGTTGGCCACGGTTTCTCCTCTCGCAATGATGCTCGGTGTGACCGGCCTGGCGGCCCCCGCTCGGGCCGGAGCCTGTACAGTCGACTCCACCGCCTGCGACGCTGCCGGCGGTGCGGGCTATGATCGTGGCGGCATCGGCGGGGCCGGTAATGGCGGTGGCGGCAACGCCACCGCCTTCGGGCCGGGTGACGCCACGGTGCAAATCCCCGGCACGCTCGGGGATGCTGGCGAGGGCGGGGCCGGTGGGGCAGGGGACGGCGCGGGAGGAACCGGCGGCGGGCGCCAGGTTATTTACGGCGTGGTTGTGGCTACTCCTGTCAAAGCCGACGACGGCTCGCCGGGATCGAATGGATTCAATTTTTCATCCGGCGGTGGTGGCGGCGGCGGCAACTACATTATCGGAACGAATCTCAGCGTTTCGGGCATTGGGGCTCTCCGTGGCGGCAATGGCGGCACCGGCGGTTTCGGAACGTCGGGCTCGGCAAGCAATGGCGGTGGCGGTGGCGGCGGTGGCGCAGGCGTGGTCTCCATTCAGCCGAATACCGTCATCGGCAACCAAGGGCTGATCCAGGGAGGCAATGGCGGCGATGGTGGTGGTGGCGGAAACCCGGGCGGCGGCGGTGGCGGTGGCGACGGGCTGCTGGTTTTCGGCAACGCTACAAACATCGTCAACCTGGGAACGATCGTCGGGGGCGGTGGCGGAAGCGGCACGGGCGGATCGATCGGAGGCAACAGTGGCGCCGGCGTCAACCTGGTCGGCGGCGGCGTCAACCTTGTAAACTGGACGGATATTGTCGGTGGGGCCGCCAATGGCGCCGAAGCCGGCATCGGTGTGATGACCAATGGCAACAGCACCATCCAAAATCATGGGAAGATCAGTGGTGGGCTCGAGGCCAATGGCCTGACATATGGCGCCTCCATTCGCTTCGGCGGGATCGGCAATACGCTGAAACTGTGGTCCACCTCGATGCTGGTGGGCGACATCCAGCTGATCACCAACGCTGCTGCGACAATAGCCGCACAGGAGGCCGGTGTGCCGGTGGTGAGCAATGCGATCACACTCGGCACCGGCTCCTCGGTGACGTTCGACACGACCGACGGCGATATTTCGATTTCAGGCGTGATATCCGGCGCAGGACAGGTCACGGCTACGGGCGGCGGCACGGTCGTGCTGTCAGGCGACAACAGCTATACAGGCGGCACCAGCATCTCTGCCGGGACATTGCAGCTCGGCGTCGGCGGCACCTCGGGCTCGATCGTGGGGAACGTGACGGACAACGGCCTATTGGTCGTCAATCGTTCTGACACCTCGACGCTGTCCGGTGTCGTCTCGGGTAGTGGGGCGCTCGTGCAGAGGGGCACCGGCACCACCATCCTGACGGGCGCGAATACCTATAGCGGCGGGACCACCATCGAGAAAGGCACGCTCGCGCTCGGCGCCGGAGGCAGCCTCGCGGCGAACGGCAATGTGTTCGTCACCGGAGCGGGCGGCAGCTTCGATATCAGCACTTCGGGCGGCAACCAGACCATCGGCGCCTTCGCCGGCAATGGGGGCACCACGATCATGCTCGGCTCGAATAGCCTGACCTCGAACACTGCCTTGAACACGACCTATGGCGGGGCCATCGGCGGTACAGGCGGGCTCGTGAAGCAAGGCACCGGAACATTGAGTCTGTCCGGGCAGAACACCTATGGCGGCGGCACCACCGTAGCCGGAGGTACGCTAGCCCTTACGGGCGCGGGCAGGCTTGCTGCCAATGGCACCGTGACACTGTCGGGCCCTGGCGCGGCCTTTGATATCAGCCTTGGATCTGGTGATCAGGCCATCGGCGCGCTCGCAGGTGTCTCCGGCACCGCGGTATCTCTGGGTAGCAACTCCCTGATCCTGAACACCGCCGCATCGGTCGATTTCGGCGGCGGGATCACCGGCCAGGGCGGCCTCGTCGTGCAGGGGGCGGGTATCCAGATCCTTACCGGTACCAACACCTACACAGGCGGTACGACGATCGCCGTCGGCACGAGTCTCCAGCTCGGCAATGGCGGCACGGGTGGCTCGATCGTCGGGAATGTGGCGGTCAACGGCGCTCTCATTCTCAATCGATCCGACAACCTGACCTTGGATGGCACCCTGTCGGGCAGCGGCGGGATCCTGCAGCGCGGCCAGGGCACGACGCGGCTGACGGGCGACAGCAGCGCTTTCACAGGCCGCGCCAGTGTGGTCGGCGGCAATCTCGTGATCGCCGGCCAGCTCGGCGCGCCCACTTCAGTCACGGGCGGGACCCTCACCGTGGACGGCGTGCTCGGCGGTCGGGTCGATGTCTACGGCTCTGGTACGGTGACCGGCCGGGGCACGATCGAAGGCGATCTCGTTTTCTCCGGCGGCGTTCTGACGGGCGCGGCCGGCAAGACTCTGACCATCGACGGCAATCTCGACCTCGCCTCCAGCACGAACGTCAATGTTGCCCTGGGTTCGGCCTCGGCGACACCGCTCTTCCAGGTCGGCGGCAACCTCACGCTCGACGGCACGCTCAACGTCACCAACCAGGGCGGCTTCGGCCCCGGCGTCTACACCCTCATCGGTTACGGCGGCAGCTTGACCGACAACGGGCTGGAAATCGGCACGTTGCCGGCCAGTGTCGTCCCGGACAACCTGACCATCCAGACCTCGGTCGCCGGTCAGGTCAACCTCATCTCCACCGCCGGTCTGGCGCTCGGTTTCTGGGACGGCGAGAATGCCGGCCAGCGCAACAATGGCGCTGTGGACGGTGGCGGCGGCGTCTGGCGCGCCGACGGGCGCAACTGGACCGACAAGGACGGCTCTATCAATGGCCCCTATCAGCCCAACCCGACTTTCGCGGTCTTCCAGGGCACGGCCGGCACTATCCGCGTCGACGCCAGCGCCGGCGCGATCGCGTCCGCCGGCATGAATTTCGCCGTGGACGGCTATCGTATCGAGGGCGATGCCATCGCCCTCGCGGCGCCCCAGGGCGAGAGCATCATCCGCGTCGGCGACGGCAATCCGGCGAGTGCCATGACGGCGACCATCGCCTCCGAGCTCACCGGCTCCAACAAGCTGGTCAAGACCGATTATGGCCGGTTGATCCTCGCTGCCGACAACAGCTACAGCGGCGGGACCCGGATCGAGGACGGCACGCTGCAACTCGGCAATGGCGGCACCACCGGCTCGGTTCTCGGCGATATCGCCAATGACGGCCTGCTCGCCGTCAACCGCTCCAACGCCTTGACCCTGTCCGGCGTGATCTCCGGTTCTGGCGGGCTCTGGCAGACCGGCAGCGGTACGACCATCCTGGCCGGCACCAACACCTATACGGGCGGCACCGAGATCGGAAACGGTACGCTGCAGATCTCGGCTGACGCCAATCTCGGCGCGACTTCCGGCAGCCTGATTTTCAACGGTGGCAAGCTGGCGACGACGCAGACCTTCGACATGGCTCGCGCCATCACGCTGGCGCAGGTCGGCGAGTTCAATGTCGGCGGCCATACCGTGCTGGGCCTGACCGGTGCCGTCTCGGGACCGGGCGACCTGCTCAAGACCGGAGGCGGGATCCTGCGTCTCGACAATGCCGGCAATGCCTATGGCAACACCCTAGTGCGCGAGGGCGGGCTGATCGGCAATGCCGCCTCGATCTCGGGCAATATCGGCAATGCGGGGATCGTCGTGTTCGACCAGACCACCGATGCCAGCTTTGCCGGCGATATCGTCGGCCTCGATGGGACCTCCGGTGTCATGGATAAGCGGGGAACCGGCAGCCTCACCCTCACGGGCGTTTCCAGCCTCGACTGGGCGATTGAGGCCGGCAACCTCACCAGCGCCGCCGAACGCTTCGGCGGTAGGGCGCAGATCGTCACCGGCGCTTCCCTCACCTTCGACCAGACGGCGAACGCCTTCTATGGCGGCTCCCTCCTGGGCAACGGCAAATTCATCAAGGCCGGCTCGGGCACGCTCCTCTATGACGGCGACAGTTCGACCTTCGCCGGGACGACGGACGTCACCGCCGGCGAGCTGATCGTCGGCTCGGACGCCGGCCATGCCAGTGCCGTGCTCGGCGGTTCGCTCAACGTCGAGGATGGCGCCTTGCTCGGCGGCCATGGCACTGTCGGTTCCGGCGTCGGTTCCGTCATCACCATCGCTTCCGGCGGCACGCTCGCGCCGGGCAACTCCATCGGTACTTTCACCGTCAACGGCAATCTCGTCTTCGACGCGGGCTCGCATCTTGCCGTGGAGGTCGATCCCGCCGGCACGGATGCCGATCTCGTCCATGTCACCGGCAATGCCACGCTGAAGGGGGGCTCCGTCGCCCATATCGGCGCTGACGGTGCCTACAAACTGCGCTCAAGCTACACGATCCTGTCCGCCGACGGCACCTTGTCGGGCAGCTTTGACAGCGTCACCACCGATTTCGCCTTCCTGACCCCGGAACTCGCCTATGATTATGGGGCGGGCACCGTCGATCTCAACCTCAAGCGCAATTTCATCGACTTCAGCAGCGTCGGCCAGACCCGCAACCAGCGGGCGACGGCCGGCGGCATCGAGAGCATCGGGCTGGCCGCAGGTCACCCGGTCTACGATGCCATCGCCCTTCTGCCCGACGACAAGGCGCTGATCCGCGCGGCTTTCGACCAGCTTTCCGGCGAGATCCATGCTTCCGCCAAGAGCGTGCTGATCGAGGACAGCCGCTTCATTCGCGATGCCGCCACCGGCCGTATCCGCGCCGCCTTCGGCGATGTCGGCGCTTCGTCCTTGCCAGTCACCGTCTATGGCGCGGGCGGTCCGCAGGCGGCTTCGCCCACCGCCGATCGGCTTGCCGTCTGGGGCCAGGGCTTCGGCGCCTGGGGCCGGATCGACAGCAACGGCAATGCCGCCAAGCTCTCGACCTCGACCGGCGGCTTCCTCGTCGGCGCCGACATGCCGGTTTTCGAGACCTGGCGCTTCGGCGTGCTCGCCGGCTACAGCCGCAGCGACTTCAAGGCCCGGGATCGTGCCTCTTCCGGCACCAGCGACAATTACCATTTTGGCCTCTATGGCGGCACGAGCTGGAGCGTGCCGGGCGGTCGGCTCGGCCTGCGCACCGGCCTCGCTTACACTTGGCACGACATCGACACCAGCCGCTCGGTCGTCATTCCCGGCCTCGTCGACAGCCTGAAGGGCGATTATCGCGCCGGCACCTTCCAGGCCTTCGGCGATCTTGGCTATCGGGTGGATACATCCTATGCGTCGCTGGAGCCGTTCGCCAATCTCGCTTATGTCAGCCTCGACACGGGCTCCTTCACCGAGCAGGGCGGGGCGGCCGCGCTCCATGCCGATGGCCAGGCCACCGATACCTATTTCTCGACCCTCGGCTTGAGGGCCGCGACGAATATCGATGTCGGCGGCACCACCGCCACGCTGCGCGGCTCGCTCGGTTGGCGCCACGCCTTCGGCACCACCACGCCGCTCTCGACCCAAGCCTTCTCCGTCGGCAACGCCTTCACTGTGGCGGCCGTGCCGATTGCCCGCGATGCGGCAGTGGTGGAAGCCGGCATCGACGTGGCGCTTTCGCGCGCCGCAACCCTCGGTCTTTCCTATGATGGGCAGCTCGCCGCTTCAGCCCAGCAGCATGCCTTCAAGGCGAATTTCAACTGGCGGTTCTGACGCCCGGCGCCAGTCGATTGCCTCGCAAAGCTGACTTCCGTTATATTGTTCACCAGGCCCGACAGCAATGATGGCTCATAGTCATGCCGGGCGCGGCATCATCGCGGATCGAGGCTGGGGAACGTCATGGCGAGTTTCGTGCAGTTCCTGCAATATTCCGGTGTGTTTGCCGCCCAAAACTTCCTGGTGGTCCCGGAGGGCGGCTTCAATCTGGTTTGCCTGCGCGATGCCCAAGGCGTTCACCTGGCCTACGACAAGGCCCGGCTGCAGATCGACGATATCAGCGTCGAGCAGGTCGAGCGCATTGCCCAGGATTATGTCGACACCCGCTACGGCAAGCAGCAAAGCCAGGAGCGCGACGATCAGTTGCTGCGCCTGCGCACCGCGCTCTATGGCACCATACGGCCGCAGGCCGGGGCACGCGCCCTCAAGGTTCAGGCCAAGGGGACCGGCATTCCCCCGCTGACGGGCACGCGCGGCAGCACGGTCATCAAGCTCGACGTCGCCATCATGCCACGCAAGAGCTACTCGCTCGCCTTCAAGTTCCTCAGGCATTTCGACCAGGCGGGCAAGGTCGTCAACGCCACGAAGTTCAAGCCGGATGACGCGCCCTGGTTCCTCACCCGGCTGAACTGGATCTTCGGGGCCCAGACCAACATCTTCTTCACCCCGGCCGGCGCCGACTGGATCATGGTGGAAAAGGCCCTGGGGCCGAAGATCATGCGGGATGTCTTCCGCCAGGACATCGTGCCGCTCAAGCAGGATGGCGCCGATCTCACCTGCTTTCTCGTCGGCGATTACGATGCCATGGCGAGCGAGGCGGCGGGGCAGTTCCTGCCGGACGAGCAGGTCTGCGTGGTCGTCGACCGGGGCAATCCGGGGGTGTTCGACTATGGCGAGGCCTTCATCGGCGTGATGGCGCACGAGGTCGGTCACTTCCTGCACCACAAGCGCAATCTGGGCGGCAGCGGCCACCATAATCGCGGCGGCATCCTGCTTTCCAGCGGCCTGGAAAGCCTGGAGCTGGACAGGCAACTCGTCAGCGACCTCAACGCCTGGACATAGCGCCCGGTTTTGCGGGGGCGCTCCGGCGTGTTTTCGGCAGGTTCTGCGATTTGTCATGCCGGGTTTGACCCGGCCATCCACAAACACCGGCAAGAGGCTGGATTGCCGGGTCAAGCCCGGCAATGACAAGGTTCGCGCATATCAGAACTCTGCTGCAGGCAGCAGCTTCCCGCCTCAGGCCGGCAACACGACCACCTTCGTCCCCACCGGCGTCTGGCCGTAGAGGTGGAGCATGTCCTGGGTGAGCAGGCCGGTACAGCCGCTCGTAACGCCGGAGCCGATCGACTGGGGAATGATGGTGCTGTAGAGAGTGTAGAGCGTGTATTTGCCGTTCTGATAGAGATAGAGCGTGCGGGCGCCGAGCGGGTTGTTGAGGCCGGGCGGCATACCGCCGGCATATTTAGCGGCCTCCGGCTGGCGCGCGATCATCTCCTTGGGCGGCGTCCACACCGGCCATTCGGCCTTGCGCCCGACATAGGCATCCCCATGCCAGAGGAAGCCCTGGCGGCCGACATTGGCGCCGTAGCGGGTGGCGATCCCCTCTCCCTCGATGCGGTAGACATAATATTTGCTCGGATCGACGATGATCGTGCCGACCGCTTCCTTGCTGGGGTACTGCACTTTTCGGCGATAATATTTCGGGTCGATCTTGCTGACATCGACCGCCGGGATCGGGAATTTCTCCTCGGGCACTGCCGCATAGAGCCTCGCCGCCTCGGCCCGGCTCATGCCGCCTGACGTCGCACAGCCGGCCAGCCCCAGCGCGCCGAGACCGGCAGCCGAGCCGACCAGAAACGACCGGCGGCTGAGAAGTCCCGATCCGAGCCCGGGCTTGGCGGCCTCGTCCATCTCGCCGGTATCGGCAATCCCACCGTCCATGATCATGATCTTCGCGTTCCCTTGTCCCATTGCCCGACCAGAGAAGACAGCGGCATGGCCGCCGAATGTCTCGCTGGGCTGAAATTGCCCTTACATGGTCCGATTGGCAAGCTCGGGCCTTCGCGCGGCCGGTTGCCATGCACCAAAATCGGTGATCTCTCGCGGGCCCGCAATCGACTTTCGCCGAACTCCGAGAAAGTTCTGCAGATCATGGCAGCGGCGTCCGGGGCCAAGCCGCGCGCTTCATGCCTCGCTTATGGCGAAGGGAGCCCGCGGCTTTTCCAGTCGCTGCGCGGGACCGGATTGCCGACCCGGAAGGCGAAGGCGATTACCTTCGTCGCCTTGGCATCGACTTCGCAGCGATAGCTCAGATCGTACCATTGCGAATTGGCGGCGAACGCCGCCTTGGAGTCCTCGAGCACGCTCCCTTGCTCGAGCAGTTCGCGAGGCAGCATATCGGGGACATAGGAGGGCGAAGCATGCAGCAATTGCTCGTGGAGTTCCGTCACGCAAAGCTGGCCCGCCCGCTCGCCGCGAGACATGCTTCCCATCGCGAGCATTGCGTTGATGTCGTTGGTTGTCTCCTGCGAAAACAAGGTCTTGGCTTCAGGAAGCCTGGAATTTGGTTGAGCTTGATTTTGGGCTTGAGCGTTGATCTGGGCTGGCGCGGCCGGTGTCTTTGTCGCGACATCCTGGGGAGCGGGATCGGCCGTAGCCGTCATCACGGGCAGCGGTTTCGGCTCACTTGTTTGCGCCGGATCGGGGCGGCCCGGAGGCGAGGCAGAACCGTTTGCGGAGCTGTTGCCATCCCTAGCCCTTCGAGGTCCACGATCCTTGTCGCCAAAAAGAAACACCGGCTTCATGACCGGCTGCGTCGCCTGCCGCTCGCTCGTCGCTTTGGATGACGGTGGTTTCGCCTCACTTTCGGCCGGCGGCTGTGCGGGGCTGGCCGGCGGCGGAGCTTCGGCTTTCGGCTTTGGTTTTGGGGGCGGATCGACCGATTGTACCAAGTCGACCGTTACCGTCTGTTCTTCCTTCAGGGGTGACACCAGCGATCTCGGCAGGATGAGCGCGGCGACCAGCAAATTGAGGAGAAGGGAGGCCAGCAGGCTCCACTTCCACCATCGCTGATCCTGCTGATCGTTTCTCATCCCGGAAGATGTGGAACCAAATATCGGCAGTATCAAGCACGAGGGCCTGCCGGGTCGAAATATCCTTCGGCAGCTAGGGCGGATAGTCGCCACCGCCACACCTGCAGCTCGGCAACGGCTCATCGTGCGATGAAGTCCTTCCGCCACTTGCCAACAGCAGCCTCATGGACTTCAAGGAATGAAACCAGGGTCGATTTTGGTATACTATGTGGTGCTGCGTTCTCGGGGCGGATGCGCGTGATGGATCAGGAGAGAATTCTAGCTGCAGTGCTCTTGGTCGATGTCGTGGGGAGCACGCCGCTCTATGAACGCGTCGGCGATGTCGGCGCCTTGCGGCAAATCTCGGACTGCCTGGATGCGGTACGCGCGATCACCGCCCGATATGGCGGCGAATTCATTCACTCGAAGGGCGATGACGTCCTAAGCCTGTTCAAAAGGCCGGAGGCGGCACTGAAGGCTGTCCGCCAGATCAGCAGCCAGCTGACGAATGGGGCGTTGAGGACCAGGATCGGATTGCATTTCGGCGCAGTCATTCGAATGCGGGGCGACATCTTCGGCGACGTCGTCAATGTCACAGCGCGATTGTCCACCACGGCAAACCCCGGGGAAGTGCTGGTCAGCCAGAGCTTCTTCGAAGCGCTTATTCCGGAAAGCCGCAATGCCTTGCGGCTCCTCGACAGCATGGCCTTCAAGGGAAAGCAGGAGCCCTTCGATGTCTATACCCTGCGGGAGGACGATGTGGCGCTCAGCACGCAGCTTGCCCGCCAGAGCATGGTTTTCGACAGGCTTGCCGGCCCGGTACGGCACCTCAACCTCGTCATCCGATATGGCGATCAGCTGCGATCCTGCCGCAACAACGAATCCGTGACCATCGGCCGGTCCCCGGAGTGCGATATCGTCGTGCCGCGGCCCTGGGTCTCCAGGCATCACGCGACCTTCACCATTTCGAACGGCAGGGCCAAGCTTGCCGAGCGAAGCTCGTCGGGCACCTTCATGTCGACGGGGACGGATCTTGAAGTCTTCGTGCGCCGCGAAGACGTTCTGCTCTTCGGCTCCGGCTTGATATCGCCCGGTGTGCGATCATCCCTCAGCGAGGCCCAGATTCTATACTACGAAATCATCTCCGGCTGACCGCTGCTCACGCAACTCAGCAAGACCGGCGGTTCGCCGGTCTCCCAAAAAGGATAGGTGCCGCCTCACGGATTGACCCATTTATTCTTCGGGTTTTTCAGCCAATCCTGATAGTGCCCGATGATGTCGTCGCGTGTAATCTTGTAGCCCTTCCTGGCGGCGGCTGCCTCGATGTTGTCGATCATCATCTTGCCCATCGCCTGCATCACCTGATCGGCGTCGGGATTGCCGGTCGTCCAGCTCGTCGGCCAGCCTGTATAGGGGTTCCAAGGCACCGGAACGCCGCCCAGCTGAATGGGCGACAGATTGTCGGAGGCGATCTTGAGCCCCATGGTGCTGACATAGGCAAAGGCTGCGTAGGGTGCGGCCTGATCGAACGCCTTGTCCCAATCGATATTGGGTTGATCGAGGGCATCCAGGACACCGGGCGGTTGCCACTGGAAGGTGACGACCACCGAGCGGTCGCGTTCGTCCTCGTCGAGAGACTCCAGGTGCGGCCAGCTATCGCGATAGAACGGATTGGCGGACACCTGCTGCTTGGCGCCGGAGCCGCCGGACGTGAAGAATTTTGCCGATGAGCCGGCGAGCTTGCGCAAATATTTGTCGATGTTTGCCGCGCGTCGTTCGGAGAGGCCATTGTTGTCATAGCTCTCTCCGCCGGTCCGGCTGGCATGGCCTTCGACGCCGATCCTGAGCTCGGCATGCGCCTTGATGAACAGGCGCATCACGCCGTCGATCGCCTTCAGGTGCAGCGGCTTGGGCGCGTCGCTGCCCACGTCGTAATTATAGAGGAGGAAGAACGCGAAGTTCTTCATCGGCGCTGGCAGCCAGAGGGCCAGGCCGTCGCCTGTCTTGTTCGGATCGGTTCCCTTGCCCACGAGCTGCGCCAGGACCTCGTCGCGGATGCGAAGCCATTGGACGACCAGATTGTGGTCCGCCTTCGGGTCGAGCTTGCGCGAGATGCCGGTGCGCGCTCGAAACCGCCGATCGGCCTCTCCAGACACATAGTCGCGCTGAGGTGTGGACAGTTGTTCGTAACGCTTCGACCAGACGCCGGGTATGTATTGTTCGGTCATGTTCGCTCCACAAATGCGTTGCTGTGCAGAACGATCGGTCCTTGCCCGTCGCTCGGCGAGCGGGCGGGAACAATCGTTCTAATGCGGGTTGAAGAAACCGAGAACGCGGGTGGCGGACAGCGAGTGCAGTGCCTGCACGAAGCCCTCCACACTCAGTGTTCGAGGTGTATCCAGGCGCAGGCCGCTTCCACCGACCAGTCGCACGAAACTCGAATTGCCCAGGGCCGCGATCGCATCAGGATGCGGCTTGGCGTCGTCGTCGACGCCGGCACGTGCAAAAACCTCCTGGAAAAACGCGGGCATGATTGTGCCTCTATATTTTGCGCTCGCACGCACATCCCGGAAGAACAGCTCGCCGCGAACGGCAAGTTGCCAACGTCCGCGCGACCTGACACCGTGCCCTGTTTCAAGTCATTCGCCGTCAGCTCTTGCATGCAGCCAAAGGCGGATGGCTCAGGGATCCTTGCCCGGCAGCTCATTGCCGGATCCCGCTATATTATGCCAAGGCGCTGATCAGTATATCCCCCAAAGATGGGACCCCCAATAAGTATCGCCGGATTAGGATGTTCATTGAAAAAGAGAATAGAATTTCTGAAAATGTATTATTATTATAGAAAATAACAATTAATACAATTGATGTTTATTTTCAAAATTTCCAAAAGGAAATTATCAAATTTGACGGGTTATGACGCAAAGAGCCGAGACTGTCATGTCAATATGAGAGTAAGATTCGATATTTGGATATATAGTATTCGTGATTTTTTCTTGAAATTCAATCCAAATTAAAAGTAATTACATTTTTTGTCGACGATATTCTAGCCTCCAAAGCTCCCCGCCTGTCCCAACACATGCGCGTAGCCTCTGTCGAAATAGAGCAGGGCGTGGCCGTCCTTGCGGCTGCGGATGTCGACGACCTCGCCGATGAAGATGTGGTGGCTGCCCACCAGATGCCGGTCGATCAGGTGGCAGTCGAAGGAGACGATGGCGTCGGCCAGCGCCTGGTTGCCGGAGGGGAGGTCGATCCAGTCGGCGGCGGCGTAGCGGGCGTCCATGTCGGCGCGCTGGCCGGCGAAATAGCCGGCGAGGTCCTGGTGGTCCGGTGTCAGCACGTTGACGCAGAACCGGGCGTTCTCGATGAAGACGCCGGTCTGGGCCGAGCGGCTGTTCATGCATACCAGCAGGGTCGGCGGCTCGTCGGTCACCGAGCACATGGCGGTGGCGGTGAAGCCGCCGCGCCCGGCGCTGCCATTGGTGGTGACCACGTTGACGCTGGCGCAGACCCGCGCCATGGCGTCGCGAAAGTGGGTCCGGGAGACGGGATCGGGCATGGCGGCGGCCTCACTCGGCCGCGGCGGCGCGTGCCGGGCTGACCTCGCCGAGCGGCGGCAGCCAGGTCTGCCCGGTCCAGCCCTTCTCGTCGTAATCGGCCATGCATTGGTCGACCAGGGCTTCCATCTCCCGAAGGCGTCCGCCACGCTCGGCGCCCTTGAGCACCTGCAAGCGGACTTCCTCGGGTGCGCCGGCATAATTGAGCTCGTACAAAGCGTGGCGGCCGGCGAATTCCGTGCCCGTCGCGTCCCATAAGAGCTTCATGATCTTGATGCGCTCGATATGGCCCATGTCGTTGGAGCCGCGCACATATTGGGCGAGGTAGCGGTCGATCTCGGGGTTGGCGAAATCCCGGGCCGAAGAGGGCAGATAGATCAGGCCGGAGGCGATGGTGCGCCTGACGATGTCGATCACCCTGGGATAGGCTTCCGACATGAAGGTGCGGTAAGCGAGCGCCGCTTCCAGGTTCGGCAGCACGGCACCATCAGCCCAGGGAATGGGGTTGTGGGCCATGGCATTGGCGAAGGACCAGAACTGGTGGCGGATGGCGATGACTTCGCCGAGCATGGCCTGGTTGCCGCGGAAGGCATCGCCGCCGGTGGCGCGCAGGGCCTTGGCGAGCAGGCCGGCGAGGAAATCGAGCTTCACGCCGAAGCGGATGCAGCCCTGAAAGCAATAGCCATGCATGAAGCCGGAGGCGGGATGGAAGGACAGGATCTTGCCGGCATCGCGCAGCACCAGCACGTCCTCCCAGGGGACGAAGACATTGTCGAGCACCAGGATGGCGTCGTTCTCGTCAAAACGGGAGGAGAGCGGATAGTCGAAGGGCTGGGCGGTGCGGTTGGCGGTTTCCTCATAGGAGGTCCGGCAGAACATCTTCACCCCTGGCGCGTTCATCGCCAGGATGAACATCACGGACAAGGACGGGTCCTCGGTGACGGTGGCCGAGCTCTGGGCGAGGAAATTGTAGTGGGTGAGGGCGGAGGAGGTGGCGACCACCTTGGCGCCGGAGACGTAGATGCCCGCATCGGTCTCCTTGGTGATGTGGACGAAGACGTCCTTCACCGCGTCGGCCGGCTTGTGGCGGTCGATCGGCGGGTTGACGATGGCATGGTTCATGAACAGCACGGCTTCCTGGGCGCGCTTGTGCCAGGCCAGCGCATTGTCCCTGAAGGGGCCGTACCAGTCGGCATTGGCGCCGAGCGTGTTCATCAGCGCCGCCTTGTAGTCGGCGGTGCGGCCCATCCAACCATAGGTCATGCGGGCCCAGTGGGTGATGGCGTCCTTCTGCGCCACCAATTCGGCCGAAGAGCGCGCGACGCGGAAATATTTGTGGGTGTAGCCGCCCGAGCCCGTGTCGGTCGGCGCGGTCAGGATCGGCTTGGTCTTCTCGTCATGCAGGGCGTCGTAGAGCCGGGCCAGCGAGCGCGCCGAATTGCGCATGGCCGGATGGGCGGTGACATCGGCTACCCGTTCGCCATTGATGTAGAGCTCGCGCCCGTCGCGCAGCGAAGCGAGATATTCGGCACCCGTGAAGGGTCGTTTTGTATCGGCGCGAAAATCTTCTGATCGCATCGCCGTCCTCCCTGATGTTCGTTGAGGTGAGGCTAGGCCTTGCCGGCGGCGTGTGCCATGGACAGAATGGCAAAATCGCTTGTACTTTTTTCGGCGGCGCTGATGGCTCATCAGGTTCCCAGTTTCTTCGTCTATGGCGAGCCCGATCGCCCGATCGATCTTGGGTTTTTGCATGTGGAAACGGTGATGGAGCGCAGATCACTGCATTCAGGCCAGGTTTCCGCTCATAAACATGACAGGATGGCTCAGATCACCTTCTGGAGCAGGGGCCGGGGCGAATATTTCATCGAAGATCGGCGGCTGGACTTTATCGCACCAGCTGTCAGCTTCATTCCCAGCGGCGTGGTGCATGGTTTCACTGTCGCGCCGGATGAAAGCGATGCCGTCGTCGCCTCGATTGCCGACAGTGCGCTGCCGCCGATCGCTGCGCTTTCGGCCCTGCCGATCGAGGAGCCGCTCATGGTGCGCGGACAGGCCGAGAGCCGTTTCTGGCCTTCTCTGGCCGCGACCATGCAGCGGCTGCTCGAGGAGTATCAGCTGGGGCAGGGGGCACCCCTGGCAGCCTTGCTGGCCGTGGCGATGAACGACATCGCCCTGCTCGGCCGGACCGGCCGTACCGGCGAACGCGAGGGCCATGACCTTGCTTTCGCCTTCCGGCGCCTGGTGGACCGGCATTTCCGGGATGCCTGGCCGGTCGAGCGCTATGTCGCGGCGCTCGGCACCACGCCGCATCTGCTCGCCAGGGCTTGCGGCACCTCCCATGGCCTGTCCGTCAAGGCCTTCATCGACAGGCGGCGCCTGATCGAGGCCAAGCGCCTCCTGGTCTTCACCATTCGCTCGGTCGAAGACGTCGCCTATGAGATCGGCTTTCGTGATCCAGCCTATTTCTCGCGCTTCTTCCGCAAGCACGCCGGCGCGCCGCCGGGCCAATGGCGCGCCGGGCAGGTGCAACCTTCCCATCTGGGGGCGGCGAAAGAACCATCGCCGACGGTTTGATCAAACGTCGATGTATGCGAGTAGTGCTCAATTCCCTGAGCCGCTATCGGGGGACGATGCATGGATGAAGTGAAGGAAGCGCTGCCGGTGATCGAGGAAGCAAGGTTGAAGGAAACGCGGCGTTCCCTGCCGATCGCGCTCCTGCGGGCGCGCGAGGCCGTCATGAGCCATTTTCGCCCCATGCTCGCCAATCACGGCGTGACGGAACAGCAATGGCGCGTGCTGCGTGTCCTGAACGAGGCTGGCACGCTCGATGCCTCCGAGGTCGCCGATCGCGCCTTCATCCTGGCGCCCAGCCTGACCCGCATGATCCGTTCGCTGGAGGAGCGCGGCTTCATCTCCAAGCACAAGGACAAGGGCGACGGGCGCCGCGTGCTCCTGAAGCTCGCGCCCGCCGGCGAAGACGTCATCCACGAAGTCCTGCCCGACAGCCGCAAGATCTATGCCGTGCTGGAAGAGCGTTTCGGCCGTGAGCGCATCGATCAGCTGGTCGACCTTCTGGGAGAACTCGCGACGTTTCGCAACGAATCCGAAACGCCCGATGATCTTGCGTGAGCCGATGACCGCACCCGCTTCAGTCCTGCACGAGTTGCCCGGTGGGGAGGAACTGCTCGCCTGGTTCGGCCGGGTACCGAGCTTCCGCGATGGCTATTTGCTGGAGATCGCCTTCTTCGGCAAGGGGCAGGTGCTCATGCGCATCCATGCCTGGATCCTGACGGACAAGGTCGATGACCAAGGCCATCTGATCACCGACAGACATGCCGTCGTCACCTTCGCCCTGGACGGTGTGAGTACCATCGAGTGCAGAGATTTCGACATGGTGCCCGGCATCATCCTCGATCTGGATGTCACGCGGGTGGAGGAGGGCCTACGCTTCGAATGGAGCGCGAGCTATGGCGTGGATGGTGCCGTCACGGCGCGGCAGGCCCGCATCACGCTGGAGCCGGGCAGGCCCTGAAGGCATGCCTCGCGTGTCAGGCCGCGACCAGTTCACCCGCCTACCTGGCGGGTCGAACATTCATAGATCCTGTTTCCCGTGCGGGCGTCGATGCCTTCCAGGCTCACCTCATAGCCCCAGAGGCTGCGGATATGGCGCAGCGTCGCGTCGCGGCTGTTGGGCTCCAGCACGATGCCGTCATTGACCTTGTGCTGGAGGCGCAGATGCCGGTCGCCCAGCAGATCCACGTCGACGACCTGGATGTCCGAGCGGTTGGCGCCGATATCGTAGCTATGGGCGAGGGCGGTGCGAATATTCTCGTAGCCGCGCTCATTGTGGATCGAGGCGACCTTGTAGAAGGATTCGTTGGCGGCATCGGACAGGACGAACATCCGCCATTTGCGGATCAGCGTCGGGCTCAGATATTGGCGGATGAAGGACTCGTCGCGGTAATTGGCCCAGGCGTCGAGCAGGACTTCGCGCCAATTGCCGTTGCCCGCGAATTCCGGAAACCAGTCGCGATCCTCCGGCGTCGGCTCGGTCGAGATGCGCTGGATGTCCTGCATCATGTCGAGGCCGAGCGCATAGGGATTGATCCCGGAAAAGCGGGGATCGTCATAGCCCGGCTGGAACACCACGTTGGAATGGTTGCGCAGGATCTCGAGCATGGCGCCCTCGCTGATCCGGCCACGGTCGAACAGCGCGTTCATCAGCGTATAATGCACGAAGGTGGCGCAGCCCTCGTTCATCACCTGGGTCTGGCGCTGCGGATAGAAATATTGGGCGATGACACGCACGATCCTGAGGATTTCCCGCTGCCATGGCTCGAGGATCAGGCTGTTTTTCTCCAGGAAATAGAGCAGGTTTTCCTCGGGAAGGTTGAGAGCTTTCTTCCGCTCGGGCGTGCCGTCCTTGGCATCGTCGGGCCTGTCGCCGCCTTTGGAGGGCGGCAGCGTGCGCCAGAGATCATTATAGGTGCGCTCTTCATATTCCAGCCGCTCGCGCACCCCCTCGCGCTGCTTTTCCGAGGATAGTTTGGGCGGGCGACGATAGCGGAACACGCCCTGTTCCATCAGTGCATGGGCGGCATCGAGTATGGCCTCCACTGCAGCGACGCCATGCCGTTCCTCGCAGCGGGTGATGAAGCCCTTGGCGAAATCGAGATAGCCCAGGATCGCGCCCGCATCCGTCCATTGCTGAAACAGATAATTGTTCTTGAAGAAGTGATTGTGGCCGAGCGCCGCATGGGCCGTCACCAGGGCCTGCAGGGCCATGGTGTTTTCTTCCATCAGATAGACGACGCAGGGGTTGGAGTTGATGACGATTTCATAGGCGAGCCCGCGTCCACCCTTGCGGTACATCAGCTCCTGATGGAGGAAATGCTTGCCGAACGACCAATGTCGATACATCAGCGGCATGCCGACGGACGAGTAGGCGTCGAGCATCTGTTCGGAGGAGATGATCTCCATCTGCACGGGATAGGTGTCGAGATTGAGCTCCTCGACCGCCAGCGCCTCGATGGCATCATAGGCCCGCGACAACGTCTTGAAGTTCCAGTCCGAGCCTGAGAACAGCAAGTCGGCGTTGGGCGCATGCTTGGGCGTCGGCTTGGGCATCGGCGCTCCTTTCACCCGCCCTGCGAGGCGGGCTGCCTGGTGAAGAGCTGGCGAAAAACCGGATAGATGTCCGAAGCCTTGGCGATGCGGCTCATCTGGAAGTTCGGCCAACGCTCGGTAACGGCCGCATAGGCCTGCCAGAGCGAGGTTCCGTTCTCGGTGCCGCCGAAGATATGACTCTCGCGCTCGTCGATGATCTCGACATAGGCGAAATACTGGCACAGGCGCATGATCTCGCCATCGAGCAGCGCGATGCAACGCCCGGAATCGGTGGCGATGTTGTCGCCGTCCGAAGCCTGGGCGGCGTAGATGTTCCATTCATTGGAAGGATAGCGCTCCTTGATGATGCGCTGCATCTCCTCAAGGGCGGTCGAGACCACGGTGCCGCCGCTCTGAGTCGAGTAGAAGAAGGTCTCCTCGTCAACTTCCTGCGCCTCATGGGTATGGCGAATGAAGACGATGTCGGTGCGCTCGTAGCGCCTCTTCAGAAACAGATGCAGCAGGACGAAGAAGCGCTTGGCCAGGTCCTTTTCCCGTTCCCCCATCGAACCGGACACGTCCATGAGACAGAACATCACCGCATTGGCGTTCGGCAGCGGCTGTGCGTCGAAGCGGTTGAAGCGGATGTCGACCGGATCGATATAGGAGATCACCCGGCGCCGGCGTTCCAGCCGGTCGAGCTCCGCGCGCAGCTCGGCGATGCGCTGGTGCGCTGCGGGACCCGCCGCGCCGGTATCGATCTCCTGCAATTCCCGGAGGATTGCGTCCAGCTCCTCCTGTTTCGGGCGCTTGAGGGCAATGCGGCGGCCATGGCTGTTGCGCATGGTGCGCCCGACATTGATATTGGTCGGCGAGCCGCTCACCGAAAAACCCGCCCGACGCGGCTTGACGATCAGGATCTCCTTGAGGTTGAGCTTTACCATATCGGGCAGCTCGAGATCCTCGAAGAAGAGGTCGAGTACCTCCTCGCGGGTCAGCACGAAGCGGAAATCGTCTTCCGAGTCGGCCAAGCCCGGAGCCGAGCCTGACCCTGCTCCCTGATTGGGCTTGGAGACCCTGTCGCCCGGCGCAAACTGCTTGTTGCCGGGCAGGACGTGATGGCGACCGCCGCTGTCCCTGGCCTCGCGGAAAGTCGGCTCGCTCGTGCCGTGCACCGGCATCGAGACGGAATGCTTGGCATCCACATCCGCGATCTTGCCCGTCTTGATCTGGTCGCGGATGCTCTGCTTCAGCTCGGCGCGCGCCCGACGCAGGAAGCGCTGACGATTGCCAAGGCTCTTGTCCTTGGGATTGAGGCGGCGATCGATAAAGATTGGCATGGGAACACCACCCGGCCGGGATCAACCCGCCTTGTTTACACGCATATACCAATCCACCAGCCGACGCACCTGCCGCTTGGTGTAGCCGCGCGCCTCCATGCGCTGCACGAACTCCGTATGCCGCTTCTCGGTCACGCTGTCCTGCTTGGAGCCGAAGCTGATCACCGGCAGGAGATCCTCGACCTGGCCGAACATCCGCTTCTCGATGACTTCCCGCAGCTTCTCATAGCTGGTCCAGGCCGGGTTGCGGCCGTTGTTCCTGGCCCTGGCGCGCAGGGTGAATTTAACCACCTCGTTGCGAAAATCCTTGGGATTGGCGATGCCGGCCGGTTTTTCAATCTGGGATAGCTCCTTGTCGAGCACCTCGCGGTTGAGGACCTGGCCGGTATCGGGATCTTTGTAATCCTGATCCTCCACCCAGGCATCGGCATAGGCGATGTAGCGGTCGAACAGGTTCTGGCCATATTCCGAGTAGGATTCCAGATAGGCCTTCTGGATCTCGTGCCCGATGAACTCGGCGTAGCGGCTGGCCAGCTCCGATTTGATGAAGTCGAGATAGGTGGTTTCCGTTTCCTTCGCGAACTGCTCGCGCTTGATCGCCTCCTCCAGGATGTACATCAGGTGCACGGGATCGGCGGCCAGTTCCTGGGTATCGTAGTTGAAGGTCTGCGACAGGATCTTGAAGGCAAAGCGCGTGCTGACGCCGGTCATGCCCTCATCGACGCCGGCGGCATCGCGATATTCCTGGACAGCCTTCGCCTTGGGATCCAGCTCCTTGAGATTTTCGCCGTCATAGATGCGCATCTTGGTGTAGAGCGGCGAATTGTCGAACTCGGCCAGCCGGGTCGACACCGAGAAGCGGCTGAGGATATCGAGCACCTCCGGCGCGCAGGGGCTGCTGGCCAGTTCGCTTTCGCGCAGCAGTTTTTCGTAGATCTGCCTTTCCTCGGTGACGCGCAGGCAATAGGGCACCTTGACCACCAGGATGCGGTCGAGGAAGGCTTCGTTGTTCTTGTTGCTCTTGAATTGCAGCCACTCCGACTCGTTGGAATGGGCCACGACGATGCCCTGATAGGGGAAGGCGCCGAAATTTTCGGTGCCATTATAGCTGCCTTCCTGGGTGGCGGTCAGCAGGGGATGCAAAACCTTGATCGGTGCCTTGAACATCTCGACGAATTCGAGCAGCCCCTGGGTCGTGCGGTTGAGCCCGCCGCTGTAGGAATAGGCGTCCGGGTCCGACTGGCTGAAATGTTCGAGTTGGCGGATATCGACCTTGCCGACCAGGGCTGAAACGTCCTGGTTGTTTTCGTCGCCAGGCTCGGTCTTGGCGATGCCGATCTGGCGCAGCCGCGAGGGCACCAGCTTGACGACACTGAATTTGGAGATGTCGCCGGACAATTCATCGAGACGCTTGGCCGCCCATGGGGAGATCAGGCCATTCAGGCGCCGCCGCGCGATGCCGTATTTGTCTTCCAGGAGCTCGCCCATCCGATCCGGATTGAACAGGCCGAGCGGCGACTCAAAAACCGGGCTTATCTTACCGCCCACTTTGAGCGTGTAGATGGGGCGCTCTTCCATCAACTTCTTCAGCCGTTCCGCTAGGGAAGACTTGCCACCGCCGACGGGACCGAGGAGGTAGAGGATCTGCTTGCGCTCTTCCAGGCCCTGGGAGGCATAGCGGAAATAGCCGACGAGCCGCTCGATCGTATCCTCCATGCCATAAAAATCGGCGAAGGCAGGATAGGTCTTGACCGTGCGGTTGGCGAAAATCCGCCCGAGGCGCTCGTCCTTGCTGGTATCGACCAGTCTCGGCTCGCCGATCGCGTCAATCATCCGCTCGGCCGCCGAGGCGTACATCGATTGGTCCTCGCGGCATGCGAGCAAATATTGCTGGAGGCTCATCTCCTCCTGCGCCGCGCTGGTATAATGTTCCGCAAACAGGTCGAAAACGTCGCTTCTCTCAGTCATGGCAGCCTCCCATGGTGGCTGATCGGGTTGACTGCGCCCTTGCTCACTCAACTGCAGGAAACCCGTAGAGTTCCGAGTGACTCACAAAGAACATCCGCTAAGATTGCGGCAGATTATGGTAGTCTGGTGCCGATAAGTATTTTTATCTAGAGTGCGATCGAAAAATTAATGTTCGTCGCTCAGCCACCTCACGCTTGTGGCCCTCGCCGCAAGTATGAATCGGCTGATCAACAAGGACCAATCTAACGCATCATCGTTGATTCGTCCGTGCATGTGCGCACCGTTCACAGCCAAAATACACTGCCGGCAGCCCGGAAGGGCACGTGATGCGGAGGCGGGCATGGCCATGGCTGGCAAGCCGCGGCAAAGCGACGCGACCGGCGTCGAGGCCGCCTGATGTGTGTTTTCTCGAAGGGAGGATCAGCGATAGCGAGCGAAGACCTGGGTGGTGCCGTCCTTACGCAGCAAGAGGACGTCATGGGGCTCGGCATCGGCTCTGCCTTCACCCATGCCGGGCGAACCGATGGGCATGCCGGGTACCGCCAACCCGACCGCGTCGGGACGTTCGGCGAGCAGGCGCGCGATCTCGCGGGCCGGAACATGGCCTTCGATGACGTAGCCGCCGATCAGGCCGGTATGGCAGGAGGCGAGGCTCTGCTCCACGCCCAATTGCAGCTTGCGCCGCTGCAATTCGTCCGACGGGAGTTGCCGGACGTCGGTTGCATAGCCCTGCTCCTGCAGATGACGGGCCCAGCCGACGCAGCAACTGCACCCCTCATTGGTGAGGATCTCGATGACGGGGCCGGCCGCATGGGCAAGGCCGGGCAGGGAAACCAGCGTCGCAACCGAAAGGCCGCGAAGGACTTTCACGACTGAGTTTATTTTCATCTTCAGGCCTTTGTATCGATAATCCGACGTAATTTCTGAAGCTTGGTCTCACGCGGCTCATGCATGTCGAGCATACTGGCAAACTTGCCATCGGCATCCATCACATAGACGCCGGCGGTATGATCCATGGTGTACTCGCCGCCTTCCATCGGAACCTTGCGGGCATAGGCGGCGAAGGCCTTCACCATGGCGTCGGTTTCCGCCCGGCTGCCGCGCAAGGCGAGGATGCGCGCATCGAACGAGCTCATGTATTGCGCCAACAGGTCCTGGCTGTCCCGTTCGGGATCGACAGTGATGAAGAGGACGTTGAAAGCATTGGCGGCAGGGCCGAGGGTGCTCATCAGATCGGTGAGATCGGACAGGGTGGTCGGACAGACGTCTGGACAATGGGTGAAGCCGAAAAAGGCGAGATAGGGCTTGCCGGCAAGACGTGCATTGTCGATCGTCTCTCCCTTGTGGGAGGTCAGCCGGAAGGGACCACCGACCCTGGCCATGTCGATGACGGGTTTGTCGGTCGCCGGCCCGGCGGCGCCTTTCCATGTCTCCGGCAACAGGGCGTTCGCCGCGAGCAGCAGCGCGGCGACCGCGATGGCACTCCAAGCGGCGATACGGACGATTTTCAGAGCTATCATCGTGCCCGCTCCTTGCGCAGGCCTTGCCCTGCCAATTCCAATGTCAATTCCGTTCGTCTCGTTTGTTTTGGTGGATTCTCGGCCGCTTCCTCGAAGGCAAGGAGCGTATCGGCAACTTCGGTCCTGAACCAGGACGAAGCCGGATCCTGGTCGAGACGGGCCGACCAGACCATCGAGACGGCCGGCAGCGCGAGGTCGAGGGGAGCAGGCCCCGCCGCCAGGCCGAAGCGTGGCCCGTAAAGCTGTGCCATGCGCGTCGGTATCGTCGTGATCGTCGGGGAGGCGGCCACCGTCGCCAGCACACTCAGAAATTCGGACGATGCCGACACCACGTTGAGCTTGGCGTCGATGGCATCGAGGGCGGCTTCAAGGCAACCTTGCAGGCTGTCGGTCAGTGTGACCAGCGCATGTGGCAGCGCCAGATAGTCGGCCAGGCCGATCGGCATGGCAATATCAAGCCGGCCAGGATTGAAGACGCAGCTCAAGGCCTGCTCGAACAGGAATTGCGCCTTGTGACGCTGGGCAACGGCCTGGAAGCAACCGACGGCCAGATCCAGAGTGCCTTCATCCAGCAGGCGATGAACCTCGTCGCTTCCCGCCTGTCGGCTGAGCAGCCTCACGCCGGGGGCGGCCTGGCGCAGGCGTGCCGTGATTTCGGGTATCAGCAAGAGCTCCACTTCGCTGGAGAAGCCCAGGCGGAACGTGCGCTCTTCCGTTGCCGGGTCGAAGGTCGAGGGTGCATGGAGGGCAGCCTGAATCTGTGCCAGGGCGACGCGGACGGGTTCGGCCAGTGCGAAGGCATAGGCAGTCGGCTGCATCACGGTTCCCACGCGGATGAAGAGCTCATCCAGCAGCAGCGCGCGCAAGGTCGACAGGGTATGGCTCATCGCCGGCTGCCCGATCTTGAGGCGTGTCGCCGCACGCGTGACGCTGCGCTCCTGCATCAAGGCATCGAAAGCCACCAGGAGGTTGAGGTCGAAGGAACGAAGATCGAAATGGTTGATGCGCGACATGAGCCGTATCGATTTCTAATATGGTCTCGATAGCGCTAAATCCTGCACTGAACAATGCCGTTCTTCGAGCCGGCAGATGTGGAGCAGGACATGAAGCAGGACACGGAACAAGCCCTCGGATCCTATCGGGTCGGCGCAGCCACCATCACCAAGATTCCGGAATTGGCACTCGACGGGGTCGATGCCGCTCTCCTCTATCCCGATTGTGATCCCGGCGCGGCAGCCGAGGAAGCACGAAAACTGGGACGAGGATCGGTCGACGAGCAGACGGGGCTGTTGCGCCAGAGCGTTCACGCCTGGCTGGTGATGACACCGGATCGGGTCATTCTCGTCGACACGGCTTCCGGCAACGACAAGGAGCGTCCCGGCCTGGCAGTGCTGCATCACCTCGACGAGCCGTTCCTAGAGCGGCTGAAGGTGGCGGGCGCCAGGCCTGATGACGTCGACCTGGTCCTGCTGACCCATATTCACGCTGATCACGTCGGATGGAATACGCGCAGGGTAGAAGGACGCTGGGTTCCAACCTTTCCGAATGCCCGCCATGTCTTTTCCGCCCGCGAACGCGCCTATAATGCGGCGCTCGCGGCAGCGACAGGCTCGGACGCCGCGATCCGGGCCGAAGCGGACCTGGGCGCCATGGCTCGCCTGCCGCTGCCTGGCGTGTTCGAAGACAGCATGAATCCCATCATCGAGGCGGGGCTGACCCGGGAAATCACGGTGGACGGCTCGGAAGCGGAGGAAGGCTTCTTCTTCTTTCCCAGTCCCGGCCACAGCATCGATCACGCCTCGATCGGTTTTCGTTCGGAAGGCGAATATGCCCTGTTCTGGGGAGATGTGCTGCATCATCCCCTCCAGATTGCCAGGCCGGACTGGAACTCGGCCTATTGCGAGTTCCCGCAGGCAGCCGCCGCGTCGCGCCTTTGGGCACTGAACCATGCGGCCGAGACCGGTGCCCTGGTGCTGACCACGCATTTCGCCGAGACCTCCGCCGGCCGCGTCCGTCGCGACGGCAAGACCTTCAGCTGGCAATTCGTCTGAACAAGGAGCCCGTCATGACTTTAGCCGACACCCTGTCGATGCCCCGCATCATTGCCCGGACCCAGCTGATCGCGAGTGACACGCCGGACGTCCAGCTGCAGCTCCTCAACAAACGGCCGGATGGCATGAATGCCTTCAGTCCCGAGAGGACCCTGGTGATGATGCATGGCGCAACCTTCTCCTCGGCGAGTCTGTTCGACGTGCCAGTCGGCGAGGGCTCGTTCATGGATGTGCTGGCGCGTGCGGGCTACGATGTCTGGGCTGTGGATGCGCGGGGCTATGGCGGCTCCACGCGCATGATCGAGATGGAGCAGCCGCCCGAGGGCGGCGTTCCGCTGACTCCGGCCCTCACGGCGGCGCGGGATCTTGCCGCGGCGATCGACTTCATCCGCCGCGAGCGTGGCATCGCTCGGCTCGGTGTGCTCGGCATGTCATGGGGCGCGACAATTGCCGGCATCCTTGCCAGCCAACCCGACGCGCCGGTCGAGAAACTGGTACTGGTGACACCTCTCTGGCTCTCGGAGAAGCCGTTGCGCATCGATGCGGGAGGGCCGCTCGGGGCCTATCGCCTGGTGAGCCCGCGGGCTTTCTCGGCGGCATGGCAAGCACCGGCGCCCGAAGAAGCGAGGGAAACCCTGATACCCAGGGGCTGGTTCGAGGCCTGGGAGAAGGCGACTCTGGCGACCGATATGGGTTCGCCCGTGCCGGGCACGATCAGGGCCCCTTCGGGTGCCGTCCAGGATGTGCGTGCGCATTGGACCGCCGGCAGGCCGCTCTATGATCCCGCCGGCATAGGCTGTCCGGTGCTCCTGGTCGGCGGTGAATGGGATATCGATGTCCGGTTCGACATGGCACACGATCTGTTCACTCGCCTTACCAACGTGCCCTACAAGCGGTTCGTCGAGATCGGGCAAGCAACGCATATGGTGCTCATGGAGAAGAACCGGGCGCAGGCTTTCGATACGGTAATCGGCTTCCTTAATGAAGGCTTCACGCGGGGCGACTACGTGGCTCGATAGCAGGCGGGCTCGCGCATGCCGAGCTTTGATGGCTCTTGGTTACGGCGCGGACCCTCGATATCGATGGAGCCAAGGAGAGGAAAGCATGAGGACACGCGCGATCGGTTGGCGCAGGACCGTGATGGCTCTCGCCATCGCCGCCGTACTCGCCGGGCTCGCCTTGTTTTTCTTCCTCGCACGCTTTCTCGATCCCGATGCCCTGTGGAAGATCGTCGACGGGCAATGCGTGCCGGAACAACAGCAGCAGGCCGAGCGCCGGCATTGCATCGAGGTCGACCTCGGCAAGGGTGTCGATCGCGGGTTTGCCATCCTCAAGGACAATGCCCCGACAAAACCCTATAATTACCTGCTCATCCCGACGAAACGCATAGCCGGCATCGAGGACGAGGCCCTGCTGGCGCCGGATGCGGAGAACTATTTCGAGCATGCCTGGGCCGCGCGCTTCCATCTCGGCGCGATCCTCAAGCGCAACCTGGATTGGAGCATGGTTGCGCTGGCCGTGAACTCGGCAAAGGACCGATCCCAGAACCAGCTTCATATCCATGTCGGCTGCGTTAGGCCGGACATTCGCAATACGCTGAAAAACAGCGAAGCGAAGCTCTCGGAAGGCTGGTCGCCCCTCGAGCTGCCGACCTCCGATCGTCCCTATCTCGCATTAAAGCTGAGGCAGGACAGCCTCTCCGGCTTCGACCCGTTCCGAAAGATCGCCGACGACATTCCCGGCGCCAGGGCTGCGATGGGTCTTCAGACCGTCGTCGTGGTCGGCGCGGTCTTCGGGGACGAGAGCAAGGGCTTCTATATCCTCAGCCGACGCCGGGAGGATGGCTCACCGGCTCATGGCGAGGACCTGATCGATCCGACCTGCCAATTGGCCAGGCAGTCGCAATAGACTGGCTGGGAGCAGAGGCCGGAGGCTGCTACGCTGACGGCCACGCTCCGGTTCCGTCACAGGACTTCCATTTGGAAGGTAATCAATGCGGCGTCATCCGTGACGCAAGACGCCGACACTTCGGCACACTGGCTAATAAGCCAGCGATGCCCTGATGGAAATCATGCGATGAAGACTGGCTCCGGCCGATTGCAAGTCACGATCGGCAAACGTCTTGCGCTCTACGTCGAATGAACTGCTCAGCATGATAAGACGCATTGTAATCACTAGGTTTTCTTGAGATAATGCAGACAGTGCGAAGAACGCCCGGCTGAGGATGTTCTCAAGCAACGCACGGTGGTCCTCAAGGGCGTTTGAGCCAAGCTCATCGTAGCCTGAGAGGAGGCGCGTTATGGCAACGTTCAAAGTCATGGGGCCCTTGGGGCTCTTGCAGCACCGACGCTGGGAGGACATCGCCTCGATGATCCTCGGCGCCGCAATCATCATCTCTCCGCTATGGCTCGGCACCACCGAAACGCCGACCGTGATGCTGGTCACGGCGCTGGTCGGCGCGGCCGTCGTGGTGCTGGCCAGCCTGGAGGTGGTATTTCTGCGACGTTGGGAGGAAATCCTGGCGCTCGCCTGCGGCGTGTGGCTGGCAATCCAGCCATTCGTGTTCGCCTATGGTCAACCGCTGCGCATCTGGCACATCGTGCTTGGCGCACTCGTGGCGATCCTGGCGATCCTGGAACTCTGGCAGGACCGCAATCGCGACATGTCGGCATAGATTGGGTTGACCAGACGGATATGGCCAGGCCTCTCGCTCAGGCCTGGCCTGTTTGCTTGGCAGCCATCGGCCGGATGCCGAACATAGTTCGATCGCCATCCAAGAAAGCGAAGAAAGCGCTGTGCACCGCCAAGGCCGGCTCTGTCCTTGGTCCATGGAGGCTGAAGAGCCGGGCGTGAGGTCGATGCCGGAAGAGACGCGCCGTGTTTGGTGAAAGCCCGCGAGCCGCCAGTTCGAGCCCGCTTGGCGGCAGGTTCAATTGCTGTAGTGTCTCGGCTTTCGAATGCGAGTCGCGCCAGAAGGGAAGAGATGATGACTGCCTTGTTGCCGAATGTGGACCCCGAAGGTCTCCTCGAATATTCGGTGGTCTTTACCGATCGCGCGCTCAACCATATGTCGCAGGTCTTCCAGGGCGTCATGCGGGACATCTCGCAAACCTTGCGCCGCGTCTACAACGCGGAAGAGGCCGGCGGCGTGGCCCTGGTGCCCGGCGGCGGCACCTATGCGATGGAGGCGGTGGCGCGCCAGCTCGCCCAGGGCAAGAAGGTGCTGGTCATCCGCAATGGCTGGTTCTCCTATCGCTGGACGCAGATTTTCGAGATGGGCGCCATTCCCGCCGAGAGCATCGTGCTGAAGGCGCGCCAGACGCAATCGGAATCGGGCGTGCGCCAGCTGCCCTTCCAGCCCGTGCCGATCGAGGAGGCCGTGGCCACCATCGAAGCGGAGCGCCCGAATGTCGTCTTCGCGCCGCATGTGGAGACCGCCTCCGGCATCATGCTGCCGGACGGATACATGAAGGCAATCGCCGATGCGGCGCACAAGGTCGGCGCGCTCTTCGTCCTCGACTGCATCGCTTCGGGCTGCGTCTGGGTCGACATGAAGGAAGTCGGCGTCGACGTGCTGATCTCGGCGCCGCAGAAGGGATGGAGCGCTTCGCCCTGCAGCGGCATCGTCATGCTGAGCGAAGCCGCGAAAGCCGAGGTAAAGGCCACGACCAGTTCCTCCTTTGCCTGCGATCTGAAGAAGTGGCTCGAGATCATGGAGGCCTATGAGAAGGGCGGCCATGCCTATCATGCCACCTTGCCGACCGATGCCCTGCGCGGGTTCCGCGACGCCGTGCTGGAAACCGAGGCGAGGGGCTTCGAGAAGGTGAAGGCGGCACAGCTCGAGCTCGGGGCTCGCGTGCGCCAGCTCTTCGCCCAGCGGGGTTTTGCCAGCGTTGCCGCGCCGGGCTTCGGAGCCCCCGGCGTGGTCGTCTGCTATACAGACGATCCCGGCATCAAGTCCGGCGCCAAGTTCGTTGCCGTCGGCGTGCAGGCGGCTGCGGGCGTTCCGCTCATGTGCGACGAGCCTGCCGACTTCCAGACCTTCCGTATCGGCCTTTTCGGCCTCGACAAGCTGGCCGATATCGACCGCACCGTGGGCAGTCTCGAACGGGCCTTGGGAGAGGTCGTGGGTACCGCCAACATCAGGTAGCTGCGAAGCGGGCATATGCCTAGCGCTCCGTCCCCCGAAGAGATCACGAAGGCTGGTGAAGAGCGGCAGGCGGGCGCTGCAGATCAGACGTGTTCTGGTCGTGGCGTAGTTTCAAGAGCTCGGCCGCATCCCGCACCACTTTCGAGATCTCGAGCAGTTGTTTGACCAGGGGACTTGTCTTGCGCCAGATCATGCCGATGGTGCGCGAGGGCTGGGGGTTGGCAAAGCGGGTGATGGAGACCTGTGCCGAGCGCGTTTCCATCGGCACGGCCATTTCAGGGATCAGGGTAACCCCGATGCCCGCCCCGACCATCTGGACGAGAGTCGACAGGGAGCTGCCGTCCAGCAATTCGCGTGTCCGCAGGGACGGGGCATTGCAGAAGGCCAGGGCCTGATCGCGGAAGCAATGACCCTCCTCCAGCAGGAGCAGCCGCATTTCGCTGAGCATCTCCCGGTCCGGCACGGGCTTTCCCTCGTCCTCGCTTGGGCGCACCAGCACGAAGCTTTCGGTGAACAGCGCGACCTCGTTGAAGGAGGGCTCCGATACCGGCAGGGCGACGATGGCCGTGTCGAGTCGCCCGTCGATGAGTTCCTGGATCAGTCTGGGGGTCACGGTTTCGCGCACATGGATATCCAGGCCCTCATGCGAGCGGGCGAGATTGGAGACGAGGGTCGGCAGCAGATAGGGCGCGACGGTCGGGATCACCCCGATGCGCAGCGGCCCGACCAACTGGTCCTGCCAGGCTTGGGCCAGGTCTCCCAGCGCCTCGACGGCGCGCAGAATGTCACGGGCCCGTGAGGCGAACTCGGTGCCGAAACTGGTGAGCCGGATCTGGCGCGCGCCTCTTTCGAACAGGGCCAGGCCCAAACCTTCCTCCAACTCCTTGATCTGCATCGACAGGGCCGGCTGGGAAATCGCGCACGCATCAGCCGCCCGGCCGAAATGGCTGTGCCGCACCAGGGCCTCGACATAGCGCAGTTGCCGCAACGTCAGATTTTTCATAACCTAGCCTTATCGCGACCATCGGAAAAGCTGACTTAAACTGATGGCCGGACTCTAGTAAAGCTCTAAACGGGGATGGGGATGTGAGTCGAAGGCGACTCGTATCCCGCATGTGACCCCGCCAATGCCGCCTTGAGGGCGCACAGAATCCGGGTGGCCGCGATTAATGTCGTTTGCAAGGTGTTCCATTGCGGTGAGCGGCTGGCATGAAATCATGCCGCGCCCCGTGTGCCATTCGTCCCGGTGGCCGTGACACGCGCGTGTTGTTCTCAGACGCGATAGTGCCCGGCCAGGCAAATTTCATCACAAGAACCATTGGAGGCAATGATGGACGGAAGCGATACGCCGAACACCGGCAAGTGTCCGGTCGCGCATGGATCGCGGCCCGGATTTGAGGTTCGTTCGAACCGCGACTGGTGGCCGAACCAGCTGAACCTGAAGATCCTGCACCAGCATTCGAGCCTGTCCAATCCGATGGGCAAGGGCTTCAACTATGCGCAGGAATTCAAGAAGCTCGACTTGGCGGCGCTGAAGCAGGACCTTTTTGCGCTGATGACGGATTCGCAGGAATGGTGGCCGGCCGATTTCGGCCATTACGGCCCGCTGTTCATCCGCATGGCCTGGCACAGCGCCGGCACCTACCGCACCGGCGACGGGCGCGGTGGCGCGGGTGCGGGCCAGCAGCGCTTCGCCCCGCTCAATTCCTGGCCCGACAACGTTAATCTCGACAAGGCCCGCCGCCTGCTCTGGCCGATCAAGCGCAAATACGGCAACGCGATCTCCTGGGCCGATTTGATGATCCTGACCGGCAATTGCGCGCTGGAATCGATGGGCTTCAAGACCTTCGGCTTTGCCGGCGGCCGCGAGGACGTGTGGGAGCCCGAAGAGGACGTCTACTGGGGCAGCGAGAACGTCTGGCTCGACGACAAGCGCTACAGCGGCGACCGCAATCTGGAGAACCCGCTGGCCGCCGTGCAGATGGGCCTGATCTATGTCAATCCGGAAGGCCCCAACGGCAATCCCGATCCGCTGGCGGCGGCGCGCGACATCCGCGAGACCTTCGCCCGCATGGCGATGAACGACGAGGAGACGGTGGCGCTGATTGCCGGCGGCCACACCTTCGGCAAGACCCATGGTGCCGGCGATGCCGCCAATGTCGGGCCGGAGCCGGAGGCGGCCGGCATCGAGCTGCAGGGCCTTGGCTGGCACAACCAGTTCGGCAGCGGCAAGGGGGGCGACACCATCGGCTCGGGGCTCGAGGTGACCTGGACCTCGACGCCGACCAAATGGAGCAACAACTTCTTCTGGAACCTGTTCGGCTATGACTGGGAGCTGACCAAGAGCCCGGCCGGTGCCCATCAGTGGCAGCCCAAGCATGGGGCGGGTGCCGGCTCGGTGCCGGATGCGCATGACCGCTCCAAGCGCCATGCTCCTTCCATGCTGACCACGGACCTGGCGCTGCGCTTCGACCCGGCCTATGAGAAGATCTCCCGGCATTTCTTCGAGAACCCGGACGCCTTCGCCGATGCCTTTGCCCGGGCCTGGTTCAAGCTGACCCATCGCGACATGGGTCCGCGCGCCCGCTATCTCGGCCCGGAGGTTCCGGCCGAGGAGCTGATCTGGCAGGATCCGCTGCCGGTCGTCGACCATGGCCTGATCGACGACAAGGACGCGGCCGAGCTCAAGGCCAGGATCCTGGCTTCGGGCCTGTCGACCGCCGAGCTGGTCTCCACCGCCTGGGCTTCGGCCTCGACCTTCCGCGGCTCCGACAAGAGGGGCGGGGCCAATGGTGCGCGCATCCGCCTGGCGCCGCAGAAGGACTGGGCGGTCAATCAGCCGGCGCAGCTGGCCAAGGTGCTCGGCGTGCTGGAGGAGATCCAGCAGGGCTTCAACGCGGCGCAGGCCGGTGGCAGACAAGTCTCGCTGGCCGATCTGATCGTGCTGGGCGGCAATGCCGCGGTCGAGCAGGCGGCCAGGCAGGCCGGGCAGGACGTGGCGGTGCCCTTCGCGCCGGGCCGCACCGATGCGAGCCAGGAACAGACGGATGTGGAATCCTTTGCCGTGCTGGAGCCGGTGGCGGACGGCTTCCGCAACTATCTGAAGACGACCTACAGCGTGCCGGCCGAGGGGCTGCTGGTCGACAGGGCCCAGCTCCTGGGCCTGACGGCGCCGGAACTGACCGTGCTGGTCGGCGGCCTTCGGGTGCTCGGCGCCAATGCCGGCGGCAGCCAGCACGGCGTGCTGACCGACCGGCCGGGGGTGTTGACCACCGACTTCTTTGTCAACCTGCTCGACATGGGCACGGCCTGGAAGGCGACCTCGGCAGCCGAGGACGTGTTCGAGGGTCGCGACCGCGCCACGGGCGAGGTGAAGTGGACCGGCACCCGCGCCGACCTGGTGTTCGGCTCCAACTCCCAGCTGCGCGCCCTGGCCGAGGTCTATGCCAGCGACGATGCCAAGGCCCGCTTCGTCGCCGACTTCGTCGCCGCCTGGACCAAGGTCATGAACGCCGATCGCTTCGATCTCGTCTGATC